>JAYNIA010000086.1:0-4069 GCA_038108555.1 Nitrospinota bacterium | reverse complement strand
TCCACCATTGAAATAACAAAAACGGGAATGTTTGCCACTTCAGGATCGGCTTTTAACTTGGTCAATACGGTCCACCCATCCATTCCGGGCATCAGGACATCGAGTGTGATCAATGTTGGGTGAAGTTTGCGCGCCAGGGTCAGCCCTTCCTCACCGTCTGAAGCGCACACAATTTTATAGTCTTCCTTTTCAAAGGCACGTTTCATTTGGCTGTGAATCATTGGATCATCGTCAATCACAAGAATGATATTTTCTTTGGGGTCGGGACTCGCCTCCTCGGCATCCTTTTTATGTTTCCCAATTCCCTGGAGTATTTTTTCCGGAGTTGTTACAGCAGGCATGTGGGCAGGCAGGTGAACTGAGAAGGTTGAGCCCTCACCGGGCTGGCTTTCTACAAATATATCTCCACCCATCATTTCACAAATTCGTTTGGTGATGGCCAGTCCCAGTCCTGTTCCGCCATATTTCTGGATGTTTGATGAATGAACCTGGGAAAAGCTTTGGAATAGTTTTTCAACCTGAGATTCATTCATGCCGATTCCCGTGTCCGCAATGGTGAAATTGATCCAGTCTGCTTTATTTACCGTTTTTCGCATTATGGTAAATGTGATTTCACCATTTTCTGTGAATTTGCAAGCATTGCTCAGCAGATTAAACAGCACCTGACGTAACCGGGTAATATCCACTGAAATAGACCCCAGGTTTTTATCGAGATTGAGTTTCAGTTTGTTGGAATTTTTACTGATGATGGGCTGAACAGTTTCACTGACTTCATCGGCAAGGGATTTTAAATTACAAGTTTGACTGTAAAATTCCATTTTCCCTGCCTCAATTTTGGAGAGGTCAAGGATGTCGTTGATGATGGCAAGCAGATGTTTTCCTGAGGAATGGATTTTTTTTATATCGGGGCCAATTTCATCTTCTATTTCCAGCTCATCTGCAACTTCTTCCAGCAATTCGCTATATCCAAGAATGGCATTGAGAGGAGTTCGAAGCTCATGGCTCATATTTGCCAAAAATGTAGACTTTGCGCGATTAGCATCCGCTAGGTCCTTATTGGCCTTTTCAAGCTCTGCAATTCGTTTTTTATAATCCCCTTCCGAAAGAGGATCCGTGTTTTTATCTTCGTTATCCGTCAATTTAGGCCTCTATGGAACAATTTATCTAAAGGGGTAGGAATAGAAATTATAACATATCAAAAACCCCTAAGGTTTTTCATATTATCCCAATCCTATTTTAAAAATATTCCGGGGAAATGGGTGTCACAATTTTGTTTCAGTTTAGTATTGATTTGTAACGGGTTTTTACGTTTTTAGCTATAGGAAAATCTGGGAATTCGGGGGTTATGAACGGAAGCAAATATGTCCAAAATTTGAAATAGGGAGGAAAAGTGGTGGGACGGGACGGAATCGAACCGCCGACACGAGGATTTTCAGTCCTCTGCTCTACCGACTGAGCTACCGTCCCAACACTGAATTTGCTGATAAAAGAGCGAAACCTATCATAATCCCCAACCGGTGTCAATTTCCTTTGGGGCCATAAATTATTATTTTTTCAGAACTTTTTTGTTATAATGCCGGGGTTGTAGTCTTTTGAACCTTGCCTCAAGTATTTCAGGAATGGATTCCGCCCTATGCTGGTTCTTACCCGAAAAATCGGAGAAAGCATCAAAATTAATGAAGATGTCAAAATAACCGTTATAGATGTAAAGGGCAAGAACATTCGCCTGGGCATAGATGCCCCCCGTGAAACAAAAATTTACCGGGAAGAGGTTTTTCTCCGAATTAAAGAGGAAAATAAATCTGCAGCTTCTTCTCAGCAGTTCGATCTTGGTAAAGTATCTCAATTGATGAAGGATAAATTAAAAAAATGAAGGTTGATACCACCCGCTTTGGCAGCATTGATGTTCCTGAAAAGGAAATCATTAAATTTCCAGAAGGGTTGTACGGATTTGAAAAGGAAACAGAGTTTACTTTGCTGCCTTTTAATCCCAATGTAGAAAGCCCGATGGAATGGATGCAGTCCCTGAAATCTTCACATCTGGCATTTGTTATCACCGATCCATTTTTGTATTTGCCAGATTACAAGCTAAAACTTTCTGGAGAAGATAAGAAACGCGTGCAGTTGACAGGGGATGATCCGTTTTTGACGCGGGCCATTGTGACCATTCCGGAAAATTATGCGGAAATGACAGCAAACCTCATTGCTCCTCTGATAATTAATAAAGATAAATGTGTTGCAAAACAATTCGTGCTCACCAATATGGATTACGACACCCGTCACTACCTCTTGCCTGAAGAAATGCGCAACGCCCCGGCCTCTGTCCACTAACCCTGGTAACCTTTCCTTTACATTTAGCTTGCTTAAAAGAAAAGCCAGGCATGAACACCTGTGGTATGTTTACATGTCAAAAAGCTTAATTTAATTTTCTTTTGAGATGGAAACCAACGATACCATTGCGGCTTTAGCAACCCCTCCGGGAGAAGGGGGAATTAGTGTCATTCGAATAAGTGGAGAGAACTCTCTTACCATTGCGCGCAGAATTTTTCATTCCAACCTTGATATATCGAGCAAAGAACCTCCCGCTCAAAAAGTTTTGTTTGGCGAGATTCGTGACCCGGAAACAAATCGTGTCATTGATGAAGTCTTGATAACCTGGTTTAAAAAACCCAAAAGTTTTACCGGAGAAAATGTGGTTGAAATCAGTGGTCACGGCGGAACCCTGGTGTCTACAAGGGTTTTGGAATTGATATTAAAGCAGGGTGCAAGATTGGCTGAACCCGGGGAGTTTACCCGGCGTGCCTTTGTTCATGGGCGTTTGGATTTAACCCAGGCCGAAGCCGTCGCCGATCTCATAGATGCGGCTTCCGATAGAGCCTTGAACTCTTCTGTCTCGCAATTAAAAGGAGGGCTGTCGAAACGAATCGGCAAATTATTAGACCAATTGCTCGCTGTGCAGGCGCAGTTGGAGGCAGCGATAGATTTTTCCGAAGAAGGCTTGACGTTTCAATCCCGTGAAATTACCGGACAACAAATTGAGGAAACAAAGAAGGAAATACTCACGCTGATCCATTCCTTTCGACACGGGAAAATAGCTCGTGAAGGCATGCGTGTCACCCTGGTTGGAAAACCCAATGTTGGAAAATCCAGTTTGCTCAATGCCCTCATGCAAGAGGACCGTGCCATCGTTACGAATATTCCCGGGACGACACGGGATACTTTGGAAGAGAGAATTCGTATCAAAGACATTCATATAGTAATGATTGACTCTGCGGGATTGCGAGACCAACCGGAAATCGTTGAGGAAGAAGGAATTCAAAGGACCAAAAATGCCCTGGAACATTCTGATCTTGCGTTGGTGGTATTTGATCCCTCGCAACCGGTCGATGGAAATGATGAGTTGTTGATGGGTGAAGTAGGCGATAAACCCAAATGCATTTTGTTAAACAAGTCCGACCTCGAACCGGAATGGGACAAGGGAAATATTAAAGACTTCCTTAAAGATGAAACTCCCATTATGGTTTCGGCGAAAACCGGATCGGGTATTGAAGATTTAAAGGATGCAATTTACAACTATGCGGTAAAAGGGGATCGGCAGGGTGAGTCCATTGTCATAACGCGTGAACGACATCGTGACCATTTGCATAAAGCAGCTACGGCTTTAGATGCTGCATATAACAGTCTGGATTCCGGTTATTCGGAAGAACTCATTGCTGTAGATGTTAATCTTGCGATGGAGCATCTGGGATCAATTCTTGGAAAAACTTTTGCTGAAGATTTACTGGATAAAATTTTTGGTCAATTTTGTATAGGAAAATAGGGCAGCGGTTTTATAAGTAATTTGTTCGAAATCAAATCAAGGTTTCTGGTTTATCCCCCATCCGCTAGGTAAAATGTTGAATCCAGCTCAAAAAACCATCCAACGCACCTTATAAAATCGATAAATTTTTCTGAAATAGGAAATAAGCCGCAAAAAGTATGAAGTGCCTGTTTAACTTTTGAATAAAAAATAGGCCAGACTTTGTTTCGGTTGGTTAAAATTTTCCGAAAGCAGTGACTTTTTTGGTCA
>JAYNIA010000085.1:0-4324 GCA_038108555.1 Nitrospinota bacterium | reverse complement strand
AAAACTCCATTGCAGGCAGAGTATGAAAATTTGAAACTGACGGGAATCATTTCGAAAGACACAAAAACCCTGGCTTTGGTTGAAACAGCTGACCATAAAGGGCATGTGGTTGATAAAGGGGACTTGATTGGACCGCGATTTGGGTTTGTAGATGAAGTGCAGCCTGAAAAAATAATTGTGATTGAAAAATCTCGTGACTATCTGGGAAATATTTTAACCCGACAGCGAACGATTGAGTTTGCACAAAAAATTTAAAAAAGGATAGAAGTTAATTATGAAACAGAACCTTTTCAAAAAATCCTTGATATTTATTTTTTGGGTTACCGCTTTAATGGGTTCCGGTTTTGACCAGCCCAATTTGGTGCAGGCGCAGGCTTCGAATCCAAGTGGAAGAATTGTTGCCTTGAATACCGATTCAACAGGAAGCAATGACGCGGTGGTCAATATTGAAGCTTCGCAGCCCATTCAATACACCGCATTCAAATTGCTCAATCCACTTCGTCTGGTTCTGGACTTCCCAAACATGCAAAAAGGGAATCTGTCGGGAGTAATGCAGGTCAACAAGGGTTTGGTCAATTCCATTCGTCCATTGCATTTTGAAGAGGCAGGGGTTTTGCGTCTTGAAATTGCTCTAAGTAAGACTGCGGAATATGAAATACTCAAACCCACCCAAAATACTTTGGTTATTCGGTTGAGTTCAGAAGCCATGGAAATGGTAAAAGCTCAGGAGGAAAGTCCATCGAAGAATAAAGCTGAAAAAAGTGAGGCGGAAGATCTTAAAGATGAAGCAACCATTCTAAGCGAAAATGAAAAAACTCCCGATGATACCTGTTACCCGATGCTGTATGGAAAAAAAGAAACCATCACCCTTGATTTCCAGGATGCAGACATTCGAAACCTGATCCGGATTTTTGCAGATATCAGTGGTTTCAATATTATTCTTTCGCCTGGATTGACCGGTACCGTCAATATGCGAATGACAGATGTCCCCTGGAATGAGGCTATGGAAGTTATTCTGGCAAATAATGCCCTGGGTCGGGAATGTCTGGGAAACAACATAGTTCGCGTTGCCACACAGGCAACTTTGGCAGCAGAAGAAGCGGCACGAACCGCTAAAAAAGCGAGAATTGCAACTGATCTGGCAACTCAAAGAAATGCGCAGGAACTTGTTACGGAAGTGGTTAGAATTAATAATGCCAACATTGCGGAATTGTCAGCGAGTCTGAACGCATTAAAAAGTACAAGGGTAGATGCTCGTATCACCGTAGACGCTCGAACCAATACAATCATCCTGAATGACCTTCGGCATCATGTTGATGATATGTTGGAGACGATTCGGGTTCTCGATGTGGCCACAGCGCAGGTATTGATTGAAGCAAAAATTGTTGAAATAAGTAAATCCTTCACACAAGAACTGGGGGTTCAATGGGGTCTGACCGGAAGTCTGGCACAAACCAATAACGCGAATGCTGCCCTGTTGGCGAGTCCAGATTCAGCGACTACAGGCAGGAACTTTCTGGTTGACCTGCCACAGTCTACAAATATTGGGGGCGCAGGACTGGGTGATGTAGCTGGTTTTGGACTGACACTTGGTAGCATTGCCAAGGGAGTTTCGTTGCAAATGCAATTGGAGGCTCTGGAGACTCAGGGTAAAGGACGGGTGCTATCCAGTCCTAAAGTTACCACGGCAGACAATAAAGAAGCGCGGATTAGAAGCGGTCGGCAAATTCCTTACCAGACCGTTTCTACCGATGGAACGACCATTGAATTCGTAGATGCCGAATTGAGTATGACGGTAGTTCCCCATGTGACTTTTGATGAAAGAGTCTATATGACCATTGATACAACCAATAATGCTGCTGATTTTACAAATACCGTTAATAACGTACCCACCATTACAACAAAAGAAACTCATACTGAAGTTTTGGTTGGAAATGGAGACACCACGGTTCTTGGAGGGATTTATACCAGTAACGTAACTGAAAATAAGAAAGAGGTTCCTTTTTTCTCAAAGATTCCTTTCTTGGGGGTTTTGTTTAGAAGTTTTAATGAGTCTGATACCATTAACGAGCTTCTTGTATTTGTAACTCCGACCATTGTTGACAATGATTACAATTAAGGGAAAATAGGTATATTAAATTTCAAAAACCCCAGAAAATGATTTCCCTTGCATGCAACGTTTAAATATTGACCTGGCAGAAAGAAGTTACGATATCCTCCTCGGTCCAGAGCTTCTTCCAAAGGCAGGAGAATGCCTCAGTCAGGTTCTTCAACCCAGCCGAATAATTTTAATCACTCATCCCTCTCTTTTAAGTCTTTATGGTGAAAAGATTCTGCAGGGATTTAAAGAGCAGGGTTGGTCCACCGATGTGATCGAAGTTCCTGAGGGTGAAACTTCCAAGACTCTGCAACAGGCGGAAAAAATTTATGACCGCCTATTAGATTCAAAATGCGATCGTAAATCAGTTCTGGTTGCGTTGGGCGGCGGTGTTATTGGAGACCTGGTGGGTTTCATTGCCGCAACTTACCAGAGGGGTATTCCATTCGTTCAGGTTCCGACCACCTTGCTTTCCCAGGTGGATAGCAGTGTCGGTGGGAAAACGGCGGTCAATCATCCAAAAGGAAAAAACATGATCGGAGCTTTTTATCAGCCCCGTTTGGTTTTAGCAGATTTGGATACTTTGAAAACTCTTCCTGAAAATGAGTTTCGAGCCGGCCTCGCCGAAGTGATCAAATATGGTGTCATTTATGATGCCAATCTTTTTGATTACCTGGAAAATAACACGCAAAAAATACTGCAGTTGGATAGGGAATGCCTGGCCCATATAATTAAAACCTCCTGCGCGATCAAGGCCAAGGTGGTAGAAAAAGACGAGCGTGAAAGTCATTATCGAATGATTTTGAACTTTGGCCACACCCTGGGACATGCCATCGAAGCTTTGACCCATTATTCCCGTTACATTCATGGGGAAGCCGTGGCCATTGGAATGGTTTATGCTGCCAAACTTTCAAATCAGCTTGGAAAGTGTTCGGAGGAGGTTCCGCAACGGATCAATGCGCTTGTGAAAAAATTTGGTTTGCCTTTTGATTTGCCCGACCTGGACTCAGGGGCAATCATTGAATCTCTTTATCACGATAAAAAAACGATGAACAATAAAATAAAATTTATTCTTGTAAAAGAAATTGGGGAAATAGAAATTGTAAACGATATGCCGGAGGCGGAAATTATAAAGTTGCTTCAATAAATTTTAAGAGCAAAATCATGAACCCCATGATCCAAAAAATAGTTTTTCTGGTTTTTGCAATCTACTTTCTGGTTTTTTTAGAGGCCGGATCGGAGGCAGCAATCTATAAATGGAAAGACGAAAATGGAAAAATCCATTTTACTGATGATCCCAATCGTGTGCCTGAGGAATTTCGTGAAGATAAATTGAAATTCAGGTCCCTGCCCAAAGCTGAGAAAAAAAGAACCGTTTCGCAGCCTCGAAAAGAAGAAGAAAAAAAGGATGAAGCTCCCCCTTTAGAAATCGGGGAAAATCCACTTGAACCCGAAAAAGAATCCAAAGAGCTAACGGATGCGGAAAGGGGCGCTCTGGAATCTGTCATTGCTTTTTTTGAAGAAGACATGCCTCGTTATGATGCCATATACCAGCGGCCATTGAGCAATGGGAATGCAGGAAAAAGAAAATGGAAGGTTTTGAGGAACACGGTCATTGATACCATCCCTCAAAAAGAAGCCTTGGTGGAACAAATATCTAAAGAAACATTGCCTTTATTGAAAGAAATTTCCGGTTTCTTAAAAGGCATAATTGCAAAGGATGAAGAACTCAAGAAGGTAAAGCCCCTGCTCAGTGACAACACCCGCGTTCAAGTCAACCATCTTTCGAATCGATTAAAAGGTCAGGCCATCCAGGAAGAGGAATTCCTCAAGCAAATTGAAGAGGCACTCAAACCCCCTGCTAAATCACAAAAATAGAAGCATTTTCCACCCTCCCCAATGTCGTTTTTCCAATAATATATGTGCGAAAAACGTAAAAAATGTATAAAATAAGATAAAATCAGCTCAGCTCATAATTTTTTTTATATCCCATTTTTGTGGGGTAAAAAAATTCCTACCCCACAAACCATTGAAAATAAAATGGTATCGGATATCCCCCATTTGGGTGAATAATTTTGGCCTCTATTTTGCTCGTGAAATAATAAGAACGAACAAAGGAAACAAAATGTCACCAGATAGAAGGTTAAATAGGTTGAAGCGTTTCCCTGAAAATCAAAAAGGTTTCACCCTGGTAGAAATGATAACGGCAATGGCAATCATGGCTAT
>JAYNIA010000084.1:0-4876 GCA_038108555.1 Nitrospinota bacterium | reverse complement strand
TAATAAATTTTCTTTCAAGAAAGAATGAAAATAATGAATGGGAGATATGTGTGGAAGACAACGGGATTGGTTTTGATGAAAAATACCTGGATAGAATATTCCGACCTTTTCAACAATTGCATGGAAAAAGTGAATATGAAGGGTCCGGTCTTGGGCTTTCCATTTGCAAAAAGATTGTCCAGCAACATGGTGGAACCTTAACTGCAAAAAGCCATCCGGGAAAAGGTTCCATGTTTATTACTATCCTTCCGGACAATTCTTAAAAATCTTGGTTTAGATCACATCCTCTTTCTTTATTTCATTTTCAAATTTAAAACCTGTTTTTCCGAATTTGTATTCCCATATATCCTACCGTGATTGGAATCAGGCTGATAAATTAGGTGATTAGCACCGTACCCTAAAACTCTCTGACATCATTTGCGGAATCAAAAAATTAATTGATTCCGGAGAATGAAATTCAAAAGCCTTTAAATTCAAAAATATATTTGGTTTTAAAATTAAAACGCATTTTAGCATGATTAATTATTATTAACTTTGGTATAATGCGAACTTAATTTATGGGTCTTATCTTAAATATAGGGTGCTTTTTGGGAAAAGGGTTGCAGATTAGGTTTAAAAGATAAGTGAGCCCAAGGATCGCTTGCCTTTCCCCTGTTTCTCCTCCTCATGCAGCCATGCAACGGGGAAAGGACGAGCGGTCTGTAAAAAATTGATGCTGACAAGCAAATTGCGATGATCTTTGATATCAAATTCAAAAATTATTGAGTAAGACTCGAGGGAGAGAGCCATGAAAACATTCATTAGCCATTTTATTGTATTTCTACTTGGTTGGGCAGGCGCTGTTTGGAGCTACTCTGATTTAATTTATCCCAAATAATTGAGCAGGATGATTTATCCCCCTCAATTGGGACTTGGTAGTAATAGCCTCAAATTATTTCTTGAAGTCCCCTCGGAAGACCATCGGTTTTCTACCTTACATTAACGTATTTGGTTGAAAGCTGGGGGCTCAATCCTTCTCACCTTCACAAAAAGCATGCTGGGTTGTTATATCCTTTGAGGGATATAGATTCCCGGCTCCAAGATATTTAGTTTTCTTGCAGCGACCCAAGTGTTCATGCATTTTTGTCACAGTTTGGTGAAACTTGCTTGTTTGGAAATCCTATAAAGTCTTCACTATTGCAAGTCAATCTACTTGGGATTACACTAGTAGTAAAGGTTAGAAAAAATTTAATGGAGGTTTTCAGGTATGTATCTGGCTTTCATTTTTGGTGTTTCCATCCTCATTTTAACCATAGACCTCATGGTTCCTCTGGGAGTAGCGGGGGGTGTTCCTTACATCATTATTGTTCTTCTCTCCTATAAAGTAGAAAATAAAAAAGCGATTTATTTTACTGCTGTACTTGGTTCGGTTCTTACTATTTTGGGCTTTTTTCTGTCCCCTGCCGGGGGAGAGTTGTGGAAAGTGCTGGCAAACCGATTTTTGGCGTTGTTTGCGATTTGGACGGTTGCTATTGCTTGTGTAAAAAATAAAAAGCGTGAAGAAAGCATACATATATTGACTGAAGCAATGAACCAAAGTCCTAACCCGGTTGCCATTACAGATAAAGAAGCAAATATTGAATATGTTAATTCCGCTTTTCTGAATAAGACCGGTTATTCAAGGGAAGAATTGTTGGGTCAGAATCCAAGAATACTAAAATCCGGAAAACACCCGCCCGAGTTTTATAGTGACCTTTGGAAAACCATTAAATCCGGCAATGTTTGGACTGGAGATATTTTTAATCGCAGGAAGAACGGAACCTTGTATTGGGAAACCCTGCAAATTTCCCCTCTAAAAGATATCAAAGGGGAAATAAGCCATTACTTCTCTTTGAGGTTGCTGGATAAGCAAAGGGAATTGGCAGATAAAGAGGTTAATAAATTAACTCACACACTCGACCAGGTTCCCCAGGGAATTTTAATGACAGATGTGGACGGATTTATAATTTTTGCGAATCCCGCTTTTGAAAAAATAACAGTTTATTCCCTGAACGATGTTATAGGCATGAATCCCAATCTCCTAAAATCGGGAACTCAAACTCCGGAGTTTTACAAACAACTATGGGAGGTCATTTTTACCGGAAAACCATGGAGAGGGGTTCTTAAAAATAAAAAGAAAAATGGGCAGTTTTATTGGGAATCTGTAGTGATTTCTCCTGTGGTCAATGATGTAAATAAAATTACCCATTTCATTTCCATACGGGATGATATTACTTTGGAAAAAGAGAAAGAATTCCAGTTGCAGAAAGTTCAAAAGCAACTGTTGACCTCTGAAAAGCTGGCTGGCATAGGTCAATTGGCCGCTGGGGTTAGCCATGAAGTTTTGAATCCGGTAAATATAATTTCAGTCAGAAACCAGATGTTGAAAAGGAAACATGAGAAAGATCCGGAAATTAGCGAGTTTGCCAGCAAGATGGATTTTGAAATAAAACGCATTCAAAAAATACTAAGTTCCTTATTGGCGTTTTCGCGGGCGTCCAGCAAAGAATTAGAAAATTGCACACTGAGTGAAGTGGTCGAGGATGTTCTGGTTCTCGTTGAAGATGAATTTAAACTGGACTCTATTGAGATTAAGAGAAACTGGGGCGAGTCCATCGACCTTTTATTGGATAAAGATAAAATGAGACAGGTAGTTTTTAACCTGTTGAACAATGCGAAATATGCCATGCCAAAAGGAGGAGTTATAACCGTTGGTTGTAATGAGGTTGACCGAAAAGGGCAAAATTTTTGCCAGTTTGTATTTAGCGATACAGGGGTGGGAATGAATGAGGAAGTAAAGTCAAAAGCATTTGATCCTTTTTTCACTACCAAACCTGAAGGGGAGGGAACTGGAATAGGCTTGTCAGTAATTCATGGCATTGTTAAAGACCATGAAGGACACATTTTTATTGAGAGCGAAGAAGGAAAAGGAACAACATTCATCCTTGAGTTTCCAATTCATGAACAGAGTTTACAAGAAAGCTTTTCAAAGTATTGATAAGGCCCTGAGTCCCTGCTTTTGGAGGACTGCTTACCTTCGCATGTGCACTTGGAAAAATGGGGTGAGCGACGGGGCTTGAACCCGCGACCGCCGGAGCCACAATCCGGAGCTCTACCAACTGAGCTACGCCCACCATATTTTGTTTTGATAAGCAGATAAGAGGCCGATTTTAATCTATCCCTAAGCCTTTGTAAAGAAAATGGTAAACAATGGTTTATTTTAGCCCTGGTTTTTATGCCATTTTACTTTTAGGTCATGCCGAGTTCATCGAAGCATAGGCGCAACTGATCACCCTTCGAGGGGCTCAGGTTGACCCTGATTTTGCTCAAAAAGAATCCTGCTATTTAATCACGCGCAAGTGGCTGCGGTCCCTTGGTGTTTTGGGGGTACTCCCGCTACCGGGTCTACCTTCTGCGCTGGTTTTACCACCTGTCTTAATGGATTTAAATTTCTTCTCAGGTTTCGGCTCGGGTATTTTTGGAGGTTGATCGGTGATCCCGCTTACGATCTGGTCGGCCAGGTTCATGTCAGGCGGGATACTTTCTTCCCACACCTGCCCGTTTTTCATGTTCGGATCATAAATCGCCCACACGGCTTCAAAGGGGAGATAACATTTATAAGGCCGGCCGCTAAAGGCCAGTGTGGCGGAAATCGCATCTTCATTCACTTCGATCGGACGCCTGAAATTCAAATTAAAAATCAGGTTTAATGATGAATTGTTCTTCTGATTCTTAGGGACATCTACTTCCGGCAATCGGGCATCAAGGCATACCATGGCATCCCCGGTTTCCAGAAGGTATAAAAGAAAATCGTATTTTTTCTTATTGAGCGATTCCATGAGGTAAAAGTAACACACCCGCTGGCAGGGGCCAAAAGGTTTATTCTCAAAACCGGGAGTACCTAACCGCGCCGCATTTCTCCAGGACCGGGTCTTGTGGTAGGATTCAGAACTCTAATTTAATATTTTTGAAGGATGGTTTTTATGCGTGGATTGAGATGGATGGTAGTAATTCTAAGTGTTTGTTTTTGCTCGGGTGTGGCTTGGGCAGAAAAACCCAGAACCGTGGAGGTTTGGCGCAACCTTTTCACCGTGACGCATGGTGAAGGGGTCAACTCCAACTCCACTTTCCTGGTCACCAAGGAAGGAGTGGTGGTTGTGGATACACGAGTTACTCCTGCAGAAGCTGAAAAAGTTAAAGAAGCGATCCGCAAACAAACCGATTTACCGGTTTTATATACCATCAACACACACTATCACGGTGACCACACCTTTGGAAATCAGGTTTTCAAAGATAGTCATACGATTATTGCTCACGAGAATGTTCGCAAGGCTCTGGAGTTTGAAGCAGGCAAGGATCATCTCGAAGTTTTTAAATCACGTAATATTCCGGGGATGGAGGAAACGGTGGTCACTCCACCCAATCTGATTTTCCGGGAAAGGATGGATCTCTATGTCGGGGCATATCATCTGCAATTGATTCATGTGAAGGGCCATACCGATGGAGATTTGTTCATTTATATTGAAGCTTTAAAGACCTTGATTACGGGAGACTTGATTCAAAACCGGCGCATTCCATATATGGGTGATGCTTATATTGAAGAGTGGATCAAGTCAATCAACTACCTGGGGGATCTGGATGCCGAGATATATATTCCCGGTCACGGCGATCCGGGTGGAAAGCCGGTCCTTATTGCGATGAAACATTACCTGATCGATCTTACCCGGAACGTCAAGGTACAGATTGAAAAAGGAAGTTCGTTGCAGGAAACCCTGGATGCGGTTCTTCCAAAACTGAAAGCAAAATATGGTAGTTGGGACAAACAGGAATGGCTCGACGATAATATCAAAAAAGCTTA
>JAYNIA010000083.1:0-5775 GCA_038108555.1 Nitrospinota bacterium | reverse complement strand
AATCAGGCCGTAATATCGACAGGACTTCTTTAATCAAACACCTGGTCGCGGAATTGGATTTGCAGTACGAGGAACTCCAAAATAACGGACCGGAAAATATTATCAGAAACTGGTGTCATAACACCGACCTGTTTGGAAAAACCATTGCCCTTAAAAAGGGCAACCAAAGTATCTCTGGAAAGGCTCTTCGACTAGACACCCTAGGAAGGCTGGTCATCGTTAATGAATTAGGAGAAGAAACCGCATTCGATTCAGGTGAAGTCAGTTTGGGGTACTAATTCAAAAGGCGAATCAGGTTCCCAGCAGCATAGGCGCGGATGGCTTCTTTGGGGTCTTCCAGCATTCTCACAAGCAAGGGAAAGGCTTCAGGGCCTCCTATCATTCCCACACCTCTGACTGCAGCAATTCGAACGCGGGAGTGGGAATCTTTCAACACAGCCGTCAATATTTTCAGTCTCTGGGGAATAGGGGTTTTCCCCAACACACGAGCCATGGAGCTACGCACCTTAAAGTCTTCATGACTCAGTAATTCCTCAAACACCACCTGGCAGGAATCAGAACCGATCTGATTCAAAGCAACAGCGGCTGATAGCTTGGTCAAACCATCTTCATCAGCACAAAGTGGAATTAAATCTTCTTCTGCATTTTTGATATTACCCATAGCCATAGCCGTCGCCTGACGGATGGATGCGTTGGAATGTTTGGCCAGTTCTCGCAATCTGGGCAACATTTCCAGGGTGGCCTTCCCTTCCAAAGCCTTCAAACTGTAATAAACCATCTCCGGCTCTGCATGGTCGAACAGTTTAACCAAATGCGGCAACACCTTCTCCCCCCCTATCTTGCCCAGATATCCTATGGCCTGATAGCGGCGGTCTGGAATGGGATGGGTCAATGGATCTAACACCTCTTCCATATATTCATTTTCCCCCAGCTTGACCAGCCCTGCGGATGCGGCCAGCTTCATGGGCACATCAAAAGATTTCAGGTACCCGCGAATTTCCTCCTTTGCTCCAGATCCTCCCTCATCCCCCAACATTTCCACTGCGGCACTGCGTACCCAAATATCCGAGTCATCGGTCAACTCACGCGCCGCTGCAAGGGCTGCGGAAGAGGAAACTTCTTTTAATCCCTGTAAGGCAAATAACCGTGCGGTGGGGTAGTAGTCGTGTATTCCTTTTTCAAGGAGAGGTACCAAATCAGGATCATGTGACTCCCCAGCAGCCCTCATCACAGCCGCACGAACAAAGGAGTTCTCGCTTTTATAGGTTTCAATCAACAACTGCTGGCAGTCCTCGCGGAGCTTCTGCATGACTCCTGCTGTCTTTGAGTCGGCACCCGCAATACCCTGGAATCCTAAATAAACCACAATCAAAAACCAATGTCTCAGCATAACTTTCAATTTATCCAATCCATCGAATATTCAGACACCAAGCTTCGGTAAAATCCGGCATCTTTTGTCTTTCCTCTTTTTTCAAATCCCTGAATCAGGATATTGCTTTTTTTAATTAATGTTTCGACCACCCATTCCCGCTGTTGTGCGGTCAGTTCGTCACCGCGTAAAAGTTTCTCCAGGGCATAAACACGCCATCGGTCCATCCCCCAGTACTTCCGCGATAACTGGTCTTCATGCCCGCCTCGCTTCACGATCAATTTATCATTTAAAAATTTAAAAGGATAACGCACTGCAATTCGCAACCAGAGATCGTAATCTTCACATACCGGCATCGACTCATCGAATCCGCCCACCTCATCCAAAACAGGTTTACGTAACATAACCGAGGAAGGACTCACAATACACAAGGGCAAACATTGCCTGAAAATATCTCCGGAATATTTCTGGTGCTTGTTCATAGGGTTAACCCGGACTCCATTTCGAATCCAAATTTCATCGGTATAAACAGCCATGCATTCCGGGTGATCCTGCATCCATCGAACCTGGGACTCCAGCTTTCCCTTTTCCCATAAATCATCCGAATCCAAAAAGCAAATCAGCGATCCCTTCGCCTTCTCAATCCCACGATTTCTTGCATAGGATACTCCACGATTTTCTGGCAGATTTATGACCTCAATTTCAGGAAAATTAGCGAGCACTTTTTCCGTATCATCGTTGGACCCATCATTCACGACAATAAGCTCAAATCCATTTTGGAGTAAAACCGAGCAAATGCTTTCCTCCAAACAGTAGTCTCTGTTGAAAGTCGGGATAATCACTGAAACCAGGGGTGAAGCCATAAATGGAATATTCTCCGATAAAAAATATCTCAAATAGAGATCGAACATCAGGGGCCAAAACCGTGTTTTTTCCTCTGGAACTGAAAACCCCCTAAGTTCAATAAGGTACACAATTCCAATCATATCGCAAACCCAGTTGGGCCACAAATGCCTTGACAAACCCCTCAATTTCTCATAAAACTAGAGGCTTTCCAATGAGTAACGGATTTAAAAACAGCCCACTAGCAAAATGAAAGGGTGCCATTCGTAAAACGGTCTAAAACCAGGGAAGCATAAATGGTTTTAGGGTTACATATTATGTATATTGATGAATGCCCCTTCATCATAAGTTCACTCAAAAAGAGTCAGATATGGATTTCAGAGACGTTACACAGGATTTAAAAAGCGACCTCGCAAAGGTCGAAAAAGCAATCAACGATAATTATAAATCCGATGTCCCTCTGATTCCGGGGATCAGCTCCTATTTAATGAGCTGCGGTGGCAAACGCATTCGCCCCATGCTCACGCTCCTGGCAGCCAAACTTTGTGGCCGCGATGCTGATGAGGTTGTGGTCAAGCATGGCTGCGTAGTCGAATACATCCATGCCGCGACCCTTTTGCACGATGATGTGGTCGACGAAACCACCGTCAGAAGAGGCAAACAAACTGTCAATGCAAAATGGGGTTCCGATGCCAGCATCCTGGTCGGTGACTTTTTAATTTCCCGGGCCATACTTATTCTGGCCGAGGACTGTGAAAGAAAAATCATTCAGGCCATCACCGAGGCTACAAAAATCCTCGTTGAAGGTGGCATTATCGAATACGCCGAAGCGCGCAATATCAAAGTAACGGAAAAACATATCCTGGATGTTATCAACCGTAAAACAGCATCCATCCTATCCGTCAGCGCCCGGCTGGGTGGACTGCTCGCAAACGCTACAGAACAACAGGAAACAGCCATCATTTCTTTCGGTGATGATTTCGGAATGGCGTTCCAGTTGATGGACGATGCCTTGGACTACGATGCAGACGAAAAAGTGTTGGGCAAGCCCCGTGGAACAGATTTCAAAGAAGGCCATGTCACTCTTCCCCTGCACCATCTCTATCACAATGCGGACCGGGGACTGAAAAAAGAAATCGAAGGATTCATCAAAAACGAAAACATCGGTCCCAAAGAGGTGCAATACATTGTCGAGCAAATGCACAAATATAAATCTATCGACTACACACTGAATCTTGCGCTTTACTATATTGATCGGGCAAAATCGCATTTGAGAAAAGCCGATTTCCCGGAACCCAAATACATCGAATATTTCGATGCGGTGGCCGACTACATCCACAGCCGTCACACGGCTCCAAGCGCACCACCCGTCCCTTCCAAGTAGACGGGCTTGCGCTCGTAGGCAATTAAACTCCCAAAACACACGCTCCTAAAATGTAAGGAGAATCTATTGCATCCGCTTGTAAAGCTGGCCATTCGCTCGGTGGAACATCATATCAAAACAGGGAAACCTCTCCCCTGCCCCGACCCTTTACCTGATAACCTGAAACAAACGGCAGGAACTTTCGTATCCATAAAAAAAGAAGACGCACTTCGTGGTTGCATAGGAACCATGACCCCGAAATATAAAAACCTTGCGGAAGAAATTATTCAAAACGCCGTCAAGGCCGCCAACGAAGACCCGCGATTTGATCCAGTAGAAAAACAAGAACTGGCATCCCTCACATTTTCCGTCGATGTGCTCACTCCTCTCGAAAAAATAGAAAATCTGGAAGGTCATGACATCAAAAGATATGGTCTCGTAGTAAAAGGGAAATTAAAACAAGGTGTCCTTTTGCCCGATCTCGATATTATAAAATCCGCCGAACAGCAACTCAAAGTCTGCCTGAAAAAAGGAGGGTTCGGGGAAAACGAATCCTACGGGCTTTATCGTTTCGAAGTGAAGCGGTTCAAGTAAAGAATGAACCATTGATTTTGTCGTTCAATTCTCATAGAGTTTCAGAGCCACAACTGATTTGACTTGCTGCAATTTCAAATAATTTCTCAATGATTCCTACCACCTTAAAAAAATGGATCGGTCTGCCGGTCACTTGTGAAAACCCCAAATCGGTTTTTGTCGGATTGATCGGTGGCGTGGGGGATTTGATTGCCGCCGCTCCATCGGTCGCGGCCTTAAAAAAGAAATACCCGGAAGCTAAATTAACGTTTGGCGTGGGCGATGGAATTTTCTACAACACGATCAAAAACGACCCCAACATCGATGCCTTTGAAACTCCTTTTGAGTACAACGTCTGGAAAAAAAGGGGACATCGAAAAAAATACCGCGAGAAATTCAAAGATCACGATCTGGTCTTTCTTCTCGATAACGGCAACCGTGACTGGTGGAAAGCCCGAAAACACCTTTTGGATATCTACGCCGAAAAATGTGGTGTAGATTTACACGAACGCAGACCTTTAATTTATCTGGATGAAAAAGATATTGAGGAAGCTCAAAAAAAGCTCGATGAACTGGGAATTAAAAAAAGTGACAAGCTGATGATCCTCTCCCCGGAAACTCGGTCCAAAAAAGAAATGAAGGAGTGGCCCCACGACCGGTTTATTTCCCTCATCAAAAAAATCAATCAAAACCACGACTTTAAAATTATCACCTTTGTTTCAAAAGAAAACCCTTTTGATTATGAAGGAACGATTCCTTTGAAAGGCTATCCCATGGGTCCTTCCTCGGCAATGATTCAAAAAGCCGATTATTATATTGGGCAAGACAACGGATTGACCCATATCGCTTCCTGCTTCGATGTGAAATTGCTTTCCATCCACATCGGGTTCCCAGTTGAATGCTGCGGCCCTCTTTCCCCCTTTGCCACTACGGTCGCCCACGAACCATTCGACCCACCCGATTCAATTTCAGTCGATGAGGTTTATGAAGCATTTAAAAAGTCGGTAAAACCAATAAAATAATTTTTCAAACCATATGGGACTCCAAAAAATAAAACAATTTTGATGGGATTCAAATTGTTAATTTCTGATAAAATGTTTTGAAGTTTCTTTGAATAAAAAAAATGGCTAAAAATTTTTCTAAAAAACGATTATTCCTCTTTTCGGCAATACCCCTTCTATTTTTCTTATTACTTTTGGAGTTTGGGGTAAGGCTGTTTTGGGAATTTGAACCCAATCGGGTCCTTTGTCATGACCCCGTAATGGGAAGAGTCTATTGTCCGGGGAAAACAGGATTCCTAATGGAAAATAAGGTGAGGATGTATGTAGAGATCAATTCTGATGGTCTTCTAGGAAAAGCATATCCTGTAAACCGTGTTCCAGGAAAGTTTCGGATCGCATTGTTAGGAGACTCTTTTGCAGCTGGAGAAGCGGTCATCCCTGAAAAAAAATTTGCAGGAGTTTGGGAAAGGGAATTATCGAAAAAAGTGACAGGAACCGTTGAGGTAATCAATTTTGCAGTCGGTGGAACCGGTACTTGGCAACAACTTCAAATGTTCCATATTAAAGCGCGCAAATATAAACCGGATTTGACGGTTTTGGCTTTTTGCTGGTGCAACGATGTTGAA
>JAYNIA010000082.1:0-6198 GCA_038108555.1 Nitrospinota bacterium | reverse complement strand
CAACATTTCAGTCCACTTCAACATCCACTTATTACCCGCGTTAACTTTTTGCACACCGCTTTCTTTTTTACTCTCCCGGGTCGGAACCAATCAGGAAACCTGTCAAATGCGCCTTCTTTTCTGAGTCGCCACGATAATAGGTACGAATCAATTTCTGGATTAATTCGTTCAGATTATCATCCTCACCATAAGCTTCCAATTGTTCGCTTACTGCAGGGTCTTCGCCTGGCGCTGGCTGGGATTTCGTGATAGGTCCTTTCCCGGTCAACAACCAGATGATGTTCAAATTGGTATGCTGGTATAACTTGGTGATCGTATCCGCAGAAGGTAACGATTTACAGGTTTCGATTTCGGACAATGACCCCTGGGAGATCCCAATCATCTTGGCAAGCTCGTATCCTTTCAAAGAGCTGGATTTTCTCCATTGCCTCAATCGGGTTCCCAAATACTTTGTTGTGCCACCTTTAATTTCTTTCATAATGCTTACAACACTCCTTCAAAGAAAGTTAACCTCCCCATTGTCTTTCACCTTCTTTCATTAGTCCACCGAAAATTCTGGAAAGCAACAAAAAATTTCATAGAAACGAATTAAATCCAAAAAGGTTTTACTCTTCTACTTTATAGGAGCTATCAAAGATTCCAGGCTTTATTTATATTAATATTTTGTTTGATAAACATCCCTCTTTTCTTCGGACAATTTATTAAGCAGCCGTCCGGTGCTATTCCCAGGAAGTTCGGATAAAGGATGGAAACTCTCGAAGAAGTCGGGGGTTAGGTCGCTAAGAAAATTGTCCCCACGGCAGATACAGGTTTTTAAATGGGGCGCTAAATGGGCAGTGACTTTGAAGAACAAAAGATTTCAAGCAGCGAAGATTATTTTTCCATATTTTCTAATTCATTCGAAAAGGAAGCAACTTTAAAGTGAGGAGTTTATGAGAATTTACTCCAATTAGAGAAAAAATTTCCATTATTTAATTTACAATAACACCATTTTTGACCTTGTTTCTCGGGCTATCGCATTTGGTGGATGCTTTGATGGGCGAACCAGATGCCAAAACAAAAAATTGCCAACAACAACCAGAACCACCATTTTATTTTTGCCTGTCGGAACTGTCTGGGTTTCCAATCATTCATTATATTTTTCCTCTAGAAATTTTTTAACCCTTTTCAACATCTCCACCATAAGGAGTGCCCCCTTCATCATCTGTTCTGAGATGGCTCCAGATATCCTGCAAAAGTTTAAATTGTTCCATAGAACCGGAAAATTTTTCCATTAACTCAACCGGTGGACCCAGGCCCCCTGCCCGCAAGTTTTTCCTCATTTGGTAATACTGATAATTTAATGTCGTTGCATTTATCGAACCTGGAAACTTATGCAAAAAAGTATTCCCTTTATATTTCCATTTCAGAATTAAATATTTTGATAATCGCTCCTCAAAAGTTCCCGTATCGCAAATCCCCTTACCCAATTTTCTAGCAAGGTCGATAAGAGTTTCTATATTTTTCTCTTCCATTTTGTGCGGCTCATTATCCGGGTCTATCCCTTTTCTGAATCTGGAAAATACACGATGACATTCCTTAAAAAAGCCTCTGATTTCTTAAAAAACCAATGAAAATTAAAGTTACCAGCCCTGCCAGAGTCAAATGGCACCTTTTTTGCTTTAACTATTGATAAATCAAGCATTTAACCCTTTGGAGGAGGTTTATCATGGTTTTAGAAATTATTTGTCGATTTGTAACTGCTGGAATCATCGGATCTTCAATTTCCACAGCCATTTATTTTATGGTGGTTTAGAGCTTTTTTACACCCAGTACTATTAGTTATTCGATTAAAAAACTCATTAGATTTCAACTGTCATTAATCTGACATAAAAGATTATTGGGTTGCCTCGGCTTAAAAATTTAAGCTTCCTGGCCCTAGGTTTTGGAACCATGCAAAAATAATCGCATGGAAAAAAGGGCGCAGGAAATATGTACTGCAGTTGGAATTATGGCTGAGAATCCCATCACTATCCCGAAATAAATATTTTTCCTTTCATACTTTCCTGTGGGATTTTGAATGGCAGCCATCACACGACCCTCATAAAGTTTACCCCGTTCTGAAAGATTTTGCCGTTTCCCCATTACCGGTCTTTCATCTTTGACAACGGCTTTCTCCGCTGGCACAAAACTTACCATCCAAGCCGAAACGGAAAAAACAAACAAAACCCAAAAAGTCGCGGCTATAGCAATCAACATATCGATACTGAGATGAGACAGGTAACTGAAATTGGAGCGGGACTGTAAGGCCCTTTTAACCACATGAAGTGTTACGTATAAAGACAGGCTATCGAATAGAGCACCCAGTATAGCAACAGGCACCTGCACTTTTGAATAATGAGTGAAGTCATCGCCCGTAATGATTTCAGGGAAAGCGGTGGCGATTGCAAACCAATAGGCAAGGTCGTTTAATAGAACAAAAAATAGGAAGACTTTTATAAAATAAAATTTGGTGCCGGAACGCCAGGCAAGAAATTTTTCCAGCACAAAACGCAAATCCTGACGCCAAATTTCAAAATAAGCAGAATTATTATTTTGCATCTTCAGGTTTTCGTTCTTAAATAGTAAACCGGTAATAACTAATTTTAGGCTGGCAAATGTCCAAAGACTCTAAAGAGAAAAGGTATAAAACCGAACTCATCGTAATCATTGCATTGATGGTCATCGTGGGCCTCTTCATTTTCTTTCAGGTGATTCCCCAGCTCTAAAGCTTTAAGGCAAAAATCTTCACTGGGAACTATTTTCCTTTAATTGAGATAACCTGCAAACTTTTCCTTTTTCCATTGAACCCCGTATTCTCTCCCCCTCCATAAACCCTTGCTTTTCAAGACTTTCAGGAGCCATGGATTTGGCACGCAAGTTGCTAATTTTTTAACAGGAAAAAAGATTTATCAGCCAAAACCAATAGTAGGGGGAAAAGAAATGAGAGCAACAGAAGAAAAATTAATGCAACTCAATCGGGAAGTGGTTCATTTGTTTCAGGAGGAAAAATATAAAGAAGCCATCCAATTAGGAAAAAAGGCGGTAGAAATGGGAAAAACAAAATTGGGTTCCAGACACCCCAATACCGCATCTGCAGTCAATAACCTTGCCCTGTTATATGATCGAATTGGAGACCGATCTGCCGCAGAACCTCTTCGCCAATGGAACCGGCAACTGTTTGCAACTAATACATTGGAAACCCAAACGGCTTAAATCAACAGTTTTATTCGTTTAGATTTTTTCGTCCTGTTTCGAAAGCTCTTCGCGTTTTTTCTGATATTCGTCGAAGCTCTCTTTCTGCGGGCAGTCAATGGCAGGGTCTTTTCGGCATTGGTCCTGCTGATACTCCATATTCAAATTGTAGAAGAAACGTTTCAGGGAAAAAGACCCATCCGCACATCCCGATACCAGCAGCCCCAGAACTAAAAACAATACTTTTCTTTGTTTCATTTTTCTATTTTCCCTTAAATTAGATTCCTAGTTTCTCATCTCAATAGTATTTTTTTCAATTTACCCGCTCGATAGCTAAAAAACCTCATTAAACAACTGATTTTTGACATACGGTGGGCGGAGTACTATCATAATGCCTTCTAAAACAGAAGTCAGGAGACATTTAAATGATCAAGGTTCGAGCGAGCCAGATTTTCACCCACTCAATGGAAGATGTGGTTGCAGCAAAAAAATTACTGGATGCCGGCACTCCATTTGAAGATGCCGTTGAAAGATACAGCACCTGCCCCTCCAAAAAAAATGGCGGTGATTTGGGATGGATGCCAGAAGGAAACCTGCAATCCATCATGGGCCAGGAGATTTCAGAAGATAAACTCGGAGAAATCATTGGTCCTGTTCATTCACAATATGGTTATCACATCTTAAAAATTTCTGAGATCGAAGTTGAAACAATTGAAGGGCCTTTTACACCCGATCTTGCTATGGATGAAGCAAACCGGATTTTCCCTGAAATTCACTCTTTGTTATTCAAGCAATTCCATATTGGAATGCCAGTCACCCCGTACAAACCCGAGGAAACCATCAGTTCGGTTTGTAAAACCCATAACGTCCCGGTTCAAGAAGCGCTGGATACTTTAAATAAAGAGTTTTCAGAGAAAAACATTTCCGTCATCACCTGTGAAGAGCTGAAGAAACGCATTGACGAAGGGGATAAACCCGTCTTATTGGATATCCGTGAAAGCTGGGAGCGGGATATTTCCAAAATTGAAGGATCACACATCATTAATGCAGAAAACAATGAACATGTTTTGGGATCATTTGAAAAAGACCGTGAAATGGTTTTGATCGACTGGAAGCAGGACCGCAGCCCCAGTTTCCTGAAATGGCTGAATCAACGCGGTTACACCAATGTCAAATGCCTTGAAGGCGGCATCGACCTCTGGTCAGAAAGAATAGATACCCGGTTGAATCGTTATGATATCGATGAAGATGATGGCTACCGCTATGAAGACATTCTGGATGATCCCGACGATCATTCCGGACATGATCACGGAGATCACGACCACGATGAGGGTTAAAATCTCTCCGAATCCATGCGCTCCCAAGAACCGCTTCTAGATATTCAAAATCTCAGCACTTTTTTTCATACCGAAGATAATATTGTCCGATCTGTCCGCAACGTCAACCTGAGCCTCTATCCCGGAGAAACGGTCGCTTTGGTGGGTGAATCCGGTTGCGGAAAATCTGTGACTGCGTTAAGCGCAATGCGATTGGTTCCCACGCCTCCTGGGAAATTTGAGAATGGCCAGATTCTTTTCAAAGGAAAAGATTTACTAAAAGCATCAGAAGCAGAGATGCAGGAAATCCGTGGCAACGATATCGCCATGATTTTCCAGGAACCCATGACCTCCCTGAATCCAATCTTCACGATTGGCGATCAAATAATCGAAGCCATTCGTCTGCATCAGAATAAATCTGAAGAAGAAGCAAAAATATTAGCCTTGGAAATATTGAAAAAAGTAGCCATGCCTTCACCGGAACAACGTATCAATCAATACCCTCACGAGCTATCTGGAGGAATGAAACAAAGGGTGATGATTGCCATGTCTATTGTGTGCGGCCCCTCCCTTTTAATTGCAGATGAACCCACAACGGCTCTGGACGTAACCATTCAGGCTCAAATCCTGGGACTACTGGATGACTTAAGAAAAGAAACGCAAATGTCCATTCTGCTCATAACGCATAACCTGGGGATCGTCGCCCAATATGCGGACCGTGTGGCAGTCATGTATTCCGGGAAAATTGTTGAACAGGCATCGGTGGAGGAAATATTCGCATCCCCCTCCCATCCCTATACAAAGGGTTTGCTCAATTCATTACCCAAGGACAACCTCAGCGAAAAACTGGAGACGATACAAGGGTCGGTACCTCATCCTGCCTACCTGCCTGAGGGTTGTGCATTTCACCCCCGTTGTCCGGATAAAATGGATAGATGCAAACAGGAAATTCCCGATCTATTAGTTTTAAACAAAGACAACCCTTCCCATCAAACCGCCTGCTGGCTTTTTAGCTAACCCTCATGAAAACGATACTGAAGGTTCAAAACTTAAAAAAATATTTTCCCGTGTACGGTGGTCTACTCTCGCGCGTCATAGGGCATGTCAAAGCCGTTGATGATGTTTCCTTCGAATTAAACTCCGGGGAAATACTCGGCCTGGTAGGCGAATCCGGTTGTGGCAAAACCACGGTGGGTCGTATGACCCTTCGCCTTCTCGAACCGACCTCCGGAAAAGTATTTTTTGAAGACACTGACATATTGAGTCTGCAGGGAAAAGAAATGGCGAGGATCCGCCACAAAATGCAGATCATTTTTCAAGATCCCTACAGCTCCCTCAACCCACGATTCAATGTAGAAAGAATAATAGGAGAAGCGCTATCGGTTCACGGTCTTGCACAGGGCACCGAACTCAGGAAAAAAGTAGAATCCCTTATGGAGAAGGTAGGACTTTCAAAAATGTATTTGAAACGATTTCCCCATGAATTCTCTGGGGGACAAAGGCAGCGTATAGGAATTGCACGTGCCCTGGCTCTCAATCCCAAATATATTGTTTGCGATGAACCCGTTTCTGCACTGGATGTTTCGATTCAAGCGCAAATTATAAATTTACTACAGACCCTGCAGAAGGAAGATAATCTGTCCTTATTATTCATTTCACATGATTTAAA
>JAYNIA010000081.1:1625-6948 GCA_038108555.1 Nitrospinota bacterium | reverse complement strand
TCATCCTTGTTTTGTCATGGGTAGCTCCTGCACTTGGCATGGAAAAAGATATATCAAATGAAGTTCATGTTAATTCAACTTCTGAAGCGCGTATCTCCGTTGAAAAAGCCTGGGAAGTCTACCATCACTCAGCGCTGGGAGGAACATTGGCATCGCCAATGCTACAGGCCCAGTTGGAGGCAAATCTCCACAGGTCACGCGGTCTGCTTGCCGAAGCTTATGATGCCGAAGACAGAGGAGACATGGAAACCATGAAAAAACTGATTGGACAGATTATGAAAATTACGAACCAGGTAATTGCCGGTAGTCAGGAGTCAAAAAGATGATCCCTTTAAGAAAACTTAAATTCTTGCCCTTTAAGGGCACCTTATTAATGGCTTTTTTTCTCATGTTAATGGGACAGGCGAATGGTCATGAAAATTTAAAACATCGAGATACTGTAAAAATGATTTCAATTCCATCGGGTCACTTTTTAATGGGGAGCCCCAATTTAAAAGGACGAACTGACGAAAAACCCCAAAGGAAAATATTCGTTGATGCTTTTTCTATAGATGCTTATGAAGTTACTAATGAACGCTACCTGAATTTCATTCACTCCACAGGCAGAAAAGAACCTCCTAATCCTTACAGCGATGGGCTTCTTTCAAATGAAAAGAATATAGGAAAACTTCCCGTCATTCAGGTCACCTGGTATGACGCCGTCGACTATTGTCGTTGGGCAGGCAAGCGCCTTCCAACAGAGGCTGAATGGGAAAAAGCAGCACGCGGTATCAATGGTTTCATTTATCCGTGGGGAAATAATGAACCAACCCATTTAAAAGTAAATTTTGAAAAAAACTGGAGTGGAACAAAAACTCTCTGGCCTGTTGGTTCGAACCCGGAAACAGACTCTCCCTATGGGGTTCATGACATGGCGGGGAATGTTCGCGAATGGGTTAAGGACTGGTATGCACCGGATTATTACCAAACAGGACCAACGCGTATTCCTCCTGGACCCAAGGCAGGAATCTTGAAGGTTATTAAAGGGGGTTCCTGGCACAGTTTCAAAGGTGATATACGACCTGCTTCCAGAGGCAAAGGGGGTTTTGCTCTAAAAACGGATGGCATTGGTTTTCGATGCGTTCAACCCGAAACAGAAAATTGACTCAATTCATATTTTAAGGAGGCAATATGAACTTCATATACAAAAAAAAGCTGAGAGCGTTTTTTAAAACTTTTTTCATCTCTTCATTACTTTTGGCTTACTGGGTGACACCAGGTCAAGCCGAAAAAATTTTCGAAGACATGATTCTTATCAATCCCGGAGGCTTTACCCGTGGGATTGACGAAACATCAGCAAATAAAATTAAAGCCTATAAGGCGTTCAGGGACGAAAGTCCGGCAACCATGATTTATTTGTCAGCTTATTACATTGACAAGTATGAAGTCTCAAATTCCCAATATACAGAATTCATTAAGGCCACAGATTATCCCGCACCGGCCTACTTCGATCATCATGAATTGAACCGACCCAAGTACCCGGTCACGGGGGTCAACTGGTATGACGCAAACGCCTATTGCCATTGGATGAATAAGCGTTTGCCCACCGAAGCTGAGTGGGAAAAAGCAGCAAGGGGCCCAGCGGGTTCTATATTCCCATGGGGAAATGAGTTGGACTATACAAAGGGGAATTTCGCAAAAAACCAAATTGGGAAAAAAGGTATTACCTCTCCGGTGGATTCCTATCCGGAAGGCAAGAGTTATTACGGCGTTTTCAACATGGCTGGTAATGTTTTTGAATGGGTACAGGACTGGTATTCCCCTGATTATTACAAAACTTCCCAGGATGTAAGAAATCCTCAAGGGCCTCAATATATAGTTCCATTCGCAAATCAAGGTGAGGAAGAAAAAAAACCAGCCGGTAAAAAGAAAGTGATTAGGGGAGGATCCTGGTTTGCTCCCTCTCAAAGCGTGGCCACCACACATCGATTCTGGAACGACCCTATGAATAACTCTTATGGAATTGGTCTGGGCTTTCGATGTGCCATGGATTATGAACCTGATGAAGAGAAACAGGCTCGCTCTTTTTACATGAAAGCATTAATTCATATGGGCGCAGAAAAATACCAAATGGCCAATGAGTCAATTGAACTGGCAATAAAGTCAGCACCCGATAACAAAGAATACCAGGCATTAAAAACAATGATTGAAAAAAGGTTGGCCCGTTAATTTGAAAAAAAGGATCACAGGAGAAAATTCGATGTTTAACATCACAACTATTTTAATTCTGGTTTTTTCTTTGCTGTCAATGACAGCTTGTGCAATCGAGCCAGCCCAAATAGTGCCTGAAGAATACAGAGCTGGACAATCTCACTTTCATCGCGTTTGTGCCTCATGCCACGGCCGTGATGCTATGGGTGGAAAAAGAGCACCAACTTTTCTTCAGGAAAAATTTGATATCAGGAATTTTTCAAACGGAAAAATTCACCGAACTATTGTTAACGGATCTGACTCAGGAGCAATGCCCTCCCAGAAAAGGAGGGTATCAGAAAAAGAGATAAGGGAAATTATCAAATATATACGTTACATCCAAAGTCAGGCTGGTGTCGTTTCATAAAGTTGGTAAGGAGAATATTATTATGAACCTATTTACAAACAAGTTAGTTTTATTTTTTTCCCTATTATTATTCACAATTTTATTTTATTCGCCGGTTAAAGGTTTTGCAAATGTTTGCCCTCAGAAAAGAAATACATTAACAGCACCTAAGGAGTATTTGGAAAAGATAAATCCCCTGAGAAAAGAGCCGCGACACTTAAAGAAAGGAAAAGTTTTAGCGCAAATCAAAGCAAAACCTTTGGCCTGCAAGCAATGCCATGGAATGGAAGGGAACGGAAACGGTCCAATGTCAATTCATTTGAACCCAAAACCTAGAAATTTCACTTGTAGCAGGACCATGGAGAAAATATCCGATGGACAACTATTTTGGATCATAAAGAACGGATCCAAGGGAACCTCCATGCCTGCTTACAAGCATTTGTCAGACAAAAAGATTTGGCAGTTGGTTCACTACATACGATCTCTTACATAAGAGTCGATATTATTTAGCATTATATTTAAGGAGAGCTTAAAAATGACCATCGAAAAGAAGGGAATTGTTTTGGTAGGGCATGGGGGGTTACCCAGCGATTTTCCGGAAGAGCTTGTCTCAAAGTTAAAGCGACTTGAAGCTGTCCGCCGAAAAAATAATCTTCCGATTAGTGATGAGGAAAATCAAATTGATAAAACATTAAGAAACTGGCCCAGAAACAAAGATACAGACCCTTACCAGGCAGGTTTGCAAGCCGTAGCCGAAAGCCTTAAGCCACTCCTCGAGGAATGCGACTTGGAAGTTGCTTACAACGAATTCTGTTCGCCTACAATAAAGGAAGCTGTAAGGATACTTGTGGAAAATGGGAATAACAATATAACAATTATATGCACCATGTTCACTCCTGGCGGATCCCATTCAGAAATCGAAATACCAGAAGAAATTAATGAACTTAAGGAAATGTTTCCAAATGTAAAAATTAATTATGCATGGCCTTTTGACCTTGAACATGTTGCTAATTTTCTAAAGGGGCATCTTTCAAAACACCTTGAGCCAAAAGAGGCATAGGAATCAAGTAATAAAGCAATGAGATAAGAAATGATTCAAGTCACATACATAAGTTCGGTAACACGTCCTATCACGCAAATGGATTTGGAAGAAATATTGTCCAAAAGCCGAAAAAACAATATTGAATTAGGTGTAACCGGAATGTTGCTTTTTGGCAATAATACTTTCGTCCAAACTCTTGAAGGAGAAGAAAAGAGAGTCAATGAATTGATAAACAAAATAAGAAAAGACCCTCGACACAAGGATTTCAAACTTGTTTCAAAAAAAGAAATTGGAAAACGCCAATATTTAGACTGGACCATGGGGTTTAAAAAGCTGGATGAAAATGATTTCAATACCATTAAAGGTATTGATAATTTCAAAGCAGATAAATTCAACACAACTTATCTGGAGAATCACACAAATATTTTAGAAATATTGCTGGAACATTATCGCGTTGAGCAGTCCAAGAGGCAGAAGCACGAGGAATTATCGCTGGACGAGGAGGACAACTTGTTATCAATCCTCCATCGCATAATACGATCATCCGTAAAGCTTTTATCCATTTTAATGGTTATGATCATTCTTTGGGGTATCGCCGATGTTATATATACAGTTTACAATAATTTATTTATTCCAGCTTTTACGACTTTAACCATAAATCATATTGTATCAACTTTTGGAGCATTCCTGGCGGTTCTCATTGCCATTGAAATTTTCATAAATATTACCCTCTATATCCGAAAAGACATAATCCACATCAAACTAGTCATTGCTACAGCATTAATGGCGATTGCGAGAAAAGTAATCATATTTGATTTTAAACAAATTACTCCAGCATATATTTATGGCACCGCTTCCGTTATTTTAGCATTAGGGTTGACGTATTGGTTGATCGAAAAAAACACTAAAGAAAATTCTGAAGATGGATTTTAACCTTGATGTCTGATATGGATATTTTTTTTATGAAACATGGGCATAACATATTAAGTTTCCTGATTATTGGAGGATTAATAGCTCTCGCTACCGGATGCCAGAATAATCTCAACTATGAGTCATTCGTAGATTTGGAACATCAGGGTCGAAAAGTATTCACGAAAAATTTAAAGGCCTGCGAAAGTTATGGACAGCTTCACTCTAAAAGAAGCGAGGGAAGTCAAGGAGCGGGAGAAAGGTTGCTTTTGAATCGTAATTTAACGTTGTCATGCATGAAGAATAAACAATGGATTTTAAAAACGTCTTGAAAATTTTATATCCCACGAGGCTATTAAAATGAAACATGCTTTCTTTAATGTTTTGATGTCGTTGATTCTGATTTGTACAACCGGGCTTGTTTTTGGTGAAGAAGAATTACCTGTTCACCTACCAAAGTCTGAGGGTTCCAAAAATTTTGATCTGGAAATATCTATCGCCAATGAAAAAGGAATCCGCTTGTTTTGGTCAGAAAAGTTCGATGCGGCTTTAGAATATTTTGTAAAGGCGCAATCTCTTGCCAAACAATTCCGCGACCCCGGACTTGGAGTTGTTTCTTTCAATCTAGGTCTGACCTTACATAAATTGAATCTGCATGAAGATGCTGTTGAAGTTTTTGCTACAGCCAAAAAATATGCAAGAGGAAATCGCTTGATTCTTGATTCCAACTTGATTCGTTTCCATGAGTGCGGATTCAATCCGAGCATTCCCTGTAAAGAACAACCACCTGAGAACAT
>JAYNIA010000081.1:0-1525 GCA_038108555.1 Nitrospinota bacterium | reverse complement strand
CACGCCCTTTGCTGGTTACGTCGTGATTTGCGTCTTAAAGATCACCGCGCCCTTATGGAAGCCTGCAAATCTTCTGAAAGAGTAACCCTTGTTTTTGTCTTTGACACAACGATATTAAGGAAATTGAAAGACAAGAATGACCGTCGTGTAACATTTATTTTCAACTCGGTTCAGGAAATAGATCAGAAACTTCGTGAGAGAGGATCGGCGCTGGTCATTTTGTTTGGAGATCCAAGGGAGAAAATTCCCTCACTGGCAAAAAAGATTTCAGCCGAGGCGATTTTCTGTAATCACGACTATGAACCCTTGGCAAAAAAAAGGGATGAAGCTATAGCTCAAACTCTTAAGTCAATGAAGATTGAATATCATCATTATAAGGATCAGGTGATATTCGAGAGTCTGGAGGTAGCTACCAAATCTGGTGAACCCTTTCGCCGGTTTACTCCCTACAAAAATGCCTGGATAAATGAGTTTACGAGCTATGACAGTCGGGAGTTTCGACCGGATTTGAAAAAATTGACTCCCAAAAAATATTTAAATAAATTTCTTAATAGCTGGACTCTGAATGATATTGGCTTTCAAAGAGCAAACTTGTGGTTGGAAGGAGGAGAGGAAGCTGCAAACAAACGTTTAATGTCCTTCCAAAAAAAACTGGATGACTATAGTAATGTTCGGGATTTTCCATCTATAAAGGGTACTTCGGGTCTCTCGGCCCATCTCCGGTTCGGAACTATTTCTATCAGAAAATTGGTTCGGATGGCGAAAAAAAGTAAATCCGAAGGTGCAAAGGTCTGGATGTCAGAAATAATTTGGCGAGATTTTTATCAAATGGTTTTAGACCAGTATCCTAAAGTCACAACTTCGACATTTCAGCCGCAATATAATTCTATTAAATGGCCAGGGTCTGATAAGTTTTATCGTGCTTGGTGCTGTGGAAATACAGGCTATCCCCTGATTGATGCAGCTATGCGGCATTTCAATGAAACAGGTTGGATTCATAACCGTTTAAGGATGATAGCTGCCTCTTTTTTGGTAAAAGATCTTCTGGTTGATTGGCGTAAAGGAGAAGCATATTTTTCCCGATTTCTACTTGATTTTGATCTGGCAGCGAACAATGGAGGTTGGCAGTGGTGTGCCTCTACAGGGTGCGACGCTCAACCGTGGTTTCGAATATTTAATCCTGTAACCCAGTCAAAACGATTTGATCCTGATGGCAAATTCATCCGTTCCGTCCTTCCTGAATTATCAGGCTTCTCAAATAAGGATATTCATTTCCCTTTTTCAACCAGTCTGGAAAACCAGGAAAAAGCTTTCTGCATCATAGGTAAGGATTACCCTAAACCAATAGTGGATCATGCCCTCCAACGTAACTGTGTTTTGAAGATTTTTAATAAATTTCAAAATAAATAACTTTTCTTTAGTTTAATAAATTTACCGACCCCGTTTTAGCAGTTCTTGCTCTAGTCCTTTTGCTTGGCTGATCGATAAACTGACCAACAATAAAAATAATAATTTCGAGGTTAGT
>JAYNIA010000080.1:0-8067 GCA_038108555.1 Nitrospinota bacterium | reverse complement strand
GGATTCCGACAAGTTTCCTGAGGAGTTGATCGTGAAGGTGGTGTCGCTTTCGCTGTGGCTTGCAGTTCCGCTGAATCCGCTGCGAGCACCTTGACCGGTCAACAGCACGTTAGTCGCAGTTGAAAAACCGTAAGTAGAATTACTGACGGAAGAAATACTACAGGTGCTTTTCGGATTGTCATGCCAGTAGAGATTGCAGGTCAGCCACAAGGCTCTTAAATTGGAACTGGCATGTACATCAAATGCTCGCTGTTTGTATTCTGCATAATAAAAAAGTGAAATAACTGCCAGCACGCCCATAATCGCTATTACGACCAACAATTCGATGAGGGTGAATCCACGTTGGTTTGCGGTTGGAAATTTGATGAATACCGTCTCCCTTAAAATGGCACACCTGCAGTTTACATTAATTTCTTACAACAATGCGTTAATTTGAATACTATTTGACTTTATGCCGCTTCCTGAATAGATTAATAATCCGTATTATAAGGATAAATCGTTTTAAATTAAATTTTCACGACAGGAGCCGAATGACTGCCTGGGATAGAGATAAAGTTTTAGAATCGAATAAAAAACTTGAAGGGGCTGAACTGAAAGGTCTTGACCTTTCCGGTGTCGATCTGGACAAGGCAAACCTGATTTCCGCAAATCTGGTCACCACAAATTTAAAGGGAGCCTCTTTAGCAGGTGCTAATTTGTTTTCTGCGAAGGCAATGCGAACCGACTTTTCAGGTGCCAATCTTTCCGCAGCCAACTTTTTAAAGGCGAACCTGACTCGAGCCAATTTCAAGGAAGCCAATCTCAATGATGCTGATTTGACCGGGGCCAATCTTGCAGACACTAACTTGGAAAAAGCAGATTTGATCCGTGCAAAACTTGTGGAAGCGAATCTATTGGGCGTCAATCTTGCCGGAGCTGATTTGTCAGAGGCGAAACTCACCGGAATGTATCAGAGGGAAGGGTATTACAGTCGAGGTGCCAACCTCTCCAAAGGGAATTTGGTGGGGGCTAAATTCAAAGGAGCGGATGTGTCGGGAACGGAAATGATGGAAACCGACTGCACCGATGTTGATTTTTCCAACGCCAATTTGAGTGAAGCCAATTTCAAGCATGCCACCTTAAATTCAACCAATTTTGAAAAAGCCAAACTGGGAGATGCAGATTTCCGGGGGGCGCGTTTTATGGATTGTGATTTCTCCGGTGCTGAACTTATCGAAGCAAAATTTCAGGGGGTGGACCTGAGCTCGGTAAAAAATATTTCTGCAGAAGAGTTGCAGTCCGCTTTTATTGACAGTGAAACAAAGGTTCCGGATTATATTAAGGTGAACTGGAAATCCGAAGATACCTATGAGTGCGAATTGGTTTGAAAGCTAAGAAGTTGACCGAAAAGATATATCTCTCAAAATATTTTTTAAGAATTATGTGAAACATGAGTGAACCCAAAAAGCCCAAGTATTGTATCGGCCAGTTAATTCACCATAAACTGTTTGATTATCGCGGTATTATTCTTAGTGTCGATCCGGAGTTTAAATCCACCGATGAATGGTATGATGCGGTTGCAAAAAGCAGGCCCCCAAAGGATGAACCCTGGTACCATGTTCTGGTTCATCAAAAAGGCCATCAGACTTACGTTGCAGAGCAAAACCTGGAGCCGGACCCGGCAATTCAAAACTAAAAAACTAAATTTCAAATAATCATGGCAACCAGTGAAATGATAAAGACGGTTAGAGAGTTTAAGGTTTGGCGCGCGCAGTTTTGCTACTCGCCAAAAGGCAAGAAGGCGATGGACAAAATGAAAAGCCTGCGACAGGGAAAGAACGAATTTCCCTATGGAAACCTGGAGAGCTCTGTTCTCCAAGCCTGTTTTCAGGCATCAAAGTATGAACCAGAAAAGCATACTATGGATTCCCGCAGAAGAATCGCAGGTTTGCAGTTTCCCGTCTCTTCTGTTAGCAAGAATGGAAATCGAAAACCGAACCATATTGCCAGAAACAGTATGATTCTTTATCTCACCACTTTTTTTCGGTTTTATACCTCCGATGAATCCACCTACGAGTTTGTGGGAAAAAAGGTGCCAGCATTTGGTGAAGACCAGCCCGATGTGGTTGCAGACTTTGTGAATGCTGTATTTAAGAAAGAAAAGTTTGATGCCGCCTCGATTCAGAGACTCACAAAAAGACTCACCAATGAAGGGGTTCGCCTTGCCCATTGGAAATACACTCAATAAATAAACGGCTATGGAACTGGTTAGGGTTTATCGGGTTATCCGGTTTGTAGGTATCGCTCTGATTTTTCTTTCCCTCAGTTGGGCGATTTTTAAAAGTTCCACTCCCTCCGAGAGGCGGCCTTCTTTTGCAAAAGCGGTTGGACTCTACACCGATGGCAAGTTTCGGGAAGCGTTGGAGCAGTACGAAATTGCGATTTCTGAATATCCAGATTTTGTACATGCAAAAAGGGGGCGGGCAAGAAGTCTGATGCAGTTGGGGAGAGACCAGCAGGCCCTAGAAGCATTCAATGAAGTGTTGGAGATCGATCCCAGCTCAGCAGTTTCGTTTGCCAATCGGGCCATTCTGGAAGACCGGATGGGCCTTTATGCAAAAGCCATCGAAGATTACGAAAAAGCGATTCAAATGGACCCGAAGCTGGGGGAGGGGTTGGATTGGTTCACACGCTTTCTTCAAAATAGAAAGGACCAAGCGCAGACCCTGCCTGAAAGAATTGAAACCCTAAAAGCACTGATGGAGAAAGAGAAAAAATAATTGGTCGGGTTACCCTAGATCCAGTCGTCCAAATCGAATTGCTCCCTGCATTCCAGACTTCGCATATCCATAAATAAATCGGCCTGGTCAAAATTCATATTAAAACTGGGGATGATTTCGCATTGCAAACCGGCATCTTCAATTTTTTTGCGGTATTCCTGCATTTCCGTTTCGTTTCCAAACTCCAAAACAACAGTAAAGCCCGTTGAAGCGCCAAATTTAATTATTTTTCTTTCAGAACTCATTCTTTATCCAGGGAAAATATTTTGTTTAAATTTAAATTGTGCAGGAAGAATCAGACTTATTATAATTACATATAAATTTTGTTTAATCCATTGGATAAAATGTGAAATACCTTAGTACTATATCTGGAGAAACCATCGGGTGAAGCTTTTTCGCGCAAGTTCTTTGATTGACTCTTCCAGACTTTTATCGGGTCAGAATCCCGATAACTATGTGAAGGTAGACTGGGTTTGTTATTTGAGAGATGACCCCCTGGTTCCCTTTGACCGGTTGATTGAAAATTACCATGATTTGCCGGAAACAGGTAAGGCCAAATTATGGATTGAACGACGCGCAAACTATCTTTTATCACAGGATGAGGTGAACGAACTAAAAGAATATCTGGAAAAACAATATTCATTTTCAATTGAGGTGGAAGAGGTTTCATTACCTGTCTCTGCGGAAAATTTGGTTGAGTTTAATGAAAAGGATATCACAGGGACCATTATTTTGCGTGACCGTGATGAGCCTTTTCCACTAAGCATTAATATCATTGGCATGGTGTCCAGCTACCGTGACTTGATAAACGTTCGTACCGTTGGAGAATTGTTAGGGGAAATTGATCGTAGAAACGAAATGTGAATTTAATTAATGCTGTTTGTTTTCTATCTTGTGACACTCAAACTCCTTTTCAGATTTCCATTCTACTTTTAGGTAATTGGGTAAAAGAGTTTTTTTATCGAGAATGGCCGATTCAATTTGTTCTTTTGTTAATCCCGTTACGTACCGCAGGTTGGCCCCTTTTAAGTCCGCTCCCTTCAAGTTGGCATTTTTTAATACGCCTCGGCTTAAATTGGCCTCCTGTAATCCTGCGCCTTCAAAGTCAGTTTCCTCCATTTTAGCTCCCGATAGATCAGCCGCCTCCAGTTTTGCACCGGTAAACCTTGATCCTTGCATTTGAGATTGTGCCCCTTTAATGTTTTGCAAATTGGCACCGCTAAAATCGGAATTTTTCATCCACGTTTTAAAGAGTGCACATTGACGTAAATTAGATTTAGTAAGGTCGGCATTGCTTAAATTGGCGCCCCTGAAATCTGCCAAGCGTGCATAGAGCCCCCGCATATTTGCGCCATTCAAATTGGCTTTGTTCAAATCGGCGCTGCTTAAATTGGCTTCTTCAAGATTGGCTTTAGTCAGGTTGGCTTTATGCAGGTCTGCTTCACCCAGAAAAATTTTTTTCATATTTGCGCCGCGCAAATCAGCCCCTTCTAAAAGGGCGCCTTTCAACTCGGCGCTTGAAAGGTCTGCCTCTTTCAAATCTGCATTCTGGAGAAATTTTTTAGAGGATTCCAGCTTTTCTTTAAGGGACTCTTCAGCCATTACATTTTCTTAAGTTGATAAAAGCGAATCACCAGGGCTACCGTAAAAACTCCAGCGGTGGCAAAAACAATGGAGAAACCAGGGACCATCAAGGCGAGTGAAATGGGGGTGGACTCCAAAAACCACAGAAACAGTTTTTGCATGCCAATCCATGACTCCGGGGTAAACATCCATTGTTGAAATGGGGTGTTCTCAAACAGGAAATTGAAAACCGTCAGCAGGGGATATTCTGTCCATACGCCACTTTGCAACCACAAAAATGACTGATAACTTAACAGTCCGATCCCGGCGGCTATAAACAGGCAGCCCATCAAGCCAATAGCAAAAAAGGTTCCAGCAAAAATGAAGTCCACAGCAGAAAGTTTGGGGGTGGTGGCACGAAACTCTTCCCAAGCTGCCTTAAGACCTTTTTGTAGCAGGGTTTTAAAAACCCGCAATAGTTCAAGCGAAAACTGTTTAACAGCTTCGATAAATTGAACAATGATATCCATCCATTCTTCATGGTTGAAACGGGTTTGCTGAGTATTTTCAGATACCATATTTACCTCCTGATTTTTCTGCAAGGTATGAAAAAATAAACTTGAGAAAACGCTAAACGATTATAATAATTTTATCTCTCTTTGGTGTATTAATCAAACCAGTTAGGTAACCTGTGTTTTTCGAGTTGTCGATAGACGACTTAGGCTTGTCCAGGTTAAATTGAACTTTATCCACAGGCTGGACTTGACAGGTTTTCTTTGACCGGGGATTATAGGTTAATTATCGTTTTTGTTCGGTGATGCCAAAATATGAATAAACCCTTAATATTGGTTGTGGACGACGAAAAGTCGTTTCTGGCTCAAATGCGGGAAATATTGGAAGATTGTGGTTTTCTGGTTAAAACCGCTGAAAATGGACAAGAAGCTGTAGGCCTCCTTGAAGAAAACCCCGGGTTTTCTGTGATATTGACCGATGAAAGAATGCCTGTAATGACAGGCACTGAGTTTGCCCAAAAAGCAAATCTGCTGGCACCTTTGGCTGTGAAAATTATGATCACAGCTTATCCCGAGCAAAAAACTTTACAAGATGCGATCAACAAGGGAGAAGTTTATCGATTTCTAACAAAACCCATCGATATTGATGAAGTCATTCATTCTGTGAACTCTGCATTGGAGCTTTACGAAAAAAGGTATAAAAGTAAACAATTATCTATCCTATTTGAAAAAGCCAAAAACAGGCTTATTAAATTAAATTCTGTTTTAGAAGCCACCAAGGCAGAAAAGGACATGATAAAGGAAAAGGCCGGCCCCTTATTGACTTCGCAGGCAAACAAAATTTCAGAATTAAGTAAAGAAATTGAAAAAAAAGAGGGAATTATAGAAAACTTGAAGCATAAGGCTTCCGAGGGCTCGGAATATTCAAAACCCATAATTGATGTGTCGAAATATGGAAATAAAATTGAAGAGTTGGAAGTACAAAAGAAAAGTACTCTTTTAATAAGAGATAAATTGAGAAAAGAATTCTCAACTTTGTTGAAAAACTGGGAAAGCCTTGGGGCTAACGCAGAAAGCGACCACTCTGAAATCAGTCATCAATGTAGAGAAAAATTATTGGAAGTTCGCCAATGTCTCCTGAATGCCCAATTGCAATAAGAAGAAGCACTTGTTGCCAGTGATTCCGTGATTAAGGATTTGGAGGATGTATTTTTCAAAAAAGTTTTTTCAAAACCTAAAGACCAGCCTGATTATCCCAGTAAAAATGAGATGAAAGAGTTAATGGAAGATCTCATTAAAAAGAAAGAAGCAGGTGTCGACGAGTTGAAGGAATTCAAGAGTTTGGATCTGAAAATTGGTAAGGAGTTTTTTGAGCATGAAGACGAACAAGAATTAGAAGAAACAGTTAGGCCTGCTTCCATACCGGAGATCCAACAGCAGGAAGAGTCCAGAGGAATGGAAGGGTTTCTAATTCCTTATAGTGACTTGATGTCTATACTATTTGCTTTTTTGTTTTGGTATATGCGTTATCAGATTTAAACTCTGCTAAGTTTTTAGAGTTTTTTAGTGGTTTGGATAATGAGGATATTTTGATTCCAACTACAAGTGTTAATCTAACCCAGCAAGAGTTGGAAATGCTTGATAAGGTAAGGGAGTTGGTCAAGGAAAATGTAGACCCTGAAACCATTAAGCGGGGAGATGCGGTAACTATTCAATTGGATAGTCAAACCATGTTTGATCCTGGTGCGGCTGATTTAATTCCTGAATCTCATGATATGCTGTTTCAATCCCTTAAGCCTCATATATTTAAGGGGGTCAAGCAAATTGTTGTAGAGGGGCATACCGATGACGTACCTATTCAATCGCAAAAATTTCCATCCAACTGGGAGCTTTCTACGGCCCGGGCATCATCGGTTGCGAGATTTATTATGAAGGAATTTGAATTCCCGGGAAAATGGGTAAAGGTTGTGGGTCATGGGCACTACCGACCAGAAGTCCCAAATACTTCAGATGAAAACCGTAGAAGGAATCGACGAGTGGAAATAAAAATCCTCAAACCCAAGGAAAACTAATGGATCAGAAAATCCTTGATAAAGATCACCTGGCAGATTCAAGGGACTCCACCCATGCAGAACGAGAGGGTGACAAGGGAACGGATGCCGGTACTATTGTAGGTATTCTGGTCGGTTTTGGTTTGGTTGCAACGGCCATTATTCGCGGAGGTCATTCTGATGCCTTCATAAATATAAATGGAATCCTTATTGTGCTGGGTGGAACCATTGCCACGACTCTTATAGCTTTTCCCTCTCGAAAAGTTTTAAACCTTGTCCCGGTTATATTTAACGCATTTAAACCTAATATCCATCAGCCTGCGGATTTTATTGATTTAATTTTAAACCTTGCGAATAATTACAGGCATGGGGGGGGCAAAACTCTCGAAGAACAGGAGGAGCTACTGGACAATTTTTATTTGAAAGAGGGCGTGGCTATGGTTGTAGATGGGTTCAAGGGATCAGAAATTCAGGGAACCCTTGAAGAAGAAATCAATTCGTTGAGGGAACGCCATCAGCAGGGGCAAAAAATATTAAAGTTTATGGCAGTCCAGGCACCCATCTTTGGAATGGCAGGAACACTGATTGGCCTTATCCAGATGTTGAGAAATATTCAAGATCCCAATGAGCTGGGGCCTGCCTTGTCGGTGGCTCTTATTACCACTTTTTATGGAATAATGTTGGCCAATCTGGTGATTCACCCGATTGCTGCTAAATTGGGTTCTCGTACTGAAAATGAAGTGATGTTAATAAAAGCCATTATTTCAGGCATCATAGGAATTCAAAAAAAATTAATCCTCGCAGTATTCAAAGAAAGATGAATTCGTTTTTGCCCAAGGAATCGCGCCGCTAAATGAATTTTGATTAAGCGTTGTAGTTGCGTCCTATTTTCAAATCTTACTGCCTACCCAAACGACGCGTCCCAGCAGATGGAGTTTCTCAATTTCCATGGCAGATAATTTTTGTTCCCGAGATACGCGGGTGTTATCCCCCCGAATGACGACGGTCCCATCCATCATCCATTCCAGTCTTTTTATCATCAAGCCGTCCTCAAAATTAATCAGGTAAATTCCGTCTCCTTTTATTCGGGCTTTGCTTTTGTCTACCAGCAATAAATCCCCGGATCGCAGGGTTGGCCTGCCCCCAATAAACTGATCCAATGCCTATGTTAGGATTTGGGTC
>JAYNIA010000079.1:0-8068 GCA_038108555.1 Nitrospinota bacterium | reverse complement strand
ATCCATCGGCATTAATGCGCTGGTTTTCCCTTCTTTTTCTTTTTCTTCTTTTTCTCTGGCGGCTTTTGGGCAACGGCAGCCCTGTTATCTGATCCTTTGATAAATGAATAAGTTTTTGCAGTCATCACGGTTTGCAGGAGATGGGCAGTTTTACCCGTCGGCCCATTAGGACCCATTATTGGCACCTGCAAAGTTTCAAGTGTCAAGTTTTCAAACCTAACCAGTTGCAAAAGATTCTGCATATACTCAAAAAAATCCAGCGTACTCCACAAATCTCCACGCATTCTAATTTGAAGTGGAATCTCCTTATAAAAGTCTTTAATAGAACCTTCGTTAAGTTCGAAATTCAATAACTCTATTTTTCGATCCTCTCCAAAATGTGAGACCTTATGCAATAAGTCCGGAAGATCATCTACAACCGGCATCTGCCTCTTATAAGCTTCAAGTTGTCCAGACACCCTGGCCAGATCCTTTGCGGTCAAGTCCCCCTTTTTTACGATTGCCTTGTGCCTCTTCAAAGTCAGCTGGGCTTTTTTCTTTTTCTTTTCAAGCTCAGTGAATTCAGTATTGGTTGCGCTGTATAACGTAAAAAAATAAACACCGATTACCAGTAGACCAATTCCCACTGCACCTGCAATTAAATGCATGAACTTGATATCTTCAAGCGAATCGTAGGGTAGTTTGTCGAAAAATTTATCCATAAAACTTTTTATTTTTCCTTTTTTTTGTCTACTGGCATATAGCTATAAGCTGTAAAAGAATAAATAGGATATCCACCCATCACCGTCTGTGACGATTTTTGCAGAAACGTCATTTTGTAATAAGGGATTCTCTGCAAATTCTTTATGTATTCCGCAATCAACTGTTCGTTTAATGACTTCCCGGTTATTTCAATAAATTCATAAACGGGTTCTTCCTTTTTTTTCTTCCCCCTTCTTTTTTTCTTTTTTTCTGTTTGCGGGGTCCCAAACAGGATAACCGGTACCTTTTTGGTTTCCAGTTGTTTCATTGTGGCTTGTGAAATTCGATCCAGCCAAACTCCGGGAGGCACCGCTATGTTTAAATCATTTATTATTTTGCTGACTGGAAATTGCTTTCCTCGCAAATCATCAATCCCTCCCACAATTTGTTCTTTGCGCTTTTGGGAGGATTCCATTTGGTTAATTTCTTTTACTTTTGGTTCAAGCGCTTGAACTGCTTTTTCCAGTTTTTTGGTTTCCCCTCTAATCTTGTCCAGTTGAATCTGCGAAACCATCCAGTTTGCCAAAACGAGCAGGACAATTCCTATGATGATAGATGTGGCTTTGACCACACGCTTTTGTATTTCAATTTTCTTCAGTTCTTCACGATAATCATGGAGGTTAATATGAATCATTAGTAATCAAACCTCCTTGTCGCAAGACCCATGGCAACGGTAGATAAACCCGCCAAACCCGATATCATTTCCCGATCAAAGTTTTTAGGATTAATTTTCACGGCCTGCATCGGATCCAGATTTTCAACCGGGACTTTCAAATAATCTGCCATAAAACCATCTATTCCATTGATCAGGCAACCGCCTCCCGATAAAAGAATTCGTTCCACCCGGGAATTGGATATGGTTGAAAAGTATTCAAACGATTTTTGAATTTCTTCGAGAACTTTTTTATAGCCCTGAACTATCAACGCAAGAACCTCTTCCCTTTCAACTCCATCCGGAAGGTACCCCCCCTTCATTCTATGGGTCTGGTTAAATGGAACCTGGAACTTTGACATGAGCATGGATGAACAATACCCTCCTCCAATAGGAATATCCCTCGTATAACCTATAGATCCATTTTGTAATATGTTTATGTGAGTGAAAGAATCACCCAGATCGATCAATGCAATGGAACCCATTGCAGTAATATCTTTGTTGAGCCTTGCTGCGTTCATTAAAGCAAAGACATCCAAATCTATAATGGCAGGCTTTAATCCCGCTTCCAGAAGAACATCCGTCCTTTCATCTATAACTTCCCTTTGCACTGCTACCAGAAGGGCTTTTACCATTTCTTCTTCCGCACCTTCCTCTTCATCAGCAGATTTTTTTTCTTCTTCCTCTGTTTTATCATCCGCATCTTCTTTTTCTTCTTCCACAGATTCGATTTCAGAACCATTGGCTGGACCCAGTATTTGGAGATCGAGGGCCACATCATTAATATCGAAGGGGATGTATTGTTCGGCTTCTTCTGTAATTTTTTCGGATAATTCCTCTTCGGTCATGGCCGCAATTTTTATTTTCTTAATGAAAACCGCCTCCCCTGAAACGGAGGCCACCACATAATTTGAATTTATTTTTTCAGCTTTTATCAAACTGCTAAGGGCTTCTGAAACCTGACCCGGATTTTTGATAGAGCCTTCAACGATACTTCCCTCTTCCAGGGGCATCACACCCAGATTCATTAATTCAAAACTGCCATCCTTTAGCTCGGCAAGTTGCACCATTTTTATGGAGTGAGAACCCATATCAACTGCAACCAAAGGTGTTTTCCTGGATAAAAACATTTGTTAATTAAAAAAATAAATTGAATTTCTTAATAACTAAAAAGCAAGGCTTATACCAACTCTTCTAAACCGTTAAAATTGGCTCTAAAAACAGTATTTCTTTAAAAATTTTCTTAGCGATACATCAAAAGCGTATGATTTTGTGCTTACCTATTAAAAAAAATCATACCTTTAAACAAAAATTGTCGTTACCAGCTAAAGTTCCCAAAATTAGTTCCGATAATCGAGGTGGTCCCGTCTATTTAGCATTGATTTTCCGAGACATAATTAAATAGAAAAAAAACCGGAAACCATTCTCCAATAAATGGATTAAGCTTTTTTCCTTCCTGATTTTTTCGGCAAATCCTGGGTACTTACGTCCCCATCTTCGAAAATTCTCGTACGATCCGCTAATTTGTACCCTAGTGCTAATATGATTTTTCGTTTGGTATCGAGCCGACACTCGTTTCCCTTTTCAATCCGGTCAATGGTTTGAACAGTGACATCTGCCTTTCGTGCAAGTTCAGCCTTGCTCATCATTTTAGATTCCCGGATTTGTCGGACGCTATTGGTTCTGGCCACAGTATTTCCCCCCTTCAAATGGTTCTAGCGCGTTAGGTTGTACTTATTTAAATACTTTTTTTGGAATTTAAAGACCTTATTTTAAATCCACTAATTTGTCAACAAAATTCTGTAAAAGTCCGAAAATTCATTTAAATTTAAACAAATTTAATGTTAATTTTCATCCCTTAAATACCAGTATTTATTCAAAGTTCTATTGAAAACAAAGGCCATTTCCCTTACAGTCTTGCCTTATGAAACAAGTATTTTTAGAGACATTTGGCTGCCAAATGAATGTGGCGGATACGGACCGGATGGAGCTCATTCTGTTCCATTCCGGGTATCAACGAACCCAGGAAAAGGAAGATGCCGACCTGATTCTGGTCAATACCTGCTCCATTCGGGAAAAAGCCGAGCAAAAAACCTTTTCATTGTTTGGGGGACTGAGGCCTCTAAAGGCAACGAACCCGGACCTGATCCTGGGCATGACTGGTTGTATGGGTCAGCAGGATGGAGAACAAATGCTGAAACGCATGCCGTTTCTGGATTTCGTTATCGGTCCCGATCAGGTAGAAGGAATAGGAAAAGCAGTCAGTCGTGCGCGTGAATCGGAAGAATCTTTTGTGTGGACGGGGTTCGATTCGGAAAAAATATATTCCATTCCAGAGATCCCGGGCGAGCTTCCGCAAAAACCGGGTCCCAGTGCTTTTGTAAACATCATTAAAGGCTGCGACAAGTTTTGCACGTTCTGCATAGTCCCTTTCACACGGGGACGGGAAAAATCCCGTGAACCGGAAGAGTTGTATCAGGAAATTCGTCACCTGATCAAACACGGGGCGAAAGAAATCATCCTGCTCGGACAAAATGTAAACTCCTATGGCAAGCGTGGACTGAACCATTCCATTCCTTTCCACGAACTTTTATACAAAGTCGCGGAAATTCCCGGATTGGAAAGACTGAGGTTCACCACCAGTCACCCGAACGATTTCACTCGAGAAACCATTAAGGCTTACCGCGACCTCGACGTGTTGGTGAACCATTTGCATTTACCGATTCAAAGCGGCAACAACGAAGTTTTAAAAACCATGCGCCGCGACCATACGGTGGAAGAATATCTGGAATTGATCGATGAACTGAAAACAGAAGTACCCGATGTCTCTCTAACGACCGACATCATTGTCGGTTTCCCCGGCGAAACCGATGCGCAGTTTGCAGATACTTTGAAAGTGATGGAACGAGTCGGCTACAGCAGCAGCTTTATGTTCTCATACAGCCCGCGACCCGGAACCCCTGCCAGTGAGTTCGAAGACTCCGTCCCGGAAGAGGTAAAGAGGCAACGCCTCCAAGAAACAATTCAATTGCAAAACCGGCTAACGGAAGAACAGGGGAAAACTTTTTTAGGAAAGACAGTAGAAATGCTGATCGAAGGAAATTCCTCCCGCCCCGGCTTTTCATTTAAAGGAAGGAATCCGCAATACTGGCGAGTCAATGCCAAAGGCGGTGAAGACAAGTACCAACCCGGCGACCTGGTCCAGGTCAAAGTCGAAGAAACCTCCGGCCACGGTTTGAGTGGCACGATTCAGTAAATAGCGATCTGGGAATAGATTTCTTCTTCAAGTTGTGCGAGTTGGGGCACGACGACTTTCAGGGCCACCCGGATATCCCTGATAAAAATCAGGTCCGGCGGTTCATGACGAAGAGAAAACCGGGTCAAGGAGTCGCAGCAGAACTGGTCGAGCTCGATGATCTGGTTCAAAATTTCCGCTGGCAAATCTTCAAGGCCCACTTCCTGATCTTCTAGGAATCTCATGATTCCCACCAGGCTCATTTTGATATCCACACATTGTTCCCGGAGGCTGGATATGAGCAGCGATTCTTTGACCTTCAAGTCTTCGCAAATTTTAAACAACATCTCGCGCAGGTTTCCATAAAACACTTCGTGTTGTTTCTTGTCCTTGAACAATTCTCCCTGCCCGCCAAACAACAGGAAAAAAACCGTTTCCAGTTTATATTTGTCAGAGGACATGACGGTGTAAAGGATGGACTTGAATTCCTGCGCATCAAAAGAAAGTTCCAGGTCCTGAAAAATTTCGTTGAGCGTTCCAAGTTCTCCTTTGATGGGTCTCCGTTGGTAGCTGCGAACAAAGGGACCTGATTCCGATTTCCATACCGGAACCATTTGCACGCCTCCGGTTTCTCGGCCTACGACCGTCCATTCCTGGAGGGATTCCAGAAAATCGGTTACGGAAAAATTATCGATACCTTTCAGAGTCTCAGCATCGAGTGAAAACAGAACCTGTAGCAATTGTTTTTCGATTCCCTCCGAACAAAACTTTTCGTCCTGGCTCAGCGGGTCCATCTGGGTAGACAGTGCAAGATAAAGCGACCTTTTCCGCAACTTTCCTTCGCGTAACTGGCTGGAGGTGCAGGGCCGAACCTGGAAAATACTCTTTTCATAATCGACAAGGTCGATGAGCAGCGCATCCCCTGGTTTGGCAGAATGCTTTTTATAATAATCTCCCATATCCCAGGCGGTAATGGTCATACAACTTTTCCCAGGAACTTTTTCATTCACTTTTATTTCTTCCGGGAAATTTCCGCAGTACTGATAAAAAGAAGCAACATCCTGAATAAAATAGGTCTGTTTGATTTTTTTAATCTCATTCCCTTCAGGGTCTATAAAGGTAAGGGTTTCTTCCTTTCGGTCGGGCATTAAAAATGGCATGAGACGGTGTCCCGGAATCAGAATTCCCTGTTTCAATTCCCAGTTTCCCAATTGGAATGAAAGGGATACGTGGCTGATTTTTTCAATCACAGCCCTGCATGGGACGAAGTCATTATCTTTTATGCCGATCAAACAATGGTGGTTGAGCAATATTTGCCTTACCTTTTTCATTGCAGAATCGGAGATTTGTTTTTCCAGTCGAGACTCAAGGTTTTTTGCAAAATCGTTGATTGTAAAGGGTGCTCTCGATTCGCGAATCATCTCTTCGGTTAGTTTGTTGATGGTAATTTTTTTTGTCATTGCAATAGGATGGGTTTCAAAGTTGCAGGATAAATGACCCTATGGGAAGGAGGATCATGCGGACCTTTTTAGAAAAGGCGGGGCCAGCCTATCACAAAAATATTCCCATGTTAAGCAAAAGGATTTGTAAATCCGCCCCAAATCAAATTATTTGATTTTGAAAAACCGGAAAGCTAGTATTATATAAATCCATTCGTCTATTTTTTAAGCTGGAGATTTCAAATGGCCTTAAATCTGGAACCGGTATATCAAGATATTTTTTCCAAATTAAAAACACGGAAAAAATTTGTAATTCGCTCTATTGAAAAGAATCTATTAACAGTAGAGCAGGATGAAGAAATTTGTGGACAAAAGGAACCCAAGGTTTTCGAATTCAAAAGTCCCAAGGAATTTGAAGAGTTTGTCCATACGGAAAATACTATAGAGGCGGATATTGTAAGGCAGCTTGAAGGCAATGCCATGCCTTATCGCTAAGGCTTATTTTTTGCTCTCGACCTTTACCATCCAAACCCCTTCTTCGGATTGAATCTTTTCTCCGGCGAGGGCGTTGTCACGGTTTAAACTGGCTGAGATTTTCTGGACTTTAGGAAGGTCTTGCTCGGAAAAGTTTTCGTTGGTGGCCACAATGCGTTTGAGGATGGTCAGCCGGTCTTCATTTTCTTCCTTTAAAATTGCCATCACAAACTCTTTGTACTTCGGGTCTTTTTGTGTTTTTTCATTATCAAAAAACTTGAGAAGCCCATCGTTGGCTTCACCGGCACAAAGGGTTTTCTTGAATTCCTGGACATCATCATGGTTAAACTCCTGGCGTTGCATTGCCCGGAGGGCTTTCCTCTTTCCTTTTGGAACCTCAACAACCGGTTTTAGTTTTCCTTCTTCGTCCACCGACCTGACAGAAGCCAGAAGCAACACTTCATTGCCCAACTCTTCATAACTTCCCAGTATCTGGTTTTCGAGGGCGGTCTTCTGGTCGACAATGGTCACATTGACATCGACCAGTTTTTCTGCACAACCCACCATGACCAAGGAAAAAAATAAAATTCCCAGAGATATTGATTTTAAAAATTTCATATTGAGGAATTAGTTAAATCTTTTTAAAACGATGGCTGAGTTTTTTGATCCGAATGAAATGCAGTTGCTGATGGCAACATCTATGTTTTTTTCCCGTCCAACATTTGAAACATAATCCATATCGCATTCCGGGTCCGGGTTTTCCATATTAATGGTTGGTGTCATAAACCCATTCTTCAATGAAAGGGCAGAAACCGTCACCCCCAAGGCTCCCGAAGCTCCTTGTGGATGCCCCACCATGGACTTCGTTGAACTGGATGGAATATTCAGAGCATTCCCATTAAAGGTACTTTTTACCGCCATGGTCTCCACCTTATCATTAAGGAGTGTGGAGGTACCGTGGAAATTAATATAGTCCACTTCGTCCTCATTGACCCGGGCATCTTTCATCGCAAGCCGCAAAGCACGCGCAGATTGTTTTCCATCAGGCATTATAGCAACCCGGTGATAAGCATCGCAGGTGGTTCCATAACCGACCAACTCGGCAATAATATCTGCTCCTCTTTTTTTGGCGTGTTCCAGTTCCTCCAGAATCAACATCCAGCAACCTTCGGCCAAAACAAATCCTTCACGATCTTTATTGAATGGTCGCGAACCGCGGGAAGGGTCATCATTGAAGTTCATGGGGTTCACTTTCATTCTCTCGAATCCCTGCATCATCGCGGGGGTCACACATGATTCGACTCCGCCGCTGACAAACCAGTCTTCCTGCCCGAAGCGGATGGCGTTAAACGCGTAACCCAGGGCATCGGTAGAACTCGTGCAACCATTGGAAATGACATGGCTGCGTCCCTGAAAACCAAAACGCATGGAAATTTCACTGGAAAGCATTCCCACAAGGGAATTGGAAATCGCATAGGGACTGATTTTATTTTTTTGCTTTGAAAAATAGATTTCAAATTGTTTTTC
>JAYNIA010000078.1:0-8306 GCA_038108555.1 Nitrospinota bacterium | reverse complement strand
CTGATTCACAGGAAGATCCAAAGACCATGGACAATCACGCCAGCCGGCCGGAAATTCTGGCAGCAAACTCTCATGGGCATGGAATGACTAAAAGGTTTAGTAATACCCTGAATGCCAAAATGATGTATTACGCCTTAAAAGTTGAAAAAGATGGGAAATTGCTTGGCTATGTGCGAACTTCGCTCCCCATTTCTGAGGTGGACGATCAGTTGGTGCGAATTCGGACTCTGATAATTTTAGCAACGAGTGTTTCTGTTTTTGTGGCCCTGTTATTGGGGTTTTTCGTGGCGAGAGGTTTTGCGAAACCATTGGCAGCCATGACAGCCATTGCTGAATCCATGTCAGAAGGTAATTACGACAAACGTGTATCTATTGATAGAAAAGATGAGATTGGTTCGCTTGCCCAAACCCTGAACAAAATGGCAAGCAGTTCTCGTGACCGTTTGGAAACGATTGTATTGGAGAACAATAAACTGTTGGCTATTTTGGCGGGAATGGTCGAAGGAGTGGTTGCTGTTGATAAAAACGAAACGATCATCCATTTGAATGAAGCTGCGAGAAGGATTCTTGATATTTCACCCAAGGAGGACATTCATAGAAGAATCTGGGAGGCCACACATTCACAGGAATTCTGCCAAATTTTTTCTGAGGCCTTGAATGAAGAGACTGAGATTAGAAAAAAAATGAAGGTAATTTCCAGTGCCTCGAATCAGTTGGTTGAGGTGCATGCTTCTCCTTTTCGCGATGGATCTGGAGAACTTGTTGGAGCCGTTGCCGTTTTACATGATGTTTCGGAATTGGAGCGTTTGGAAACCATTCGGCAGGATTTCGTGGCCAATGTTTCTCATGAACTGAAAACCCCGATCACTGCAATTCGAGGTTTGGTTGAAATGATGATCCAGGATGAGGACATGCCCAGGGAAAATAGAAATAGTTTTTTAACCAAGACAATGAATCAAACCCTTCGTCTTTCAAATATTGTGACCGATCTTCTCGCTTTATCACGGTTAGAGTCTGCTGGAATGGAGTTGATCAGGGAGCCCATCGATCTGCGAGATGTGGTCCATGGCTCCATGCAGGCGCTTCTTCCAGTAAGTGAGGAGAAGAATATCCCCATTGAAATCAATATTCCTGAGGAACCCATTGAAATTTGGGGAGACCGGGAAGCTCTTTTTCAGTCTGTTAACAACCTCCTCGATAATGCCATTAAATATAACGCAAAAGATGGTAAAGTATGGCTGCGTTTGCATGAGGAGGGCAAAAATGCAGTGATGGAAGTTCGTGATTCTGGAATCGGGATTGAACCTTTGGAACAACATCGAATTTTTGAACGTTTTTATCGCGTTGATAAGGCGAGATCCCGGCAAGTAGGTGGCACCGGTCTGGGATTGTCCATTGTCAAACATACCGTCTTGGCACATGGCGGCCAGCTATCGGTTGAAAGTGTTCCGGGAACGGGAAGCACATTTCAAATCTCCATCCCACTTTTAAAATCCTCGCAAATAATCACCCCATCCCAAGCTACGGGGAAAAATATCTACTGAACTCCAGAATATATACGGAAGTTTTTTTGTATAAATTTTGGACCCCAAATTTCGGCATTTGTTTTTTATGTTTCAGAAACAATTTTTTATAAAAAATAAAATCCTGTTTGTTTCCGGGGTGACCCTTTTTTTATTTGTAACGGGGTGGCTGAATAATGTGCAAGCCGGAAACGGGAATTCAGAAAAAATAAAAAAACTGGAAAAAAGACTCGAGTGGTTGGAGAAAAGGGAAAGGGAAAGATATAAACAAGGGGAAAAGGAAATCCTTGTCTACTATAAAAATGGTTTCAAAATGCGTTCATTGGATAATAATTTCCGGTTCCAAATGGGGGGACGCATTCAACATGATTGGGGCTTTTTCAGTGAGTCTGACACATTCAAATCCACCATTGGTCAGCAAGAGAATGGTGCCCGGTTCCGTCGCGTCCGTTTTTTTATGGCGGGCTTACTTCATAAAAAAATTAAATTCAAATTTGATATCGATGTGGATGGGGGTGCTAACGGTGTAACGTTTAAGGATATGTATGTTGGAGCAACGCGAATCCCTTTTTTAGGAAATTTTCAGGTGGGCCATTACAAAAGACCTGCATCTTTAGATTCTCTCACCAGCTCCAATTACCTCACATTTATAGAACGCTCGTTGGCGAATACTTTTTTCAAAACTCGAAATACAGGTTTTGGATTTTTCAATCATGCTTTAAATAAAAGACTCAACTGGTCTGTATTTGTAAATAAACAGACCAATGAAAATCCACCGGACTTTCAAATTGATGGCGACTGGAATATAACCAGTAGAATTTCTGGATCACCTTTATATTCAGACGATGGTAAACAATGGGTTCACTTGGCGGTGAGTTGGAGTTATGAAAAGGCCACAGACAATCAGGTCACATTTAATGGAGCCCGTGACAGCGAAATAACAAATACCCTGTTGACTACCGGTGTTATCCCCGCAAGGGAGTTTCATATTGTCGGGTTGGAAGGTGCCGTAAACTGGAACGAATTCAGTTTGCAGGGAGAGTATGCGATTACCGACATTAAAAGAGATAGTACCACCAACGGACAATTAGACGCTTTTTATGTTCAAGGAAGTTGGTATGTGACAGGAGAAAACCGCAGATATTCAAGCAAGAGTGGTGTGATTGCCCGGTTCAAACCGAAAGCAAACTTTGACTGGGACAAAAAATGGTCTGAAGGCAAGGGTATTGGGGCCTGGCAGTTGGCTGCCCGTTATTCCGAAATGGACCTCAATGACCAAAGTGCGGGAATTACCGGGGGGGAGCAAAAAAGCCTGACCCTTGGGCTCAACTGGGAACTTAATCCAATGACCCGTTTGATGTACAACTATGTTTTAGCAGATTTCACTCAAGGAACCGGGACAGATGCTGGGACCCTGACTACTAATGTCATCCGTTTCCAGGTCGTTTGGTAGATAAAATCTTTAAATTCAATTAGTTAATTTGTTTCTTTGGCAGAGTGGGGTAGAATTCGCCCTAATTTGCATTTTTAAAGTTTTGCAAAGTTTTATCCGGCCTTTTTATTTTCTTTATAACTATTTCCTACACTCCCTTTTAATGATTTACGTTTCTCAATGCATTCCCAATTTGTAAACCTCTCTTTACAAAATCTTTATCGTTTCTTTACAAATGAAAAGTAGTCTCTAACCAAGAAAAAGGAGTTAAAAATGAAACGTTTAATAATGTTTTTTGCTTTATCCACGGTTCTTCTGTTTTCCTTCGCTGGAAATAGTTTTGCTGGGAAATTAAAAGGAAAAGTTCGTATTGACGGTTCCAGTACCGTTTTCCCGATTACTGAAGCTGTTGCAGAAGAATTCCAGAAAAAACATAGAAAAGTTCGAGTAACGGTAGGAATTTCTGGAACCGGTGGCGGATTCAAAAAATTTCTCACAAACCAAACAGATATAAACGATGCATCTCGCTCGATTAAAAGTTCCGAAAAAGAAAAGGCAGCAAAAAACGGAATTGAATATTTAGTTATTCCCGTGGCTTATGACGGATTGTCGGTAGTAATCAATCCTAAAAATGACTTTGTTGACCATTTGACAACTACCGAACTCAAGAAAATCTGGCAACCCAGCAGCACCGTTAAAAACTGGAGTGATGTTCGTCCTGGATGGCCTAATAAAGAAATCAAACTTTATGGTCCGGGCGTTGACTCAGGAACCTTCGATTATTTCACCAAAGCAATCAACGGCAAGTCTCAGGCTTCCCGTTCAGACTACACAGCCAGTGAGGACGATAATGTTCTCGTCATGGGTGTTGCTGGCGACAAATATGCTATGGGTTACTTTGGTTATGCTTATTATAAAGAAAACAAATCCAGGCTGGATGTGGCTGCTATCGATGGAGGAGATGGCCCGGTTAAACCTAACGAAACCACGATTAACGATGGTTCTTACAAGCCTTTGTCTCGGCCAATTTTCATTTATGTAAGCAAAACGGCTGCACAACGGCCTGAAGTAAATGAGTTTGTAAAATTCTACATTCAAAATGCAGGAGAGCTTTCTGCCGAAGTTGGTTACGTTCCGCTGGCTGACAAAGATTACCAAGCCCATTTAGAGAAGTTCGAGAAATGGAGCAACAACATGCTTGGTGATGCTGGTAACGTCAAGCAAGCTTCACTCAAGTAAATTTGAAATAAGGAAATTAGGTTCTTGCAAAGTAGTGAGTTGATATTGGATAAAAGCGTAATAAGCCTGAAAGGGTCCAAGCGCTGGAGCGAGGAAATTATTAAAGGGATTTTGTTTCTCTGCTCATTGCTGTCTGTTTTAACTACATTTGCAATTGTCTGGATATTGGTAAAGGAGGCGGGAGTTTTCTTTCAGGAAGTTTCCGCCTTCGATTTCCTTTTTGGAACCCGATGGGCTCCTCTTCTGGAACCACGATCCTTTGGAGTTCTTCCACTGGTTTGTGGGACCCTTCTCATTGTTGTGGGTACGGCTTTATTTGCTTTGCCTGTCGGGCTGGCAACAGCTATCTATTTAAGTGAATATGCCCCCTCCAAACTTAGAAGTATTTTAAAACCTCTCTTGGAAGTACTTGCGGGAATCCCCACAGTAGTCTATGGATATTTTGCGCTGACCTTTGTTACACCGATGATGCGCTTGGTTTCTGATGAAGTCCAGATTTTCAACGCTGCAAGTGCCTCTATTGTTGTGGGCATCATGATTCTGCCCATGGTTGCCTCACTTTGTGATGATACTTTAAGGGCGGTGCCAGATTCTTTGCGGCAAGGAGCCTATGCCGTAGGAGCGACACCTCTTGAGGTCAATATTGGGGTTGTGGTTCCCTCTGCACTTTCTGGAATTATGGCGTCATTTGTATTAGCGTTATCACGGGCTATTGGTGAAACGATGGCTGTTACTCTGGCGGCTGGTGCTACTCCCAAGATGACCGCAGACCCTTTTGTGGCAATTCAAACCATGACTGCTTATATCGTCCAGGTCAGCCTGGGTGACGCACCCGCTGGCGAGATTGGTTACCAGACTATTTTTGCTGTCTCGGCTTTGCTTTTTGTCATTACACTTTGCATGAATATTTTTTCCAGTAAGCTCTTACGCAGGTTTCGCGAGGTGTATGAATGATTTCCCCGGACCTCTCACGACGATATTTTAAGGCAAAATTGTTTCGAGTTTTTTGTATGTCAGTTTCCTGGATGGGGGTCTTGATCCTTGGAGTTTTGTTATATCATGTTTGCCGAGAGGGTCTCCCCTGGCTGGATATGCAGTTTTTAGAAGATTTTCCTTCCCGGTTTCCTAAAAAAGCCGGTATCAATTCTGCCCTTTTTGGAACTCTGTGGCTCATCAGTTTTACCGCACTTTTTTCCGTTCCCATTGGCATTGGTGCCGGGGTTTATCTGGAAGAGTTTGAGACGAAAAATGCATTTAGCCGATTTGTCGATCTGAACATTTCCAATCTGGCAGGCGTTCCCTCCATTGTTTATGGAATGTTGGGGATGGTAATTTTTGTGCGTTTTTTTGGCTTGGAAGAAAGTGTTTTGGCGGGTGCCATGACCATGAGTCTTTTAATTTTGCCGGTTATAATTATCTCCACCCGGGAGGCTTTGCGGGCCGTTCCCGGAACAATTCGGCAAGCGGCATTTGCTTTGGGAGCCACGCGTTGGCAAACCGTTTATGCACATGTTTTGCCACAGGCATTTCCAGGGATTCTTACCGGTATTATTCTCGCTTTATCCAGGGCCATCGGGGAAACGGCGCCTCTTATTATGATAGGTGCCTTGACCTATGTGGCATTTGTGCCTGAGGGACCGATGGATGAGTTTACAGCCCTCCCCATTCAAATTTTCAATTGGGCCTCCCGACCGCAGCAAGAATTTCATGAGCTCGCAGCGGCGGGAATTCTTGTATTGCTGGCTGTGTTATTATTAATGAATTCCATCGCGGTAATTATCCGCCACCGGTTGGAGAATAAAAACCAATGAACGTTAGTACAATGAATGCAAACTCGATAACAGATGTGATTACGGAAAAAAAGGAAGAGGCAAAAAATAATGTGGTGCTTGAAATAAAGGACCTTAAGATTGCCTATAGTGGTGAATTAGCGGTCAAAGGAGTATCTCTGTCCTTCCTCAAAAATGAAATTACCGCAATCATTGGGCCGTCTGGTTGTGGAAAAAGTACAATGCTTCGTTGTCTTAACCGCATGAATGATTTTATTTTAGGATGTACTGTTGAGGGAGGTGTTCTTTACCACGGTGTTGATCTTTATGGCCAGGATGTTGACCCAGTGGAAGTCCGAAGGAAAATTGGGATGGTTTTTCAAAAACCCAATCCTTTTCCAAAATCTATTTTTGATAATGTTGCCTGGGGGCCATTAATAAACGGTTTTAAAGGAGATATTCATGCACTGGTTGAAAAATCTTTGCAGTCCGCCGCCTTATGGAATGAAGTAAAGGACCGGTTGGGTAACTCCGCTATGGCCTTGTCGGGAGGACAGCAACAGAGGTTGTGCATTGCCCGTACGCTGGCAATGGAACCCGAGGTGATTTTAATGGATGAGCCCTGTTCTGCCCTGGACCCGGTTTCTACAGCACATATTGAAGATTTGATGTTCGAGTTGAAGAAAGACTACACTCTCGTTATCGTAACTCATAATATGCAACAGGCTTCACGTGCATCGAGATACACAGCCTTTATGGAATCAGGAAATCTGATCGAATTTGGTGAAACTAAAAATATTTTTACAAACCCAAAGGAAAAAAGAACCGAAGATTATGTGACGGGACGATTCGGTTAAAAATAAAACTCAATGGGAAAACATTTACTAAGAGACTTGGATTGGTTAAAGAAGGAAGTATTGACGAGTGGCTCAATGGTAGAGGAAGCCTTTAACCACTCCGTAGAAGCTTTGGTCAAACGTAACATGAATCTCGCCGAAGTGGTGATAGAGGGTGATTACCTGATCAATCAGCGGGAAAATCAAATTGAAGAGGAAGCACTTAAAATTCTTGCTTTGCATCAGCCGGTTGCGAGTGACCTGAGATTTATAATTGCTGTGCTTAAAGTCAACAACGATCTGGAAAGAATAGGGGACCTGGCTGTCAATATTGCTGAACGGGCTATTTATCTTTCTTCGAATGAACCTCTTCAGGCATCCCTAAATTTCCCCCGTATGGCAGAAGCCGTTCGCACCATGCTGAGAAAAAGCCTGGATGCGCTAATTGAAATGGATACAGAACTTGCCCGCGTTGTTTTAACTCTGGATGATGAAATAGATGATTTAAACAGGGCTATGTACAAAACCCTGCAAGATTTAATGCGTGTGAGTCCGGAAGCTATTGACCGGGCAGTGCAAACACTTTCTGTGTCCCGTTACCTGGAACGGATTGCGGATCTATCCACAAATATTGCCGAAGACGTGGTTTTCATGGTTGAAGGCGAACTGATACGTCATAAACCCATCCATCGTCGGTAGTACGGCTTTAACCTAAGCTCCAAGCACCTCAGGTGGATTTGTCAGCTTGGGAATTTTTTCTTCCCCTTTTTTATTTTCCTTCGGCTTATTCTGCAACATACTTATAAGGCGTACCAGCGTGGCTTTCAAATCTTTTCTGTGTACGACATCGTCAATCAAGCCATGTTCCAGTTGAAACTCTGACCGCTGAAATCCCTTAGGGAGCTTTTGTTTGATGGTTTGTTCAATAACCCGGGGTCCTGCAAATCCGATCAGTGCTCCCGGTTCGGCAAGAATGATATCCCCCAGCATGGAAAAGCTTGCAGACACCCCGCCCATGGTAGGATCGGTGAGGATGCTGATATAGGGTATCCTTTTCTCGCTGAGTTGTCGAAGGGCGGAAGAGGTTTTCGCCATTTGCATGAGGGAGAAAATCCCTTCCTGCATGCGTGCCCCACCCGAACAACTGACAATGATCATGGGAACTTCATTTTCCAATGCCCGTTCAATTGAGCGAGTGATTTTTTCCCCAACCACAGATCCCATGCTTCCGCCCATAAAGCTAAAGTCAAATGCAGCAAGTTCGACCGCGATACCTTCCATCATTCCAGACCCGGAGATGATGGCATCATTGGTCTGGTTTTTCTTGATGGTGGCACGCATTCGGTCTTTATATTTTTTAGTATCTTTAAACTTTAATGGATCGGTTGATGCCAGGTTTTGGTCATGTTCAACAAATGTGTCCGGATCAATCAGAAGTTGAATCCGTTGCCGGGCATCAAGTCGAAAATGATATTCGCATTTGGTGCAGACTTTTAGATTGTCTTCA
>JAYNIA010000077.1:0-8576 GCA_038108555.1 Nitrospinota bacterium | reverse complement strand
TGCTAAACCTGGACGGGCTCAATGAAACACTGATGTATGTTGCATTTGTCGGAAATAAAAAATAAAAATTTTTGAAGACTTCCTTTTAACCCCTTCCAGAATGATTTTTGAAAACCTTTCCCGCCTCTTGAACAACAAGTCGATTTTTTTTGTTCTATAATAACTCCTTGGAGTTAATTAGACCCACCTGATTTAAATTTAATTATGAATACATTCCTGGCTTCGTTTGCAAGTTTTATGTGGGGTCCCTGGCTTCTTGTGCTTTTGTTGGGAACGGGTTTCTGGTTGACCGTCAAGCTTCGCGGAATTCAGTTTCGTTCTCTCCTTTATGGTCTTCGTTTGACATTTTCCAAAGAACGGGAAGGGGAGGGGGATATTTCTCATTTCGGTTCATTGATGACAGCCTTGGCCGCAACGGTGGGCACCGGAAACATAGCCGGTGTTAGCACTGCGGTTGCTTTGGGGGGTCCCGGTGCCATTTTCTGGATGTGGCTTACCGGGCTGGTCGGCATGGCAACCAAATACAGCGAGGGACTTCTTGCGGTGAAATTTCGTCGCACCAATGATCAGGGTGAAATTTCTGGTGGGCCCATGTTTTATCTTGAAGAAGGTCTCAAGAAAAAATGGCTGGGTATTTGTTTTGCTGCCTTCGGTGCCTGTGCTGCATTTGGAATTGGAAACATGGTTCAGGCCAATTCATCCGCAATAGCCATTATTGAAACTACCGGTTTAAATAAATTTTCCGTTGGACTGTTCCTTGCGATATTGACAGGAATGGTTGTGATTGGCGGCATCAAACGCATTGCGGAAGTTGCAATGTATCTCGTACCGTTCATGGCAGTCATCTATTTTGTGGGTGCCTTTGGGGTTGTTTTAAACCATCTCGATCAGTTGGGTTCTGGAATAGCCTTGATTTTTGAGCATGCTTTTACGGGGACAGCCGCTACCGGTGGGTTTGCAGGGGCGACTTTGGCGCAGGGGATTCGATATGGTGTGGCGCGTGGACTTTTCTCGAATGAATCCGGTATGGGTAGTGCTCCCATCGTTGCCGCTGCGGCAAGAACAAACCATCCCTGCAAGCAGGCGTTGGTTTCTATGACCGGGACATTTTTAGATACTCTCGTGGTGTGTTCCATCACAGCAGTGGCGATCAGTTCAACCGGCGTTTGGACCTCGGGTGAAACAGGGGTGGCGTTAACCATTCAGGCATTTTCCGCCGGCCTCCCCGGATTTTGGGGAAACCTTATAGTCACGATTGGTACTATTACCTTTGCATTTTCTACCATTCTGGCCTGGGAATACTATGGAGAAAAATGTTTTGAGTATCTTTTTGGTGAGAAATTTATTTTAGTTTACCGGTACGCCTGGGTTCTTTTTGTTTTTGTCGGTGCCCAGATTAAACTGGAAATGGTTTGGAATTTTTCAGATGCAATGAATGCCATGATGGCGATTCCCAATTTGATCGGGCTGATCTTATTGAGTGGGCTTTTGGTCCGTGAAACCCGGTTGTATGAAGAAGGAATTCAAAAAGGTTCTATTAATAGATATGATTAATATGACATAGGGGTAATTTGTCATCTGGTTTGAAAAAAATTAATTTTAAAGATTCAGGAAAAAGATTAATGGAAAATAATTGGCCGCTTCCAAAAAATGATCCTTGGTCCACTCCATTCGCAGAAACGTTATTGCACCATCTTGAGATTCGAAAAGGGGATCATGTTTTGGATATTGCATCTGGAGGAGGAATTCCCGCTTTTTACCTGGCGGATCAGGTGGGGCCAGAGGGTTCGGTTCTGGCAATAGATGTTCATCAGAGCCAGGTTTTAAGATCCCGATCCATTCAAGGCAGGCATTTGCCATGGTTGCGATTTGAAGTCGGAGATATGCGTTTTTTACCTGACGACCTCCCTAAATTTGATCGGATTACGGGCAATTTGTCATTCATGTTTTTTCGTCCCAATCGGTTTGAAGCTTTGCAAAACCTGGTCCGGTTTCTAAAACCGGGAGGCCAAATAGTTTTAACTTTTCCATCGTTGGGTACTTTTGATTCCTTATGGAATTATGTAGACCAGGAAATGGTTTCCCGCAACTTGAATGAAGAGAGAAAGGCCCTTGAGGAATATATATATGAAAGGCCTTCTTCCACACATGCTGAAAACTGGTTGCGAGAGTTGGGTATGGATAGAGTTGAGGTCAGTGAGCATCCTCTTGAAATCGAAACTGGACCGGGGCGTGAATTTCTTGAACATCCTCTTTTGCGCGGGGGTTTTCTGGATGATATATATGAATGTTTCAAGGATCAGGAATTGGCAAACGAGTTCATGAATTCCATTTCGAAAAATATTTCCTGCTTCACCCCTTTGTATGCCATGCGCTGTGCCATGTGTGGATGGCTGCCTGAGGCATCTGTTATTAAAGAATGAGACAGTTTTGACGCTATGAATGAGAATGAAAGAAAAAAATTGAAGCAGATGATAGTGGAGGAAATTGAAACTCAGAAACATTTGATCAAAAGCTTTGCAGAGACCTCGAAGCCGGTAGCGCCAGATAATGCTATTGGAAGACTCACACGTATGGAAGCGATTAGTAGCCAGGGAATAAGCGAAGCTTCTTTGAATTCTGCCAAAACCAAATTGGCCAGGCTTGAAAAAGCATTAGGAAAAATAAATCTTCCGGAATTTGGGGTTTGTGTGGTTTGTTCAAATCCCATTCCGCATGGACGAATCATGTTAATGCCAGAGAGCACGGTTTGTTTGAGTTGTGCAGAAAAACGATAAAATAATGAGGAAAAGTATTTTTCTCCAAATGGGTGGGGTTTCAATTTGAATAGTTTGAATCTGGAAAGCTCCGGGCAGGAATTTCACATTACTAAGGTCAGGGAGTTGGTAAAGGATTTATATAAACCCAACCCCTGGATCTATTGGGGTGATTTCCTGGGAAGTATCGTTTTGGGTTGGGGAGCGTTTGTTGCAACCATTATCGTTCCTCCATTTTCTTTATGGCAAGCAATGTTTTTTTTTGTGGCAGTTCTTGCGATATACAGAGCGGCATTATTTATTCATGAGATTGCTCATTTTAAAAAAGGTTCATTTTTAATATTTCAAAAAGTGTGGAACATCCTGTGTGGTTTTCCCCTTATGGTTCCAACATTTTTGTATCAGAGCGTGCATTTTGACCACCATAAACAAAATTACTACGGAACAGAAAGAGATGGAGAATACTTCCCTTTTGCTTCCAAAGGAAGGTGGCTGATTTTATTCCACGTAGGTTTTTCAATTTTTGTTCCACTCATTTTTCTGTTTCGTTTTGTAGTATTAATGCCGCTGTCTTTCTTGATCCCCAAGCTAAGAAAGTTTGTGATGTTTAAAATGTCGTCCTTAAATATTGATTTGAATTACCAGCGTAATGCGTCTTCGTTTGCAAATAATGAAGGTTGGGAAATACAAGAGATTTTGACAGGATTATATGGAATGATCTTTATGGTATTGATTTTCTTGAAAATAATGCCTGCAAAGGCTTTATTCATGTGGTATTGTTTAGGGGCCTCTGTATTCGTGGTCAATTCGATTCGGACCCTGGCAGCCCATCATTATAGAAATGCAGAGGAAGGTGAACTGAGTTTTACCGAACAAATGCTGGATTCAATTAATAATCCGGGAAACCGATGGATTACCCCGTTATGGGCTCCTGTGGGTTTAAGGTTTCATGCGACTCATCACCTGTTTCCAGACCTTCCCTACCATGCATTGGGAGAAGCGCACAACCGTATTTTAAATAATCAGGGGAAAGATTCTTTATATGGGCAAACGGTTCAATCTGGATTATGGCCTGCACTCGTCAATTTATGGAAGCACGCTGGTAAGTAAAGCTTAATCGATAATTAATATAAAGGTCCAAAATATGACAAAACCTTTTTCGCTGCTCAAGGGATTAGAAAATCAGGATATGGGTCCCGCTCATTTAAAAAGAAACAAAATTGTTTCTTTATTAAAAGAGAAATTTGATTTCGAGAATTCGCATCTCCGCCCTCCCAGTAGTAAAGAAAAAGGCCTTCTTGCAAAATGTTTTGGATATCTCGCCCCAGATCAAGCAAAAGAATTGGGGATCTACCCTTATTTCAAAGAAATTCAGGAAATAGATGGCAGTAAGGTGGTTATTGATGGCAAGGAGGCAATCTCGGTCTCAACAAATAATTACCTGGGGCTTTCACAGGAACCCCGTGTGATCGAAGCTGCCAGGTTGGCTCTCGATAAATTTGGAATTGGCTGTACCGGAAGTCGTTTTCTAAATGGGACTTTTAATCTGCACAAAAAACTGGAACATGAAATTTCTTCCTTTTTAAACCGGGAAGACACGATCGTCATGTCTACAGGATTCCAGGCTAATCAGGGAACCATTTCCTGTTTGCTGGGAAGGAAAGACGTCGCATTTTCTGATCGTGAAAATCATGCCAGTATTTATGAAGGATGTGCTGTCGCCCCTGGGAAAACGATTCGTTACCAGCATAACGATATGGACCATTTGGAATATTGTTTGAAAAAACATTCGGATGTAGAAGGTAAGATAATTATTACCGACACGGTTTTCAGTATGAGTGGTGATATTGCCAACCTGCCGGTCATAGTTAAGCTGGCGAGAGACTATGGGGCAACCGTGATGATTGATGAGGCCCACGGGCTGGGAGTTATGGGGGACCGGGGAAAAGGTGTCGCCAACTATTTCAATCTGGAAAACGAAATTGATTTGTATATGGGAACCTTTTCCAAGAGTTTGGGTTCGATTGGCGGTTTTATTTCCGCCAAATCAAAAATAACGGAATATATCCGGCATAAGGCTTCAGCATTTATTTTTACGGCTGCTTTGCCACCGGCATCGGTTGCGGGGGTAACGGAGGGTTTGAACATTATGATCAATGAACCCGAAAGAATTAACCGTTTACGAGAAAACACCGCATTTATCAAAAGAGGGTTTTTTGATATGGGTTTTCAAGTCAACAATAACTCCATTCCCATTGTCCCAATAAAAATCGGTGAAGAAGCTTTAACCCTTTATTTGAACCGTCTCCTTTTTGACGAAGGCGTTTTCGCCGGCGTCGCTGTTTCTCCGGTGGTTCCCCCCCTTAACGCAATGATCAGGACCAGTTATACTTCGGCCCATACCCAGAAAGACCTTGAAAAAGTATTAGGGTCGTTTAAAAAACTGGGAACAAAGTTGGGTATCATTTCCAAGGAATAATGAACCTCAAAATTTCTGAGGTTAAAAGCTCTTCTGATCTTGACCGATTCATCCGACTCCCCTGGAAGGTGTATCAAGATTATCCTTGTTGGGTTCCCCCCCTGATATCAGAGAGAAAGAAATTCCTTAATCGACAAAACAACCCCTTTTTCGAAGGCGCTGATGTCCAACTGTTTTTAGCCGAAGATGAAAAAGGAGAATCTCTGGGGCGAATTGCCCTGGTCCACGATCAAAATTATCAGGAACACTGTATAAAGAATACGGGCATTATGGGAATGTTCGAATCTGTTGATAATGAGGAGGTGTCGCGACTATTATTTGATCAGGCAAAAAACTGGTGCGATCAAAAAGGGTTTGATAGGCTCATTGGCCCTTTGAATTTGTCAACCAACCACGAATGTGGATTGCTGGTCGAGGGCTTTGACCTTCCCCCCATGCTGGGAATTCCTTACAACCCCGATTATTATGAAAGGCATTTCGAAAATTGGGGTTTTAAAAAGTCGAAGGATTTGGTTTCCTTAAGGCTGGAATTGAAGGAAATTCCGGAATATCTTCAAAAAGCCGCACGTAAACTGGAAGAAAGAGGGCGGTTTAAATTACGCCCTTTGAACCTGGCAAGATTCAAAGAGGAATTAAGAATAATTTGGGATATTTATAATTCCTCCTGGGGTAATAATTGGGGATTTGTTCCCATGACGCAAAAAGAGTTTGCGTTTGCGGCCGGTGAAATGAAGGCGATTGTGAATCCGAAATATTGTTTGATTGCAGAGGTCAAGGGGGAACCGGTGGGATTTTCTCTAGCCCTCCCGGATGTCAATCAGATATTGAAGGATCTGGACGGCAAACTATTTCCATTTGGTTGGGCAAAGTTTCTCTGGAAAAAAAATAAAATAAATTCTTATCGTGTGTTGACGCTTGGTATAAAGAAAAAATTTCGCCGACGCGGCATCGATGCTTATATGTATTACGATATGTATAAAAATTTTAACGCTCAAAATATCAAAACATGCGATATGTCATGGGTGCTGGAAGACAATACAGATATTTTGGAACCTATTGTAAGAATAGGGGGAAGCATTTATAAAAGACACCGCATCTATGAAAGAAAATTCTCACCTTAGCGGAAAAACCGTATTGATAACGGGAGCCAATGGCTTTATTGGAAGTCATTTGGTGGACCTTCTGTTGTCAATGGATTGTAATGTTCATTGCCTTGTTCGCAAATCGTCTAATTTAAGATGGCTTTCCTCACCCAAAATCCAATTCCATTTTGTTGACCTTGCGGAACCTGATTTTAAGATCCCCAGCCTTCCGGGATTAAATTATATTTTTCATTGTGCCGGTTTGACAAAAGCAAAAAGCCGCAAAGATTATTTTGATGTTAATTCCCGTGTTTGCCAAACTTTGTATGAGCAATGTTTGGATTATAAAGATACCCTTCAGGGGATCGTCCATTTAAGCAGCCTTGCTGCAGCAGGGCCTTGTGAAGAGGGTAAACAGATAGATGAGGCATCCCCATTGAATCCTGTGACATATTACGGGAAGTCAAAAAAGTCGGGAGAAGAAATAGCTCTAAAATACTCCGAGTCATTGCCGATCAAAATCATACGTCCGCCGGTAGTTTATGGTCCTCGTGAGGAAAACCTTTTTACATTTTTTAAATTAGTAAGAAAAGGCTGGACATTGCAAATTGGTAAATCTCAAAAATTACTTTCGCTGGTTTATGTCTCAGACCTGGTTCGAGCTATGGTGGAAGTGGTTGCCCCGAAAGCCTCAAATGGGAAAATATATTTTGTGACGGATGGTGAAATTTATTCCTGGGAAGACGTGGCAAATAGGGCGGCAGAAAAAATGAACATCTCGGTGAAAGTTTTAAAAGTATCTGAAAGTCTTTTGGTTCCTGTCGCAATGTTTTTTGAAGCCCTGGCAATGTTCAGCTCTAATGCCGCACTGTTTGATCGTCAGAGGATGATGGATCTCAAGCAAAGTTGTTGGACCGCATCTTCGGAAAAATTTTTTAAAGACTTCGATTTTAAACCTGAGTTTAAACTGGAAGAGGGGTTGGCCTGTACTCTCGACTGGTATATGAAAGAAAGATGGTTGTAGGTAATGACAGAAAAGATGGAACATGCTTTGAAGGATCTTGCGGAACCTATTAATATTTATCTTCATGATCCCATCGCGAAAAAAATTGTAGAGGTCCTGAAAAATACTTTTGTCACTCCAAACCAGGTAACCTACTTTTCTGTTTTAATCGGGTTTGCCTCGGGTTATGCGTTTAGCCATGGAAATTGGCTTTCCAGCCTGGCGGGAGGGATTCTTCTGGAGTTTACCCTGATTTTAGATTGTGTGGATGGCCAACTTGCTCGGGCAAAAAATATGGCCAGTGATTGGGGGCGGCTCATAGATGGGATCGCAGGGTATTTTGCCTATCTGGCTGTGGTTTTTGGAATAGTTTCCGGTTATCCGCAATTTACCTGCTCCACAATTGTAATTGCTGTCTTTACCATTTTGCGAGCCATTTCCTACGATTATTGCAAGCAAACATTCGGAACGATGGTGTTGAAAGGTTTTGACGGAATAGAAAGGGAAATTCAAAATACTTTTGAAAAATTAAAAAACAAGTCATCCATAGTCCTTAGTATTTATTTTTACTATATGCAGGCTCAACAACTTATATTCCGCAGGAAATGGGAAACGCTTTCCGACCTTGGAATGAGAGAAGCCCCGACCGATTCCGTTCTCGATCCGCAACAACGGGATGAATATTTTAATAAGGTAAGCACACTTCTTAAAATTTGGAGATGGAATGGAATTGACTTTCCCTTGTTTCTCATCGCAGTTTTGGGATTGTTATCCCTGCCGGGCCAAAGCCTAAATTTTCTTGCCTGGGCCATATCCCTGCAATTTCTTCTTACCTACCTGTTGCACCTGTTCCTCTGTCGAAAGTTGTAACGTAGTCATTGATTCCTCAAAATGGAATGAACAGCCGATTCAAGAGCAGAACCAGGTAATCAAAATTATAAATAAAGAAAAGTTGTTGCCTGAACCAAAATGCCGCTGGAAATTTCCTTATGGTAAAAACTTCTTTTTTTCTAATTTCCCCCGTATGCTTTTAAATATTTGAATTTTATTGCTTTGTATTAGATAAGTGTTATGAGGAAAGGGCTATTTGCCCAAGTGCGAAATATTTACTTGACCCAATTAGGTTTCAAGGTGATACTTAGCCGGTATATCGTGTTTTTTAGTTGTTTAAAATAAGGTTTGCCAATAAAAAGCAAGGTTTTACAATGGGAATTCCACTATGTATAAATTCCCTGTTTTAAGTTTATTATAAGGTT
>JAYNIA010000076.1:0-8878 GCA_038108555.1 Nitrospinota bacterium | reverse complement strand
GATTTTCTTGCAGCCGCAGATGTTATCAAGGAATCCAATGCATTGCCTGCAGTCACGGGTCGGGTTTGTCCCCAGGAAGACCAATGTGAAAAACATTGTGTGATTGGAATCAAAGGAGAACCATTAGCCATAGGAAAACTGGAACGGTTTGTTGCAGACTATGAACGACTTCACCGGGAGATTGAGCCCGAAAAAGTATCACCCTCATCGGAGAAAAAAATTGCCATCATTGGTGCCGGGCCTGCCGGGTTGGCAGCTGCACGCGACCTCGCAATATTGGGGCATCAGGTGGTAATTTTCGAAGCCCTTCACAAGCCAGGTGGAGTTTTGTTTTACGGCATCCCGGAGTTTCGGCTTCCTAAGGAGATTCTTGAATCGGAATTAGATTATTTGAAACGCCTCGGAGTCGAGATCAAGATCAATTATGTGATAGGAAAAATCAAAACCCTTGATGAGCTTATGAAGGAGGATGGGTTCGAAGCGGTTTTTATAGGGACCGGTGCAGGGCTTCCATATTTCTTGGATATCCCCGGAGAAAACCTCAATGGTGTTTATTCGGCCAATGAGTTTTTGACTCGAATCAATTTAATGCATGCCTGGGAATTTCCCGCGTTTGATACCCCTATTCATCAACACAGGAAGTTTGCGGTAATAGGAGGGGGTAATACAGCTTTGGATGCAGCTCGGACCGCCCTTCGCTTACCCACCACAGAAAAGGTTATGTTGCTTTACCGTCGATCCCGTGATGAGTTGCCGGCTCGACTTGAAGAGATTGAGCATGCAGAAGCTGAAGGAGTGGAATTTCATTTTCTTGTGGGGCCAGTTGAAATCAAAGGAGCCAAGGGATGGGTTTCCCAAATCATTTGCCAAAAAATGGAGCTGGGTCAGCCCGATGCTTCGGGCCGAAAGCGTCCCCAACCAATAGAAGGAAGTAATTTCCCCATAGAAACAGATGCTATAATTATTTCACTTGGCAGTGGGGTTAATCCATTAATAGCAAAAAGTGCGGAGGACCTAAAAACAGATCAACAAGGTCATGTTGAACTGGCAGATTCTGATATCAACCTGACATCAAGACCCGGTGTTTTTGCGGGGGGCGATATTGTAACGGGGGCAGCCACGGTTATTTCTGCGATGGCGGCCGGGAAAAAAGCTGCCCAGGGAATCCATCAGTTTGTTATGTGTCCTAAATAATAATGAGCGATTGCGAAAGCGGAGACAATAAAAACCCTTCCTCGTCCCAAAGCTCCTGGCACGTTCAGGAGCAAGAGCATCTTTTTTCTTATTTGGACACCTCTCCAAAAGGTTTGTCGGAATCGGAAAGCCTTTCCCGGTTAAAAAAATTTGGGCCCAACCTTTTACCTAAAGCCCAACCTCCTACCTGGTGGCAAATTGGAATCAGGCAATTTCAAAGTCCTTTTGTTTATATCCTCGCCGTAGCTGCACTTGTTTCTCTTGCCATTCAGGAATTCATCGATGCCGGTTTTATTTTCGGAGTTTTGTGTCTGAATGCAAGTATTGGAGGGTTCCAGGAATGGAGAGCCGAGCAAAACGCACAGGCCCTGCAAAAACTTTTACAAATTCGTGCAACCGTTGAACGAGATGGAAAAGTTTACGAGGTAAATGCAGAAGATCTTGTCCCGGGAGACATTGTCTGGTTGGAATCTGGAAATCGAGTTCCTGCGGATCTTCGTCTTTTAATGACCCATGGGTTTGAAGCCGATGAATCTTTACTGACCGGTGAGTCCTTACCGGTATTTAAAAATTCGGAATGGAAGGGAGAAAATAATACTGTTGTAGCAGACAGAATAAATATGGCTTATGCCGGCTCCATAGTTGTCCGTGGCAGGGGCAAGGGTGTTGTGGTTACCACAGGAATGAATACAGAAATCGGCAGGTTGGCCAAAGCCATGATGGACACCGGCTCTGGAAAACCTCCCTTGATTATACGCATGGAGCAATTCAGCCAAACTTTGGCTTGGATTGTAATGGCCGTTATTGTGGTTGTAGGCTTATTGGGTATCCTTTTTCAGGGATACGCGGTTTTAGATATGTTCATGTTTGGAGTGGCTCTTGCAGTTGCTGTCATTCCGGAAGGTTTACCTGTTGCATTGACAGTTGCTCTTGCTATTGGAACCAAACGAATGATCGAACGTGGGGTCATTGTGAGACGCCTGGCTGCAGTGGAAGGACTGGGCAGTTGTACCATGATTGCAAGCGATAAAACAGGGACGTTGACTTGTAATGAACTCACGGTAAAAGAAGTCCGCCTTAAAAGTGGATTGGTCTGTCAAATTCAGGGTCAAGGCTTTACACCTAATGGCAAGATCATGATTGATGGGCATGAGATAGACTCTCCAAACGAAGTTGAAGGAATGGAACACTTTATAAGAGCTGCGGTTCTATGTAATGAAGCTGACCTCCATTCTCATGAAGGAGAATGGACACATCGAGGTGATCCAACTGACATCGCGCTTCTTACACTTGGACGGAAAATTGGAGTTGGAAAAGAAGAGCTACTGGAAACGTACAATCAGGTTAATCAAATTCCCTTCGAACCGGAATATCAGTTCTCTGCCTCATTTCACCAAATGCCATCGGGAGATTCTCGTGTCTATGTCAAAGGTTCGCCTGAAAAAATACTTTCAATGTGCCAAAAAAGAATTGGAACAGAGTCTCATCAAGGTTTTCTTGAAGTAGCAGAGGAAATGGCGGCTAAAGGATTTCGGGTTTTGGCATTTGCCCATGGCCCTGCATCCGGCAAACTGGATTCCAATCATCCCCCCTCAGAGCCTGTTGACTTGGAGTTTCTTGGATTCGCAGGGATGATCGATCCTTTAAGGGAAGGTGTTCAAGAAGCAATTGCCTCTTGTCGGCAAGCAGGGATCGATGTCGCGATAATAACAGGAGATCACCCTGCGACGGCATTAACTATCGCCCGAAACCTAGGGTTGGAATTGAACCAGGAACAAGTTGTTACCGGAGGGCAATTGGAAAAAAAATCTCCCGAAGAAATACAAGAGGTCGTAAAAACGGCACGGGTTTTTGCCAGAGTCGCTCCAAAGCAGAAACTGGATCTTGTTAGAGCTATGCAGGCGGAAGGCCATTTCGTAGCGGTTACCGGAGACGGAGTGAATGATGCACCGGCTCTTAGAACCGCTAATATTGGAGCTGCCATGGGAAGAGCTGGCACAGATGTGGCTCGAGAGGCAGCCGAATTGGTTATCAGTGATGATAATTTCGCAACTATCGTTGGAGGTGTGGAAAAAGGCCGCATTGCTTATGAAAATATCAGGAAAGTAATCTTCATGTTGATATCCACCGGTGCAGCAGAAGTGGTTATTGTAACTCTTGCTGTTGCAACTGGCTTTCCCTTGCCTTTGACACCTGTTCAACTGCTTTGGATGAATCTGGTTACTCAGGGAATCCAGGATGTATCCATGGGTTTCGAACCCGGAGAAGGAGATGAGCTAAAACGTCAGCCCAGGAGTGTTGAAGAACCTATTTTTAACTGGCTAATGATTGAACGTTCTGCGATTGTGGCGCTTTGGATAGGGATTATTGGTTTTTTACTTTTTAAAGAATTACTTGCCTTGGGTTTATCTCTGGAGTCTTCCCGAAATATACTTCTTTTGTTCATTGTTCTATTTGTAAATATTCATATGTTCAATTGCCGCTCCGAAACCAAGTCCATTTTTAAAATTCCACTTTTGAGAAATCCGGTTTTGCTTTTTGGAGTATTGGGTGCTTTTCTTACCCATGTTCTGGCTATGTATTTACCTTTAGGACAATTGGTTTTAAAAACTCAACCGGTTGAAGGAAAGTTTTGGTTGCTGGTTGCTGGACTTGCGTTAACCACTATTGCTTTAATGGAATGGCATAAGGGATGGTGGAATAAACGACAAAATTCCAGAGTATAAATAATATTCCAATCGCTGGAAATTTTTCCACTTGGGTTTATACTTAATAAAGAGCCCGGATAAAAAATAAAAGGGTTCCTTCTAAGAAAAGAAATGAGGAGAAGAGATGAAAGCTCTGATTTTGGATACTCCGCGAGAAGATTGGGATAAAACTACCGGGCTGACGTTTTCTGATGTTCCTTCCCCTGATCTCAACGAATCCAAACACCCTGATGATACAAACAAAGTTATCATCAAGCCCCGGTATACAGGGTTTTGTGGCTCGGATAAGGGTATTTGGTTTCGCCATTCCTTTAAGGATATGATCTTTGATTCTCTGGAAACTGAAAAAAAGAATTATCGTGTGTGTGGGCATGAATTACTTGGGGAAATTCTTGATGTCGGTTCTTATGCGGCCAAGCACTATGGTTTCAAAGCAGGGGACATGGTTTCCGCAGAATCACATATTTTCTGTGGTCGATGTCATCAATGCAAAATCGGAGATGCTCATGTTTGCTCCGATCACAAGATAATTGGCATTTCAACTGATGGGTGTTTTGCGGAATATATTAAATTGCCAGCCAGGGAGCTCTGGAAAACGGATGTGGATTTGATCCGGCCCGAAGTAGCTGCAGTACAGGAACCTCTTGGGAATGCCGTCCATGCGTGTTCCCGGGTAGACCTAAGAGGAAAAACCCTTGCCATTTTTGGCTGCGGAACCATAGGTCTATTTTCTATTCTGGTAGCACGCGCCATGGGGGCCGCCGTAATAGTTGGAGTGGACCCGAATCCAGAAAATTTAAAGCTTGCGGAGGCCCTGGGCCTGGATATTCCAATCCAAATTCATCGATCTAAAAATTCTAATAATTCCTACGAACCTGAAATTGAAATCGTAAATATGATTCGTGAAAAATGTTATGGAGAGGGTGTCGATGTGGCAATGGAAATGTCAGGAAGTAATCAGGCTCTTAACACAGCAATTGCCAGTACACGCGCGGGAGGCGACATCATTTTGTTTGGTTTATCTTCCGGAGACTATACCTTATCGAATTTCCAGGAAATTATTATGTATGGAAAATCATTGCACAGTGTTGTTGGAAGAAGAGTTTTTCAAACCTGGTATATTCTCAGCAACCTTTTAAAGTCCAAAGGTCATAATTTGCAGGAAAAGATTTATGAAGTTATTTTGAATAGAGGAGAGGGAACGGTAATCCCTTTCCATTCATTTGAAAAAAATAGTTTTGAAAAGCAAATTCAAAAGTATCCCAAGGTTATTTTTAAATATTAGAAAATTTTATATCCTTTAATAGAATTGAGGTGATGGATGGAAACCAGCTCAATTGAAATTTATAAGAAGGAAATTCAGGATATTCAGGCAGCCGGACTTTATAAAGAAGAACGTATTCTTGTTTCACCTCAACAGAGCCGAATCAAGACGGAGAAAGGTGAGTATCTAAATTTTTGTGCCAATAATTATTTGGGATTGGCGAACCATCCTGCATTGATCCAGGCAGGAAAAGAGGCTCTTGATAAATTTGGATTCGGAATGGCTTCCGTTAGATTCATTTGTGGGACAAGTGAAATCCACAAACAATTAGAACAGCGTGTATCCCGCTTTTTGGAAAAGGAGGATACTATTTTGTATTCATCCTGCTTTGATGCCAATGCCGGATTGTTTGAAACTCTGTTGAATGAAAAAGATGCTGTGATAAGTGATCGTCTGAACCATGCGAGTATAATTGACGGCACAAGACTATGTAAGGCCCAGAGGTTTCGCTTTAATCATTCCGATTTGGATCATCTGGAAACCCAACTTAAAAGGGCTTCGAAATACCGCATTCGCGTTATTGCCACCGATGGCGTGTTTAGTATGGATGGGGATGTTGCGCGATTGAATGAAATCTGCGATCTGGCAGACCAATATCAGGCAATGGTAATGGTCGATGACTCTCATGCGACGGGATTTTTTGGTCCGACAGGAAAGGGGAGTATTGAGCAGATGGAGGTTATGGATAGAGTGAGCCTGGTGACCTCTACATTTGGAAAAGCTCTGGGGGGGGGCTCAGGTGGGTTTACTGCGGGGCGGAAAGAAATGATTGATTTGCTCCGTCAAAGGTCGCGGCCTTATCTTTTTTCAAATTCCTTATCTCCCATTGTTGCGGGGGTGACTCTAAAGGCGATTGATCTTATCGAAGAATCACCCGAACTCATTCAGAAACTTAAGGACAATACATTCTATTTTAGGAAGAAGTTTAATGAGGCGGGCTGGGAAATAAGACCTGGAAATCACCCCATCATTCCTCTGATGCTAGGGGATGCAAGACGGGCTCATGAAATTGCCGAAAAACTATTGCAAAAAGGAATATATGTTATTGGATTCAGCTATCCGGTAGTTCCCAAAGGAGAAGCCCGAATTCGTTTTCAAGTATCAGCAGGTCATGAGTTTGAGGATATTGATTTTTTGGTCCAGGCATTAAAATCTGAAAAGATATCCTAATCCAAATTGGAGAGTTCCACTAAATACTCATTATTCCTGAAGCAACGGCTTTTTTAATGATATCACTCTGGCAGACAATGGCTAGAACTTGCTTGTCTTTGCAAATCGGGACACGGGTAATTTCATTTTCCACCATACATTTTACGAGACTATAAACAGTAGATTCTGGTTCGGCTGTGATTATAGAAGTTGACATTATATTTTTTACAAGTGTCCCGCTCGGTTCTTTCCCCTGATAAACCGCCCGCATGATGTCCTTATCCGTGACCATCCCAACGATATTTTTAGAATCATTAACAATGGGTAAGCCATGAAAATGGTAGGCCACTAATTGATCCATCACTTCTTTCATGGAAGCATTTTCGAGCGCACAAGTCACAGGGCTAACCATGATGTTGGAAACATTTAAGTTTTTAAAATAACTTGAAGTAATCATGGCTTAGAGAGTATTTCTCAATTCAACTCATTTTCATTTTTTCAAAAATTAGGTGGGTTTTTTACCCCTTAATGAAGACACAACACTAAAAACTATTATTCCCAAATCTTATAATTGAATTAAAGATATACCAAAAACAAATAAGGAATGGTAATTTTCTTGAATTTTTTGGGAACTAAGGGTGGGCTTTATTCAGGAATCTTCGATTGCCTAATTTAGGTTCGCCCGCTAATTGAAGTAATTCCACCAGTCGTTGATCGAATTCTTCGATCGAACAATCGTCACGTGTCAGAGTGATATGTCCTACTTTGCGTCCGGGTCGTTCCGCTTTGCAATAAAAATGCGGTGTGGCACCTGGGACGGTCCGGATTTGATTTTCTTCCGGCAAACTACCTATTAAATTGACCATGGCCGCAGGTCTCGCCGGTGTTGTTTTTCCCAAAGGAAGATTGCAAATGGCTCGGAGATGATTCTCGAATTGTGAGGTTGGGGCACCTTCGATGGTCAAATGGCCGCTATTATGCACACGGGGTGCAAACTCGTTTGCAAACAATTGGTCATTGACCTGGAAAAGCTCGAGAGCCATGACTCCCACATAATTTAAGTCATCCATGAGCTTTTTAATTGTTGTGTTGGCCTGGGCTTGCATTGGGTCATCCAATCGATTGATCGAAAGGCGAAGTATGCCATCACGATGGTGATTTTCGTTTACTGGATAATAGACTATATTGCCCTTTTGATCGCGTGCGGCAATGATAGAAAGTTCCCTGGAAAACAAAACCATAGATTCGATAATACATGGAAAATTTCCAAGCTGTTTCCAGGCCGATTCAATGTTCGACTCTTCCTGCAATCGGGCCTGGCCTTTGCCGTCGTAACCCTGCGTACGGGTTTTTAAAATGGCTGGAAGGCCGATGTCCTTTATAGCCATATTCAAATCTTCCCGACATTCGATTGAAGCGAACTTTGCTGTAGGAATTCCCAGGGAGTGAAAACGGTTTTTTTCAATCAGGCGATCCCGCGCCACAGATAGAGCCGATGAAGAGGGATGAAGCGGGACTTTTTCCTGAAGCAATTCAAGTGCTGATAATGGAATGTTTTCAAATTCGTAGGTAACAACATCGGACCACTCGGAAAGTTGTTTTAATGCAGATGGGTCTTCATAGGGTGCGCAAAGATGGGTCCCAAAGGAACCCGCAGAAGGGTTTCTGTTAGGACAAAGAAACATAAAATTTTGTTCGAGTGACTGACCTGCCTGGGCCAGCATGCGGGCGAGTTGACCGCCGCCGAGCACACCGATATTCATTAACTGTCTTTCCTGGGGTCAGGGTTTTCCAGAACGGTATTGGTTTGTTTCTTACGGAAGTTTTTTAATGCGGTTTTTATATCCGGATATTTGTTAGCCAGTATGCTTGCAGCCAACAGCGCAGCATTTACGGACCCTGCCCGGCCAATTGCTAAAGTTCCCACCGGTATTCCGGCAGGCATTTGGGCGATCGAAAGTAGTGAATCCATTCCGTTTAGAGCTTTGGATTGGACCGGAACCCCCAAAACGGGAAGAGAGGTTTTTGCGGCCATCATCCCCGGCAAATGTGCAGCTCCGCCCGCACCGGCGATAATCACTTCAATGCTATTCTCTTCTGCATTCTCAGCGTACTGAAATAATTTATCGGGAGTACGGTGGGCCGAGACCACCTCTACCGAATGGGGAATTTCAAGTGATTTTAAAGTTTCCGCTGCATGGCTCATGGTTTCCCAGTCTGATTTGGAACCCATGATTATTCCAACGAGTGTATTGTTGTTTTTCATTGAATGGGTGATTTCCTAAATTTATAGCAATAATTTATCTTAAGCCGATTTGATAAAAGGTTGATTGTATGCGGTTAAACCAAATTGCTAATACAATCTTTTTCAGAATAGACAAAAAACCGACTACTCTCAAAGGCAGGTCCATATCATATCATTACTCTTAAAAAAAACGCAGGCAATAAACGGCTTCCTTATGCTTTGATTTTAGGGTTTTTTTGTTTAACCCTCCTCGACATC
>JAYNIA010000075.1:6709-9031 GCA_038108555.1 Nitrospinota bacterium | reverse complement strand
TTTATTCATACACTCATCGAAATGCTTCTTGTACATAATGTCCCATTCATGAGAGCCTTCCCGGGGAGCGTTTTTATAGGTGCCCATGATTCTCCTGGCTTCTGAATCTGCTTTGTCATCCAGAAGCAAAACATCGGTCATGGTTTTGGTGATATCCAGCCGTAAATCGTTCAAGTCGACTTTATAATCCAATTCATCGCGTTTGGAAAAGTCTTTAACGATAAGACTACTGATATGGTTTATTTTGTCCCGACTGATTTTCATTATCTTTTATAAAATAAGACCGCGTTCGCGAACCAGTTTCGATTTTACCATTTGAAAGACCCGCCCGTAATCCATCATACTTCTTTCATACTCTTCGGTTTTTGATTCCAGAAGGGTTTTAACCTCTTCATTCAATCGATCTTCAACCATTAGATCTTCGGTGATGATTCCGGCAATGATGGTTTCCAGTTTCTCAACAGGTTCTTCCCAAATGATTAAATCTTTATCGATCAGGGACCGGACCACTTTTTTGGATAGGGTTTCTATGAATTCTTTTGTAACACGCATTTTATTTTCTTTTAATTATTGTCTTTTTTTTCACCCAATAATAAAAAACAATGATTGTCTGTAACACGGACATCAATTATAGGGGTTTTTTGCAAATTGAGTTCCTCTACCACTTTGTTGAACATTGTTTCTATGGTCTTGGCACCTTCCTCGGCAATATCCAACACTCGAATGCCGGTCAGTTTCTGGTCCGAGTTTTTCATAAAACCTCAGTAAGTCATCCATGCGGGGGCTCAACTTTAATTATTGAAAACAAAGGGCAATAAGGTCCAAGAGCCTCAAATTTGACGATATTATCTCTCATTTGGGAGGGTGAATCAATACATATTGATTTTTACGTTAAAATTTAAAGAATCTCAGATAATTTTGATTAATATTTAAGCAGTTAGAATGGCTATTGAAATTGCATATCCAATTGAGTATATTGGCTGGATTAAAATAACTCATGCAAACACAAATTGTTGCGGGAACCCTGTAGATTATGGATTCCGCGCTTTTTTTTGAACCCGCTCAGGTTTAGTCGAGAAAAATTGTGGTTAAAGAAGTAAAATTTACTGAAAAAGTACCCATTAGCCATCACCTCATTGAGGTGAAGGATAGAATGATCCAAGTCGCCATTGTGGTGGCTTTATTTTTTGGAGTCTGTTTCTACTTCATTGAAATCTTTCTTTTATGGCTGGAAGATCCACTTCCCAAACAATTCGCTGATTTAACATTCATCACTCCCACAGAACCATTTTTTACAAATATGAAAGTTTCTTTCATGGGATCGGTATTCATCTCGATGCCATGGATTCTTTACCATTTATGGGGATTCATTGCCCCGGGGTTAAAGGTAAAAGAAAAGAAAATCACAGCCATGTTTGTGTTTTTTGGAACTGCCTTTTTCCTTTTTGGCGGAGTCTTTTGTTACTTCCTTGTCCTTCCTTTAGGACTAAAATTCCTGTTAGCCTATGGGTCCAACTTCTGGAAAATGCAGGTTACCATCGGTTTCTATTTTTCCTTTGTGGTTAAACTGATCCTTGCCTTTGCCTTTGCCTTCCAAACGCCGTTAATAATGGTCCTCCTGACAAAGTTTGGAGTGATCAATACGGTGAAAATGAAATTGTATCGTAAGTGGGCTTTCCTTGGCACCTTCGCCCTGGCGGCAGTATTAACCCCTCCGGATATTATTACTCAGGTACTACTGGCTTTGCCTCTCTATGGTCTTTATGAATTTGGAATTGTGGTTTCGAGATTTTTTGAAGACCCGAAAAACAGGGAAATGGCCATAAGGCAAATGCAGGCAGAAGCCGAAGCGAGAAGGGCGGCGAGAGAAGCCGCCATAATAGCTGCAGAAAAACGAAAAGCCGCCGCAAAATCCGCTAAAAAAACCCGTAAGGTGGCGCGGTAGATTAAATTAGAAAAACCAGAATAGTTGTCACCCTTGGGTAGCTGGCCAGAGTTAAAGCTTTAGCAAGGGAACAACCTATTGCAAAAAATATTGCAGGAATTAAAGAGCCTGTGAGCCTTGCCAGACCAGCGGAAATCATTCCCAACCCCAAATAACCCATTCCCATATTAAAATTTAAAATACTGAATAGAATTCCGTTTCCAGGGATAGACATCGCATGGTCTCTAAAAATTACTTTCATCAAGTAACCGGTAATGAATAGTTGGCAGATTACAGGACCCAAAAATCCTCCAAGAAAAACATCGGATATAAAATGAATATTCTGCCTTCTGAGCTCTGCACCTGAGAAGAGCGCATTTTCAAGCATTCCCGTTTTA
>JAYNIA010000075.1:0-6609 GCA_038108555.1 Nitrospinota bacterium | reverse complement strand
CTGCCTTCTGAGCTCTGCACCTGAGAAGAGCGCATTTTCAAGCATTCCCGTTTTAACAATTATCATGTCTGTAAAAATTACAAATAATATGGGAAGAATACCGAGAGCAATTCCCAGAAAAAGGAATTTTTTATTTATGTTTTTTATTCCAACTTTGGAAAGGTTTAATTTGCCTGAATAAAACAATAGAGAAAGAATTGTCACAAAAAATACCTGCTGCCAGTAGGGATAAAAACCGGGGCTGTCTTTCAAAGTAATTTGAGCCAGGGGATAGCAAATAAAAAAATAAATAAAAAGAACAAGAATGACCGGCCTTGTTTCTGTTTTGTCGGATGAATTACTAAGAATTGGGGTCAATATAAGGGGGAGGACTTACCTGCCAGTCGTTGAACTAGAAAATGCCGAGCCGGAAATATTATTTTCCTTTTTGGTTTTTTCCCCACTTATGTGATTCGGGTTAGCGGGAACTCCACTGATATGAACGGAAACTTTTTTCTCATCTTCATACAACTCCCCCTTAATATAATGGGCGTTTATATAGAGTCCCCCAAATATTAAAGCGGAAAGCAGGCAGGATTCGAGAAATATGTTTTTCCACATAAGAGGTTGGTTTTTCTAAGGTTTCATCAATTATCATTGTAGATTTTTTTTTAATTAATTTCAATAAATAAGCCGACTCGTTACTTTGGTTGACAAAGTCCCCATGTTTATTTAGTATCATTTTTAGGTGAAAAATAGCTTCTGTTTAGCACCCCGCCGGGATAGACGACCAACTGCTCGCCCCCAAAATAAAGCGGTCTTTATAGTTTATTTACATTAATTTTCAAAAAACCAATCATGAAAAAAATTGCAATTGCTTCCGACCATGGCGGATTTGACCTCAAAAAAACGATAATCACTTATTTGCTGAATAAAGATTGGGAAGTGGATGATTTGGGACCCACGAATGGAGATTCCGTGGATTATCCCGACTATGGAATCAAACTTGCCGAAGCAATAATTGATAAGTCCTTTGACCGGGGAATTGTTATCTGTGGAACCGGAGTAGGCATGTCCATTGTTGTAAATCGATATCCCGGAATTCGAGGGACTCTATGTTCCGATGTGTATACCGCAAAAATGTGCCGCGAGCACAATGACTCAAATATCCTGATTATGGGTGGCCGGGTGATAGGAGAGGGCCTGGCTACTGAAATTGTAGAAACCTGGTTGAATACAGAATTTGAGGGGGGAAGGCATCAGAGGAGGCTAGATAAAATCAACGAAATTGATGCCAACTTGAAATCCAAATCTCCGGAAAACATCCGGTAGACCATTATAGGTTAAGGAGGACTAAACATTGTCACTTGCAGATTTTGATCCAGAAATTGCCCAGTCCATAAAAGACGAAACTGAACGCGAAAATAACACCCTTGAGATGATTGCGTCTGAAAACTTTGTCAGCCGTGAAGTCCAGGAAGCTCAGGGTTCCGTTATGACCAATAAGTATGCAGAGGGATACCCGGGCAAACGGTACTATGGAGGCTGTGAGTTTGTTGATGTTGCCGAAACCCTGGCGATTGAAAGAGCCAAAAAGATCTTTAGTGCCGAACATGCCAATGTCCAACCGCATTCAGGGTCCCAGGCAAATATGGCCGTGTACCATACCTTGTTGGAACCAGGAGATACCATTTTAGGTATGAACCTGTCGCATGGGGGGCACCTGACGCATGGAAGCCCGGTAAACTTTTCCGGTTACACTTACAATGTAGTGGCCTATGGGGTTAACCAGGAATCGGAACTCATCGATTATGAAGAGGTAAGGAAACTTGCTCAAGAACATAAACCAAAAGTGATTGTGGTGGGCGCAAGTGCTTATCCAAGAGTGATTGATCCGCTTAAATTCCGGGAAATTGCGGATGAAGTTGACGCAAAGATTATGACGGATATTGCTCATCCCGCCGGATTGGTCGCAGCAGGGCTGTATCCATCCCCCGTTCCTCACTCGGATTTCGTTACAACAACCACCCATAAAACCCTTCGGGGACCGCGGGGGGGAATGATTCTTTGTAAGGAAGAATATGCGAAGGAAGTGAATAAAAGAATTTTTCCCGGAATTCAGGGTGGGCCCCTTATGCATGTGATTGCTGCTAAAGCGGTAGCATTTAAAGAGGCGCTCAGTGGAGAGTTTGTCGCCTATCAAAAGCAGGTGATTGCCAATGCCAAACATCTGGCCCAATTCCTGGGGAACAATGGCATTAAGATTGTCAGTGGTGGAACGGATACGCATCTTATGCTGGTGGATCTTCGACCGCAGGACATTACAGGAAAAGCTGCTGAAGAAGCGTTGGAAAAAGCCGGAATTACCGTTAACAAAAATACCATACCTTTTGAGACCCGAAGCCCATTTGTCACCTCCGGAATTCGCATCGGAACTCCTGCGTTGACAACAAGGGGAATGAAAGAAAAAGAGATGGAACAAATAGGGGAAATGATTATTCAAACTCTGGAAAAACTGGAGGATGAAAATTTTCACAAAGGAACACGACAAAAGGTTCGTGATTTATGTGACCAATTTCCTCTTCACTTGGAACTCACCAATAAATAGACCCTCGTAAATGAAATGCCCCAGTTGTTCCGATATGGAAAATAAGGTCATCGATTCGCGTTTGAATAAAGAAGGAAACGTGATTCGAAGAAGGCGGGAATGTTTGAGTTGCCAGGAACGATTTACGACCTATGAAAAGCTGGAACGCTCCCTCCCGTTATTGATTAAAAAAGACGGACGCCGTGAAGAATTTGACCGGGAAAAAATCATTTCCGGAGTAAGAAAGGCCTGCCAGAAACGACCGGTAAGTACCAAAGACATTGAAGACCTCGTTGACCGAGTGGAGCAGTATTTGCAGGAATTGGGTGAAAAAGAAGTCCATGCGGTAAAAGTAGGGGAGAAAGTCATTCAAGAAATATATAACCTGGATGACGTCGCCTACGTCCGGTTTGCTTCAGTGTACCGCTCCTTCAAAGATGTCAACGAATTCATGGTCGAATTGAAAGAAGTCCTCAAAAGCAAAGATGCCACCAAACCTCCAGAACAGTGGCAATAAGCCTCTAGCGAGGCAAACGCTTCTTCCCTTCCTGTAGCCTTTGTTCTTCTGGTAATTTGGCCCCTGCGAACTCTTAAAATCAAGCGTCAGGCTGGCAGTTGAATCCGATAAAACAAAATGTTACGATAATTAATTCGGTTTGAATATAGACCTGTTTTCCCCAGTTTAAGGCCAATGGATAAAATTTCGTTCAATATTGCGTTATTCAGTTATCTGCTGGCCTCAATGGGATATTTCGTATATCTGGTGTACCGGCGACCTCTGGTGGCAACCTTGTCTGGAGGATTGGTAGCCTTGGGATTGCTGGCTCAGACCGTTTCTATAGGAGTCCGGTCGAGCATCACCGGGCATGGGCCTTATACCACTTCGTATGAAGTGGCCATGTTTCTGGCATGGTTTATGGTTGTGATCTATTTTTTGACCGAATGGAAATACAAGATCAAAGACCTTGGGGCTTTTGTTATTCCTATTGTCTTTTTCGTAATGCTGGTTTCAGTATTTTTATCGAAAGAAGCCGGGTTGGTTCCTGAATCTGAGGTTCGGTTTTGGTTGACGCTTCATCGAACGCTATCAATTATTGGTTATGCTGCCTTCTCAATCGCATTTGCAGCGGGAATAATGTATTTGATTCAGGAGCACCAGGTAAAAACTAAAAAACTGGGCATCATGTATTTTCGCATGCCGTCCTTGGAAGTTTTGGATGATTTAAACTTTAAGGTTATCACCATTGGATTCCCTTTATTCACCCTCGGGTTTATGACGGGATCAATTTGGAACACAAAAATAAATCAGGCCTTTTTCTCATGGGATTTGGTTAAAACAATGCCCATGGTGATGGTCTGGATAATTTATGGTTTGGTGTTTTTTGGAAGGATGGCTACCGGCCTTAGAGGTAAAAAAGCAGCTCAAGGTGCGATTATCGGATTTGTTGCTGTAATAGGTTCTTACTTTTTGCATATTTGATCAATGACTTCAGGACCAAATTTAGTTTTAGTGGGGGTCAATCATAAGACGACTCCGGTCGAGATTCGCGAAAAACTGGCATTTAGCCAGGTGAAGATCGAAGCCTCTTTGGAGCAATTGGTTTCCAGCCCTGAAATTACCGAGAATATTATCCTCTCCACCTGCAATCGGGTAGAGATATACGCCCGGGTTGAGAATACAGATCGCGGCATTCAATTATTGCAGGACTTCATTTGCGATTACCATGGGATTTCCCGAGGGACTCTGGATCAGTATTTCTATAGCTATTGTGACAACCAGGCCGTGGAGCATTTGTTTCGTGTTTCCTCCAGCCTCGATTCCATGGTACTTGGAGAAGCACAGATTTTAGGTCAGGTAAAAGATGCCTACAGTACCGCCCGTTCTTTCAGTTCTACGGGAATGGTGTTGAACCAGTTATTTGAAAAAGCCTTCAACGTGGCTAAAAAAGTTCGCGAAGAAACGGGAATATCCGAACGGGGAGTTTCTATCAGTTCAGCAGCGGTTGAATTGGCAAAAAAGATTTTTGAAGATTTGGAGAACCACTCTGTCATGCTGGTTGGCACCGGGGAAATGGCCGAACTGGCAGCCAAGCATCTTATTTCCTATGGCGTTAAAACGGTATATGTTGCAAGCCGCACCTATGAACGGGCTGCTGCCCTGGCCCAGACCTTGAATGGATGTGCTTTGGATTTCGATTCCTTCAAAGAGGAAATGCATCGAGCCGACATCATTATTACCTCAACTGCAGCGCCCAATTTCATCATCCGTAAGGAAATGATTGAAGCCGCAATTCATAAACGTAAAAATAAACCTATTTTCCTTATTGATATCGCCGTTCCGCGGGATATTGCCCCTGAAGTTAATGAACTGGAAAATGTTTATTTGTACGATATCGATGATTTGCAAAATGTCGTCAATGCCAATATGGAGGAAAGGCAAAAAGAAGCAGAAAATGCAATGGAAATCATCAAACAGGAAGTGACCAAGTTCAATAATTGGTTCACCACTTTGGATGCGGTTCCGACGATTGTTGAAATGCGTAACCGTGCAGAAGAAATGCGGGCTTTAGAAGTGGACAAAACCCTAAAGAATATGGACCACCTTTCCCCGGAAGACAAAGAAACCATTCAACAGTTGACCCAGTCGCTTGTAAATAAAATCCTTCACAAACCCACGATTAATTTAAAAAAGAAAACCCAATCGCAAGACGGCCACGTTTATCTAAAGGCTATCCGGCACCTTTTTCATCTGGACGATTAAATGGAATCTCGCAAATTAACTATTGGAAGTCGGGGAAGTCCACTGGCTTTATGGCAGGCTAATTGGATCAAAGGCCTCCTTGAGGAACACCACGCTGACCTGGCTGTGGAAATTCAAATTATTAAAACTTCCGGCGATAAAATTCAGGATGTCCCTCTGGCCAAAATTGGGGGAAAAGGCTTGTTTGTAAAAGAAATCGAAGAAGCACTTTTAAGGCGTGAGGTGGACTTTGCGGTTCACAGCATGAAAGATATGCCTATCTCTTTTCCCATCAACCTTTGTATTGCCTGTGTCACTAAAAGGGAGAACCCTTTTGATGCTTTGATTTCCAAGAATGATGTAAAACTGGAGGACCTACCCAAAGGGGCAAAAGTGGGAACCGGGAGTTTAAGACGAATTTCCCAGCTATTGAATTATCGTCCGGATTTGGATTTGGTTCCTCTGCGTGGAAACCTGGAAACAAGATTGAAAAAACTGGATACAGAAGGGTTGGATGCAATCATTCTTGCAGCGGCCGGTTTGATTCGCATGGGTTGGGATGACCGTATTTCAGAAATCATTTCACCGGATGTCCTGTTACCCGCAATGGGGCAAGGAGCCGTTGGTATAGAGATGCGTAAGAACGATGTGGATAATCAAATACTGCTTGCAGATATGGATCATGAAGAAACCCACTACGCCCTGGATGCTGAACGTGCATTGGTAAGCCAATTGGAAGGAGGATGCAATGTTCCGATTGGATCTTTTGCAACTTTAAATGGTGATCAAATAACCTTGACGGGATTGGTTGCAAGCCTTGATGGAAAAACCATGTACAAAAAGGTATTGACCGATAATAAAACCAATGCAATCGCCCTCGGCAGAAAAATGGGCGATGAACTTATTGAAATGGGTGCAGGGCGCATAATGGAGGAAATTCATTCCTCATAACTATCGATTTTGCAGAGTTTTTCAATAAAAGCACAATTAGCTCATGCAAGAAAAGTGCATGGGTTGGAGCTATAGTGATAGTATTAGTAAAAAATTCCTTTGAGCGATAAAATGTTACTGAGCTCAAAAAGAAATTTATTTTTACTGCTGTGAATCCAATGTCTTTTTGTAAAAGCAATTATCGCCTTTTTATTTTTCTTCTTCTTTTTTTTACTCTCACCAAATTTGCTGAAGCCCACCATTTAAGTGGAAAAGTTGAAGTCGAAGGTGGGAAAAACCTGAAAAACCTTATTGTCTACCTGGAACCGGTAGATCCATCAAAGTTGAAGCTTAAGCCCAAGTTGCATAAAAT
>JAYNIA010000074.1:0-9327 GCA_038108555.1 Nitrospinota bacterium | reverse complement strand
TCGGGTACGAAATTCGCTTCATGCCACTGTCGTTTTTGATGGGAAGGCGCGAAAATTAGGTAGCCCAAAGTCAGGAGACCTGCCGGAACAATATCTCGAGGGAGAACTTTAGTGAAAAATCACCGCTTTTTATTCCTACCCAACCTATTAATCCTTGGTCTATCAATTATTGCAACACCTGCATTTGCAGAAGATGCAATTGAATTAAATCCAATAGAAGTTCAATCAAGCAGATTAAAAACAACAAAGAAAAAATTTGCCGGCTCGGTCACCATCATTACCGAGGAAGATATTAAAAAATCTGGCTCTACTCATGTTGAAAATGTTCTAAGAGACCATCTCAGCATTGCCGTTTTTAAACAGGGAGCTGTAGGGGGAGAATCCACAATTCGCATGCGTGGTGCAAGCCAGGATAGCACGTTGGTTTTCATCGATGGTGCAAGGGTTAATAGTACTACAACAGGTCGGTTTGACTTCCGAAATCTAAACACTGAAAATATTGAACGGATTGAAATATTGAGAGGCCCTCAAACTGTATTGTGGGGGTCGAATGCAGTGGGTGGTGTTATCAATATTATTACCAAAAAGGGTCGAAGCAAACCCAGTCATTATATGACTTTTGAAGGGGGAAGTTTTGGTAGCTTCGAGGAAAGCCTGGGTAGTTCTGGAACCCTTAGCGACATGGATTATTCCTTTTCAGCCACCCGAACCGATATCAATGGTTTTTCTGACTTCAAAGAAGACCGCGGCGCAGATGAAAAAGACAGTTTTGAAAACACAATGTTTTCCGGCAAACTCGGAACAAAATTTTGGGATGATGGGCGCGTGGAATTTGTTGGCAATTATGCCCGGTCCTATTCCGACGTTGATACAACGACGGGTGATCGTGAATTTCGTGATACCACCTCTGAACGATTTAACATTGCAATTCCAATTTCCAAAAACATCACTCGATGGTGGCGAGCAAAGCTAACTCCCAGCGTAGCTTATACATACAGCAATGTGGACACAGAGACCAACAACGATAACATATTCAGCAGAACCTATATTGCCGACCTACAAAACAACATTGAGATAAGCGAAATTTACTCTGCTGCATTCGGTGTCGAATACAGAGCTCAAAACGGAGAGAACGTACGCCGGGATTTCACCCGAAATTCTTTTACCCAGGGTTACTTTTTTCAGGCTCAAGCTGATTGGGAAGAAAGAGTAATAATCACCGGGGGATTTCGAAAGGATCTCAACGATAGATTTGAAGACCCCTTAACCTATAAGTTTGAAGGGGCCTACAATTTCAAACAATGGGATTTCAGAATACGAGGGGTTTATGCTACAGGGTTCCGGGCACCTACCTTTAACGAACTCACTTTTCCGGGATTTGGAAACCCAGACATCAAGCCCGAAAAATCTAAATCCTTTGAAATAGGCATGGACAAAGATTTATTGAATAAGAAGGTTAGATTAGAACTCACTTTTTTTAATTTAGAGTTTGAAGATCTCATTACGGGGTCTCCTGTTGAAAACATTGGTAATGCGAGGTCCAGAGGGATTGAATTTCATGCGGGAATTGAACTGCCTTTTAATCTATACCTTTCAAACAACTATACCTGGACAGAATCCGTAGATGAAATCGCTGATGCGCCATTAAATCGGCGTCCCAAACACCAATATTCTGCAACCTTGTCGCATACTTGGAATAATAAGTTATTCACACAACTCGGAGTGAGAGCCAGGAGTGGTGTCTTGGACAATACTGCAGGGAGTAGAACCGTACCGGGATTTGCAACCGTTAGAATTTCTATGAGCTATAAAATTAATGACCACCTTGAGTTAAACGCACGCGGAGAAAATATATTAGATAAGGAGTACGAAGAAATTGCGAGAAGAGGAACTTCGGATGCCGCCGGTTATGCAGGACTGCGGTACAATTTTAATTAAATGGAGAAAAAAACTTCGAATCCAGACATGATACAAAAAGGAATACATACCTCAGGGGGAAAACGATTCACTTTTGCAGGTATCATACGCTTCCTTATTATCTTTTTTCTTCTGGTCAATAGCCCTCAAGCCCATGCCAAGACGCTATTTGGAATTGTTTCAGATAGATCTTCTACTGCTCTTGCGGCAGGAGCAGATTATTTTTTAGACCGCAATTCAGGTCACAAACTTGAATTTCGATCGACATCGCAATTGGCAAGAATGACAGACGCCGAAATTCTTTCTCTTTGGAGAAGCTCCGATGTGGTTCTAACCATAGGTGTATTCGGCGATACCGCGGTTCGCCTTCAATCCCTGATGGATAAGAATAAGGATTCCCGTCCTTTCCTGTCTATCAGTTCAACACTTGCCCTCATCAAACGCACTCAGGACAGGCACGGTCTTCTCTTCAATGGTTTCGATAATAAGAAAATGAAACGCATTGGAAAATCCACCCGTGGAAAAGAAAGCTTGACGGATTGGACGGCAAAACTCAGCAATGAGTTTCCACGACAAAAAATATGGATTCATGCCAAGGGTTACTGGCTGGCTCGTGGACAGGAGAACATATCCAATTTAATTTCCTTAAGTCTAAATTCCGGTGGAGCTGAAATCAAACCGGGTCCTATTAACCCTCAGAAGAAGGTACGTTTCTACCAAAACCGATCTTTCATGGATGAACAGGATATTGCCTTAACCCGGCCCTGGGTCGCCATAATCGACCACGACACTGGGGATCGAAAAGGAAATATTGATCTGGTGGATCAACTTTGTTCAACAGCAAAGATTGAAGGGTTGGATTGTCTTGGCATTTTTGCAGCTTGGGGAAAAAGCAGCACCCTGGCTTTAAAATCCATTAAAAAATATGCCCAGCAAGTTCCCCTCGCCGGTGTAATTTCTCTTCAGGATTTTGTTATAGGGGGGGGAGAAGGACGTTCCGAAACTATTCAGGTATTGCAGAACTTGAATGTCCCCATTTTAAAAGGAATCCGTTTAGTTGAACGAACTCGGCAACATTGGACTTTATCGGAAGATGGCCTTCCCTGGAATTCGGTGCATTACCGCGTTGCTATGCCGGAAATTCAGGGAGTCTCCCAATCCTTAGTTCTAGCTGCAGCGACAAAGGCATGGCTGCATAAAAAAACAGGACTCCTTCTTAGTATTACAGAGCCGTTACCGAAACAGGCAGAACGGATGATTCGCCGAATAACGGGTTGGTATAACTTAAGAGAAAAAAACAATTCCGATAAAAAAGTTGCCATCATTTACTACAACCATCCACCCGGAAGACATAATGTTGGAGCGGACAACCTGGATGTCCCGGAAAGTCTCTGGAACATTCTAAATCTTATGAATGCCAGGGGCTATAAAACCGGGAAGTTGCCCAAAGATTCTGCAGCCCTTCTGGATCTTATTCAGGAAAAAGGTGTCAATCTTCCTGAGAACGCAGACGAATTGAAGAATATGGTGGAGACGGGTATTACCGTCAGTCCCGATGTATATCAACAATGGTTGGGAGACCTCCCCTCTTCTCTACAAGCAGAACTGGAAGAAGGGCCTCTTGGCTTTTTACATGAAAACATCAAAATTGCATTGAAGTCCAGTGAGCCTGCCCTCATTAAAAGACTCCTGGATCGAGTGGTAGGTGATGTGAAATTTGTATTAGAAGGAACCGATCACCCCGCCAGGGAAAGAGCTCACTCCTTACTCCATCAGCTGGAATCAGAATACAACAAACTTTTGAATAATTCTGGGGACTGGAATAAAGCGGAAGGCCTGAGCAAGGCAATTCGAGCAACCAATATAGAAGGAATCCGGGGTTGGGGAAAAGCACCCGGAAAAGTTATGGTTCAAAATGAACAAATACTAATTCCCGGGATTCAGTTTGGTAATGTTTTTTTAGGACCGCAGCCTCCCAGAGGTTGGGAACTTAATGAAGAACTTTTACATGCAAACACAACCTTCCCCCCAACCCACCAGTATCTGGCATTTTATTTTTGGCTGCGTCATGTCTTTAAAGCAGACGCCATTGTCCATGTTGGAAGACATTCCACCTATGAGTTTTTACCCCGACATAGTACCGGAGTCGGGTCCCTCGACTATTCCTGGCATATAGCCGGAGAAATTCCGGGAATATACCCTTATATAGTTGATGGCGTAGGCGAAGGGATTCAAGCAAAACGTCGTGGGTTGGCAGTTATGGTCGATCATCTCACCCCTCCCCTCAGCACCACAGAACTATATGATGATCTTTTAGGTTTACGGCAATTGATAGAAAGTTATGAAGCTGCCGATCCTGACCCAACCTCTCCGGCTCGAATCCGTGCTGTTTCTGCAATTCGGGAAAGAATAGAAACTCTAAACTTAAAAGATGAACTGGCTTCAAGCATGGCTGCAGAATTGAAAGTCAGGGGAATCAAGTTTGAAGAGGTTGATGATGATTTGCTGGTTCACGAAACGGGGCATTATCTCACTCAGTTACAGGAAAATTATATGCCGCTGGGTCTCCATGTGTTCGGACTGGATTGGAAAGATAGTGCCATTGAAACCATGCTCAACTCCATGCTCAGTGAAAAGAAAAACAATAAAAAAATTAAAATGATTTCAGCCAATCTAAAGAAATCTCCTGAGCATGAGAGGTTAAGTTTTTTCAATGCACTGAAAGGTGGATATGTAGAACCGGGAAAAGGCAACGACCCTATTCGCACTTCCGAATCATTACCCACCGGAAGAAATTTTCATGCACTGGACGGCAGCCTGCTCCCTACACGATTGGGTTATAGTCTTGGAAAAGAACTTTCGGCTAAAGCACGTAAAGATACATCCCCCAAAAAGGATGAAAAAGAAGCCGTCATTCTCTGGGCATCTGATGCTGTACGCGATGAAGGTGCCATGATTGCTTTTGGTTTCGACCTGCTTGGACTGGAACCCGTATGGAATGGAAGGGGAATTTTAACCGGCGTCCGAAGGATCCCCTTAAAAAACTCGCGCAAAAGACGCGATGTTGTTTTCGTAACATCGGGTTTGTTCAGAGATCTTTATGGTGCCCAACTGGACTGGCTCGACAAATCCGTTCTGCTTGCATTGGATGGAGCCAGCGAAACCATACTTAAGAAATTTCCAGAACTGGCTTCCCCACTCGCTGAAGCGCTTAAACCCCTGGAGAAACTGGCGACAGGTGGCAGCGAAAGTCTGGAAGAAAATCAAGTGGCCAAACAGTGGGTTAAAGAAACTCAAAAGCTACTATCGGAAGGAGTGAAAAACAGCCAGGCAGGGCGACAGGCCAGCCTTCGTATATTTGGAACGGCCCCCGGATCTTACGGTGCGGGAGTTAATAAGCTTGCTGAAAGATCTGGTTCATGGAATGACAGAATGGAAATTGCTAAAGCCTATGTCAACCGTATGGGACACGCTTATGGAATTGGTTTTCGTGGAGAACGAATGAACGAACAGTTTGCTTCCAATTTAGCCAATGTCAAAAACACGTATCTGGGGAGAGCCAGCAATCTTTACGGGTTAATGGACAACAATGATGCTTTTGATTATATGGGGGGTCTCAGTCTTGCTATAGAAAGCCTGACCGGGACCCCTCCCGCCGCAAGAGTGATACATCATGCCGATCCGCAAAATGCCACGCTCACCCCTCTGGACCAGGCACTCATGGCAGAACTGCGTGGCCAATTTTTAAACCCTGCCTGGTTAAAACCACTGATGGATCACAACTACTCCGGAGCTCGAACCATGGGCAGTGAGTTTCTTGAATATCTTTGGGGTTGGCAGGTTACAAGTCCTGATATCATAAAAAGCTGGATGTGGGATGAGGTCAAATCCGTTTATGTCGATGACAAACATCAGTTAGGACTGGATGAATTCCTGGAGCAAGGACATAATGCGCATGTAAAAACAAATATGCTTGCAATAATGCTCGTTGCAGCTCAAAAGGGATTTTGGCAAACAGATGAAGAAACTCTTAAAAAATTGAGTAATGATTTCGCAAACCTGATTATCAAAAATGGGTTACCTGGAAGCGGACATACTCACCCAGACCATCCTATTTATGAATGGATTGGAAAGCATCTCACTGAAGAGCAGTTGATGAGCCTAAAAAGAATCCTGGACAACGCGCGTATTCAGGAAAAACCACAGGAACCTCAAATTACAAGCATCGCAGAAGTCAAACTCGATCAAAGTGAAAACAATCAGGAACAAACAAATGTCTCTGAACTAACCGGAATTAAAACGGTATTGGGCAAACATCAGTTTGTTTTATGGGGCACAGTGATAGGAATGGTATTGGCCGGATTTTACCGCGGACGTCAAAAACCCTGGGAGAAGAACTAATGCATAATCATTGGATGGTTTCACTTATGCACAATTTCGTCTCCTCTCTTTTATACCCCATTATTTTGGGGTTGGGATTAATGTTGTTGCTCGCCTTATGGGAAATTGGGACTGCTATTGGCGAGAGATTTTGGACCTTGAAGAATCTATCCTTACAGGGCGACACCACTGAGTTTGAAAAAGTTGCTAGAGAAAGAATCGAAAGAACAGATATTCTCACACGAATATCACCCATGCTTGGGTTAATGGGTACCCTCATCCCGCTTGGACCCGGTTTGGCGGGGCTGGGTGAAGGAAAACTCTCAATACTAACCAATTCGGTAACCATTGCTTTTGATACCACTGTTTTGGGATTAACTGCAGGCATAATAGGTTTTGTACTGGGTCGGTTTCGCCGTCGCTGGTATGATGAAGCATTAAGAAAAGCAACTGAGGAATCATCCAAATGAAAACACCCGCTTGGAGAAACAGTCGATTCGACCATCAGGATGAAGATCCTCTGGGTCCTTTGGCAAATTTCATAGATATTATGCTCGTCTTTGCCTGCGGCCTGATCGCCGCCCTGGCAGCCTTAAGCCCTGATCTGATAGATCATTTGACGGCAGCCAAAAAGATCAAGAAAGGTCAGGAACTCGCTGAAGTTCCACCCGGCATTAAAAGCCTGCAGGGACCGGGAGAAGGTTACGAATCGCTAGGCAGAGTGTTTAGAGATCCAAAAACCGGAAAACTTTATTTGATTGAAAAAACCGGACCTTAAAAAAGGTTTATTTCATATGACCTCATCAACTAAACATAACGGATTTGTAGTGGCAGGAACTCATAGTTCCGTGGGCAAATCTTCCATATCCGTGGGGCTCATGTACCTGTTAAAAAGAAAGGGATATTCTATAAAACCCTTTAAAGTGGGCCCGGACTATATTGATCCAGGTCATCACAGTAAAGCATGTGGGATTCCCAGTTATAACCTGGATACGGTTATGTGCAGCAAAACTTATGTAACCCGTTTGTTCAACGACAATATGTCAAAGGACGATTTTGCTATTATTGAAGGAGTGATGGGGTTACACGATGGCTCCTCGCCAACAAATGAAAAAGGCTCGACCGCAGCTATGGCAAAACATTTGGGGCTTCCTGTTATCCTCGTTATTGATGGAAAGGCCATGGCCCGATCGGCAGCCGCAATGGTTTTGGGATATATGAAACTTGACCCGAAGGTAGACATTCGCGGTGTCATTGCCAACAATGTAAGCAGCCCTCGTCATTCCCAAATTATCAAAGACTCCATTGAGCATCATACTTCAGCAAAGCTTCTTGGATGTTTGCCGACCTCTCCCCAATTAACCATACCCAGTCGCTATCTGGGACTATTTCAGAGCAATGAGGGAAAAGACACGATATATAAAAAATGGGCAGACCATATTGAATCCCACCTTGATTTAAATTTACTAAAAAAACTCTTTAAATTGAAAAAGCCTTCAAAACGGACCCGGGTTGAAAATCAGGAATTAAAGAGATGGAAAACAAAAGCAAAACCCCGATCGCTTAAAATGGCGGTCGCAAAAGATGAGGCTTTCCAGTTTATTTATCAGGACACTTTGGATTTCCTCCAACACCACGGTTTCAATATTTCCTTTTTCTCACCCATTCATGATTCCCATTTACCTGAAGATATGGATGGTTATTATTTTCCAGGTGGCTACCCGGAGCTGCATGCCAAATCGCTCAGCAAAAATAAGTCTATGCTAAAAGATATTAAAAAAGCCGGTATAAATGGTCACACCATTATTGGGGAATGCGGTGGGCTCATGTATCTGGGAAATCACATCACTGACAAGGACAACAAAAAATTACCCATGGTGGGGGTTTTCAAATACTCCACATCTATAAAAAAACGAAAACTAACATTGGGTTATCGCAAACTCCAGCCAGCTAAATTATCTAAACAGAATAAAAACCTGACTTTACATGGGCATGAGTTTCATTACTCTACTATTACAGTCAACAATGAGCAACCTCATTGGAAGAACAATTTTTCTCCAAATGGAATAAAGCAAAAGGATGGCTTTACGTTCAAAAACTGCCACTCCTTCTACACACATATTTATTGGGCCTCTAATCGAGGGTGGTTAAATTTTTTAACGAAATCGTTAAAAGGAAAAAACCAATGAGGAAAGTATTATGATTTATGCAATTGGCATTGGTCCCGGTGACCCGCAATTTTTACCCTTAAAAAGTTTGGAAATCCTCAAAAAAGCGGATGTCATTTCTGGTTTCGAAACGGTATTAAACTATGCGCGATCCAATTTGCCAGCAACGGCAGAACTTATTTCCTTAAATTATAGAAACCAAAAGGAGAAACTAAAAGAAGTTGGGAATCTTTCACGCAAAGGGAAAACCTGTTTTTTTTGTTTTATGGGAGACTTGAGTTTTTCTGGTTACGAATTTCTCCAAAACATAAAAACGTTTTGTGAAGATCCCGATCCGGTAAAAATACCAGGCATCAGCTCAGCTCAAATCGCAGCGACCCGGGCCTCCATACCTTTTGAAGATTCCGTTTTCATCACCTTTCATAAAGCTGCGGAAATTGAAAAGGACAAAGAGTTTCTGGTTCATGCTTTAAAACTTGGAAAGTCTGCCATCATTATTCCGAGACCTCCAGATTTTATGCCTGAGCAAATCTGCCGGTTTCTTGAAGATGAAGGTGTCCCCCCTGAAACTACAGTACAGATTTTCGAATATCTAACTTTAGAAAATGAAAAACATTATAAATTTCAACTAGGGAATTGCAGAGGAAACTTTAGTGACATGTCAATAATCGTTCTGCAAAAAAGCTTATGAGAAAACCATCTGGCGCAGACCCAAGGAAGCGAAAAGGTCTGATCATTGTCAATACTGGCGATGGAAAAGGCAAATCAACGGCAGCGTTTGGACTTGCTGTAAGGGCAGCGGGAAACAAAATGAATGTCTTTATCATGCAATTCATGAAGGGACAATGGAAAGCGGGTGAAA
>JAYNIA010000073.1:0-9845 GCA_038108555.1 Nitrospinota bacterium | reverse complement strand
CAGGACTTCAATCTGTTTCCCACAGCCTTTAACAGGCCATCTCCCACTCCATGACCGAGCTCATCGTTGATTTTTTTAAATCCGTCAAAATCCACATATAGGACAGCGCATTTTTGCTTATTCCTTTTCCCTTTCGCTAATGCCATTTCCAGCCGGTCATTAAATAAAATCCGATTAGGAAGGCCTGTGAGGGAATCGTGATAAGCCATATCTCGCATGGCGATTTCTGTCTTCTTTCTTTCCAGTTCTGCTCCAGCCCGAGCAGCAAAAATTTTTAATATGGAAAAAGTACGATTTTTATCGAGCATTGGTTTATCGTCGAGCACCGATAAATAACCGATTATTTTAAATTTTGAATCAAAACAGGGAACTCCCGCAAAACTCACCGCTTTAATCTCAGCAAGACCTCTGTCATTCGGATAAGCCTCTCTAATTTTATTGGGGTGATAGGCAAGCATGGCCGCCAAGACATCTTCTCCTGGGGTGTCCGATGCATCAAACGATTTTTTTTCCACAAAATTATTATCAGACCAGCCAGCGAGCACGGAGCAATGAAATTCCTTTAAATTAAGAGTTTCGTTAACATACGCGTTTTTAACCGGTAAAGCCTTTGCAAGATGTCGAACAAGATATTTGAAAAACTCATCGCCAACGCGGGAAGAAGTCCCTTCCACAATCTGGTGGAAAGCTTCTTCATAACTATATCGTTTGACCACACCACCAATACTTGCCACAACCGTTTCTAATATCGCTTGTTCATTAGGTTGCCATGACTTTTCAATATTTTGGGCCCCCAAGGCAAAAAAGCCCCAGTACTGTGAAGAAATTACAATGGGTATCAATAGTAAAGAATTGAGTTTAAGGTTTTGAAAAATCCCCCCGGGGAAATTAGAACCTCTCTGTTTACTGGCAATAACCATTTGGCTATTCTTTAAGGGAGGTAAAAATTCCTCTATTCCCAACTCTTCGTATGTCGAATTGACCAGATTATCCTCAAAATTTGCTATTCCTTTTTCTTCTGTCCAAGCAAACTCGAGATTGCATGATATGACACCGGCTTTTTGGTTGTGAGTGAAAATAAATGCCCCATCCACATCTGCAGCCGGACCTAAAATCTCCAAAGCCTGTCCAAGGGCCAGGCTGTAATCTGGAACGGTCAGAAGCTTATTGGTAGCCTTTGATACACCGTTTAACAACCTGTCCTGTGCTTTTAATGCGGACTCTGCAAATTCCTTTTCCTCTTTCGCTTTCCTTAATTTAATCGCATTCCTGATCGCTCTTTCCAGTCCATCCACCGATAGTCTGGATTTTATAAGGTAATCAACGGCACCGGCCTTCATTACCTCGACCGCTTTTTCCTGGTCTCCCTGTCCCGTTAAAAATATTACGGGCATTTGAAAACATTTTTCTTTTATCAATTTTAAAAGGGTTACCCCATCCAGTTTTCCCAGGCGCAGATCCAGAAGACAAATATCATAGGTTTTTTCATCCAGATATTCTTCAGCCCCTTCACTCGAATTGGAAGAATCCAACACGACCTCAATATCGGGGAAACCTTCACGAAGAAGTTCTTTGACAAGGAATATATCGTCCTCATCATCATCAACCACCAAAATTTTTAATTGGCTCCCTTCCATAACCGCAAACTATCCTTTAACTGATAAGAAGCGTAGCGAATAAAATTTATTATTTGTTTTTGGGAATTCCAAGATAGCCTAAAAACTGAACAATATCAACAGGGGGTTAAGGTGACCAAATATATAAAAAATAAGGGCTTAAAGAATTTGGATTAAAATCCAGATCGAAATTAATCATGTTAAATGTAGAAGGTTTTTGTAACTGGGAATAGATATTTCCCTGATATTCATTGTCCCTTTTATAGGTAATCATTTTGAGGTTAGGGTTATCCAAATCTGATTTTATTTTCTTTATAGTATCTGTCATATAACCGATCGAATCGATTAACTTTAACTCCCTTGCCTGTTCAGCATCAAAAATACGCCCGTCTGCTAGAGCCTGAACCTGGGCTTTTCCCAGATCTTTTCTATTTTCATCAATGATATTTACAAATCTCTCATGGAATTTATCAATCGTATTTTGAAACAACTCTCTTTCTTCTTTAGTAAAGGACCTGAAAGGGGACATAAAATCCTTCTTCTCTCCAGATTTCACAATTTCCCAGTTAACACCAATTTTAGCCATCAAATCTTCAAGGTTCACCTTCAAGGCAATTACACCAATACTTCCTATCAAGGAGGTAGGATGGGCAATTATCTCATCCCCAACAACGGCAACATAATATCCACCCGATGCGGCAAGATCCATTATCTGAATATAAATTTTAACTTTATTCTTTTTTTTATATTGCTTCAAAAGGTGATAAATAATGTCACTGGCGGTAACAGTCCCTCCAGGACTGTTCATTTTTACCAATAAGGCTTTTATGTCCTTATCTTTTTCGGCCTTCTCAATGATACCCCTGACCTTCTCAACCATTCCCAATTGTATGGTTGTTCCGGTAAGCGCACGATCCTTTTGGTTATTGATGATCCCATCAACATCAACCAACAATATTTTATCCGGACCTTCCCCATCAATGGTTACCTCTTCCAATTCTCCGAGACTGGGTCCCACGTTTATGGTAGCGCAACCCAAACCGGCGAGGAAAAATGCCAGCCCAACAACCAATAAAATATTTTTAACCATAATATTTATAAAAAATATCAAATAATTTCAAAAAATGGTTTTATCCTGCAAACGATTTGATCGTAGTCTGAGTCGACCTGAAACAGGGCTTCCAACTTGATTTTTAATTTAGCAATCATATCCTCGTTTCGCATGTCCTCAGATAAGAGAGCTTGCTGTGAAAGAGTCAATAAATTAAGAATAATTTCTTTAAGATTCATATTCAATTTTGCTGCTTTCATTTTAAATTCTTTTCGCTGATCTGCTGACCTTCCTGACCAGACAATATTTTCTACTTCTTTAATATTTTTTACAAAAATCTGAATAGCCTTGTCCAGCCCTTCAAATACCTGCTTTTCAAAACCGGCTTCATGCAATTTTTTGTATGACTCATTCAATTTTTGCAAGGGATCAATAACCTGAAGGTCGATCAAAGCAGACTCATCCAATCCATAAATTTTACTTAATTCCTTCGGGTCAAACCGTTCGGAAGTATTAATTTCCTGTTCAAGTTTTTCTTTCAACAATGGCACCTGAGCCTCAACTTCACTCTTGGCTTTGGATTTAATATCATTTACTTTAGAATCAAACTCTTCAACCGTTCTCCGTTGAATATGAACTTCCCTGTATTTTTTGCAAAGATCATCCAAAGCACACTCAACCTCAGTGTTCATCATGCCCATGAGTTTAAGGGCCCTTTCATCATCCATAGGTATGAGATACTTTAACCGGATCTTTTTTTCCAGATTGAGCAACTGTTTGATTAAGTTTCGAACCAACCTTTCATATGAGACTACCTGTGCGTCCAAATGCTCCTGGGAATGTTTTTTGTTGGTTTTTGTAAATTTAATATTGTTCTTTTTTGTACGAACTGAATTTTCCTGCAGCAGGGAAACACATTTATCCCTTTCCATGATATCCAGAGTTTGATCCAATTTTTCCATTAAATCATTTCCAGGTTTTAATTGGGTTTATAAGGAGAGTCCGCATTTTTTGCGCAACGACAGCCAATGCCATAATAATCTTTTGCATCGCTGTCCCCATATCGGCTGGAGGAACGCAAATACACGGGAAGGCTGTTCCAGGCCCCACCGCGGATCACATGATATTTTCCCTTTTTTGGACCTTGAGGGTTCTTATAAGGGGATTTACTATAATATTTTTTATGATACCAATCACTGACCCATTCAGCAACATTTCCGCCTAGATCAGCAATCCCTTCAGGAGTTTTTCCATTTTCATATTGTCCAATTTTTGTGAGAACCTTTCCCTTTTGGATAAAGCAGCAGTTACCAAAATTAGCCCTGGTTTTATCGGGCTCTTCATTTCCCCAGGGATACATCCTGTTCTCTAATCCTTTGGCGGCTCTTTCCCATTCGGCTTCCGTGGGCATCCGTTTTCCTCTCCAGGCGCAGTAGTTTCGACATCTTTTCCATTGCAAACCGAAAATGGGTTTTTCCTTCATATCGGGTCTTGCTTTCCGATCCACCCACCCGGTGATCGTTGGATATTTTGACAAATTAGCAGCCAAATAAGCTTCAAAATCTGAAAAGGTAACCTCAAACTTATCCAGGTAAAAGGCATTTAAAAAAACTTTATGTTTGGGATGCTCGTTCTTTTTGCCCACCCCTTCAGGACTCCCCATTTCAAACTCTCCTTCAGGAAAAAACACCATTTCCGAATTGGCATTTTCCTGGGCACATAGAATCCCAGGAAAAAATGCAACCACCAAACAGAAACAGATTAAGCGAAACGAAAAATGCATTATCAAAATTTACCCAAACAAATAAGATTGAGACAGGTGCTCGAAGCGTTTATTATAATATCAGTATTAATTTTGACAAGACCTGAAATTACAGGATATTAACCCCTAAAATGCCTACCCTGACCCAGTGAAACTTATTAATTCAATTGACCGGATTTTTGCCAGGCTTGAAGGGTTTCTTATTGTTTGCCTTTTATCCATAATGATCGTTCTTTCATTTGGGCAAATGGTTTCAAGAAATTTTTTCAATCAAGCCCTGATCTGGGGAGATACGCTTCTTCGACAGTTGGTTTTGTGGACGGGATTCTTAGGGGCAAGTTTGGCGGTCAGCAAAAATAAGCATATTTCCATTGATGCTCTCTCCAACTTTTTGCCCCCAAAATACAAAAAAAACATAACCAACCTTAACTGTTTTTTTGCATCCATTATCAGTGGATTTTTGGCCTGGGCCGCCTGGTCCTTCGTTCTGTTTGAGAAAGAATCCGAATCCATTTTATTTCTTGATTTACCTGTATGGGTATTTTTACTCATTCTTCCTTATAGCTTTCTCATGATCGCTTTTCGATTTTTATTGAAATCCATTGAGCGCTCAAAAGAAAATTCCATCCAAGAAACCTCATGATCGCTTTTGGAATAATATTACTGGCTCTTTTAGGGGTTCCTTTATTTGCCATCATAGGATTGGCGGGACTTGTTTCTTTCTATAACGCTGATATTGATTCAGTAGCCATTTTCATTGAACTTTATCGTGTTGCCAGCAACCCCACGCTGATAGCAATCCCCCTTTTCACCTTTGCCGGATTCGTCCTGGCCCACGGAAAAACTCCGGAACGACTGACCAGGCTCTCGCAATCCCTTTTCGGAGGTATACCGGGAGGAGTTCCGCTAGCCATACTCCTTGCCTGTGCATTCTTTACCGCTTTAACAGGAGCATCAGGGGTGACCATTATTGCATTGGGGGGACTGCTTTATCCTATCCTCATCAAAGAAAAATACGGGGAAAACTTTTCACTGGGGCTCGTCACCTCTTCAGGCTCGTTGGGATTGTTGTTTCCCCCTTCCCTTCCTTTAATTCTTTATGGATTAATCGCCCAGGTAAGCATAGACAAGTTATTTTTGGCCGGGGTTGTTCCGGGTTTGCTTATGATATTAATCCTTTCAGGTTACGCCATTTATCAGGGTAAAAGCCTTGATCTTTTAACCAACAAACCCAATTTTTCAGATGCGCCGCAGGCATTGCGCGAAGTAGCGTGGGAGTTACCCCTGCCCTTCATCGTCCTTGTGGGAATTTACAGTGGAATATTTACCGTAAACGAAGCAGCATCGGTAACAGTAGTCTATGTAATTATTGTTGAATCTTTAATCTATAAAGATTTAAGTTTGACAAAGGATATCCCGGTTTTAATGCGTGACAGCATGGTTTTGGTAGGCTCCATCCTTATTATCCTGGGAACAGCCATGGGATTTACCAACTACCTCATCGATGAACAGGTTCCTATGACCCTCCTTGAAACCATGCGCCAATACATCCACGATCCCCTTACATTTTTAATTGTTTTAAACGTATTTCTACTTTTGGTTGGCTGCATGATGGATATCTTTTCAGCCATCATAGTTGTGGTGCCTCTGATAATACCCATTGCAAAAAGTTTTGACATCAATATGATTCATTTGGGAATCATTTTTCTTTCAAATCTTGAAATCGGTTATTCTACCCCGCCCGTTGGAATCAACCTGTTCATTGCCAGCACAAGATTTGGAAAGCCAATTCTTTCACTATATAAAGCCGTATTGCCTTTTTTAGGTTTCCGACTATTGGGCCTTCTTTTGATTACCTACATACCCTCTTTAAGCCTTTTCCTTGTTAATTGGGTATCAAGCTAAAGAAATATTTTTCCTTCAATATTGATATGTTATTCTTGTTTTGAAATTTAAAAAAAAATGAAAATGAAGACCTATTCACGAATCCCCCTTGATATACCTATAACCTACACCGTATTTAAAAACCCCATTGGTTATACGGGCCTGGTAGCTTCACCCAAAGGGCTATTACGGCTGGTAAACAAAGTTACCAATGAAAGATCGTTAGAAAATTATTTATCCCGGCTAACTTCTGCAGAAATCTCAAAAAACAACTCCGGGTTTAAAGATTTGATCAAGCAGTTTTCCAGGTATTTTGAAGGAAAATTAAAACATTTTGAATATCCCCTGGACTTTCAACTGGGAACTCCATTTCAACAAAAGGTCTGGAAAAAACTAATTACGATCCCTTACGGAACTACCCGAAGTTATAAATGGCTGGCTTCCGCCATTAAGAACCCAAATGCAACACGGGCCGTCGGAAATGCCAACGGGAAAAACCCCTTATCTATTATAATCCCTTGCCATCGGGTCATTCGCGAAAGTGGTAATTTGGGTGGATACACCGGAGGCCTTAATATAAAACGGTTTCTTCTGAAACTAGAGCAGGAAAAATAATGGCACTCTATAGAACACGAGCCATCGTGTTAAAAAGCATTAATCTATCCGATTCTGATAGATTAATTACCTTTTTGGCAGAAAACCATGGGAAAGTTAAATGTGTGGCAAAAGGTGCCCGTAAAGTAAAAAATCGATTTTGGGGTTCCCTCGAACCGATGTCCCTTATCCAACTCATCTATTTTGGCAAAGAAAACCAAAACCTGTATCGTCTCAATCAAGCTGATATAATCGAATCTTTTCAATCTATCCGGGAAGATTTCGGAAAGCTCTATAAAGGGGTCTATTTTCTCGAATTGATAGATTCAATGATATTGGAAGGACATCAGGACAAAAGAATTTTTAATCTATTGAAACAAACTCTCAGTGCTTTAAAACAGCAAACAGAACTGGATTCATTAATTCGCTTGTTTGAGATTCGCCTGCTATCTCTTTCCGGGTATAAGCCCCAATTAGATCAATGTGTGGTTTGCAAAAAAGTTTCGGAGAATGGGACATTCAAATTCAACTACATCCAAAATGGAATAATATGTTACGAATGCGCAAAAAGAGTATCAACGGACATCCAGTTTTCCACGGGAACTCGAAACTACATAAAAAAATTGTTGGAAGTAGAGATATCAAGCTGCGGAAGGATTAAAATTCCTAAAAACCAAGTGGAAGAAGTTGAAAAAGTAACGCATCGACTGGTCCTATCCCACCTGGGTAGAGAACCAAAGTCCTATCGCTTTATAAAAAAAATGGAACTGTTCAACTAAATTTAAAAGGAAAAATGAATAAGAAAATCATATCCACATCAGAAGCACCCGCTGCAATAGGTCCCTATTCACAAGCGATTAGGATTGGGAATTTTTTATATACTTCCGGACAAATATCACTGGACCCCAAATCCATGGAAATGGTTACAGGGAGCATTGAAATTGAAACAGAAAAAGTATTAAAGAATATTGAAGCCATATTAAAAGCGGATGGATTAAGTTTTAATAACGTCATTAAAACCACGGTCTACCTGGCAGACTTATCGGAATTCACGCGAATGAATGAGGTTTATGAAAAGTTTTTTTCAGAGAACAAACCTGCAAGAGCCTGTGTTCAGGTCGCAGCTCTTCCCAAAGGTGCCAAAGTTGAAATTGATGCCATTGCCCATATTTAGTTTGATTAATTCAGGGAACAAATAACTTGGCAAAGAAATCTGACGGGACCAGAAATTTTTATCGTATGATAGCGGTCATCGGTGTGATGGTCATTGGGGGATTGGGTTATTCCTTTATCAGCGCCGCACCAGGAATAAACACCGCTCCCTATCATAAACCGGCACCCCCTGCCAAAGACTGCATGCAATGTCATATGTCGGGAGAAGAAAAGATCCCCATTATGCCGCATCGCCCCATGGGTGCCTGCACGGGTTGTCATAAACCCTTTGAGATGAACAAATAAATTTAAATACTCAGGATCAAGCTGAACATCTTGACGCGGTTATGAAGAGAGAAGAATTCCTGCTTCACATCTGAAAGTTCGACTTGAAGACCTTTTCCGGGACTCAATCCAAACGCTTTAAGCTCCACAACGGGTTGGTCATTCACAAACACATCTGAAACCAGAACATCCTGATAACTCACCTGATCATTTTTTAAATTGATGGCTATGCGTGACAGTTCGAATTTCTGGAAATATTTTTTCTCCACCGCTTTGTTGATTCTACGAAATCGGGCCTGATTGAGCAGCAGTTCAACATCCACCCCGCCTATTTTTCTAGAGGGATAGGCCTGAAGGGCTATAAGACTATGCGTCCTTTCCGGCCAATCGATATGGGAGTATAGGATGGGAATTTTTATACCAGCAACAAAATAGGTTTCCATTCCTACCTGCTCGCAGGGCAATATTTTAAAATCAAGAAAATGTTGTTCAAGGATAGAGGTGAAGAAGGCATTGTCTTCACCACAATTTGCCATCGACCCTACTTCAAATTTAATGGTTCCAGATGAGCTTAATCCCTCTCGCTGGGATAACGCCACCGAATTTAAATCACCTAAGTCTATATTGGCTGTAAAATCCAGTTTGCATCCGGACAAAAGAAGGAAGATTGCAGCGACTAAAAAATATTTTTTAGATACAAGCATTTTAGGCTCCCTCTAAGTGGGCACTGAGGTGAGGTCAATTAAAAATGCGTGAGAGGTGCTTTACCGACTGAGTATACGTTGAATCCAATATCGTATAAAGTTTTATGGTCCAGATGGTTCCTACCATCAAAAATGAACGCCGGTTTTTCCATTTTGTCAAAAATCTTCTGAAAATCCAGATTCTTGTATTCCGCCCATTCCGTAATCAGGGCAATGCCATGAACACCTTCAGCAGCTTGATAAGGATCTTCAATATATTCCACGTTATTATCTATTCCTTCCAAGTCTTTTTTGGCATTCTCCAGTGCGTGAGGGTCGGTGATTTTTAGGTGAGCCCTTTCCTCAAGCAGTCGTTTGCAGATATAAATGGCAGGAGCATCGCGTGTGTCTCCCGTATCAGGCTTAAAAGCAAAACCAAAAACAGCAAGCTTTTTATCAACTAATGTGTTGAACATGGCTTGAAGGATTCTTTTCACATAGCGTTCCATTTGATAATCGTTCAGTGCCACTACCTGTTCCCAAAAAGAAGCCACTTCATTCAACTGGTAATATTCACACAAATAAACCAGGTTCAAAATATCCTTACGAAAACAGGAACCCCCAAATCCGGGGCCGGCATTCAAAAATTTTGCGCCAATTCGTGAATCCCTGCCCACCGCTTTTGAGACTTCTGTAACATCCGCTTCAGTGGCTTCACAAATGGCAGCAATGGAATTTATTGAGGAAATCCTTTGAGCCAGAAACGCATTGGAAACCAGCTTCGACAACTCACTGCTCCAAAGATTGGTGGTGATTAA
>JAYNIA010000072.1:0-9884 GCA_038108555.1 Nitrospinota bacterium | reverse complement strand
AAATGGTACAAGCAAAGATTTTCAACTTACGGATGGTGTACTGATTTTCAAAAAAGGCGAGTTATCAAAATCCATCCCGGGTCTCACCGTTACTGATGATTCTGTCGACAATGGAGATCGCACCTTTGTTCTGCAATTGTCCGACCCCACAGGTGCGAAACTCGGAAGTAACAATGAGCATGTCTATAGAATCATTGATAATGATGGAAAACCCTCAGTTTATTTTGAAGTGGTGAAATCAGAAGGCAAAGAGGAAGTTACACCGGCTAAGATAAAGGTTCAATTATCAAATAATCCCCAATCAGCAGACGCAATTGTGGGCTACGAAGTGGTAAAACTTGGTAGCACCGCTTCTGAAAATAATGATTTCACCGTCCCAACCACACGCAATTTAACCTTTGATAGATCTAAAAACGAACTTGTAAAAACCATTGATGTCGACATCAAAAACGATACCGAAAATGAACGTGATGAAACAATCCTATTAAAACTCACCACAACTCAGAATGCCAATTTGGCCGGGGAAAATATCGGACATACATTCATCATCAAGGCAAATGACGGTGGTGAGGTTCCTGCTGTAACAGCTGTCGTGGCTAAAAAAGTCGTAAACGATGAGAAAAAGAAACTACAGGATGCCATTGAACGAGTACAGATAAGATTACCGCAAATGGAAAATCCTCTTCCCGAAAATCGAATCGCCAGATTGGATATTGGGCGAAAGTCCGAATTAAACACCAAAGAGGTGATGGATCAATTGATCAAGACCCTTAAATATGAACATATCCAGGCCGTTCGTGCAGGTGGCGAGAAATCAGGGGCTGTCAAACATCTTGAAGAAGCACTGAGCGCTGCCTATGAGCATCGGGCGGGAATGGTAGCCATTCGCCCGGCATTTGCCTATCTGAGAAACAGTTTTCCCTCCACTTCGTTGCAGGACGATGCAGATTTAGGGTGGAAAAATCTCCTACGCTCAAGGGTTTTCAGGGGCTTATTTGGTGAGTGTAAAGATTGTCAGGAAAAGAACCGCCGCAGGATCAACAGGGAAATCGACAAACAATTCTGGCAAAACATAAACCGAATTCGTGTTTCAGGTGGTGGCGATACGAATTATGTTCTTGCGAAAGATGATATCGGAAACTGGACTGTGAAAAATTATTCTGCAGATCCTAAGGATATTATCAATTCTGCCAGGAACCTTGCCATGTTCAATATTGGCCAAAGTATGGGAGCCAATCTCCCCATGACAAAGAATACACCAGCCATCCCGGGAACCGATGGGACCCCGGCACCAAACAATGAACCTTCGCAAAACCAAACCCGGCTGGAGGCTTCTTATGAGAAGTTCGAAGAAGATTATATAGAAAAAGCTAAAAAGGATCTTGAAACATTGCATGGGAAAATGGTTTCGATCCCGAAAAATTTAAAATCAAATTGGGAAAAAAGAGAGAACGCAGCTTTTAATAACGTTTATATCGAATTGCTTGAGAGATCCAAGGAGAACCATCTTGATCCCCGCCTTGCGGTTGATTTAGATGAAACTAACCCGGGAAACGATATTATCTTATCTCTCCAATCGCTAGAGCTATTTGGAACAAATTTAATTCAATCTCTCAGGTCCCAGTCTACATCCGCTCCAGCAAATCTTTCTGAGTCAGAAAGAAATGAAAAATTTGAACCGGAAATCAAGCAAGCAGTTGAGGAAGTAAAAATTGAGGTCTTGGATTATATCAAAAGTTACGTTAGGACCCGACTTATAGCAGTCCGTAATTTTGAAATGGCCGTTTCAGTATTCAGCGAAACCGTATCCAACTAATTGGCAGGTTTTATAGCTTCAAAATCTCTTGCTCCGTTTTATTTATGATTGTTCCTTTGATGTTCCAGAGATGAGGAAATGAAGTCACGGAACAGGGGATGGGGTTCCATGGGGGAGGATTTGAACTCAGGATGAAACTGGCCTGCGAGAAACCAGGGGTGGTCTTCCAGTTCAATTATTTCTACAAGATTGCCATTCGGTGACAATCCACTTATTTTTAGTCCCGCCTCCTCCATCTGGATGCGGTACATATTATTAAATTCATACCGGTGGCGGTGCCGCTCCTCTATCTCCCGCTTTCCATAAGCCTTATAGGCGTTTGATTTCTTTCTTAACTGACAGGGATATTCGCCCAGCCGCATGGTTCCGCCTTTATCTCCATCTGCATTTTGATCTGGAAGAAGATCGATCACCAGATAGGGGGATGTGGTAGAAAACTCTGCGCTGTTTGCATTTTTAAGGTTGGCAACATGTCGAGCAAACTCAATAGCGGCACAATGCATGCCCAGACAAATTCCAAAATAAGGCACCTTGTTTTCACGGGCAAAACGAACCGCGTTGATCTTCCCTTCTATTCCCCGGTCTCCAAATCCTCCGGGGACCAGGACCCCGTCACAAGCCGCTAATTGTTTTATTCCATCTTCGCTTTCAAGCTCTTCCGCATCCACCCAGTTGAATATGACTTTAACATTATTCCCAATGCCTCCGTGAATTAAGGCTTCAGTAAGGCTTTTATAAGATTCTTTCAGATCAACATATTTTCCGACAATACCGATTTTCACTTCCCCTTCCGGCTTCTTGAGGATTTTATTAATTTTTTCCCATCGCGCCAAGTCAGGACTTTTCGCTTTCATGCCAAGTTTTTCAAGAATGATTTCTCCCAACCCTTCCTTTTCCAGGCTGAGGGGAACCTCATAAATGGAGCTCACATCCATAGCCGTGATAACTGAATCTTTATCGACACTACAAAACAGGGCAATCTTTTCCTTCATCGATTTGGATAATTTCTTTTCCGTTCGACAAAGCAATACATCCGGCTGGATACCAATCTCCCTGAGCTTTTGCACACTGTGTTGAGTGGGCTTGGTTTTGAGTTCATCCGAGGTTTTTATGTAAGGAACCAAAGTCAAATGAACGTATAAAACATCTTTGGGTTTTACTTCAAACTTAAACTGGCGGATTGCTTCAAGGAATGGAAGACTTTCAATATCGCCTACCGTTCCTCCAATTTCACAAATGACAACATCGACCCCTTCCCCCACATTCCTAATATGCTGTTTTATTTCATCTGTAATATGTGGAATAACCTGAACGGTTGCGCCCAGATACTCCCCCTTCCGTTCTTTTTGAATCACATTGTGATAAATTTTTCCCGCGGTTACATTATTCGCACGTCGCATTTTTGCATGGGTGAATCTCTCGTAATGCCCGAGATCGAGATCCGTTTCAGCACCGTCATCCGTAACATAGACTTCTCCATGCTGGAATGGATTCATGGTCCCCGGGTCGACATTTATATAAGGGTCGAGCTTTAAAATAGTAATTTTGAGCCCCGAACATTCAAGGAGGCTTCCTATCGAAGAGGCGGCAATCCCTTTACCCAGGGAGGAAAGTACGCCACCGGTTACAAAGATGTATTTTATTTTTTTACCATTTTTCTTTTTATTCACTTACGTTCCTCGAGGGCTCAAATTACCGGGTTAGACCAATTGTTTTTCAACCAACTCAATATCTGCTTGAGAGTCCACCCCAATTGAATCTAATTGGGTTTCGACAACTTTTATAGGAAATCCATTTTCCAGAATCCTTAACTGTTCCAGTTTCTCTATTTTTTCAAGGGAAGAAGCAGGCAATGAAGAAAAGTCCATCAAAAATTTTTTTCGATAGGCATAAAGCCCAATATGTTTAAACCACAAAGGTGAAGATAAATCGGCATTGGCATCCGGGTTTTCAGGCCAGGAATCTCGGTCCCATGGAATGGGTGCTTTTGAAAAGTACAATGCAGAGTCAAACTTATCAACCACAACTTTCGTAACATTTTTATTTATCAGCTCCTTCGGGTCCCGAATCCGAATCCGTAAGCTTGTCACACAAAGGGATGGGTCTTCAATCATGGGTCGAACCACCTGATCAATATTTTGAGGTGGGATTAGCGGCTCATCCCCCTGAACATTCACTACAATATCACATTCCCTTTCCCTTGCCACTTCAGCCACCCGATCTGTTCCAGATTCGTGGCTATCAGAGGTCATTACAGCATTGCCTCCGTTTTTATTTACCAATTCCAGGATTCGCGTGTCGTCAGTAGCCACAATAACTTCTGAAACACTTTTCGCCTGATTCGTTCTCTCAACGACTCTTTGTATCATAGGCACACCGGCAATATTTGCGAGCGGTTTCCCGGGAAAGCGGGAGGAAGCCCAGCGGGCCGGAATAACCGCTAAAACCCTGGGCTCAGTAGGCATGCCGATTAATAAATCCTTTCCAGATTGTTAAAAATAAAATTTTCAGATCAAACAATAAAGACCAGTGTTTTATGTAATAAAGGTCGAACTCTATCCTCTTTTCCAAAGAGGTATTTCCCCGCCAGCCGTTTACCTGAGCCCACCCTGTTAGTCCGGCTTTCATTTTTAATCGAAGCATATAAAAAGGTATGGATTTTTTGAATTCTTCCACGAACACCGGTCTCTCGGGTCGGGGTCCAACCAAACTCATTTGCCCCATAAACACATTAAAAAGTTGGGGTAGCTCATCGAGGCTGGTGCTTCTCAAAAATGAACCCACCGGGGTTCTCCTGTCATCATCTTCTTTCGCCCAAACCGGTCCCGTTTTATTTTCAGCCCCTATTTTCATAGACCGAAATTTGTACATCATAAAGACATCCCTATCCAGACCCATCCGCTCCTGCTTATATAATAGAGGCCCTCGGGACCCCAATTTGACGGCTAGAGCAATTATTATCATTAGCGGGAATGTAATAATAATAGCCAGGCTGGATAAAATGATATCCGAAACCCGCTTAACTACGGTGTTCCATCCATATAGAGGGGACTCAGTAAGGTTTATTACAGGCATTCCATCCAGTTCTTCGATGCCCGATTGCAAATCCATATAGCTCAATAAATCCGGGACAAGTTTTATATCTACAGTTTCTTCTTCCAAGCTGGAAAGGATCTTCTTCAACCGGTCGTGGGCCTTTAAAGGAAGCGCGATAAAAAGCTGACTCACATCATTTTCTTTTATACACCGGTTCAAATCATCATAAAGTCCCAGCACCTTGCAGCCCTCATGAACCGACCCTACCTTTTCGGGATCATGAGTCAAATAACCCACTACCGAAAATCCAATTTCAGGATACAGGTTGAGCTTCTGCACTACTTTTTGCCCCAACTCCCCTGCCCCTACCACAAGAACTTTTCGCAAGCTCACTCCCCTGCCATGCATTTTCTTAACCAGGAATCGAACCAATCGATGAGAAATAAGCAAAAACACATTGGCAAAGATCCAAAAATAGACCGCCATAATTCGCGAAAAAGAAAGTTCACGGTAAAAGAAAGTTCCCGCAGTTAATAAAAGTACAGAAAAGGAAGTTAGCTTAAAAATAGAAAAGTATTCACTGGTTGGTGAATTACGACTTATCGGTTTATCATGCCCCAACACCCGGCTATTTATATAAAAGACAATCCAGATCGGTAAAAGCGCGTATAAATACATATTTTCCACTGGAGGTGTGCTGGCCGGTGACAAAAGCTCCAGATTAAACCTAACCAGATAAGCACACAACCAGGCAAGGGCTACGGCAAAACTATTGAAAAAAAATATTGCCGTTGAATAAACCTGACTATGTTTTTTAATCAATGCCATTGCAAATTACTTATTTGAAACGCGACTATTAGCTACGGGGAAATGACTGAGACCGAGTTGCTCTGAAATTTCTGGAGCCCTCTAAAGAAGAATCGGGATATTCAAGCCAGGGGACAAGTAACAAAAACAGACGCAAACCAGTCTGCCACAGCTTCAATGGAAGGAGGATAACCTAAATTGGGGTTGGCTTCAACTGTTAAGATAGGCTGGGAAATATAAAAATAGGCCTATTGAATCTGGTTCAATTGAGCTAGAATCTTTCCCCGTACTTCAGCGGTAGGATTCCTTTTCAAAGCGCCTTCGAGCACTTCTATCGCCCTGCTGGTTTCTCCCTTTTTGGAATAACTCACCCCAAGCATATAGCGGGAGTCATGAACCTTGTTGCCACGAGGATATTTGTTTAATACGGTCTCAAATTGCAGGATGGCATCATCATACATTTCCAACGCCAGGTAATTGCTGCCTATCCAAAATGCAATATTGTCTTTTAACTGGTTGGGAGGATTGCTGAGAGCAAGATTTTGGAATAGCAGGATTGATTCGTCGTAATTTCTATTTCGATATGCCGCCAGAGCCCTGTCGTATTCAGGTGGAGTTTTCATTTTTGCACGGCGCGGTTTAGAGCGATGCATTGACGGAGCCCGCGACTTTTGCATCTTTAAGCGAGAAATTTCTTCGTTCAGTCTTGCCACCTGGGCTTTAAGATCTTCCACCTCCGGTTCAAGAAAATCGGTTGAATCTGATGCAGAGGAGACGCCCCCTTCAATGCGCTCAGTCGCAGCATCTATTTTGGGTTGCAATGTACTGAGCATTTCCTCCAATTCCCGAACCTTGCTGATGAGAGCCTCTTGCTGATTTTGCAGACTTTCTACATCACCCTTAAGCTCCCCACCATCTGTACCCTGATCAATACTTGCAAATCCATCGGGATCTTCATCTTCAAAACCTCTGTCATCTTCCATCCTTTCGTCGGCTAAAGATTCATCCTCGGAAAAAAAGTCGTCCTCAATACTTCTATCACCATCCCTATCACGACTGGCTGTTCTACTCTTTCCTTTGCTCCGACCCCTTCTTGGCGCATTATCAACCATCTCATCATCTTCAAAGGGAAAATCCTCCTCAAAGGCGAGGTCGTCCTCTTCATCTCCTATCCAGGGCAGATAGCTACAACCACTTAAAAACAGGGGGAATGATAAAAAAATTACCAGTAAAAGGCGTGGTAAGAAGGTGACCGGTGGCATGTTTTTCTCCATACAAAATCGGTTGGGAAGTGTTACCCCTTAATAATCAATGAATTATATTGGGTCGTCAGAATTTTGTCAATACAATAATATGAGGCCCAATACTCAAATATTTATACTATTTATCGAATAACTTGCTAAATTTCATTAGTTTTGAGCTCATAAAATAGCTATTTTATTGAGTCCGACGGATTTCACCAGGGTCTCCACTACCAAATCAAGCTCCTTTTTAGACGTATTTTGCCCCAGACTGAATCTGATGGAGCTGTTAATCTTGTCATCAGGAATTCCCATGGCCTGAAGAACATGTGAGGGAAGCCCTGTTCCTGAGCTGCAGGCAGACCCTGTCGAAACTGCGATTCCCTCCATATCCAAAGCAATTAGCAGAGTGTCCCCCTCTGCCCCCTCAAAAGCCATATTTAGGGTATTGGGCAGCCGGTTTTCACTGTCCCCCAATAATTCAGTTCCTGGGATCATCTCGCAGACTCTTTTTTGGAAGTAATCTCTCAGCTCTGAAATTTCACTTCTTCTATCGACCGCCAACTCGCAGGCTTTTCCAAATCCGATAATACCTGCAACATTTTCTGTTCCACCCCTTCTCTTCTTTTCCTGGCTTCCACCACATACCGGTGAAAAAAGAGGTGGTGTCCCTTTCTTAAGAAACAACGCACCTACACCCTTCGGCCCATTAAATTTGTGCGCCGAAATGGATAACATATCCACAGGAAACTCTTTTAAGTCAAATGGAATTTTTGCTACGCTTTGAACGGCATCCGTATGAAAAAGGATTCCCCTTTTCTGAGCAATTTCGCTTACCCTTTTTATATCCTGCAAAACGCCTGTCTCACTGTTTGCGTGTTGCAAGGATATTAAAGCCGTCGCATCAGTCAAACTGGACTCCAATTCCTCCATATTTATGCGTCCGGATCTATCTACATCAAGATACTGAACCTCTACCCCCTGATTTTCCAATTGCCGGCAGGGATTAATAATGGAAGGATGCTCCACCTTGCTGGTAATTATTTTTTTACTCTTATCATTTAATGCAAGCCCTAAAAGGGCCAGATTATTCGCCTCGGTTCCGCCACTGGTAAAGATGATTTCAGAGGAATTGGCTCCAATAAGGTTTGCAACTTTTTCGCGGGCTTCATCCAATTTAACTCTGGCAGACCGACCGAAAGAATGCACACTGGAAGGGTTTCCAAAGTTTTCCTTAAGTGCAGGCAGCATTGCTTCCAAAACTTCAGGGTGCAAGGGAGTTGTGGCGTTATGATCTAAATATATTTTTTCCATGGACAAAATACGGGTTAAAAATATTTCCTAAAAGAACAACAGGGAATGGTTTGCAGAGAAGAAAAACTAACCGCTTCTAACCGGTAATCTTTTTTCTGGGAACTTCATCAATTGAGGAAGAATCCGGCACGGCAATGCCGTTTTCATGAAGTGTTTCTTTCAACTGGCGGATTTCTTTTTCCATTTCCGGTAGCCGATCCAACATACATTCTATAGCACGTGCAACAGGATCTGGAAAAGATTCTGGCCCTTCTTCATCTTCCATCTCAGAAGAAATACCAGAAAATACCACCCGGCCCGGGACCCCGATCACCGTTGAGTATTCCGGGACATCTTGCAGGACCACGGAACCAGAACCAATTTTGGTATTACAGCCTATTTTGATGGGTCCTAGAACCTTGGCCCCAGCCCCGATAACAACATCGTCAGAAATTGTGGGATGACGTTTCCCTTTTTTGGTCGCTAATCCTCCCAGGGTGACTCCCTGATAGACAAAAACATTGTCCCCTATTTCTGAAGTTTCTCCAATAACCACTCCCATGCCATGATCGATAAAAAACCGTTTTCCAATAATGGCCGCAGGGTGAATTTCAATGCCGGTGACCCAACGGGCAAATTGCGACAAACCCCGGGCAATAAACTTGAACCCTATTCCCCAAAGCCAATGCGTGAACCTGTAGGCAATCAAAGAATGAACTCCCGGATAAAGAAACAGAACTTCCAGTCCATTTCTGGCGGCAGGATCTTTTTCCAAAGCCACCGCAATATCTTCCTGTATTTGCCGGAGCAACATCGCAAAAAACCATTAACCTGTTGTTAAACTTTATATTATAGCGCAGAAAGTCCCACACGCCAATGCCTGTCAGAGATTAATAATGGAATAGCTCAATTTTGCAGGAAAAAGGTAAAAAGAAAGTTGGGAGGTTATTTATACATCAGGGATACTAACTGGGTACGGGCATGAACCCGGAACTTGGAATAAATACGCTTCAAATGATCTTTTACGGTGTGCGGACTCAGATTAATTTTCCTGGCAATTTCCTTGTCACTCAAACCTTCGCAAATCAGCCGGGCCACATCAGCTTCTCTTTGAGTCAATCCCACTTCCTGCATTAAAAAAGTCATCTGTTTTTCAATCTTATCATCCCCGCTTTTTAAGACATCCACTTCCGCATCGGACTTTTCAAACATCTTCAGGTTTTCGCGAGCCCTCCTTGAAAGCGTTTTCATGATGGCCATCAAAGCATCCGGGTAGGAAGAGAGTTTGGAATGGAACAGATCATGGGTTATTTCCAGAAGATGGGTATCCCCCTGAGAAACCACTTTGGCTGACCGCGGTTTGGACTCTATCAAGGCCATTTCCCCGATGTATTCTCCCAGTCCCCGAACAGCAATACAGGTTTCATGTTTTATGACCGTCAACCCCCCAGAGAGAATGACAAACATGGAATTGCCACTATCGCCGTCTTCAAACAAAACCTCCTTGTCTTCCAGCATTCTTAATAAGCATTCATTGGCAACGGACTCCAAAACTTCTGCGGGAAGGTTTTTCAGGAAATCGATCTTCGATAAAAATTCTATGTTGGTTAATTCAGACAACCTGCAACCTCTGAGAATCTGGAAATAGAAGTCACTGAAACAGCTGTCATGTCCAATATTGATAAAGCTAT
>JAYNIA010000071.1:0-10008 GCA_038108555.1 Nitrospinota bacterium | reverse complement strand
CAGAAGCTGCAAAACATTTTCAATCTGCGAAAAAATACGCCCGGGGAAACTCAACCATTTTGAATTCCACCCTGCTTAAAAAGAATGAATCTGGTATAAATAGATAATTCTTTTTTATCGAGTAAAAGGAAATTATAAATTATGAAAAGTCGTATCGGTTTTGTGGGTGTGGGGCGGATGGGAGCCAATATGGCACGACGTCTCAAGGACAAGGGATACAACATCCCAGCAGTTCAGGATCGCCATGCACCAGCAGCGGAATCTTTAGCGAAGGAGTTGGGATGCGAAGCCGCTTCCACCCCAGCACGTGTTGCGGAACTCAGCGACGTTATCCTAACAATAGTTACCGATGACACGTCGATGGACGAGATCTATTCGGAATCGGATTCCGCAAGCCTGCTCAACCATGCAAAGGACAAACTGTTCATCAACTTCGCCACGGTCACTCCTGATGCCCATATCATGGCAGAAGAACGGGTCGAAAAAAGTGGCGGCAGCAATCTCGAAGCATTAATGGCTAGCAGTATCACCCAGGCACGGGAAGGAACGCTGTATCTCATGTGTGGCGGGAAGAAACCGGTTTTTGAAAAGGCCCGTTCCATTCTTGAAGACCTGAGCTCGCAACTTCGTTATGTGGGTCCGGCAGGTGATGCCGCGAAGGTGAAAGCTCTCGTCAACATGGTGATGAACTGCAACACCGCCGCGCTTGCGGAGGGGTTGGGACTCGGTGATGCGCTCGGACTCGACCTCACCATGCTTCGCGAAGTCTTCAGCCAAACCGGGGCGGCATCGCGGGTACTAGAAACCGATGGGGAAGACATGCAGAATCGGGATCACGAATGTTATTTTTCCGGAACCCATGCTGCAAAGGATTCAGGAATCGCCCTCAATCTGGCACAATCGGAAGGATTGGAGTTGCCGCTCGCAAAAGTCACTTTTGACCAGTACCGGAGACTGGTAAGTATCGGCAAGGGAGAACTGGACAAGTCAGGAATTGCAGAACTGGTGTTCAAAGGACGAATGAAATAAAAGGAGAAGAAAGGTATGCCGCTTGAAGATGAATTGGGAGATATTTTACAAAAAGCGCGGGACGGAAAAGACTGGTCGCGAAGCGATCTGGTCAAGGCCACAGACCTTCAGGACAACGATCTCCAAAAAATAGAAAGCTATCAACTGACTCCCGATGATGCAGACGTTTTAAAACTCGCACAAGCTCTCGACCTGGACGGACCGGCTCTAATCGATATTGCCAAAGAGCAATGGGAACCTGAAGCCCCCGCTTATGATCCCGATTTTGATCTGGTTACCCTGAATGTTTTTATGGGCGAGTACCCGGTCAACTGCTTTCTAGTGCGTTGCAAGGAAACGGGTGAAACGGCGGTAGTGGATACCGGTGCCAACCCCAAAACCATCATCGCCAAAGCCAAAGAGATGGGGGTTCGACCAAGTAAGATTTTGTTGACCCATGCGCACCCGGACCACGCCGGTGGACTGGGACAACTGAGCAGTGCTTTTGAATGTCCCACCTATATCGACCACAAGGAACCCAAACCCAGTGGAAGCAGCAACTTTATAGTTGTGAAGGAAGGCGATGAAATTACCCTGGGCAAATTGAAAATAAATTGTCTGGAAACTCCCGGACATACTTTGGGAGGGGTCTCTTACCTGATCAATAAAACTTTGATTTCAGGAGATGTTATTTTCGCCGGCTCGATGGGACGTGCCAATTCTTCCTGGAGTGATCTTTTCGATTCCATCACGAAAAAAGTTTTACGTCTGCCAGATGACACCGCCATTCACCCCGGTCATGGTCCCGCCACTACTGTGGGACAGGAGAAAAAACACAATCCGTTTTTCAAAGGACGTGTGGGCTGATCAAACATGGTTGCGAAGCATGAGTTCTTTCGGGTGCGGATTCAGATAAACCTGGTCTTTTAAATATTCTATATCGTGTTTGTTCACCTGGTGCCGAATCAACGTGACCGGAACAATCAATGGCACGAGTTCCTTCCGGTAATCTTCGATGGTGTTAAGGATATCCGCTTTCTCTCCTTTACTCAGGATTTTTTTAAAAAATCCCATCATATGCAGTAACACATCGGTGTTTTTTTTTGGAGTAGATTTTACAGACAACGCTTCCATAAAAGTTTTTCCGTACCTCTCCCTGAGCTTTTCTTTGCTGATAGATTTTGATTTTGCCACCAGTTGCCCCAACTGGTCATAATGTTTCCGGCTATGCGCCAGCAACAAAAATTTGTGCTGCGTATGAAATTTTACGAGGGCTCCCACCGAAAAGCTTTTCCTGTACAGGTTTTGCAGTCGATAATAGCTGAAAACTTTAACGATGAAATTTTCGCGGATTTTGGAATCGTTCAATCTTCCTTCATCTTCGGTGGGAACCAGCGGAAATTTTCCCTGGAACGCGCCCGCAAACATGCCGGCACCATGCCGGACCTTATCGCTTCCAAACTCGGTATAAATGGGAACCCGTCCCAAACCGCAGGAGGGAGATTTACTTTTAAAGATGAAACCACAAAGTCCGTCACGGGACAGAGAAGTCATCTTTCCCTTGGTATATTTCTGCATGGGCCGGGTCCAATCCGTTTGCGATTTCCTGCTGATCATCTGCTGTTTTTCAAGATCGCCATAAAGAGCCACCGTTTCACGGGGGACTCCCATTCCCACCTCCATCTCCGGACACACGGAAACATATTCAAAATAATCGGCAAGGATTTCGCGAACGTAATGGTTTTGTTTATGGTCACCGTTCCAGCGAACCTTTTCGCCGACCAGGCAACTGCTGACACCGATTTTTATTTTATTTTCCATAAAGCATCAAATTTCTAAATTTGGAGGAAACATCTACTTTTTATCATTCAATATTCTAAACTTTGATTCAAAATTTTCATTGCACCGCCCCCTTTGATAAATCCCAACCTCACATAAAAAATCTCAAATAATTCTAAATTTTGGAATGAAAAGTGAGAATTTAATTCAAAAACCTTCTTATTTTTAGCCGATTTCTCCCTTTTTTTTAATTTTCCTGAAAATAAAAACCTTTTAATTTCAAATAGTTATAAAAAAATCTAAATATTTGTATAAAAATAAATTAAAAAACCTTGAAAAATTTTAAAATAATGTCTAAATTAAAAATTAGAACATTGTAGAACTTTAGATCAAATTCAAACTTTTACTAAATTTAAGGTGAAACAAAATGAAACAAGCCCGGACAATCTTAAGCGCAATCGCAATCGCAGCAACCATGACATTGACAACAACTACCGCAAAGGCCCACTCAGATCATGACCATTCAACCGTTGCCTACAAATGGGCCATGTCTAAAAACCTCAAAGCTAAATTGGATAGTCGTATTGACTCTGCCAATCCGACTTCCTTGATTGGCCTCAATCCTCTCGAACAGAAAAAACTGCAACATTATGACATTAAAGTTGGCAACAAATTCAACACTGAAAACCGGGGCATCAATTTTTTAATGGAAAGAACTTCTGCAGGAATGAAAATTGTTGGCGCAAGCCGGGTTGGAAAAGTTTCTTAAACCGATCAGGTTCCTATTAAGAAGGCTCACATGTTCTCAAAAGTTTCTATGGGTCATCCATCCCATCCGGGTCATGACCACGCCGCTCTTCCTTATGAATGGACGTTTGGTCTGACTACTCAGGACAAAATCGTTAGGGCAATGGTACAAAACGAAAAAAATGTATTGGTTGGACTCAACGCATTCGAGCAATCCCTGTTAGAAGAATATGAAATTAAAGCAGGAAACACTTTTCAAACAACCATCCAGGGTCATCAGTTTTTAATTGAAAAGACTGTCTCAGGGATCAAGGTACTAAATCACGCGGTAGCACCCAGCGTAGCTAGGGCAAATTCAAACAGCGAAAACATGTAAGAGATCTATTAAACCCTGAACGATTGGAGAACTGAAATGTTTAACAAACTTGTAAAACTCGGAATCGCAGGAATAGTCGGAATCACCTTGAGCATGGCCGCACCGATTCATGCAGCAGATGGTACGGGCTACGCAAGCAGGAATATAACGCCCATGAATCAAATTGTCCTTGAACCGGGTTGGAGGTCAAGCTGCAGCTCCAACTTTGTAGTTGAAAACCTCGGGGAACACCCCGCCGTTATTCAAATCACTATGGGCAGGGATGGAATGATTGAAGACCGGATTCATCAATGGGACAAACGTGGCTACGACCTGGTCCAAAGTCTTTCTTTCGCCAAACAGCTGGGCAAGACCGTGGACATTGATGATGTGGCTATGATTAAGAACCTGAGCAAAGACTCAAAGGTAAGCATCCATTGTTAATTGGAAACATTTAAATGAAAGAAATGAAAATGACAAATTTAACAACAGTGGAAGATTACCTTTCGATTGGCGAACTTGCCAATATGACCGGGCTAGGAGTTCACACGCTGAGAGTGTGGGAAAAAAGATACGGAGCCCCACAGTCTCAGCGCCTTCCCTCGGGACATCGAAGGTACCCTCGGCAGGAGGTTCCACGACTTCGTGCCATTGCAAGTGCTCTTGAATCCGGGTACCGGGCCAGCAAGGTAGTAACTGCCAGCATGGAAGAGCTTCAGGTTTTAATGGGTAGGGTCCCCTTCACAAACTCAAAAGCCGAAACAGTTAAACAAAAGAAAAACCAATCTACCTCAAACGAAATGCTGATTGAGAGCTGGGTTCAGTGGGTTCATAGCGGAAACGATGACGCCCTGCTAAACGGTTTTCATGAGCAATGGGGACGTCATGGAGCCCTTAATTTTATTCTAGATTTTGCAGTTCCTTTACTGGAGAGGATCGGAAGCGGATGGGAAGCAGGAGAATTAAATGTATCCCACGAACATTTTGCTTCCGAATGTATGGTTAGTTTTCTAAGTGAAAAATGGCGGCAATCAAATATCAGAAAAAAAGGGCCGGTGGTGTTAATCACGACTCTTCCCGGAGAACCCTACACTCTTGGAATACTCATGTGTGCGGTGGTTACTTCGGTCACCAGCTCCAAGATAATTTATCTTGGAGCTGACAACCCCATCGACGAAATTATTTCCGCAATAGAAAATTACAAGCCGGAAATTGTGGCTCTGAGCATTTCGCATACTTTTGACTACACAACCGCAGAAATTCAACTCCAAAAACTTCGGAAGGAAATCGACCCAACAGTTTCAATGGTAACGGGTGGTGAAGGAAGTCCCGGCCACATTCCCGGCGTTTCCTATATCCCTTCTTTCGAAAATTATTATGATTTTCTAATTAGCTTCACCCAGACGGAAAAGCAAAAAGCGAATGGAAAATAAATTTTACAACTTAGAAAAAGAATTTTTATCCAGGGGACTCGGCGAAGGACCTCAGGGGTTGGGGGCCCAGGATTTTCAAATTCTCCACTCGCAAAATTTGAAAATCCCGTTCGCCGGGTTTCCCTTTATTGAAAAGAAGACAAATCGAAAACCTTACTAGAACTGTGAGAACACAATGAAACCTAAATTCTTTAAATCTGGAATTGTAACGCTTCTTGTTTTTGTTTTTCTTTTTCCCCTGACGGCCCACTCTGGCTCTTCAAAGAATAGGGCAAAAGTTCTTATGATTGGGAAACCCTTGCCCAGCGTCAAGTTAAAAGCATTTGGAAACCTGGACATAGATTTAAGTGACTTGAAAGGAAAAATAAAAATCATCAGTGTGGTACCCAAACTAAATACCCCGGTATGTGACATACAAACCCACAAATTCAGTGAAACCAACGGGGGGCTGGACAAACATGTCGACATCATCACCCTTAGCACCAACACCATGGAAAGCCAGCAGGAGTTTGCAAAGAAAACCAAAATCAAAAATCTGCTTTTTCTTTCAGACATGCCCGAACTCCAATTTGGAAAGAACACGGGGTTGCTTATTGAGGGATTAGGTGTTTTGCGAAGAACGGTTATCGTCGCAGATCAAAATAATATTATTCGTTATGTAGATTTTGTTCCAGGAGGAGGCTTGCCCAATATCAACAAAGCCCTGGAAGAAGCAAGGATTCTACTAAAGGAATCGCAGGTGAAAGGTTAATCACATATTTCTTAATTTCAAGGAGGTTAGCCATGTTTTACGAGGTAAAAGTTTTAGACGCAAACAACCATATTAAAAAGATTATTCCAACTAAAGAGTTAAGCAAAAGACATTGGTTGAACTTTGAAAAAGATCAGGCCAAGAATGTTTTGCCTAAAGCTAAAAATAAAAAGAACCAAACAAATGTGAATTTTAATTGACTCTGCCGGGATAGGGTTTCAAATCTAACGGTTTTGCATAAAGAAAGAAGGTCGTTATGAAAATCATGGTATCAGGAGCTACAGGATTTATCGGGAAAGAACTCATCAAAAAACTGAATAAAAAAGGTCATGAGATTTCAGTTTTAACAAGGAACCCTGAAACTGCGAGATTTCATATACCGGCACACTGCAATATTCATTTGTGGAATCCGGAAAAATATGGACTGGCACCCAGCGTCTTAAAGGATGTTGATGCGATAATTAACCTGGCAGGCGAAGGAATTGCTGATAGGCACTGGTCTCCAGAACGAAAACGGAAGATTCTGAAATCCAGAGTCCTTTCAACTCGTCGACTGGTGGAAGCCATGACCTATATGGATAAAAAACCAGATGTTTTTGTATCTGCATCTGCAATTGGGTTTTATGGCAACCGGGGAGAGGAGTTTTTATCAGAAACCCAATATAAAGGCAGGGGTTTTCTTTCAGACGTCTGCCAAAAATGGGAAGATGAAATTTTTAAGGCAAAAAACATTGGAGTCCGAACGGTTGCCTGCCGGATAGGTATGGTGCTCGGCCATGATGGAGGAGCCTTAAATAAAATGCTGCCCCCTTTTAAATTGGGTGTGGGTGGTAAGCTAGGAAATGGCTCGCATTGGATGAGCTGGATTCATGTCCACGACCTGGTAAACATGTTGATTAATGCCGTTGAAAATTCTAGCATGGATGGTGTCTACAATGCCGTTGCCCCCCATCCCGTCAGGAACAAGGAGTTCACATCAACCCTTGGGAAAATATTAAAGCGACCGACTTTGTTTACCATCCCTGGTTTTGGTTTAAAAGTGGGGCTGGGAGAACTCTCAAACCTTCTTCTTGACAGCCAAAGGGTTCTTGCCAAAAAAGTTATGAATACCGGGTTTGAATTTCAATATCCTCATCTTGAAGAGGCCTTGCAGGAAATTTGCGACCACACCTATCATGAAATCAATATGGTGCAGTGGGTTCCTCAACCTGTAAACAGGACTTTTTCATTTTTTAAAGAAGCCAGGAATTTGGAAAAGATCACGCCCAAATTTTTAAATTTCAAAGTCCTCGACCAGTCTACACCGGAAATCTGCGAAGGAACAAAAATTAATTACAGCCTTTCTCTGCATGGTTTGCCTATGAGATGGCAATCCAAAATCACCGATTGGAAACCAGGTAGGAGGTTTTCGGACATCCAGGTAAAAGGTCCCTACAACCACTGGCATCATAGTCATGAGTTTGAAGAAAAAAATGGAGGAACTTTGATCAAAGACCGTGTTCTATACAGAGTCCCATTTGGTCTTCCAGGTGACCTGATTGCGGGATGGTTAATTAAAAAGGATTTGGAACAAATTTTTAATTACCGCTACAAAGTCATAGATACATTAATGGCTCATTGATGGAGTTGAAATTAAACCTTAAAGATACACTTATTTTTATTTTTGAGGGGAATAAAGTAATTTAAAGCGGATAGATTGAAACCCTTTAAAGGTTTTATGAAAGATTTTTTAAAAAAATATTCTTTTTATTGTCTTTTTATTTTGGGAATGGCCTGCCTTCTTCAAAGTGGTTGCTCCACTATCCCCCGAAAACCCTCCCCTGATTTGCAGGTCGTTCCCTATGTGGACCTTGATCGCTATTTGGGTAAATGGTATGAAATAGCTCTTTACCCAAATTGGTTTGAGGAAGGATGTTTCCGTTCAACAGCATTTTATGAAAAACTGGAAGGCGGAAAAATTAAAGTGACCAATCAATGTCGCATGCACGAACCGGAAGGCGAACTCAACGAAGCTATAGGTATCGCAAACATTGATGACCCTATAACCAATGCAAAATTAAAGGTACAGTTTTTTTGGCCCTTCAAAGGAAATTACTGGATCATTGATCTGGACGCAAACTACCAATATGCTGTCGTCAGCGAACCTGGACGCCAATACTTGTGGATTTTGAGCCGGTCGCCAAACATGGACCACCAAACTCTGGAAGCATTAAAAGAAAAAATCAGGAGCAAAGGATTTGACTTAAAATATTTGAAAATGACTGCCAGATAGTTCATCAACCCCAACAAATTTATTTGAAAAAATTGCAAAAAGGTGCTCAATAATTTCTTAAAATTTTTTAATATAAAAGAATAACGCTCATCTAAAAAAAAAATGTTTTCCCTGAAAACACTTGAAAATAGGCTTTAAATCAGGGTCAAAACCAACCTGATTTTTTCCAGCGATCTCCTACCCCGCCCCAATTTCTACCCGATTAAGCTTCCTTCCATCTATTAATAAGCGGTAAAATATTTAGTTAACAGATATAGGAAAAATGGAGCAAATCAAAACTCCATTCATTTTATCCTTATATAAATTGGAGGTAGTTTCAAATGAAAATCTCAGCTTGGTTTGCCGCTTTAGGTTTTTTAATCTGCTTTCCAAATATGGGTTTTGCCAAAAGCGAATTGGTAATGCAAAAAGAAGTTTTGAACTACTCACAAATGGGCATAGGTGACCAGGCCTGCATGGAATTGATTATTATTGAAAATGGACGCGATGTCCCGGATATGCGTAATGAGAACTGCGCATTTACGGAAGGGAAGTTCAATGTGACTCTTTCCGGCCCTGCGGGAACCACGGTTACCTTTTTTGGAAAAAATGGTTTCAAAAAAGGAAATGGTTTCCTGACGATTAAGAAAAAAGATGACCGAACACTCTGGTTGTGGGATTTAACAGCCTTCCCAGACGGTCAATGGCATAGCTCAGAAGCCAATAATAAATCGGGATCATTTGAGGTCTATTATCATTCTTCCCCAACTTTTGAACAATCGGTGTCCTCTATTAAATGGGGCGATGATGTTCAATGAAGATTTATAAATAAAAAAAATCACTCATTTTCAGAAGGATATTCCAAATGAAAATCAAAATATTTTTAACAGCATTGAGTTTTCTAATCTGCCTTCCAAGTCTGAGCTTTGCAAAGGCTGAATTGTCCATGTTTAAGGAAAAATTGAACTGGGCCTCCTGGGACGGTAGAGCCGGAGACAAAGCGTGTTTCGAAACCATTGTTATAAAAGAAGGACGGGATGTCCCGGATATGGGGAATGAGCCCTGCCAGTACACCGAAGGAAAATATAGCATCACGCTTTCCGGTCCTCCGGGAACCACGGTTACTTTTTATGGATTGTATGATTTTAAAAAAGAAAACGGGTTTCTCACTATTAAAAAGACCGACGATAGAATGCTTTGGCTGATAGATTTAACAGCTTTTCCAGACGGCCAATGGCATACCTCGGAGGCAAATAATGGTTCAGGGGCCTTTGAAGCCTTTTACAGTGCCTCTCCAACATTCGAGCAATCGGTATTCTCCGTTAAATGGGGCGACTATCAATAGACGCTTTGAAAAAACACACAAACACGTGCACTTTATGGGTCGTGCCCCTGTAATATATGACGCTGTGTTTTCAGTTTTTTCTTCTTTAGGAATAATCGAGTTTCGTAGTCCTCCCAATACCCTTTCATATTCACTGAGAAATTTTTTAGCTTCTAAAAAGCGTGTGTATGAAAATCTTTTAGTTCCTTCTAATCCTCTTTAAAGTTTTTTTTCAAAGCCTTAAAAAATATTCAAGAAATTGCAGGGAATAAATGCGGCGGCATTTTTATCTTCCTATCATAACCAGAACCTTAAACATTTGATTTTTTTTGAATGGATGGTTACCCTGAATTATATCAA
>JAYNIA010000070.1:0-10044 GCA_038108555.1 Nitrospinota bacterium | reverse complement strand
CCACCACACCCGGAGCGTTATCCGTCGCGGTCGGTGTCACATAACTCACCACAGCGGTTGCAACACCCGCACCGGTATTGACAGTAATATCGGATGGTACATTTATTACTGGAGGTGTTGTATCCGGAGGAGGTGTTCCACCAATGGAGTACTTCAGAAGTACCGCTTCATTTTCTCCTACCTGGTTTCCGGATGGGGAGGCAAAGCTTCTGGATTCTCCGACCACGAATAAATGAACGCCATCTGTTGCGGCTTCATTAGCTTTGTCATTCTGGGACCCGCCATAAAGAGTTTTAGATATAATGCCTCCATTTACCGGATCGATTTCAAAAATCACCATGTCCATTCCACCAGCACCTTCACTACGCGTGTAGCCAACCGCAAACAAGCGATTTGCAATAATCAATGCATCGGTGAGGACATCCGAATCAGAACCTCCAAAATTAACGGACCAAACCTTTTGGTTATTGGCATCGTATTTCTGGATCAGGAAATCTTCTGTACCTGGCCCATTATAAGTATTTCCCACAGCGTAGATGGAAGTCCCATCATTGGTAACGCCCAAAAAGACACCGGCAAGGGAAGAATCTTTTAGTCGAATTTGCAGGTTTAAGTTGGTGTCGTACTTCCATAAAACCGGACGGCCATTTACATCTCCTTCAAAATGCCATCCCGTAGAACCACCAAGATAAACCGAACCATTTAATACGGTTACATCCTGTCCACTGGAACCACCAATGCTGGGGCGGAAACAAACATTGAAATTCAAGCCGACACTGGTATCAGTACCCTTGGCAATCAAATTTCCCGACGTATCAAATTTACACACAATGTTGGCGCCATGGCTACAGGGTTGAGCGAATCCGGAAACGTAAACGAACGTGGAACCGTTTTCTTCTACAACCGTTGACCCCAAATGTCCTTCGACTCCTGTATAGGAAAAATAATTAGGGGTTGCCACATTTACAGAGCCCCCTGGCCCGGGTCCATTGCTACCATCATTATTAAACCGGGCAACAAACCCTTTCACTTCAGCCCCACCCACCCCGTCTGAAGTTAAACCTTGAAATGGATGACTCCAACCCTGAGCAAACACACTCTGATTATTCGAGGACATGCCAAACATATTCCCAAAGCCCCATAATTTTGACCAAACGGGTAGCGAAGTTGGAGGGTTATTAAATTTCGCAACAAACCCGGTATCCGAAGGCTGCTGAATTTCCGGTTGATTATTTCCGGATATAAAAACACCGGAGGTGTTCACGGTTATACCCGTTCCCCGCTGATCCCCAGCTCCTCCCATGAAACTTAGGGTATCGAGCTCAAGAGTTGGCTCGGAATACACATCCAGCACATTAGAAGCCGTTGTCGCACTATGTCCGCCTACCGCATAAAATTTGCTGCCAATGACTTCTGCGGCAAGAGCAAATCGGGCTGTTGGCATAGGGTCACCCGAACTCCATGTGTTTATTGCAGGGTCGTAGACTTCTACCGTGTTTAAAACGCTGGTCCCGTCGTGACCACCAAGGACATAAAATTTATTATTTAGAACAGCTCCACCCGGGGCATTTCGAGGTGTGCCCATTGAGGGACCCGTTGACCAGGTATTCGCAACAGGATCATAAATATCCACTTGTTGGGAAGCAGCCGATCCATTAAATCCACCAGCAATATAAAGTTTTCCGTTTATGACTCCAGCAGCTCCATCGGCATGGACACTCGGGGCATCTGGAAGTTGAGCCCAGGAGTTGGTATCTGGATTATAGACATGCAGGAATCTATGATATCCGCTGAATCCATTGCACGCTGTTAAGACATAAAGCTTGCGATTAATCACTCTTCCCGTTGAACAACCACTGCGACCACTATTTGTGGGTATCCCGGGTCCCTGCGTCCAACTATTGGTAGATGGGTCGTAAATTTGCAAATTACCTGTAGGCAAAGCAGGACTAATCCGCCACCCTCCAACAACATAAAGTTTTCCATCAATTACTCCTGCTGTTCCACCATAACGCCCGTCATTGCCAAAATCAGTATCTGGAAGTGGGGGAAGCGAAGCCCAGGTATCTGTTTGAGGATCATATGATTCAAAAACCGGAGTGTCGCCTGCCGCCCCAACATTTCCACCAGCAACATACAATTTTCCATTTATCACGCCTGCCATGGGGCTATGTCTTGGAGTAGGCATTGGGGCTACATCTCCAGTGGTAGAACTGGACCACGTACCTGCATTAACAACCAAAGGGTTATAAAAAATTGAAATACCCAATATAAGGAATGAAACTAAATAAAAAAACGATCTTTCAAACAGGCGGGTAACAGCATGAAGGCAACGCATTTAATTCTCCCCGAAATAAGACACGAATTAAAAAAGTTGAATCTGATACTAAATATATAAAAGGCTTGATCTGCGATAGCAGATTAGTATTCGGAAGAAAAACTCTCTACTTATCAATATAGTTCTTATATCGATTTTCAACAATCCCACAAACAGGGGGGAGAACTAAGAGGAAGTTATTTAGAAAAATTGTGACTTTTTCTCATTGAGAGTTATCAAACTAATACACTACCTTCACCAGGCACAGCCCCTGAGCGGGGGCGGTGGGACCGGCAATGCGGCGGTTTTTGGCTTCGAGAATGGTTTTTACTTCCCTTGCAGGCATTTTTTTTCGTCCGACATAAACAAGAGTCCCCACAAGATTGCGCACCATATGCTTGAGGAATCCCTTCCCCTCAAACTCCAGATGCAGGAATCCCTTATCCTTTATAATCTCCACCCGTTTGAGAATACGTATGGGAGTCTTCGCATTGCAGTTCCCCGCGCGAAAGGACGTGAAATCATGCTTGCCAACAAAATATTTTGCGGCCCTTCGCATGGCAGCGACATCCAGCTCATGAGGAATAAACCAGGAACGTCGATAGTTCAGGGCGGAAGGAAAATTTCTATTCAAAATCGTGTAGCGATAAAGCTTGGTTTTCACCGATCCTCTAGCATTAAAAGCCATCGGAACTTTTCGAACTTCTTTGATCGTAATATCTTTGGGAAGATTGCTGTTCAGCGCATATAAAAATTCGAAGGGTTTCATTTTCGATTCGGTGACAAAATGCGCAGCCATTCCTTCGGCATGGACCCCGGCATCGGTGCGTCCCGAGCTTAATACGGTCGTCTTCGTTTTGGTGATGGTGGACAGTTCTCGTTCAACCACTTCCTGAACGGAAATCCCGTTCTTCTGCATCTGCCAACCGTGGTAGGCCGTGCCTTCGTATTCAATTATTAAAAGGTATTTTTTTTTCATATTAATTATTCCCCTTCATCCTAACCTTCTCCCACCAGGGGAGAAGGGATTTTTAGCCTACTCTCCCTTGATGGGAGAGGATTGAGGTGAGGGTGATTATAAAATTTTGCCTTCCATAACCTTACACTCAGGCAATTTAAATGATGCTCCAAAAACAAAAAACGCGTTGCAACCACTCAACGCGTTTTTTCTGATTTTTGAACTCCCCTGCCGGGGAGACGTATCCCTGCTTATGCACGGATATTTTCATTTGTTTTAAAAAACTGATTTGGTGGACTATCCTTCTCTATATCGACCTCCTTGGTTAAGGGTGGGTCTCTTATCCCTTCACCTGTGAATATAATCCCCGCATCGGTTTTCGCAACTCAAAACGCAAAATAGTTTTTACTTTCCTGTCAAAACGGATGAGAAAGGCCCGATGGTCGCTAGAAGCAAATCTTCCTGCGTCCGAGTGATACCCACATAAATCATGTTGCGGCTTTCCTCTTTTTTCGTCGGGTAATTATCTTCATCCGGTTCCACCAATGCAACGGAATCAAACTCCAATCCCTTCACCTGATGGATGTTCGTCACCAGGATACCCGGCTCGAAAGAAAACTGGTCGCGATGTCCCAACCGGACCTCGCCCGGCAAATACGCTTCCATTTCTTCTTTCAATTCCATGGCCTGCTTCGGATACCGGCAAATCAACGCAATTAGCTTGTAAGGATCTGCTCGCAGCAAATTCCGGGACCAATCGACAAGAGTTTCAATAAGATCGATATAGTTTTCCGCCTGCTGCCATACGGGTGCCGACCCCGGTCGACCCTCCACCTTTTTGGGATCGCCCGCCACCTTGTGTGCGAGAGTCATAATGGGAACGGTGCACCGGAACGAAACTTCCAGTTGAATGATGGAATCTTCATCCAACCCAAGGTTTTCCACCACCTTGTTCCAACCGATGAATTTCCTTGCCAGCAAAATTTTCTGAGCCACATCGCCGACTATCGTAACCTGACGTTTGTCGTTCACCGCATCCATCATAATTGCAAATTCGACGGGACCAAAATCCTGCGCTTCATCAATAACGATATGGTCTAAAGAAACCGTTCCACCCTTGCCATCGGGAAGGCCACCATTTTTTATCTGAATAAGTCGCAGAACCAGGGACATGTCAAAATAATCGAGATTCTTTTTCAGCCGGTTTTTCTCAGTCAGGCGTTTCAGGTAATCGAGATTGGAATTCAGTTTTGGACTCGCCGGCAAATAATTTTTCAAATGCTCGGCATCGGAAAGCAGGTTGTATAAATCCTGCAGATAGTCTTCCAAATTGGAAATCTGCTTTTTGATGAATCCCAGCTTCTGTTGTTTCTCGGCTTCCGGCAATCTGGAAGTTTTTACATCATGACTGAAATCTTTCAACCTCGGCAGCAAAGGTTTATTGGAACTCTTCGCCCAGGCTTCCCTGTGTGCCTCACGACTGGAAAACTGTTTGTTGATTTCCGCATCAAGAGTGGATTTCTGCTTTTCTACCCAACCATCAATCGCCTGTAAAATTTCTTCAGAGAACTTGATCTCTTCAACAAACGAAGGGATATTTAAAAATTTGAAAAAGGGCTGGCCTCGAACCGCTTTTCGAATTACAGACAGTGCCCAACTATTGAACGTGGTGGTTTGCACATCATCAATGCCCATCGAAGGCAGGGTGGAGCTCACATAAACCGCCAGCGACCGGTTCATCACCACCACTCTTGTCTTATCCGCTCGAACCTGGGAGTTGTTTTCGTGAAGCAACCAAGCCAACCGATGCAGCGCAACGGTGGTTTTTCCTGATCCCGCCGATCCCTGAATGATGACGGGACGGTCCGGATCGGTGGTTATCAACTCAAACTGATCTTTGGTAATGAGAGATAGAATATTCGGCAGGCTTTTCTCTTTCGCCTGCAATCCGCGTGAACGATGCGCGGCAATTTCTGAATCGACATCGAGTTTTTCCCAACCCTCTTCATTCCGACGGAACACACCTTCAGGGGCATCGATTTGCACCAGATGCCCATTTTCAACCTTATAGGACCGGCGCAGTTTTATTTTGCCGCTACGCTCGCGTTGATTGATGACCTCATAAAATTCTTCATCCTGCTTATAGTTGAAATACAGCCCCGCAATGGGACCATTACGCCAGTCGACAATTCCCGCATCGATATTGCTCTTCTTGCCAATCAGGAAGGAAACCTCGCTGCCATCGTCTTCAATGGTGGACACTCTGCCGAAATAGGGTTCCTGAATCAGTTCCAGCAACGCCTTGTCACTGTTCTTGCGGATATCGAGCACCGAATGCGCCACCGCCTCATCGGAAATAAGCGGCTGCCTTTCTTCATCATTCCACTCATTGACCACCTGGCTGGTCAGTTCCCGTGCCGCCTGGTTGGCATTAATCTTCGCCTCCTGTACGGCAGGCAACTGGCGACATAAAGACTCCAGAGTGGACTCCAGAAGCTCCTCTTCTTCTTTGATATAGGCTAATTCTTCTTCCGTCAGCGACATAGGTGTTCCATTAAAGTTTTTTCGGTTCATCCTATAGATGAATCCCCTAATCTAAAATAACGAAAGCCTCAGGGTCAACTTTTAAATGAAAAAATTTTTTATTTATTTTTGGAGAAATTTTAAATCAATCAGGGGCAACAAAATCAGGAAGGTGGCCTGAGGTTGGCGGGACCTAAATAGCCTGAAATTCCACGCATATAGCCGTTTTTTATAAGGTTGTTTATCTTGTCTCGGGGCTCTCCAAAATATAGAAATTCCAGGTTCGGGTCTTTCTGCAGACTAGCAAAAAGATACCAGAATCCATTCACATCTTCAGCAACATGTAGTCCTGATATTTCGGAAAATTTTGGAGCAACTAAAATGCGCGAAAGTTTTTTAGTATCTATTGAATAAGCCCACAGGAAATCGCGAGGATGCCTCCCCGATGAATCTTCCGCAATCAACAAATGACGTAACTTTTCCGAGTAAACAATGTTGTCTGGGTTACCGATGGTATCGGGATCACACTTCTTTTTTTCACCCTTTCGTCCCGAAAGTAGAGCTTTCATATTCACCGCCACCCACGTGCTGGCTATGGGCCGACCTTCATGGTCCACCGCTTTTTCTTTGAGGTCACTTTCATAAATGACCCCACATGCCAGATCCCCCTTCTTCCCTTTTAATTTGATATGGTCCTGCGGACGCGATCCGTTTTTACCCTCCACCGCCCCGCGTTTGACCTTCGATGATACGGTGTACAGTTTACGATCCGCCACATTGAGCGCCTGCCCTTCCAGTTTGGTGAACTCGGTGGTGGCACCGCGAAGTCCTGCATACCTGCGGGTTTCAAGAAAGGTCGCCGCCTCTTCCATTCCCGGCTTCACTTTCAGGTATTGAAGTTGTTTGTCCAACTCATCCACTTTGAAAGGTTTTAAAGCGGATTTCCTTTTTTCATCTATTTTGCCAAACAAATGCTCTTTGGCTTCTTTTTTCGGGTACTCGGGTTTGGTATTGAATCCCTGAAAAACGTAGATCGGTTTGTAATCAGACGAGACGTTGTAAAAAGAAGATTCCTGCCAATCAAAAATATCTGAAAAGGTGATGCGTTTATCTATCCATTTGCGAATCTTCTTCTCATCGCCATGGCCTAATCGAATCCATTGCAAATCCGCCCTGCCGCCGTTTTTTGCAGAGGTCTGATTCCACTTCGCCGCATACAAAGTTCCGCTGGAAAGGTCCCGGGGACGATCTGCCACAAACATCAATCGCACCACATCATAGCCATCGTCTGTCAGGTAGACGGTTTTTTCATCGGGCATTACCAGACCCAGTTCGAGACTGATACGGCCCATGGCATATCTTTTCTTCACCTTTGTGTTGCCCTTTTTATCCACCGAAACTTCTACAGGAAATCCATAGTTGTAGGGATTCGCCCCTCCCTGCTGCAAAATTTTCCCCGTAGTGCCAAAGTACCGGTTCAAAGGTTCAAAAGGTCTATGTTCGAACCATTTTGCATCCGGTTCGTACTCCTCCGAACCCAGATGCGTGTTCCACGGGGTGCGCGAGGAAGAACAGGGATACCAGAGCCCCCCGACTCCACTCATATCAATATTCTTCAACGTGAGTGGTTTTAATTTTCCGTTTTTAGGATTCTGCTCCAACCGGGTCAGGTTCATTGCTAAAGGAAGGTCGCGCTCGACCACCACCGGCAATCCATCCAGCTTGTCACTTTCAACCCAGGAACGATGCTCGAAATGGGTCACCAGATAAAGCGGGTCCGTTTTCCCGGTAGGGAGAAGCAAACTGTTGCCGTCTGCACCTGACAGAGCAATGGTGCCGTTTCGAATCTTCAATCCATCCGCAGAGGTTCCCCATTCGGTGATAGGTTTGCCTTCAACATTTTTTACCAGTCCTACCTGCTGTCCGCCGATGGAATCTCCCGAAGAAAGTATCTTGTTATAACCAAGAGAAATTTCTCTTTTCTTTCCATTCTTAAATTTCAATCGCAAAACGGATTTGCTGTACGGAACTTCTTCTGGAAGATCTTTTGGTGGAAATTCGGTGTGGGTGAACTCAACAGATACCAGATTGGAGGGAGCCGGTTCAGCCACTTCAGAAACCATCGGTTCCTGCATCTCGTGCCGCCCGCATTGGAAAACCAGGAAAAGACCGCAGAAAACCACAACCCATATCCTCATTATGGAATTGATCTCATTGTCGGAACTCATGGACGGTCTCCTAAGGTTATTCTAAACACCGGATAATAGCATTCCATCTGGCTTTTATTGTTAATTTCCCATTAAAAATCCATGAAACAACAAGGATAAAGGAATAACCCTACAAAATTACCCCTAACTCCTTTTATCTAATTGGAAAATCTTAAGAAACCCTTTAAAACAAGCCCGATTTCCTGTATTATTGTTTCTTTATATAAAGGGAGTTTTTCCATGAAAACATACGAAGATCTCGCCGGAGATGGCGGATCGGACATTATCGGACAGGTCACCAAGCTCGGAGAAAAACTACGAGGCCGCCTGGACAAAATAAAACATAAAGTCGCACTCATGAGCGGCAAAGGCGGCGTAGGCAAAAGTTCCATCACAGCCAATATCGCATCCTGCCTTGCAGACCGTGGTTATAAAGTGGGAATACTCGATGCCGATTTGAACGGACCCAGCATCGCCCACCTTCTGGGCGTCGGTAAAGACCTGCAAATGAAAGACGACGGTGTCGAACCGGGCATCGGCCATCAGGGCATCAAAATCATGTCCATGGAAATGCTTTTGAAATCCGACGACACTCCGGTGATGTGGACCGAAGATGCCAGCGCCACAGCGGTATGGGTCAGCACCATGGAGTCCACCGCCATCCGTGAACTACTGGCAGACACCAACTGGGGCGAGTTGGACTATCTCTTAATCGACATGCCGCCGGGCAGTGACCGCATCGACAATATCCGGTCCCTCATCCCCGAACTGGCAGGCGCGGTGGAAATCACCATCCCGTCCATGCTGTCGCAGCATATCGTGACCAAGTCGATCACCAAAAATAATAAAATGGGAGTGCCCATCATAGGACTGGTGGAAAACATGGCCACCTATGTTTGCCCGCACTGCGAAAAAGAAGGCAAACTGTTTGCAGGAGACGATGTGGAAAAATTAACGGAAAGAAAAGAGATTCCTTATATAGGGAAGATCCCCTTCGACACGCGCGTGTCGCAAAGCAAGTCGGGCCAGCTTTTCTTCGCCGAGTTTAAAGATTCTGTTACCGGCAAAGCCATCGCTGATACGGTTGACAATATCGAAAAATTTATCAAAAAATAGTCCCAATTAGGAGGCGTAATGAAATTCCTTTGTATCCCTTGTGATGTCAAGATGGAAGTACAAGTCGATGGCATCATGCCGGAAGAAAAACAGAACCTGACGATGAAGTTCAAATGCAAGAAATGCGGACACAGCATCGCCATGCTCACCAACAACTTCGAAACCGAATTCGTCAGCAAACTGGGTGTTGAAATGGGTGGCGCGACCGATGTTAGCAAATCCCCAATGGCGGCAGTAAGTTCCTCACTCGCCCAGGCAAAAGACGAACTCAAAAAGACCAATCCCGAAGACGATCTCATCTGGACAGAAGAAGCGGAACAGCGAATCAAAAAAGTCCCTTTCTTCGTACGCGGGATGGCGAAAAAGACCGTCATCAATTATTGCGTTGAAAATAACATCACCACCATCGACGCAAAAGTGATGGATCAAGTAAGAGAAAAAGTAGGAATGTAGCAGCGAGCCGCTGCGGGCAAATAAAAATCAACTCCCTCTTCTTGAAGAGGGTTGGGGTGATTGACATTAAGTCATCCTGAGTTTTATCGAAGGATGGAGTCCCGAGTTGTCATCACCAGGAAGGAACCGGCGTGGTCGTGGCGACTTTCCCTAGCCTTCATGCCCGTGTATCAACACCTTTAAATTCATGCCCCCTCGGGGTAGCACGGGTATCCCCTACACAAACTTTACGCCCCGAATAGCCAGTATGGTTAGATTAAGTTTTTTGTGTCAGTCATACATCCTTCCCCAAATAGCTTCCTTAAAGTTTTTTCACTTAACCAAAATTTTATTTAGTTTTTCCGAATATCCTGTTATTATTTTTAAAACAGGAAAAGTGACTCGACCAAAATCCTTTTAAGAATAGGCAAGTTCTTATGGCCTGCCCCCAATAAACTGATCCAATGCCTATGTTAGGATTTGGGTCAAAA
>JAYNIA010000069.1:7601-10402 GCA_038108555.1 Nitrospinota bacterium | reverse complement strand
TTTTATAATTCCTGATTAGCCTTGATTATACACCTCTTACCCCTAATTCCCCAAGAACTACTTACCCTCTAGCGAGGGTGGGCCACTAGAACCCCTTCGAGGCCTGGAAGGCTATAGAGAGGATATAAAAACGAAGATGGTAAACTGGAAAATTCGAGTCAAAGGGATTAAGATATTTATAGTTTACTGAGTATTGACCTATTCTCCCTGGGCATGGCCCACTAGCGTGGGTTGGCATATTTGCAAGCCATATATAAATTGCCTTTAATTATGTGCTAGCTTTAAGGGAAGGGGCTAATAACCACCGGATGCAGTCCGGGGTTGGTTTTTTGGGGAAAATATTCTAATATACGGCATCAATTATTCAACGGAGCAGTTTCATGGCAGGATTATATAGAACAGAAACCGAGATGAGTCTGGGCAATAATGTCATCGTTACGCAGATGACGCAGGCCATCAACTGGGCGCGTAAATATTCCTTTTTTATCTATCCCTTCATCACCGCATGTTGCGGAATGGAGTTTATGTCCGTAGCCGGTCCAAGATACGATCTCGACCGAATGGGTGCGGCGTTTCCAAGATTCTCACCCCGGCAGGCCGACCTGCTCATGGTGGTGGGAACCATCAGTCACAAACAGGCCCCGATTCTTGTCAAAGTCTATAACCAGATGACCGAACCGAAATGGGTGGTTGCTTATGGTGTGTGTACCGTCTCTGGTGGATTCTATGACAACTACTCAACAGTGATGGGTATTGATACGTTGATTCCTGTTGATGTCTACATCCCGGGATGTCCGCCACGACCGGAAATGGTCATTGACGCGTTGATGAAACTTCAGGACAAGGTTCAGGCAGAAACTCTGGAAGACCACGTTAAAGGTCCTGCACTCGTCACTCCCGCAAGCAAACTATAGCGGCGAACCGCCGCAGGTAGAAAACCAAGGCACGTTGGGACTTGCTGCGCATTTTTGGATTTTTCCCGAGGTTATTTGCTGAGTCCCTGCAATAGTTTTTCTGCACCCTGTCTTTCGATTTCGGTGAAGTTTTTTGATTTCTTCATTCGTGTAATATCTACTCGTTTTTCTTCCACAAACTTTTTTAGATCTTCTTCATCGGAAACTTTTAAGTTCACTTCTCCATCCGCACTGATGTATCGATCTTTTAGAAAATGGTAATAGAGAGCCAGTCGTTTTTGCGGTTCTTTAATTTTCATTCGATAAGTTAGAATCGTTAGTCCTTCGCGTTTCCGATCGACCCGGTAACCCAGCCTTGTGTTGTCCAGTTTATTGAATTGTTGTTCCAGAATGGAGAAAGCTTCCTCGCGTTCTGTATCAAACTTACCCAGGTCGGGCAGGGGCATTAACTTTGCTGCGGCAATATCGAGCAGTAAAGACATATCGCGTGTCTGTTCCCCCAGATAAGCCGCCTCAATAGGGAATTTCCGGTTCAACCGTTCCACTTCTTTTAACAGCGGTTCCATCTTTTTTATAGCATCCGAAAGCTTTACCAGACTTTCTTCATCAAAAGGCATTTTGAACCATTGCACTTCTTTGGGAACGTTCAATCCTTCCTGAACGGGTCTTGCGAAAAACTTGTCCAATACTTCTGGGAACTCAGGCATGAAGAAGGCAGTGACGGTATCTGAGAAATAAGGAAAATTCAGAAATAAAAATTTTGGATCGGAGCGGATGTTCAATCCATAAGCCTCTAACTCATTTGCTGCACCGAGAAACGGTTGGGTTAGGTGAAGCGTTTCGTGGAGATGCGTTGCGTTGCCATAGACACGACTGTCGATCAAAATAGCGCCGGGTGAAATTCGTACAGTATCAAAGGTGGTGTGAGCAAATTGCCAGGGTTGCAACAACTCGCCGGACCAGGATTGGATTATGAATTGTTTAAGCGGAGCAGGCGGAAGGTCTGGTAGAAGGATTTGCAACCGCTTAAGAGTTTCCCGCATCCGGTTCGCGGATTGGTCCAGCAGGTCATCGGCTTTGTGGCATTCGCCGCAACCCAACTCCTTGAACCCTGGAATAGAAAAAAGAGTGGGCTCACCCTCAGTTAGGAGTTGAACGGACTTAGCAGGTCCCTTTGCTGCCGCAAAGCCTTCAGGAGGTTTTTGTGGTTTATGGATTTTTATGAGTCGATCCAGTTCCCCCAGTCCGATTGTTTCTTCTGCGAAAAGAGACGCGGGCAGTGTGAAGGTCAGGAATAAAATCCCGATTATCAAAACGCGGTAGTGATTAAACAAGTGAAATTTATTTTGGTTTAATAATTTTGAAACGTTGCCAAACGCTGATGACCTTGCGTCCGTTCCTGTCTTCTTTGACGCCGTCCCAGACGGCAAACCCCATCAAGGCGGGATCGATCCGTTCGGCAAAATCCACATCCCATTTTCCTGTTTTATGCATATCGCGAAGAAACACCACGGTCCACATTCCGTCTTTCCATTCCCCTGAACCTTCCACATTCTGGTTTTCCGGGGGCTGGGGAGTGATGGTTCCGAATCCTTCAGCGTTCAACTCTTCCACCGGATTCTCTCCCGTGGCATTCAATCTGGAAACGGGATTGGACATGATGCCGCCATATATCAATGCATCCATATCGACACCGCCCCCGGCATATTCAAGATCGTCTTCAGCTTCGAGTGCTTCCTCGAGTCCGGCTTTCCAATGCCAGATGTTCACCGGTTTGTTTCGGTTACCCATTCCAAAAAACGGTTCGTTGTGGCCGTGGGTATGCAGGGTCACTGCGCCCAGGGCGAATTGAACCGCGACACCATCGCGAAACGTGTCCGAGTGCAG
>JAYNIA010000069.1:0-7501 GCA_038108555.1 Nitrospinota bacterium | reverse complement strand
GGCATGGAAGTACCGGGGATTCCTTCTACAATGGTTCGATACAAATCTTCATCGCGTGGCAGGGTTCCTGTAGGCGTGGTGCGAAATTTGAAAATACCTTTGCGAAAGTCTCGCGGCCAGGGGTAAAGATATTCCGTTGCCTTTCCGCCGCCGTTACCATCTTCTCCATGACAAAACACACACATATGCATGAAGATATTTCGACCCCGCGCCAATAATGCCTTGCTGTTCAGGTTTTCGGGTTTGGACATTCCCATATCTTCATGGGCTCCCATTGTTCGGAAGATACTGCCATCACTTTTCCCGTGATCCATATGCCCATGGTCCATTGCTCCGTGATCCATGGGTTCTTTTACCCGATATTCATCTCCGGAAGCCGCGGGAGCACTGGAATGGTCCATCGAACCGTGGTCCATTGACCCATGATCCATATGTTTGTCATCAGAAAAAGCGGAGGGGGTGATCCAACAAAGTCCAGCAAATATAGCGAATACAAAAGCGTAGATTGTTTTATTCGGTTTCATTATTTACTCCTTTGGGCAAAGCCCGGTGGAAATAGGTCGATACCATTCAAGCTGGCAAAACTATTAAGCCATTGCAACCCCCGCTAGGGGGCTGAGCGAACCATCTTTACACCTTGATCCAAATCTGCCAGATCTTTCAGGTTGAAATAATTTTCTTTTTGTCCCAGGCCGAAATACCAGGCATGGTCCAATCCCCTTTCTTTAGAAGTCCAGATATAATAACTGCCACCACCCTGGAATTCAGAAGGAAGTCCGAGTGTTTCTTCATCTTTACTTTTTGTGGTTCCATTGGGAGACCACAATTGGTTCAACTCTTCCAAAGTGGGCATTCGCCAGTCGTCATGGCCGGCAAATTTTTCAGAATTTTTTAAAGTGATATATTCCAATGCATCGTACCAGTTCACTCCTTTTTTAAGGTCGTGAAAGGAATCGCCTTTTTGCCAGACTAATCCTGTACTTTCATCGGTAACGGTGCCGTTTTTATTATCTGTAAAAGGTTTGGCCCAGATGGAACTGGAAAGCGAAAATAAAACAAAGAAGGTGGATGAGACAGCGCAGGCTAAAACTTTTGAAAACATTAACAGACCCCTTTTTGTATTTCAGCGTTTAACCAATTATACCATTATTCCAGTAAGTGGGAAAAAAGCAAAACTTCCTTTTTTGCATGGGATTTTTAACGGAAACAGCGATTAAATTTTATGGAACAATTGATTCATGCCCCAAAGCTGAATGCAGAAAACCTGCCCTGGTTTAATTCCCGAACCCCGCTCGATCTAACTGATTTTAAGGGGAAACTGGTGATCCTGGATTTCTGGACCTATTGTTGTATCAACTGCATTCATGTTTTGCCGACCTTGAAACACATCGAACAGGCCTTTTCCGATTCCGTTATTGTGGTCGGGGTGCATAGTCCTAAATTTTCCGGTGAAAAAAATACAGAAAATCTGGAACATGCGATCCTCCGTTACGAAATCGAGCACCCGGTGGTGCAAGACGTAGATTTCTCCATCTGGAAAAACTATGCGGTACGTGCCTGGCCGACTCTGGTGTTGATCGGACCCGATGGATATGTCTTGGAACAAATTGCAGGTGAGCCTGACCCCTATCAATTGTTTAAAAAAATAAATGAAATGGTCGGGAATTTTCGTTCCAACCTAATTGGGAACGCTGGGGATTTAATATCAGTTAGCAAAAAACCACAACCAACCACATTATCCTATCCAGGAAAAATTGCATACAGTCTGGGGGACAGGGAGTTTGCCATCGCAGACAGCAACCACAACCAGATTGTAACCGCAAACCGGGAAGGTGAAATCACGCGCCGAATAGGTTCCGGAAAACCGGGTTTAAAAGATGGCGATTTTATGGAAGCCGAGTTTTTTCGTCCCCAGGGACTTTGTTTTCAGGAGGGAATCATCTGGGTGGCGGATACCGAAAACCATGCGCTGAGGAAAATAAATTTAAAAAAACAAAAAGTGGAGACCGTAGCCGGAAACGGGAAACAGGGTAGATCCCTGAAACGGGGCAACGCAAGAGTGGTTGAACTGAGTTCTCCGTGGGATGTTTCTCTTTCAGACGGCTGGCTTTATTTTGCCAACGCCGGTACGCACCAGATCGGAGTCCTCCATGCAAATGAAGGAACGGTCGAACCCTTTGCCGGAACGGGAAGCGAGGCGTTGATCGATGGTCCGCGTTTTTTTGGAGCGTTTGCTCAGCCTTCGGGACTTTCCGTCGGAGAAAACAAGTTGTTCCTTGCCGATAGTGAGACCAGTGCCATTCGCAGTGTCCGGCTAGATGATTTTGGTTTTATCGCAACCTATATTGGAAAAGGACTGTTTGATTTTGGAGATTGTGATGGAAAAGGCAAAAAGGCCCTTCTTCAGCATCCCCTGGGAGTGCATTATTCCAAAGGCAAGGTTTATATTGCCGACTCCTACAATCACAGAATTAAGGTATTGGACTTGAAGACCCAGAAAGTCACCACGCTTAAGGCCTCGGTGGATATTGTTTGTGATGACAAGAGTTGCACACGGCTTTGGGAGCCTGCGGGTGTGTTTGAGTTTAAGAACAACCTGTATGTATCAGACACCAACAATCACCGCATTTTGAAGATCGACCTGGAATCCGGGAAGGCAGAAATATTTATTGCTTAAGGAACCATTGCGGAATTGGTTCGGCTTGGGTATGCTAGCTCGAATTTATTCACGATATTCGAACAGGAAATCATTTTGGAAAGTTTATTGACATCGATTGAAGCATTTATTTTAGGATTGCCTCCCTTACTGCAAATGCTTCTCGGCATATTTGGGATGATCGGGATGATTAAACTTTTTATGTTTACTGTGGACCTGATTGAAGACCGCCGGGAGGGGAAAAAATAAAGGGTTCCCCTTTTTGAAAAAAATCGGGATGCTTCGACGGACTCAGCATGACAATATTGTGGTATCTCGAAACGTCACCCTGAGTTCATCGAAGGGTGGCAGCCTATTTGGAAATAGAAAAAAAATTATAGATCAAATTGCATTAAATCGCGCGCCAGTACCAGTTCCCCCTTGTAAGTTTCCTGTACTGTTTTTCGAATGACTTCCAAATCACAAGGTGGATAAAAATGTGTGAGGCAGAGTTTTTTGCAGTTCGCTTCGGCCGCCAGTTTCCCCGCCAGTGTAGGACCTAGATGGCCTTCTGTCTTTTCTTCATCGGGCCAGGCGCATTCCAGAATCATCAGGTCGGTTTCCTTTCCCAGGTTTATCATGCCTTCGCAATAATCCGTATCTCCTGAGAGGGCAACCGATTTTCCATTTTGATCTGCAAAGCGGTATCCCCGGCTCATGGCTATATGTTTCACTTTTTCCGCTTTTACTCGTAAGGCTCCAAACTCGTAGTCCCCTTCATCGATTTCCACAATATCCAATTTGTATTCGGTGGGTTTCAGCCAATGTTTGAAGGCCTGCATGAGCTTGTCGAAGAAGTCCTTGAATCCGGGGCCGGCTACAATTTCCAGATCTTTTTTTCGTGCATCGGGTTGGTATCGCGTTCCAAATAAAAAAGGAATGAGGTCACACATATGATCGGGATGGTTGTGTGTGAAAAAAATTCGATCAATGTCGTGGTAGGTGATTCCCAGATTGAGGAGTTGTTTCAGGTTGCCGTAACCAAAGTCGACCAGGGAGTTGACTCCCTTATCCTGAATGAGGACTCCTGATGAATTTCGTTGCAGTGAGGGGACTGCGGTTCCCGATCCCAGTATGGTGACTTTCATCTATGCTAACTTGAAAATTTCATGAGAGATTTTAATCACCCCAGCCCCTCTTTAAAAAGAGGGGTTGATTTAAACTCCCCCTTCTACGAATGGGGTTGGGGGATTTGTTTTTTTCTGTCATCATTAAATTAGTAAGAGGATTTTATGGCGTCCAAGATTGGTGCTTCCAGACTGCCCCAGCTGGCTTCAGGTTTTTTGGTGACGGAAATGAAATCGGCCATCAAGAACACCTGGGTCACTCCATCAATTGCGAACAGGGCTTTTGCCACGGGAGATTCCTCTGCGGCTTCAGCATTAGCGTAGGTCTTATGACCGGACTCGATGGAATTGCAGTTCAGGGTGTACTTCATTGCGTTTTCGTTGGGGGTGGTTGAAACACTGACTTCGACGGCCATACTTTTTCCTTTCTAAATTTTATGTGCGGTTTGATTTTCTGAAAATTCCAAAGGAACTGGTGTAACCGTGCAGGAAGGTTGTATTTCCTACCGGACCAATTTCTCCATTACAGAAAAATCCTCCTAACGGAATTTCACCCAGCTTGTTGCGGAACATATTGCTATCGTGATTGGCTTCTCCGTAGAGATATTGTCCTCTTCCGAGACAGGAAAATAACAGCGCGCCGCTCGCATTTTCAGCCTGGCCCTGCGACAAATAACGTGTGAGCATGACATCCAGATCTTCCGCAGACATTTTTTTATCACGAAGATGGAATTGAACAAGTTGCCCGGTTCTAAGTAGTGCGCCAATAGCCAGGGCTCCCGATTCCCTGTCGACTCCCATCAGATTGCGAATGAGGAAATCTCCTTGTTTGGGATCATCTTTCATCGGATCCATTTCAATTCCCAGAAAAAGAGAGGTCTGTAAAAGTTGTTTGTCCGAGTCCGATAGAGTTTCGTTGACTTCCTGTAAAACTTCGAGGGTCGGTTTGCCATTAAGTTCTTTGAGTAAAGTTTCCTGGCAATCGGTGATCTTCATCGGCTCACCAATGGGACGACACCCCTGCGCAACGATGGTGTCTACCTCAATGTCCCCACTCAGGGCAATTCCAATCAATCCGTTTTGATAAATTTTATCTCCCAGGTAAAGGGCATTTCCTCCCGGGGATTGTGCGCCACTGGCGAGTCCGCCCACCTTTTTGCTGTTCGGGTAAGCGAAATCAACGCCTGCGAGAAATTCATCGCCGCGAAAAGAAAATGGATCTGCAAGAAATACAAAATGTGGGTTATCTTCAATATTAACTTTCAACCATTCCCGCCAGACGGAGGGAGAGGTGTCCTGATCGGGTAATTCCGTAGTTTCAGAATAGATGGTTTGAATCTTTACTCCCGGCAGTGTCGCACAGGTCATACTGAATGCCGCCTGTTGCTCTGCTTCCTCTCCATTGCCGATGATGCCCCCACCGGAACAACCAAACAAGGTGCCAGGTTTGAAGTACCGGTTAATGAGATCGGGTACCTTGTCATAAAACTCCCGGTATTGTGGAGAAACAAATATGACGGTTAAATCCGCCTCGTCCTGACCCAGTTGATTTTTTATGTTAGCGCAGGCCTCTTCAACCGCTGCATCGATATCCGTAAGTTTTGACAGGGCAGAAACCCATTTCATAATTTGCTCCTTTAAAAATTGGCCAGTATGTTAGATACCAATTTGATTACCGGGATTTACCATTTAAATATTCTAAGGCAGATTCTGCTGCGGAACTCCCATTTTGAATGCAGTCGGGGATTCCAATACCCCGGTAGGCACTGCCGGCAAGAAAGAGTCCGGGGAAATTTTTCATGTCCTCCATAACCGAGTCAATTTTTTCGGAATGGTTCACATGGTATTGAACATTCGATTTTCGGTTTTGAAACACTTTGCAAAAGACAGGAGTTTCTGTGATTCCCATGATGTGTTGTAAATCTTCTCTTACCAGTTTTTCCAGAGTTTCCGCGTCCTTTTCTGCGATTTCTTCCTGGAGAGCGCCTCCCAAGTAACAGCGGAGCATCACATAACCTTCCGGAGCGCGATGCGGGAATTTGGAAGATGTCCATGTGCAGGCGAGAATACTGCGCCCTTCTGTTTTGGGTACCACAAACCCGAATCCATCCAGGGGATGAGAGAACCCTTCTTTTTTATAACCAAGCGTCACTGTGGCGGTGGAGACGTAATTAATTTGCTGCAAAATTTCCGCAGAATCGGGAGCGATAGGTTCAATGATTTTTGCAGTGATCGCACCGGGTGTTGAAAGAATGACTGCATCGGTTTGCCGTTCCCAGCCATCTTCCAGCTTTACATGCCAGCCATCTTTCCTTTTTTTCAAAGCAGAAACTTTTGCGCCCGATTTAAATTGAATATTCGGGGATTTGTCTATAACGGCATCGACCATTTCACCCAACCCTTCTTTCAAGGTCATGAATAAGGAATAGGAAGAGGGCGGCCGTTTTCCCGCATTCATCAGCATCGCTTTTTTGCGCGCCAGCATACCGAGGATGAGAGAGCGGTATTTACGTTCTGTTTCAACAAACATTGGGAAGGTGCTGCCAATGCTCATCTTTTCCGGATCGCTTGCATAAATTCCAGCGAGCATTGGTTCCGCCATTTTATTGAGAGCCTCTTCCCCCATTCGGCGGCGAACAAAAGATGCCAGGCTTTCATCCGAATCGTCCTTTTTCCCCGGAATCAGTAAGTCGAAGGCCATGCGGATTTTACCCGGAAGGCTGAATAAAGGAGTCAGGGCGAAGGGCAAAAACTTGGTGGGGATCATCAGGCTCAGGCCGTCGGGCATGGTGACCAGTTTCCCTCCCGTATAAACGAATGTGCTTGGGGCTCCGGGATTCGTCCCGGTGAGTCGGTCTTCAAGTCCCAATTGTTTGCAAAGTTGGATTGCGGCAGGCTTTTGCGAGATGAATGAGTCGGGGCCTCGCTCAATGACGAATCCGTCTGATTTTTCGGTTGAGATTTTACCGCCAAACCGGTCACTGCCCTCGAGCAGGATGCATTCCAGCTCGGCTCCCTCTGATATTTCTCGTTGTATACGGTATGCGGTTGCCAAACCGGCAATGCCGCCACCAATGATGATAACTTTTTTCATGAGCGCATTATGTCAGGTTTTGTGGATAAAAAAAAGTTTGCCTTGTTGTCCTTTTTTTCCAAGCCGTTTAAAAATCAATGTTCTATTTGGAAAAGAATGTCATTTTAATTTTTGTGGCCGAAAAAGGGAACAGGTTGATGTTGACAAACCCGGGTTTCCAAAGTAGAAATATCGAAAAACCAAACAATTTGGCTATTCAAAAATAAAATCATTGCCCATTCGGGGGGTCGTTATGAAATATGTCATCGTGGTCCATGGAATCGGAGAGCAGCGTAAGAACGAAACCATTTTGAATGTCGTCAACCGTTTTGCTGAATTGAGACATGGAAAGGGGGAGGAGGATATGAGCAGTATCCTCACCCTTGGCAAGGCCACCAGCCAGACGGGGAAAGAAAACCGGGCAAAAAAGAGGGAAGATTGCCGGTTTGAAATAGGGAAAAATAAATTCCTACCCTGGGTGGAATTTAAAGGCATCCCCAATAAACCAACAGACAGTATACCTCCTAAACCTTTTCTCGGGGAACCTTCAAAAACGGGTGAAAATATCCGGTTTGTCGATATGTGCTGGGCGGACATCATGCAACTGGATTATCCAGAAGTCGGCCAGGATGTAACCGAATGGGCTAATGGCTTGATGGGAAGGTT
>JAYNIA010000068.1:7008-10668 GCA_038108555.1 Nitrospinota bacterium | reverse complement strand
TTGCGATTCTGTTACCAACGGCAATCAGTATGAGTCCGGCCTACGGCATTCATCCAGCCCTTGCTACGATGACCGTTATTTTGCCGAGCAACTTTGCGTTCATATTGCCCATTGCAACCCCGGCTTCGGCGCTGGCTTATTCATCGAGATTTCTGACATTGAAAGAAATGATCTGGTCGGGGTCAATATTAAGCTTGCTGGGACTGGGCTGCTTTTTAATTCTGTTAATTTTTTACTGGCCGATGGTGGGGTTTCAGTAATTTCTATTTTAAAATTTAATTTTAAATGGAAGAATAATCTTATTTATCACCCTCACCTCAATCCTCTCCCATTCAAGGGAGAGGAAGAAAAAATCCCTTCTCCCCTGGAGGGCATTATATTCTACCGGAGCCTTTGTGCCCCGGAGGGGTAAGAAGGTTAGGATGAGGGGGAATTAAAAATTACTACTATTTGACTAACCTAATTCCTAATGAACCTTGTAAAACAAATTCGCCCTCACGAACTGAAACAAAAACTCGATGCCGGGGAAGATATCTTCCTGCTAGATGTACGTGAGGATTGGGAGTTCTCCCTCGCTTCTATTGAAGGGTCAGAAAACTTTCCAATGGGAGAAGTGGTCGACCGCCAGCAGGAGTTTGCATTCGAAGAACATATCGTGGTGATCTGCCATTATGGCGAACGTTCGCAAATGGCAGCGCAGGAACTGGCGGAATGCGGATTCAATGTCTACAACCTCGTCGGCGGCATTGACGCTTGGTCACAGATCATCGATCCCAACGTCCCCCGCTACAGCCCTAACGGCTAGCCCCTAGCGGGGCAGGCAATTTTTTGACCCCATTCGGCAAACAGCCTAATTCAGACATTAAATTTATGAATAAACAAGAAGCAATTGATTTACTTGAAAATGAATTAGAGTTTTTCCGTTCCTTTTCTCATCAGGATTTAAAAAAGAATGTCGATCAAGAACCAATTACCAAGGAAGTAACTTCAAAAGATGGTAAAAAATACCAAATTGAAATTTGCACTCATTGGGACGATAATCCCCAAGGAAATATTAGAGTTATCGGAGCCATAGACGATGGAGGCTTACGAGCATTTTTTCCTCTGAGTCGCGATTTTATTAAATCTCCAAAAAATGAATTCATTGATGAATGATTAAAAATATCCATTGAAGTTTCTCGGTCATCAGTGGTGTCACGCTAATTATTAATTTTAGGCAGACCATCCATATTTTTGGGCAAAAGCAGGTCCTCGAGAAAAAAAGCTGAAAATTCCGCTCTCCCTGCCAACCCCGACTTTTTGTAAATTTCAAGAGATTGTTGTCTCGCCGTTCTCTCACTAGCATTCCTGAAACCGGCAATTTCCTTAAAACTGAATCCTTTCAGCATCAATAACCCCACTTCCTTTTCTGCGGGGGTGAATCCCCAATGGGACATTTGGTTGTCGATCGCTTCTCCCAACCCTTTTAAATATTTCTCCGCCTCACCTTTCCAGAGGGCGGTATCCTTCTCCGATTTCTCCAGGTTTTGCTGCAAATCCCGGTTTGTCCTCTTTATGTTCATATTTTCCCGGACAATCCAGAATATTCCCATCAGCGCCACAGACAAAATAGCACCCTCAGTGCCAATATGGCCCCATGAGGCCCCCACCTTTAAATCAGATAAAACATCAAGGCCGCTAATCAGGGATATTGTCCCCAGCAATACCACCATAAAAATACTGTCTTTTGACATATGGACACCCGTTAGCTCAAGTAAATAAAGGCTTTATTTCCTAGGTCGTCTGACGGATTGAAAAAAAATTTAAAAACCGTAATTTGCCTATATGAAATTTGAAACCTTGAATTAAGGAAAAATAATTATGCCATCACACCCATTTTTTGTCCATTTGCAGAAAAACAAGGGCTTCGCTTTGATGAATAAAGGGCTAGAAATTATTCTTCCAAAGGAAACCTTTTTCGGAATTTATCAAACCCTATTCCTATCTACCAATTCAGGAGGATATAAACGATGAATTTTACTCACATTAAGTTCGGTTTGGCTCTGGCAATGATCGCCATTTTGTTTGGCGGATTAATGGGACTTGGATTTGGCTGCTGTGAAGACAGTTTTAAGGACACATTCAAGGAAAACGCCGCTGCAGTTTTAGCTGAAAAATACAAGGGTGATCAAAGCCTGGCCGACAAAGTTTCGAAGAAAGCCTGGGTATACATGAAACGCGCCCATTTACATTCGCAAACCATGGGGGTCATAAGTATCGTCTTCTCCCTGGTGGCTGCCGGACTGGTTTTTCCTGCCAGGCTGCAAACGGGGATTTCAATTCTGGGCGGGTTGGGAAGCCTTGGTTATGGATTTTTTTGGCTTCTAGCGGGATATCTGGCACCGGGAATGGGATCTACACATGCTGCAAAAGAAGCGATAGGCCTTTTAGCTCAAGCTTCAGCAGGTTCATTCTATATAGCGGCTATTTTATTATTTGTCACCCTGGGTTACAGGGTTTTTATAAAAAAAGAGACAGACTCTTAAAGTCATTAAACTGATATTTATTCAATCCATTTTATTTTACTGGAGAAAATACAGTGACAAGAAAAATTATTTTTCTGGCCATAATTTTGGTATCGCTGGCTATCGAACTTTTGCCCGAAGCCGCTGAAGCGATACCTTTGTTTGCGCGAAAATACAAGCTGAGCTGCATCATGTGCCACACAGGCTTTCCACAATTAAACAATTTTGGTCAAAATTTTGCTGGCAATGGTTACCAGATGCCGGAAGAAGATCCAAAAGACCATGTGGAACAAATCGAAGAAAACAAACTGTTGCTGCATCAATATTTTCCGTTTGCCATCCGTGTCGATTCCTTTTATCGCATGCGCAACGATAGCAGCGTTCAATTCGATCAAGAGGTTCCTGCCTCGGTTAAACTGTTGACCAGTGGAATGCTAAAAAAAGATATCACTTATTACTTTTATTTTTTCTTTGATGAACGCGGGGGAGTCACAGGAATAGAAGATGCTTTTCTCGTCTTCAACGATATTATCAAAGGCGAAAATCTGGACGTTCGCTTTGGGCAATATCAAATAACCGATTCAATTTTTCCCAGGGAACAACGGTTGACGTTTCAGGATTACAGTTATTACACCACCCGGGTCAGTGATAGCGGATTCAACCTGGTCTATGATCGCGCCTCAGAAATAAATTATAGTTACAACGTGAATGATGATATTGGGCTGGGGTTTTTAGCGGGCATCGCAAATGGCAATGGAATCGGCACCGCTAACAATTCGAGAAATTTTGATTCGGATAATTTCAAGAATTTCTATGGAAGAATCAATGTCAGTTATGGAAACCAGGGGATTGGACTTTACGCCTACCATGGAAAGGAAAAAAATTCCTCAAGGGTAAAAAATAATTTTTTTAGAATAGGTCCTGACTTCAATTTTACTTTGTTTGAAGACTGGAACCTGTGGGGAAGCTATCTTTACGGTGAAGACGATAACGGATTATTTCAAACTTCAGGTTCCGGAAAAATAAAATCCTGGGGAGGATTTACTGGAATCACCCACAAACTCAATGATGATTGGATATTATCCCTTCTGCATAATCATGTGGACGTGGACCAAAAGCCTAATTTGAATGTCAATACTATTACCGCCAACCTTAC
>JAYNIA010000068.1:0-6908 GCA_038108555.1 Nitrospinota bacterium | reverse complement strand
TGGGCTTTGATTCCAGCTAAAGGCCAGGGTTATAAAAAACGATATTGGCGAGGACTATCCGAGGTAGCCCAGGACATTCCTAATTGGATTATTTTTGAAAATATTTTACCTGTTGAACCACGAAAATTGCCAAAACCGCCTTTAAATCCTTCTTCCTTAAAAGATAAAAACCCTCCCAAGATACCTGCCGCTTCAGAGGTGAAGGAACGCCTGGATCTCCTAGAACAGCTAAGGAAAGAAAACGTCATAACTGAAGAAGAATATATAAATAAACGGAAAGGCATTCTGAATCAATTCTAAAAGCAGACGGTAAGGAAAAGTTTTCAACAATTCCAACTTGCAAAGCAAACTAAATTTAATATGGAAGCCTCCAATTTTTTTTATATATTCCTTACCTATCAGGCTATATAGTTATAAAAATGTCTGATCGATCCTTGGGTATATTTTTTAAAAAGTGTACGGAAGATTTTTTTAAATGGATGATAAACAACTAAAAAAAACTCATTGGAGTTTCTGGGTCTCAGGTGCCATCACCCTTCTTTTTAATATCATGGGTGTACTCAATTTTTTCGTGCAGATGGACCCGGAGTCGCTTGCCGCCTTTCCTGAGCATTATCGTCCAATTATTGAAGGAAGACCCGCATGGGCCACAGCCGCTTTCGCCCTGTCCGTTTTTGGTGCTTCCCTGGGCTGCGTCTTGCTATTACTAAAGAAGGCTTTTGCTTTACATGTATTTTATGCATCCTTACTCGGGGTTGTGGCGTCCATGATGCATATCTTCCTCGTTGCAGGATTTTCCAGCTTTGAAGTCTGGATCGGCGTGCTGATTCAACTTATAGTAAACGCATTTTTGATCTGGTATTCAAAGCTTACCGAAAACAAAGGATGGCTTGGTTAAAAGGCAAACAATTTTTGAAAACAAATTGAATTTGAGCGATGCGGATTATCATATTCCTACTGGCAGCAGGTTTTATTTTTACCCATGAAGTCCGTGCCGACGAGGTGGACACCCAGTACTGGCATGAAACCGTATTCAGAAAAAATTTCAATGAAAACATTGGAATTTTCCTGAAAGCGGAGCAATGGTTGTTTGATGATATGAAGCGTTTGGCCCTGTACAACTTTGCGCCGGGAATCCTGTTCCGGCCTTCCCGCTTCCTGGATTTCGAGCTCAACTACCGTTATCAGACTTTAAGAGAGACCACAACCCGGAATCACGAGCACCGAATAGGGATAGTACCCATTCTTAAATATGAATGGGGGAAATTCAAATTTTCCCTGCGCAACAGGCTTGAACTGAGGGACATCGATGGCGACCACAGCCTCAGGCTCAGGGAGCGTTTAAAAATCAAAAGAAAGGTTGAGTTGATGGGAATGGATGTAGCGCTTTTTGCATCCAACGAAATTTTTTACAATTCCAATCCGGACGACTTTGACCAGAACCGGGCCAAATTTGGTATTTCAAAACCGATTCAACCCAATTTGAGTATGGATATTTATTATATGTACTTTCGCCAGGAAAGATCAAACGGTTGGTTTACCGCACATGCCCTGGGAACCTTTTTATCTGTGACTTTTTAAAAGGATGGATCGGTTAATTGGACCTTTTCGAAATTTTTAAAGCGGGATCTTGCCGATAAAAATCTTTTAATACCTGATAAAGGTCAGGGTGGTGATGTTTCATATCATCCGGTTGGCAAAAAAAATGTTCCGTCACGACTGCAAAAAATTCCGCCTCATCCGTTGCCGCATAGCTATCAAAAAAAGTACGTCGGCCCTTCTTCACCCTTGCACATAAATTCAGATACTCTTTGGAGCATATTTCAACCCATCGCTGATATTCTTCCGGTGTGGCTAAAAGGGGAGTCCCATCTGCACTTCCATCCAGCATGTCCAGTTTATGGGCAAATTCATGGTAAACCACGTTATGACCATGCGCCGGATGCCGGGTTTCCTTTTTCACCGTATCCCAAACAAGGATCACAGGACCACGATGATTGGCTTCTCCCCGAATAGGCATTGCCTCACGTACGGGGGCCGTACGAAATTCAAAAAAACCTGATTTCCTTTCAGGTGTCAGGACGGTAGTGGGATAAACATAAATGGAGTCTACATTGCGGTAAGTATCGTTTGGCAATTCGAGGATCAACAAGCAGGCATGAGCGGCAATGATGACGCGTATTTCATCGGTCAGCTCGAGGCCATTGCATCCCTCCCATGTTTTTTCGGCTATAAAAATCTTGATGAGATTCTGCAAACGTTTTTTTTCTTCATGGTTCAGGAATTGATAATAAGGAAGGTTGGTGCGAATGAAATCTAACCATCTGATTGGGAAGGGGGTGGCTAGTATTTCTTCCCGCTTTTTATCTCCCGAGAACGGCCACATAAGTTAAACCTCATTCCTGCCAAATTTGATTGATCCTTATGGAGTTAACTTTTCCATCAGCACTTCTCGCATGGCATCAATGGGCGCAGACTGGCCTGTAAAGAATTCAAACTGGCGGGCGGCCTGGTTGATGAACAACTCGCTTCCGGGAATGACAATACAACCTGCAGCTTTGGCTTCCCGCAGAAGCCTTGTCTCTAAAGGGTTGTAGACCGAATCAAAGACCACCATGCCCTCTTTGAAATCGCGCGCAAGAAAAGGAGTTTCATTTATATTGGGATTCATCCCTACCGGAGAGCAGTTGATAAGCACGTCTATGGGTCGGGTCCCTGCATCGCGGCAATGGACAAGTTCACAGCCTAACTCTCTAGCCAGACTCTCCCCTCGTTCTTTATTCCTGTTATAGGTAACGGTCAGCTTTCCACCTTTTTCTTTAACCCCATACCCAATGGCCTTTGCCGTGCCACCGGAGCCGAGGATCAAAACATTTTTATCTTTTAAAGAAGTTACTTTTTCTAAAGCGGCAATGGCACCGGAACAATCCGTGTTGTACCCCACCCACTTTTCCCCCTCTCGGACTACGGTATTGACCGCGCCAATTTGCTTTGCGGTTTCGTTCACCTCATCCAGCAAGGGCATGATGTTTTCTTTTGCCGGCATGGTGACACTCAACCCGGAAAAGAAATTTTTGAAAGCGAGAAAAAACTTCTCCGTATTCTCCACCAAAAACGAAACATAAATATCCGGTGAATTGATTTCTTTAAAAGCGCGGTTATGAATCAGGTAACCCATACTTTTGGAAACCGGGTTGCCTATGACTCCAAAAACCCTGAAGTTTTTACGCTCGTCATTCACACGATATATGTTTTTCAGGACGTGTGCCGGAATCTGACCCGGGGCACTTTCCTTTCCAGTTTCAAGACTGCCGAAGGTGAGAAATCCCCCATAAAGTGGCGAAAGCACCCGGCTGATTTCTCCCAGGTCCCCCATACAAAGTCCGATCAGTTTTTTATTTTCCCTTTTCGCCCTCTCAAGGAGAGCGAACATTTTCAAATTGTCTTCCAAGTCTCGCGCATAGGTGACAATCTTTATAATCCCTCCCGGCAAATCATTCATCGCATCGAACAGGGGGTTTATATCTTCAGGAGTATGCGAGAAATCATGGTAGGAGATAATAATGCGCGACGTATCATGACCTTCCAGAAACGGTTGCAAAAACTCACGGGGCGTCGACACCTCGATATCCACATAATCGGCACCTGCTTCCATTGCATCGCGCAGGGCCTGTACACGTTCTTCTTCGTTCCCTTTGAACTGACCGCCGTCAAGCTTGCTGCGATTGGTCACAATGACCGGCTTCGACACCTCATTCAACAGCGTTTTGAGATCAGGTGAACCGATCAGGTCGAGACGTAATTCTAGGATATCCGCAACCTTTTCAGCCGCAGCAATTTGCTCCAATGCCCTGGGCATGGAGGAACCGATGATAGGAACACAAATCATTTTTTGAAAGAAAGTAAAAATTAAACAGGAAAGAATATTAGCAGACTGAGGACACAATCAAAACGAAAACCGGCATTCAAACCAAAAGAAAACTTAAATGCCGGGCGTAAAATTTTCGGTCTGTGTTGGTGTCGGCTTGGGGGCTTCTACTGCTGATGCTTCTTTAGCAGCTTCTTTTGGAGCTACTTGCGGCGTGTCTCCATTGGGATTCTTCTGCAGGGCCTGCCTTGCAGCATTCGAAATATTCACCCGGTCCACCTGCCCCTGGACCCGTTTTACCGAACTTTTCTTATTCAGTTCAGCAATTCGCGCCTGCCCCTGGTAGGTTTTGAAAACCCGGGTTACAGGTACAATTGAAAAATCCATTACTCCTTTCCTCCGTTATATACTTCCCTTGAATTTTGGCTTGATCCTTGGAGCCATTCCATACCCTTTCAATAAAGTGCGCCCGTCTTTTAACGACTTCATTTTTTCGAAAAGCTCCAGTCTTTCGTTCATCAACTTTTTCTCGCATTCGTTTTCCATTTCATTGATCTTTTCAGTTTGTTCTTCGATTTGAATTCCCAGCTCATAAAAATTCTTTGCAATAGCAATTCGCCTTTTCTCCTCCAGGGGAGCCACTATTTTTTCCAGTTCACCGTCATCCTCCACCAGGGATTCGATTACTGATTCTTTAGCATCGAGAATTTTTATAAGCCCATTCTCATCATTCTCATCAACCGCTTTGATCTGCTCTTTCATTTGTTCTTCAAGCTTTGCCAAAAGCGTCTGCTTTCTTTCGAGAAGTTTTTTTATTTTTTGTTCTTCCATACTCATGCCACCGCAATTAAAGTTTGAACGGTTGTCTCCAAATTGGAGTTTTCAGTGAACTTCCTGAAATTTTGTGCAAGAACATTGGGAGCCCCGGACTGAATGACCACTTCGTTTTGTTTCAGGGCTATATCTCCCCGGTCATCCCGCACAATGTCTTCAAGCTGCTCTGCCAACACCGGAAGGATTCCCGTTTCTGAATTGGTAAACAGGTCGAACACTTCCTGGGTGTTTTTTTCCAGACCCAGCGTAAATTCTGCTTCATCGAGAGCAAAGGTGTTGTCGGTCAAAGTCCGGATTCCGATGGAGCTCAACCGCTTCAATAAATTTTCATCCCCGTTTTGCGATGGGAAGGTCAACCCTCTTTGAATGGCCTGAACAATGGAAGTGACCGCGACTTCCTGTTGAATCTGCTTTTGGGTATTGGTCACCGAAACCCCCGTTGCCTGTGGATTCCCCGGCCGCCCCCGGAAGTCATCTATGATTTGGTTTCTTTCCGCTAGAATCCGTGCCCGTTTTTGAGGGACCTCCGTCAATTCATTACGGATATCCTGAATATCTCCATCGCTTTGAAAAGTGTTACTTCCATTAAGAAGGTCGTTGATTTTTGAAATGGAATCATTGAATTGATTAAACAGTGTTTTGATTTGTGCAAAAAAGGTAGGCGCATCGATAAAAATAGAAACTTTTGAAGATTCACTGGAAGCTTCGAGCAAAATCAGGGTGGTATCCTCGACCGCTCCTGAAACAATATTGGAATCACTGCTGAAAAATTTTCCGTCCACCTCCGCGACAGCCTGCTGAGGCTGAACCACCAGGTTATCTGGTCTTGCAATGTCATTTAACTGAATTTCCTTTTCGGCCTTGGCTCCCCTACTGTCAAACTCGAAGAATCCCAACTCAAAAAGGATATGGTTATCATCTTTCAAGTCGATGGTATTGCTGCCACCAGCAAGGCTGACCAGCACCAACCGGTTGTCACGAATCAGGGCGACCACATTATTGTTAGCGCTTCCCCCATCCAGCCGGTCATTGTCATTGCTATCTTCGGTGGGATCTATCTCTCCATTTTCATTGAGGTCTTCCTTTATAAAAACTCCCGCACCAAACTCTGAATTTGCGAGTTGTAAAATTTCAAGCGTGCCGTTTGCATTTACATCCTCAGAGAGATCCAACGACCCGTTCCGGTTTACATCCTCGCCAAAGTTGATTTTATTTTTCAGAGATACCAGGGAGTCGGTGGAGACCACCGAAACTTCGACTCCATTTATCGAGAAACTTCCGCTTTGCCCCAGTTGTGCCTGGGGATTAAAAACATCGGAGGCCAGCTCAGCCGTGCGGGCAAGTTGAACAGCTCTAACCTCGATGCTGCTGTCCAGAGGCGCATCCTTGCCGGCAGATGCGAGTATCTCCCTGAACCGGGAAGATGAAGCGGACTTCGGATTCAGTGCACCATCCAAAAGAAGGGTGTTTACAGTTTCTTCCAGATCTTTCAGAGAATCCGAAAGGTCATCCAATTGACGAAGTCGGGCGAAAACAAAAGACTCTTTCTTGTCCAGATCATCAATGACGGGTATTTTTTGGGATTGAAAACGTTTCGTGAGAAGTTCAATGGCATCTGCCGTCCTCAAAGTCGCCAGAGGACCGGTAGATTCCAACTTCGGAACCTTCCTTTTGTTTATGAAAATCCCATCAAAAAGGTTCTGGCTGAGATTAGAGGAATCTTCCTCGGTTTGATTAATGGTATTTCGGGCGCTGTTGACCGTGGGATCGGTACTGGTTCGACTGGAGTCGAAGGGGAAAAATGAAGGATTGACGTTATTTAGTAAAACCTGCACGTTTTTTCCGGTCCGGCGACAAAAAACCCGAATCGCCTATAAAGTGTTTATTCGAAAATGTCGATAAACACATCAAGATCGGATTGGCACAGATCTACCGAAAAAAAACGCCCGCCTCGCCAGTTGCGTGCTTACACACCGAGGACGGACTTTCGCCGTAAGGCGACAGACGTCGCCGGTGTGACAGGTGCCCCTGACGGGCCTTAAGTCAAAATCAGAACTTCGATTAATATTGGGCTAGGCCGCAAACCATACCAATATTAACCGAGATCCTTTTCTAACGATGGGGTGGTTCCGGTTCTGGCGTATCTCCTCTTGATGAGTTGTACATAAAGGCCCAAACAGCATGCCGCTGGCGGGCGCGGTTCGTT
>JAYNIA010000067.1:0-11151 GCA_038108555.1 Nitrospinota bacterium | reverse complement strand
TCAATACAAGGCCAAGCTGTTCTTCAATGGTTAGATAAGGATTAAGCGAGGTCATGGGGTCCTGAAAGATCATTCCTATTTCATGGCCCCTAAATTTAGCGGTATGATAGTTGCTTTGATTAAAAAGTAATTTATTGTCAAAAAATGCCTCACCTTTTATTTTTGCATTTTTAAAGGAGCTTTTGTCTAAAGAAGCCTGTGAGAAATCAATTTCGCGGAGTTCCGCATCTTCCATTACAACATCCAACAATGTTGCAAAGACAAAGCTGGCACCATTCAGGCTCACCCCTTTAAGGTCGAAGCCGCTGAAATCTGCGCCATCTTGTTTGGGCTCCTTAAGAACTAAAGAAATAATTTCATCTACATTTGACATTTAAATTATTCTCGCTGTTGTGAGGGTGGAAGTAGTGCGTTCATGGTGCGTTGAATTTTTTGCGGATTCACCCGGTCATGGATGCCCATAATTCCTACCCTGATCGCTCGAAACAGGGTTCCTTCCATATCTGTTCGGGAACCCAATTTGGCTGCTAATGGAGTTAAAATCAAGTTTGCTAATAAAAGCCCATAGAATGTCGTAATCAATGCTGTTGCCAGGGCCGGTCCAATGGTGGACGGGTGATCAATGTGCATCAACATTTGAATGAGACCAATGAGAGTTCCTGCCATTCCAAATACCGGAGCCTGTACAGACATGAACCTTAAAACTTTTTGCCCTGAGTTATGCCTATCCAGCATGGCATTCAACTCCCTTTCCATGAGCTCATGGATTTCTTTGGCATTGTATCCGTCCACGATCATGGCAACGCCACTCTTTAGAAACCGGTTGTCCAGTTTGCTTTCTTCGTTTTCGAGCTGTTTCATTCCCCCGGAACGGTATCGGGAGGCCAGTCTCATAATATCGTCTACATAGTCTTCCGGTTCGTATACTCCAGGTTTAAAGGCATTCTGGATGACCGGGATCATTACCGTAATCCTTTTAGAGGGAAATGCAATAAAGCCTGTGGCTACGGTACCGCCAACAACTATCAATGCGCTGTTAAGGTTTACAAAAATGGCCGCATCTCCCCCCCTGATGATTGCGATAACAATGAGAAACACGCCAGAAAGTACACCCAGCAATGTGCCGGTGTCGATTCCTGTTTCCTGACGTTCTTCCTGTTCTGCACCTGCGGGTGCCTCTGCTTCTTGTGTTGCTGCTGCCATACGGCTTTATTTGCGCTTAAATTTATTTTTTTAGCTGGCGACCTTCTCTGCTTGAGCTTGTGACTTGATCAGCAGGGAGCGGATAATATAGTTATTCAACCAAGCTATTTGTAGTATTTCTTTTCGGCCACTCGGAATATAAACCTTAAGAAAATCCGGTTTTTCAACCTTTTCAGGTGCCAATTGGGGGGTCAACTCACCAATACACCGAGCCATACAGTTTAACCCTGTATAGGTTTTACAAAAAAGCTCTCCCCACGATGTGAGATAAGTTGTTGTGATGCTTTTTATCCGGTCAATTCGTCTGGAGATGAATTTGTTCAATTCATCGTTATTTTTGCAGTCGTTGATGTTTCCCATCGTAATTTCTGGTGGGGGAGGGGTGCCAAAGTCTATTAGCATAAATAGCTGGTTGACCTTTGCTTCGGCCATCAGGTCTTCGTTGGATAGGGCTGCAATGTTTACAGATGCTATAAATTGGCTCAACTGACCGAGCAAATTCTCGACATCACCATCTTTCATAGAGTTGCCCTCGGCCCTTACCATAATCTGGGTTTCATCATTATAAAGATGGTTGAAAACCGTAAAAGCCATTAAAAATGGGAGGGTGCTGGATTTTTTGATGATGTTGTCCGGATCAATTTGCTCCAGATAGGCCCTTGTTTTTCCTCGAATGAGATACCAGGTTGCTTTTTCCCGCGAGGATTTTTTCTCCTGTAGGAATGTCAATTCAGTCTCAGCAGTTTTACCATCTACCAGTGCTCCCAGGTTATCTACCTTGTTAGGTGCTGTCCTGTAAAAGCTGAATAGTTTTCGACCGAGAAGGTGAGTGTCTTTTTCGGTAATTAAACTTTCGCTTGGATCCAGGGTTTTATTTTTCTCGGAGATATTTTTATAAGATGCCATCAGGATTTTGTTGATCCGGTTACCCAGGTCAACTTTATGCATCATTTGCCAGTTCCCATAATCGTTGAGGCGTTCAACTTTTTCCGCATCCCATTCCCAGTCGTTGAGCATTTTAACCAGAGTATTCTTTTTCCAGTTTTTGCTGCCTTTTTCCAGTTCTTCTGGTTCTACACGGGTGCCCACTTTCAAGTAAAAAGCCGTTCGCAGAGCATCCAGGGCATCCTCATCTTTTTCATCCTTAAAGAACTGCTGTACCCGTTCGAACATACCAAGGTAGGGGTCGATATCCAGATAAGGGGTATCCCCAAAATATTTATCCTTAATTTGGTGGCACAGGAGGTTGGATTTTGTATCTCCAAACATATATTCCTCGAGGACACCCATTTTCATAAGGGTTTTGAACGGGGATTTGAATGATTTAATCAATGCCCAAATGGAACCCCCAAAGAATTCCCCTTGTGAGATATCATCAACGTTACCCATATCAATGAATTCTTCTTTTTTGAGAAGCGTATTTCCATTTAATAATTTTTGGTACAGCTCATAATATCTGTCATCATCGGCATCCACAGGGGAGATCAACCAAAAGGGAACTTTTCCCGTAACAATAATCATGGTTCGGTACATCTCTTCTTTGAGAAGTTTGGCAAGTGCCGACCCAGTACTTTCACTATCACTTTCACCAAAGATATTGTTTTTTACCTCTTCATAATCGTTTATGAAGAAGTGGGTTTCCAGGTTGTAGTTATCCCATGTCCATTGTTCAATGAGGTTCAGCTTTTTCTGGAAAAGCTTCATGCTCTCTTCTGTAAAATCCCTCTTGTCTACAAGAAGCGTGTAGTCTAAATCGGACTTTTTGGTTTGCGCGATGGACCCCACACTACCCATTAAAAGGGCTGTGTGGATGACTGGTTTTAGTTCCGGGTTTCTACGGATAATCACATCTGGAAACATTTTCTCCATCGCGTATTGCGCTTCCATATCCAGTTGGAAGTTATGGATTCCGCAAGGGGGATTTCCTTCAAAATAGCCGGGCAACCCTTCCTGATGAACATGCAGCAATCGAGGCACAATCAGGAAGATGGTTCTGTCGATTTCGGATAAAGTGACGAGGGTGCGATCTATCTTGAATCTATTAAATCTTAAAAAGGCCTGCCGGTTGTAAAAAAGGGTTTCTTCGTCGGACAAACTATTCTTTTTGTTTTCTATCGCTAGTTTTTTCCGGGCCTTTTTAATCTGCTCCTCAGAGAGATTTAAGGGGTTATCCTTGCCATTTTCGGTCGAATCGGTGGTTTCTATATTTTCTACTTTTGTGTCTTCATGGGTATCCATTTTTGCCCTGCCTTTTAAAAATGGGTAAATGAATTTAATTACATTTTATAAAAAAATAGAGCTTAATCAAATAGAATAAATGTTGTTATTTATTTGCCGCCGGGGGCGAAGTGGGTGCTTCGGATGTCTTTTTATCCGTCATATTTCCACCCATTTGTCCTCCTTTTTCTTTACCTGCTTCTTTCGCCTCTTTGTCCGCAACTTCAAGGGCTTTCAGAATTTTAATTTCAACGCGACGGTTTGCGGCGCGATTGTCATCATTTGTATTTTCCAAAAGGGGTCGGAATTCCCCATATCCGGTGACCACCATTCTTTCCGGTGGGAATCGCATTTTTTCAATTATAAAGCGAGCAACCTTTGAAGCCCTGGCTGCAGAAAGTTCCCAGTTAGATGGAAATTTGGCACTTTTGATGGGTACATTGTCTGTGTGTCCATCCACAAGAAGCTGTTTGACCCCTTCTTTCATGTCTTCCTGGATAGTGCTGATAATCAGGTCTTGCGCACCTTCATTAAAGAATGCTTCACCCGGTGCAAAAAGGTCGGATGTGGGCAATCGATGCAAAATGGTTCTTGTGTCACTTCGAACAAGACTTTCTGCATCAACATTGTCTTTAACCAGTTCTCGTACGCGTTGCAGCATTTTCAGTTCATCTTTGCTCAACCGTACATTAACGCTTTCTATGCGCATTCTTTTGGTTTGAAAGGAAGACAAAGCCTCAGCAAACCTGTTTTCGTCCAGCTTTGATACGGTATACATCAGTACAAAGATAACCAGGAGAAGGGTGATCATATCGGAATAGGTGATCAGGAAGTTTTCCAGCCCGGCGGAGAATTCTGCAGTTTGAGCAGCGCGACTTTCTACCGGCCTTAATCCACCTTCATCCCCCCCCTTACCCCCACGGCCTTTTTCCTCTTCTAGCAGGGTGATTTTCATATCCATTTCAGCATTGTCTTCCCTCAACATTTCGAGTTCGACAATCATGGTCCGCCGCTCTTTTTCAAGATCTTCTACTTCTTCCTTAAGCTCCTGAATGATCTCCGAAGGCAGCATGCCGTCTTCACCTGCATCCAGACCGCCGTACAGCATGTCTTCGTATTTTTTGATCAGGGTATCTTTCTCTTTGACAATATCTTCTGTCACTACACCGGAAGCTTTGGAGGATTTTTTAGCTTTATTTAATTCGACTTTCAGCAGTTCAACCTTTTTCTTAAGGTTGTCGACCGTGCCTGTGTCTTCTCGAAGACGTTTTAATTCTTTCATCAAAACATCACGTTCCCTCTGGAACTTTTTGTTGGATTTTTTTTCGTCTTCGATTCTATCTCTCAGGGTTTTGGTGCGGGTTTTTAGTTCTTCGAGCTTGCCGGCCATTTTTTTGTTTAACTTCTCTTCAAGCTCTTTGGTCAGCATGGCTTCCTCTTCTTCCTTTTCCTTTTTACCAGCTTCAACACCCGCATGTTTTGCCAAGCGTGCGGCTGCGGCCTCATTTCTCTGTTCTTCTGCTTCTTCCTGGGCCTTTTTAATTTCTTCTTTTAACTTTTTGGTTTCGTCTTTGTTGAATTCAATCAGATCTCGGACTTTTTTGGTAACCTTGCCGTTTTCCTCGGTGGCTTTGCGCAACTCTACCGTCTTAATTTTGAGCTGCTCCTTGATCATTTGAATGGATTCGGAATTTTGCATAATGGTCACTTATTTCAGTAGTTTATCGGACAAAAATAAGAAAAAGGTTATAAAAAAACAATAATTTATAGCCTATTTGCCAGACTGAAATAATGATAGAATTTTGCTGAAAGGTCTTGAGTCGTTGCTCACCTTCTATAATAACAATCCGCTAAAGATTTTGGATGAAATAAATAAAAAATTATTCAGCTTTAATGCTATATAGGGTAACTCATATTTATTATATTAATATTTTAAATTAGGAAATATTTGCTAAATTGTTGAAAGTAAATAATAAAATATGAATTATTTTTTGAATGGAAGAGTGGTCACCGTCCTGTTTCTGGGATTCTCCTCGGGCCTTCCTTTGGCGTTATCCGGGGGAACTTTACAGGCTTGGCTTACGGTGGAGGGGGTGGATATTAAGACTATTGGGTTATTCAGTCTGGTGGGTTTGCCCTATACTCTAAAGTTTTTGTGGTCGCCTCTAATGGATCGGTTTGTGATTCCTGTTTTGGGGAGGCGTCGAGGATGGATATTTCTAAGCCAGGTTGCATTGACAGGCCTCATTTTTGGAATGAGTGTCACTTCTCCGCAAAATGCTTTAGGAATCCTGGCTTTCCTGGCCTTTTGCCTTACCTTTTTATCTGCTTCACAGGATATCGCTATAGATGCTTACCGGACAGAGGTTCTAAAGGAGCCTGAGCGAGGGATAGGTGCTGCAGTTTCGGTCACCGGTTATCGAATTGCCATGTTGGTTTCAGGGGCACTGGCTTTAATATTATCGGAATATCTGGGCTGGAAAGCTACCTATATGTTAATGGCGGCGATCATGTCTGTGGTGGTGGTGGCCGTTTGGTTTGGTCCCGAACCGGAAGATCCCGGGACTCCTCCAGCTTCTATGAAGGAGGCCGTGGCAGGACCTTTTGCTGAATTTTTCTCCCGCACTGGTGCGTGGTCTTTGTTGGCTTTAATCGTTTTATACAAGCTGGGAGATGCTTTTGCAGGTAGTTTGACCACCACCTTTCTGATTCGGGGAGTCCATTTTTCGGTAGGGGAAGTGGGAGCTATCAATAAGGGAATGGGATTGGCATCCACCATCATAGGTGCCCTGTTTGGGGGGGTGCTTATGGCCCGGTTGCGTTTATTTAAATCTTTACTGTTCTTTGGAATATTGCAAGCGGTATCGAATTTGTCGTTTTTCGTTTTGGCTTTGGTGGGTAAAAATTATCCGCTGATGATTTTTACCATTGCCTTTGAAAACCTGTCAGGAGGAATGGGAACAGCGGCATTTGTGGCTTTTTTAATGGCATTATGTAACCACAATTTCACAGCAACCCAATTTGCCCTACTTTCCGCCCTGGCTTCATTGGGGCGGGTTTTTGTAGGGCCTATGTCCGGGGTTCTGGTAGATGAATTGGGTTGGTCGACATTTTTCTTTTCCACTTTTCTTTTCGCTTTACCCGGTCTGATTTTGTTATGGACTATGAGAGATGTGGTAAACATGAATGGACATACCCACGGACAATGACAGAATTTATTTATCTGCATGGATTTGCTTCGGGACCCAATTCTAATAAGGCCAGGGTTTTTAAAAAACATTTTGAACGGTTGAATATTTCCCTTCATATTCCTGATTTACAGGAAGACGATTTCGAAAATTTGACTTTATCTCGCCAGATACTATTGGTCCAATCCATCATTGATGAGATGCAGGACAATGCATTTGGTTTAATTGGAAGCAGTATGGGGGGATATTTAGCCACATTAATTGCCCAAACTCGGGAGCAGGTAAAAGCCTTATATCTTATGGCTCCTGGATTCAATTTCCTAACCCGCTGGAGTGAAAAGTTGAACTTGTCTGAGTCCCCGCAAGAATTTATTCCGGTTTTCCATTACCGGTATAATGAGGAAGTATTATTGAATACCCAATTATTTAGAGATGCGGAAATCTGGGAATCTCAGTCCCTGGATAGGAATATTCCTATAAGAATCGCCCATGGCTTGCATGACGAAACTGTAAGCATTGAAGAGTCCAGAAATTATGCGAGGGAACGTTCTTATTGTATGTTGAAGGAGTTAGATAGTGATCATGGTTTATTGTCATGCGTTGAATGGATTGTTGAAGACTGTCTTGATTTTTTCAGGGCCCAAGATATATTATGATTTAAACCAAATGTCGTGCTTGACATTTGTAATTTGATTTGACAAAAATGACTTAAATATTGCCAAATATTGGCAGGCCTAAAATGTTTGATAGATTTTAATAAGAAATTGGGATTCCCATGCACAACCGGATTCTTTTAGTTGATGATGACCCGGAACTTTTAGCGGCTTTAGAGCTCAAACTGGGTAAAGAGGGTTTTGAAATAGAAACGGCTCCTGATGGAGAAGTTGCTCTGGAAATTATCAGAAAAAAACTTCCTGATTTGGTTATTTTAGATGTCAATATGCCCAAGTTGAATGGAATGGAAGTTTGTAAAGCTCTTCGCTCGGATTAGCAGACTCGCGATCTTGCCGTTATTATGTTAACCGCAAGGGATGACGAAATTGATCGTGTTTTAGGTTTAGAGTTTGGCGCAGATGACTATGTCACTAAACCTTATAATGCCCGGGAATTAATTCTTAGAGTCAAAGCGTTACTAAAAAGAATTTTTCCTGTCCAAAACTCTCCAGATACCAAGAACCTCTTTGAGATTGGGGCTTTGTCCATTGACCTGGGTAAACATGAGGTTCAAGTCAAGGGTGAGGTGGTTGAGTTAACTTTGACTGAGTTCAAACTTCTGGCTCACTTGATTCAAAACCAGGGAAAAATTAAAACCCGCGATTTTCTTTTAGAGCAAATTTGGGAATATGGGGATGGAGTTTTTTCAAGGACCATTGATACCCATATTCAAAGGTTAAGAGCCAAATTAAACGATGCAGGAAAATATATAAAAACTGTACGTGAGGTTGGATACAGGTTTGAATATAGTGACTGATCCTGCAATCCTCCTTCCACTTTTTTAACCTTCCTCAAGATTCTTTCAGTATTTATCGATTATCAGAAGCCCCACCTTTCTAAAACTGTCTGTTTTTATTGATAGCTTGACGAAATTGTAACTTGCCCTTGATTCTTCTTTAACAAAATATCCCTATGATGATCCCTGTCGCCGGATAATCAGAGTGCCTAATCCGGAGGTCGTTTTAAGATCATTATTGGAGAGGATGAGTTATGGTTAAGGAAGCGGATAACGGGAAAACAACTGGACAAAGGTTACGTGCCTGGAGAAAATCGGTACCATTCAAACTGATGGAATTGTCAGAAAAAATTCAGGTGTCACAGGGATCACTTTCGGACCTGGAAAATGACAAGTCACTGCCCTCAGCCACTAGGTTGGCAAACCTTTCTTTAAAAACAGACCTAAATATATTTTGGCTTTTGACAGGGAAGGGGCCGGTTCATAAAAAGAATGATCCGGATATTGAAAAAACCACCGAAACTTCGCAGTTGTATGAAGATTTTTTATATTTAATGCAAGACAAAAAGCTGAAGACCCTGGTTGAAAATCTTGTAGAAATTTACAGGGATGGGGATACGACGAAAAGAGCACAAATTACAGGATTTCTTTCAGCTCTGAAATAAAAAAGGTTTTGGTTTAAAAAGCGCTTCTTTCAAAGGGAGTTATTTCTCCGAACTCCCTTTCCTTTGGTTTGTTCATTTCAGCCATTTCTTTTTTCATTTTTGCAGCTCGAACACGCTTTTTCATTTCTTCAAGTTTCAGAGCCCATTCTTTTTCCTTGGCTAGGTTTCTTTCTTTAAAGTCTTTAACCGCCCGGGCAATTTTTTCCCTCATGGCTTTTTTCTCTTCGGAATGAATCTCTTCAATGCGTTCTCTTTGCCCTTTAATGAGGAAAGAGGTGACCACTTTTTCATTGAGGGTGATCTTTTTATAGCCTTGAACTAACTTCCTTATGGCTTCATCTTTTTGAGCTTCAGTGGTTTTCATGTTGAAGTCCCAGTCCAGGTTATATACCGCCAGCTCTGCCCGGGCCGCGCCATATCGATATTCCCGTTCTTCATTTACCTTTAAGGTTAAAACTCCATTCCTTTTATTCATAACCGTATAGGAATCCACATCCGGGTGGCCATGATAGCGGTAAACAGACCTCAATTCACTGGCTGCCAGATCCATGATGTATGGATTCATTTTTAATCCATTTCCCAGATCAAAATGATCTTTTAAAGATTGTGGATCTATCAACGTATTACCCTTTACGCGAATCTTATTTACAAAGGGCTCTCCAGCCAGGGATATTGGGGAGGATGTAAATAACAGAAGTCCTGCCAATATTAAGTTGATAGATAGTTTCTTCAAGTAGGCTTTTGGGTTTTTCATCATTCCGCTTCCACTGTCACTTCAACAGATTTAAATGAAGGAGTTTTAGATTTTGGATCAATATTCCTGGGTACCAGTTGGTTACTCTCCGGGTAGTACATCATAATATTTCCTGTTTTAATGGGATAGGCAACCACCTTCTGTTGCGCAATCTTACCCGTATCATTTTTTACCGTTACTCTGCTTCCTTCTTGAAGGTTTAACCTTTCGATATCTTTGGGGTTCATCATCACCACATTTCTGGAGGAAATTCCCCGATAACGGTCCTCCGTATCATAAACCACGGTATTGAACTGGCCTTCAGATCGAACGGTCATTAAAATGAACCCATTATGGCTATTCTCCCTAACGGCAGGGATTGGACAGACTTTAAAAGAAGCTTTACCTGTAGCAGTGGAAAATCCGGGATTGTGGAGAATTCGGCCTCCAATATGGAATTCTTTTCCAGTTTCCTCCAATTCTTTCATTTTTTCAAAGCCTGGAATTGTTTCTCCAATCAGTTGACGAATATTTCCTGTTTTTCCAAATTCGTTCCAGGGAAAGGGATCGTTGGAAAGGACTTTTTCTGCTATTTCAGCAATAATTCTTACTTCGCTTCTAGGACCCGGGTAGCGTGATGGACCGCCTTCGCTGAGTCGAACAAAGCTGAACATACTTTCCTGTGTGGTGGCTTCGGGTTCTTCGTCTCGGGCGAGGACGGGAAGGATAAGGGTCGTTTTTCCTCTTCCCAAAAAATGGCCCTGATTCAATGTTGTGTTGAGATAGAGCATGAAACCGACTTTTGACAGGGCTTCTTTGGCAAATACTGAATCTGGATTCGATCCATATAAATTTCCACCCAGGTTCCACGCGAACTCAAACTTCCCTTCCTGCGCCGCCTCCATGCATCCCAAGGTGTCGAGGCCGGATTCTGATGGAATTGTAACTGGAAATTTTGATTCCAGTTTTTCCAGCATGGCTTTTTTCAATTGTGGAGTAAAACCAACCGATCCGATTCCCTGAACGTTGCTATGGCCCCTTAGGGGTAACAAGCCCGCATGCTTTCTCCCGACCATTCCACGTAACAAAGCCAGATTAACAATTGATTGAACATTGTCTACGCCAAAGGCATGATGTGTGATTCCCATAGCCCAGGCAAAAACGGTATTTTTACTTTTGGCATAAATTTTTGCAGTATTCTCAATTTCCTGTCTGGATAATCCTGACGAGGATTCCAGGGTTTCCCATGGTATATTTTTTATATCGTTTTCCAGTTCCTCAAAATTTTCTGTGTGGTTGGAAATAAACTCACGGCTTAGAATAGCTGAATCCGATTCTGCCATTTCCAGGATGGCTTTTGCGATACCTGTGAAGAGAGCGATATCTCCTCCGATTCGGGGTTGGAGGTATACACTGGCAATATCTGACCCAAATAAAAGGCTGCGGAGGTCTGATGGAACACTGAAATTTTCCAAACCGCGTTCCCGGGCGGGATTGATAACGACAACCTTACCGCCTCTCCTGCGAAGGTCCATTAAGATACGTAAAAACCGGGGGTGGTTGGAAGCCGGGTTGGCACCCGCAAGAAAAATCAAATCCGTGTGATCGAGATCGTCCAGGTCAACAGTTGCTGTCCCGGTTCCCAGGCTTTGCTGAAGTCCCACTCCAGAGGCTTGATGACAGTAGTAAGAGCAA
>JAYNIA010000066.1:0-11443 GCA_038108555.1 Nitrospinota bacterium | reverse complement strand
AAGGAGCTTGCCAATCAGACAGCAAAAGCCACCGACGAAATTGGGTCAAAAATACAGGCTATCCAAAATGACACAAATAGTGCAGTAGATGCTATTGGGGAAATTAGCATGATCATTAACCAGATCAGCGATATTTCCACAACCATTGCCAGTGCGGTCGAGGAACAGACGGCCACTACGGCTGAAATAGGACGGAATGTCGGTGAGGCAGCAAAAGGGACCACCGAGATAACCGAGAATATCAGTGGGGTTGCCCAAGCTGCGGAAGATACTTCTCAGGGAATTGGTCAAACCCAAAGTGCAGCAGGTCAATTGGCTGATATGGCGGCAGACCTGCAAAAACTAGTAGGCCAGTTTAAGTATTAAATAAACTGTTTGGTATCCCTCCTCGGCTCTGGGGAGTGCAAAGAGCGGGTTTGCTTTGCATTGCCCGGGGCCTTGTTTTTCCTTTTTATTCAACTTGCTATTTTTCTCCGCTTCCAATAAATTAATTGAAACCCCCAAATTTCCATGTGCAGCAGGAAATTACGCATTTCTGACTGACAGGAGAAAATTTGGGGGTTAATATTTTTCGATTTAATTCTGTATTGGGAGTATTTCCATTGTCTCGTGGTTTGTTAATTGTTTTCGAAGGTATTGATGGTACGGGTAAAAGTACGCAGTGCAGAATGCTTGCCGAGGTTTTGAAGGGAAAAGGATTATCCACTATCGCCCTGGCTGAACCGACAAAAGGTAAATGGGGGATGAAAATTCGGCGGTTACTGACGGAAGGAAGGGATGGGGTCAGCCCAGAAGAAGAGCTGGAATGGTTCATAAACGATAGAAAAGAAGATGTGGAACTCAACATTAATCCTGCTTTAAAAGAAGGTAAGGTGGTATTGATGGATCGTTACTACTTTTCCACAGCGGCTTATCAAGGTGCATTGGGATTCGACCCCCAGGAAATAATTTCAAAGAATGAAACGTTTGCTCCAATTCCGGACAGGGTGCTTATTTTTCACAACTCCCCTGAAAAATGTCTGGAGAGAATTGAATCTTCCCGTGAAGGTAAAAGTTCTTTTGAGAAACGGGATTATTTAATCGATGTACAAAATATATTTAAAAGTTTTACCGGTTCAAACATACGCTTTGTTTCCAGTGATGCGGCTTTAGAGAAAGTACATGGTCAGGTGTTGCAGGAAGTTAAAGATCTTTTAGAGTTAGACCTATGAAACGTTTTGTCATTGCTATAACAGGAGCAAGTGGTGTTTGCTATGGAAAGAGGTTGTTTGACTGCCTTAAATCCCAGGCGGAAGTCCATGTGATTATCTCCGAGCGGGGTGCAGAACTGTTGAATATTGAGCTGGGACTCAAACCTTCTTACTTTAAAGGTAAGAATGTAACGCTTCATAAAACGAAAAAAATAAATACATCCATTGCCAGTGGATCATTTCGGGTCGATGGTATGGTTATTGTTCCTGCAAGTATGGGTACGATTGGGAGGGTTGCTGCTGGTGTATCGGGAAATTTGATCGAGCGGGTGGCGGATGTGGTGCTGAAAGAAAAGCGCAAACTAATTGTTGTACCCAGAGAGGCTCCCCTCAGTACGATTCATTTAAAAAATTTACTTGCTTTGGATCATGCGGGTGCTTTGATTCTTCCGGCATCCCCTGGATTTTATCAGGGACCCAACTCGGTCGAAAGCCTTGTAGATTTTGTTGTGGCAAGGATCATGGATCATTTGGATGTCGAGCAGGACTTAATACCCCCCTATCAGGTTTGAAAAGCCAAATGATTTATCTGGATAATGCTGCAACCACTCCTATGCATCCGCAAATTATCGATTCACTGCAAAGCTATATGCAAGATCAATTTGCTAACAGTGGCGCGGTGTATGGAATTGGCCTCGATGCCAAAAAAAAAGTTGAAGAAGCTGCTGAAAAAATTTCTTCTGTGTTGGGAATTCCTGCTTCCCATAATTTGGTGTTCACCAGCGGCGGAACAGAATCCAACAACCTTTTTATAAAGGGGCTCTGCTTTCCCGATAAAAAAATTGCGCATCTTGGGTTGGAGCATCCCAGTGTGACTGAAACTCTCAATTCTTTTAAGGCATTTAATAATGCCCCGGTTTCTCTGTTAGAATTCAACAAAGAGGGGCGACTTGACACATCCAGCCTTCCTTTACTGCAAGAAAAACGAGTCAGGTTACTTTGTCTTTCCCATGTGAATAATGAATTGGGCTCAATCAACGATCCTGTTTCCTTGATTACCGCTCTGGAAAAGGAATCACCCCAGACCCGTTTGTTTCTGGATGGTGTCCAGGCAGTGGGAAAAACAAAAATACCCAAGTCGATGTGGGGCGGTCTATCCGGCTATTCAATCTCTGCACACAAGTTTCATGGACCTAAAGGCATTGGGTTGTTAGTTTATGATTCCAGATTAAGTTTAAATCCGCAATTACATGGAGGTAAGCAGCAATATGGTGTGCGGGCAGGAACTTTGCCCGTTCCTTTAATTATGGCTTTTGCGGATGCTGTGGAGATTGCTGTATCCCAACAGAAGGAAACCGAACAACATTTCAAAAAACTTCAAGAGCACTTAGTGAAGAAGTTGAATCAGTTGGAAATTCCTATTTTGTTTAATTCTCCTTCGGGAGAATTCCAATCTCCTGCAATTGTTAATTTCAGTTTTCCTCCGGTGGAAGGGGAGGTGATGGTCCATCATTTAGAAGAAGATGAGATATATGTGGGTATGGGGAGTGCCTGTAGCGCACATTCCAAAGAGCCTTCGAAAATACTGATGGGAATGGGTTTAACGGAAGAGCAGGCCCGTTGTAGTTTGCGTGTGTCTTTTTCAAAATCCAACACTCTGGAAGAAATAGATAAGTTTCTTGAAGCATTTTCCAATGCTTTTAATAAGTTACTACCTGCATTCCAAAATTGAGCGGCTGATCGATGAAAGATAAAAGAACCATTTTGGTCCGATATGATGAGATTGGATTGAAGGGAAGAAATAGAAAGTATTTTGAAAAAATTTTATTGAAAAATATAAAACGGGCCCTGCCGGATGATAAAGACATCGAATATCGAATTCCACGTGGCCGAATTTTTATTGACCTTTCAGAATCGGTAGCTAGCGAATGCGCGGAGTTGTTAAAAAATATTCCGGGTATTGCATCCTTTAGTATAGGGCTTTCGGTAGATCCGGACTTTGAAGGTATGGCTGCCCTGGGTGTGCAATGGATCAAACCTTTGCTCAAACCTGAAGGTGAACTTAAATTTTGCGTGAGGACGCGCCGGTCCGCAAAAAACTTTCCCCAAAAATCTCCAGAAATAAATTACGAAGTCGGTTCAAGAATAATGTCCCAACTCAGCGATAAGGGGTTGGTCGTTGATATTAAGGGGGCCGAATATACTCTCGAAATAGAAATAGGCAATACGGAAACCATCGTTTTTGATAATCGATATCCCTGCCTTTGCGGTTTGCCGGTGGGAAGTTCGGGTAATGTATTGTGTCTTCTTTCGGGCGGAATCGATAGTCCGGTTGCTGCATATCTAATGGCCTTGCGAGGGTGTCGGGTACACTTTGTGTTTTTTGACAATCAACCTTTCCTGGGTAGGGGGGGATATGAAAAGGTCCTAAAGATGTCAAAAAAGATAAACCGCTACCAGGGCCGTGCAAAACTTTTTGTGGTTCCTTTTCAAGATATCCAAGTGGCGATCCGGGACAATTGTAATGAAGAAAACAGAGTGGTTCTTTATAGAAGAATGATGTATCGGATAGCTGACGCGATTGCAAGACAGCAGGAAATGCATGGACTGGTGACAGGAGAATCTTTAGGGCAGGTGGCTTCGCAAACTCTGGAGAACCTGGAGGCAGTGACCGATGTCACATCGATGAATTTATTGCGTCCCCTAATAGGAATGAATAAGGAGGGAATAATAAAGCTGGCCCAGAAGATTGAAACCTACGAGGTGAGCATTGAGCCACAACCGGATTGTTGTTCCGTTTTTATGCCGACCCGCCCGGTCACAAGGGCAAAAATTCCCATTTTGAAAAAAGACGAAGAAAAATTTCCTTTGAGAGAATTGCAGGATAAAGCTCTGGCTGATATGGAAACGATTAAAGTAGATTTTTTATGATACGGGAATTCTTTCAACCGTTGGTTTTTCCGGGAGTTCTTTTAGTAATTCCATGAACGTTTTCTTTTCAAGTGGGTGCAAGGTCGCACTTGCAATTTCGCAGAGGGGTTCGAGAACAAATCGCCGTTGTGTCATTTCAGGGTGCGGTAGTACAAGAGTTTCTGAGTTAATGACTTGTCCTTCATAGTCCAGAATATCGAGATCAATAATTCTGGGTCCCCATTTTTCCCGCCGCTGTCTACCCATTTTTTTTTCAATGTCGAGCAGGTGTTTGAGTAGTTCATCGGGCGACAGGGACGTTTGAATTTCTAAAGTGGAATTAACGAACCAGGGTTGGTCTGTTATCCCGACAGGCTCGGATCGGTACCAGGAGGATTGCTTCGAAACCTCTATGAAGTTGGAGTTATTTATAAGCGATACCGCTTTTTCGCAGTTTTCAACTGCATTTCCTAAATTAGAGCCGATACCGATTAGAGCCCTGTAGGTCATTGATTCATATTGGAATTGAATCTCGTAAGCTTCCTAAAATTCAAACTCGACGTTTGAAAGTCGGGACTTTATTTCATTGATGATTCTTTTTTCTTCCTCTTCCCCTTTTGCAGCAAACGTTGCCGAAAAACGAACAAAATTGCCTACATCATCCCAGGGAACGGTTGAAATCAGCATTTCAGTAATAAGGTACTGTGAAAACTCCTCTCCATTTTCAAATTTCCTTCCGCCCTTGATTCCTTTAGGGGCTTTGACAAACAGGAAAAAAGACCCACCCGGCATTTTTGCACTGAAGCCAACCGAATTTAAGGCTTCGACCAGTGCACTCAATCGCCGCTTGTATTTTGCCACCGTTCGATCGGTTATTTCAGGATGCTCCAGAGCGTAGATTCCGGCTTTTTGAATTCCGGCAAATTGTCCTGAGTCAATATTGTCTTTTACGGAGGCAATTCCTTTTACAATTAGTTCATTTCCCACAACGAATGCGATGCGCCACCCGGTCATATTGTAGGCTTTGGATAAGGAATGGAACTCCACTCCTACATCCATTGCTCCTGGGATGGTGAGGAAACTTTCCGGTTTTCCTTCATAGGTGAGTGCTGCATATGCCGCATCTTGAATTATTATAAAACTATGTTTCCTGGCAAGCTGAATAGCCTCTTCATAAAATTCCCGCGTTGCTTTTGCACCTGTTGGGTTATTGGGGTAATTTAGTAATAAAATTTTTGCACGGTCCAGAGTAGCAGTATCGATACTTTTTAAATCCGGCAAAAATCCGTTTTCTTCTGTTAGGGGAAGGTTTACGACCTCTCCTCCAAGATATTGTGAATGAGTTCCCATGACCGGATATCCAGGAACAGTCATAAGGATTACATCTCCCGGATTGATAAAAACCGCCGGGGTCATTGCCAGTCCAGGCTTTGAGCCAATCAGGTGGTTTACGTGCTTGCAGGGATCCAGTCCCTGAACGCCAAAAACGTTATTCATATACTGGCAGGCAGCGGCTTTAAACTCATCAATTCCATTATCTGTATATCCACGGTTTTCGGGTTTTTCAGCTTCCAGTTGTAAAGCTTTAACGACCCCGGGGTCTGCCATTTCATCGGGTTCCCCGACACCCAGGTCGAATAATTCTTTGCCGGGATTAGCGTCAAGGGCGGCTCGTTTGGCCCGTTTAATTTTTTCAAACTTATAAATTTTAGTATCTTTTCCGAATTTGCTACCACCCATTCGATCAGCAAATAGGGACTGAATATAGCTTTCATCTGACATGCTGTAACTCCGATATTAAAAAGAGAAGAAAAAGAAAATGCGAAAAGAAGAAGTCAATCTAGCCAAAATCAATTGTCCTGTCAAGAGGTTCTACTTTGAAAATAGAGCTGCTGAAATTATTTTTTTTCAGAAACACCGGCACTTTGAAATGTGGCCATTTCGTTGTAGATTTTGGTCGCCGATTTGATGAGGTTAACGGCTAATAATGCCCCTGTTCCTTCACCCAGACGCATATCCAAATCCAGCAGGGGAGGCTGTCCCAATTTATCGAAAAAAATCTGGTGTCCATCTTCACATGACTTATGTGATGGGAAAATGTAGTCCCTGACCGAAGGACACAAATTTAATGCAAGCAAAGCTCCGGCTCCTGATATAAACCCATCTACCACCACTGGAATTTTGTTAGCTGCGGCACCCAGAACCAAACCTGCAATTCCACCTATCTCGAATCCACCTACTTTAGTGAGTACATCCATAGAATCTTCGGGATTGGGTTTATGAAGCTCAATCCCTTTTTTTATAACTGAGATTTTTTTTTCAAGGGTGGAATCATCTATTCCAGTTCCACGTCCTGTTACTTCTTCAACAGGGCAGTTTCCCAAAATGGAATAAATGGCTGAACTGGGGGTGGTATTTCCTATCCCCATTTCTCCTGTAATTAAAATATCCACTCCACTTTTTGAAGATTCTTCGGCGATTTGAATGCCTATGGTTATTGATTCCTCAGCCTGGGTGGGAGTCATGCTGGGTTCTTTGGAAAAATTCTTTGTGCCTGGTGCAATTTTGCGTTTTAGGAGGCTCGGGTGATCGTCAAATTCGAAATTGACTCCAATATCGACAACAGTTACCTCCGCATTAATTTGATTGGCCAGAACATTTACGGCTGCCCCCTGATTCAAAAAATTCATAACCATTTGCGGGGTCACTTCAGAAGGGTACGCGCTGACACCGTCTTGGGTCACCCCGTGATCGGCAGCAAAAACAATTGCAGATATTTTCTCCGGACACTCTGAATTTCCGTTTCGTATGGACACATAGCGTTTGGCAAGTTCTTCAAGTTTGCCCAGACTGCCCACAGGTTTGGTAAGAGAATCCAAATGAGCCTGGGCACTTTTTTGAAGCTCCTGGGAAACGGGTTTGATCTGATTCAAGGTTTGGGAAATGATTTCCTTCATAGAGTTCAATTTCGAGAGGAGGAGGGTGAAAATTCAGCTTCCCAATAGTTTAAATCCAATAGTTACCGAACAAATTGCCACAATGAATCTTCCCTTGGGTAAATGCATTGAGAACTGTTTGTTTGAAGAAAAATTTTGTAACAATAGTCCATACAATCCCATGGTTGCAATCATCCCAATGCAGAAAAAGCCGACATACGAAAATACACCAGCAAAAGATTTAGTCATTGCAACGGGAATCAATAAAAATATCGAAGCTGAACCGGCAATTCCGTGCAACACTCCAATGCCAAATAATTGTGTGCCAGAAAAATTGATATGTTTATGGTCTGGATTTTCAACCTTTGAACCGTATTTTAGTTCTTGAAATAAAACCAGAAGGCCCAGGAGGATCATTATTGCACCTACCAATTGTTCTGCCGAATTGCTCATAAATGCCATAAAGGCCGTATCCAAATAAAAAATTAGGGCTGCAAGAACTGTAAGGGTCAGACTGTGGCCAAAGGCCCATTGCAGCGCAAGACGCAACGCTTTTTTTAAGGAACCTTTGCTGAGTACAAGGTTGGATACAGTTATTATATGGTCCGCCTCCAATGCGTGAAGACAACCTAGCAAGAAACCTCCAGCTAAAAACCAAATTGGGTCCATAATGTTTTCCTGAAAAGTTTCCAGTTTTTCAAATTAACCTTCTTCCCCTTCTTCATCTTCAGGTTCCAGTCCGGCAGCTTTCTGTGAATAACGAAGGTATTTGATGATCTCAGTAATTTCTTCACTGGTGACGTTTTTTTTCTGGGAAGGCATTTTGTCCGTACCGTTTAAAACCGTTTCGCGGATGTCGTCGTCAGTAAAGTTGGGCGCAAGATATTCCTCGTCAATCAGCCGGGGAGCCTGGGTGTGTTTGCCCATTGCATCTGAACCATGGCAGTTGGAGCAAATCTTATGAAATGCTTTTTGACCCTTTTTATAAGGTTCTGGCACTTCTTTGGTGGGTTTAGGGGCGCAGGAACTTAATCCTATAAGTAGTAAACAGGTTAAAAATTTCTGTGATTGGAGTTTCATAAGTGTAGATCAACCTTTCCTTTTTACAATATCCATGATGCCATCGTGGTCGCTGTCTAGTTCTATTCGAGATAAACTTCCAGGGGGATCATAATATTCCCATCGGTCAATTTTCCCATTAAAATTTGTATCGTATTCCACGGAAATCAGTTGGGTTGAATTTTTGAAATACTGCCACTGATCTTCCTTGCCATCGTTGTTCGTGTCAAATGCTGCGGATTTTAATTGTTCGTTTCCCTCAAAGGTTTCCCAGCGGTCCACTTTACCATCCGCATTGGTATCGTAATTTACTTTTTCCAATCGTCCTTCATCTGAGAAAAATTGGAAGATATCGAGCTTGCCATCCCTGTTTTCATCTGTTTCCAGGCGTATGATGATGCCGTCTTTTGAATAAAACTCTCTCCAGTCAATCAGGCCGGAGTTTCTGGAATCTTTTTCGATATGTGTGAGGGTGAACTCCTGATTGTAAAATTGTATTTGGTCGAGGGTTCCATCAAAATTCCGGTCTAGCTCGACTCGAATCGGTTTTTCCTTGCCGTTATAAAGATCGACCTGATCCACTTTGCCGTCGCCATTTTTATCATACTCAATTTTCAATAAACCCCCGTTTTCAGATTTGTGATGCCATTGGTCAAGCTTTCCGTCCTGATTGCCATCCATCTGCAGGATTTCCGCACCTGAAAGCTGGGTGAAAAATAGTAATGAAAGTATAGCCGCTGTTGAAATCTTAAATTCGTTCATAGCTTTCATATTATAAGGTAAAAGTGGAGCAATCCTGAAAATATTACAAGGGCCAAACAGGAAGATGCAAACATGATTTTATGACTTTTTGTGATGTCCAGAGTTTCTGATTTATTAATGGGGTCGCCAAGAAGCGGTTTATTGTTTTCAATGCCCGAGTAAAAGCTGGAGCCTCCAAGTTGAATGCCTAACGCCCCCGCCATCGCCGCTTCAGGAATACCGGAGTTGGGACTGGGGTGCTTATGACCATCCCGGCAGGCAATTTTCCATGCATTTTTACCATTTCCTCCTCCTAATACAGCTCCAAGGGTCATAAAAGGTATAGAAATTCTGGCAGGAATCCAATTGGCCAGATCATCAAGCCGTGCAGGGGCCCATCCAAACTCTAAATATTTTTCGTTCTTGTACCCGAACAGGGAGTCCATAGTGCTAACGGCTTTAAAAGATATGGCCAGAGGGGCTCCTCCAATAACGGCGTAAAACAGGGGTGAGATAATCCCATCGACGGTACTTTCGGCAATGGTTTCAACTGTAGCCCGTACAATTCCCTGCTCGTCCAGGTTTTGGGTATCTCTTCCTACAATATTCGAAAGACTTTTTCTTGCCTCGGGTAATTGGGTATCGCTTAAAAACTTTTGGATGGGGAGGCTAACTTCAAATAAATTCCGAACGGATAAGCTTGCGTATATGAAGAAAATGGAACCCGCAATTCCCGCAAAGGGGTGTAAGTGATTTAGCAGAGCAATAATGAAATAAACGAAACAATAGGAAGCTAAAACAACCAAAAGAGTGGTAATGATTCCGGCTACTTTTTTATTTTTTAAAAATCCTCGTGTGAAATTTTCGCACGCAAGAGCAATTTTAGCGATTACTTTGACAGGGTGAGGGTAGGACCTTGGATCGCCAATGATTAAATCCAAAAGGAAGGCAGTTATAACTTGAAGGGGCAAGCTCATGGCCGAAGATTACTGAAAAATTCCTTGAGTGAGTTTATTAATTTTTGATTGTCTTTCCGGTTTCTAATTGAAGTTCTAAAGAAACATTCGTCAAGTCCGATAAAGTTGCCACAGTTTCTAAGGAGAATATTGTTTGCAAGAAGAAATTTGAAAAGACGGTGAGCCAGTTCGGTTTTGTTGTTTCGAATTCGAAACAAAATAAAATTGGTTTCAGAGTAAAAGGTTTCGATTTCTTTGATGGTGGCAAGTTCTTCAAGCATAAACTGCTTTTCTTCTTGAAGCCAGGACCGGGTTCTTGCTCTAAATTCATTATCCCTTATTACTTCCGAGCCAATGAACTGGGCGAGGGCATTTACCGACCAGGGGTTTTGGTGAAGGTCAATGGTTTCGTTCTTTTCAGGGGAAAGTATCCCATAACCTATTCTTAACCCTGGAAGGGAATAAAATTTTGTCAGCGACCGGATGATTACCAGATTTGGACTTTCTCTATATGTTTTCCACATTGAAAGTTTTGGGTCCAGAAAATCAATAAAGGTCTCATCAATGAATAAAGATATTTGCCGTGATAAACAATACTCGGTCAAATCTTTTATTTCCGATGTCTGCAGGTTGCCCGTCGGGCTATTGGGATAACCCATTACTACCCCGCCAAGATTTTCGATGCTTTCCAATTGATGTAAAAGTTCAGGGAACTGAATTGAAAAATTGTTTTCCGGGGACAGGATATGAGAATGAATCGTAATGTTGAACCTGGAAAAAGATTTCTCATACTCTGAAAAGAACGGATCTATGATTAATAACTCCTGGTTTGGTGAAAATAGAAAAGGAAGAAGATAAATTAATTCTGTGGAGCCGTTTGTTATTCTGATCCAGTCTTCAGGAATATTTTCTGATTCGGCGATGGTCTTCTTTAGTCTTTTGGATTCAGGGTCAGGATATTCATTTAATAGATGTGGTGTTTCCAATAATAGTTGCGAAACACAAGAGGGGGGACCCAGCGGATTGATGCTGGCACTGAAATCCAGGATTAACTCGGGATCAATCCCCATGCTTTCTGTAATTTCTTTGGGATTTCCTCCATGGTCCGGATAAGAAGGAGAGTTGCCTTTCAAGCTTTGAAAATTTTTTATCATGAAAAATGTACTGCTTATTTAGATGGTTTTTCTCGAAAGTGAACTTTGAAGTTTTCCGGATCCCCTTGCCATTTGTTGTAGTAAACCAGGTCTTCCACCGGAAGTCGTTTTCCCCAACCTTTGGATTCGAGCATCGGTTTTGGGTAAAAAGCTTCAGTATGCCCTATGCAAAGGTATGCTACAGGTTGTACGTGGTCTGGAATATCAAGGTCTTCTTTTAATTGATCGTAAGACAAGATGCTGACCCATCCCACTGCCAAACCTTCTGCTCTTGCTGCCAACCATAAATTCTGAACCGCGCAACAAGTGCTGAAGATATCCGTGTCGATCACTGTATTCCTTCCGAGGACATTGGGGCCAAAACGGGTCCGATCACAAGTCACACAAATATTTACTGCGGCCTCTTCAATTCCTTCCAGCTTGAGTGAGTTATAAAGATTCTGCCGTTCATCGCTAAACTTTTTAGCTGCTTCTTCATTCGCCTTTTTAAAGTTTTG
>JAYNIA010000065.1:0-12146 GCA_038108555.1 Nitrospinota bacterium | reverse complement strand
CGTGACCTGGACGGCGACGGACGAAGCGGGTAACGATTCCACCGCAACTCAGGCGGTTATTGTTTTGAGTCCGGCTGAAATAATTGATGGGTTGGGAGAGGACATTGCTGATTTAAATCTTCCTCGGGGAACCGAAGGTAGTTTGAGTTCTAAGTTGAAAACAGCAGATAAAATGTTAAGTGATTCCAACTCTAAGAATGATAAGGCTGGAGTTAATTCTCTTGAGGCATTGATTAATTCCATTCAGGCACAAAGCGGCAAGAAAATTTCTGCTGCGGATGCAGATGCCTTGATAGAAAGGATTCAAAACCTGATCCAACTGAATTAAGTGCCCTGACAGTTTGTTTCATATGGCCCACTTCTCAAATTGTGCAAGGAGAAGTGGGCTATTTTTTGCTTTCGTCAAATATATGCTGACACTCCGTCCTTTTTTGTTTTACTCGTTCAATTTTTTGCCGTTTGGATTAAAAATTTTAAAATGGCCCATGCCGCGTTTGGCCATGGCGTATCTCAGTGCGGTTTCCATTACGCCGACGCCGTAGGTGACGCTACGGCTGAAACTGATGGAGGAGGCGTCATCAAAATACAGGGCAGGGCAGGAAACTTCGCCGACCTCGAATCCGAAAAAAAGTGTCTGGCATAACATCTGGTTATCGAATACGAAATCGTCGGAATTTTCCAGCATGGGAATCGTCTCCAGCACTTTTCGGCTGAAAGCCCTATAACCGGTATGATATTCAGATAGTTTTTGCTGGATAATCAGGTTCTCCGTCAGGGTAAGAAACCGGTTGGACACGTACTTGTAAAATGGCATTCCTCCGGCCATGGCCTTGTTGCCGAGGATGCGCGACCCTATCACCGCATCAAAAATTCCTTCCGCGATCATCGATGCCATGGGGGTAATGAGTTTCGGAGTGTACTGGTAGTCCGGGTGCAGCATGATGGCGATATCAGCACCGAGCTTCAACGCTTCCTGGTAACAGGTTTTCTGGTTTCCCCCATAGCCTTTGTTTTCCGTGTGGACAAAGGTTTTGATCCCCAGTTTTTCCGCCAACTGGACGGTTTTATCTTTGCTGGCATCATCGGTCAGGATGACTTCATCGACAATATTTTTGGGGATTTCATCAAAAGTTTTTTGCAGGGTTTTTTCTGCGTTGTAGGCGGGCATTACGACGCAGATTTTTTGGCCGTTGATCATCGTTCGCTTTCAGTGTCCTGAGAAAATTACTTCCAGCGGATATAATAATGTAAATAAAAATTTTTACAACTTCCTTTCCCCTCAGGGGCATTCCGATGGTAATATGAGCGCTTGTTTAATTTGAGAATTTAAAGGAGTTCGAAGGTCGATATGAGTAGTGAATTTGAAATAGCCGTTTTTCCCGGGGATGGCATCGGGCCGGAAGTGACTGCTGAAGCCATTAAGATCCTTAAAATTATTGAGTCCAAACTCGGTCTTAAGATTACCCTGAATGAAGCTCCTGTGGGTGGCGCGGGTTATGATGCGACCGGAAAACCCTTGCCTGAAGAGTCTCTCGAGATAGCCAAAAAAGCAGATGTGGTTTTGCTTGGGGCTGTCGGCGGTCCCAAATGGGAGACCATCGACTTTTCCCTGCGTCCAGAAAGGGCGTTGCTTGGGTTGCGATCCAGTCTCGGACTGTATGCCAACCTGCGTCCGGCGCGTATTTTCCCGGCACTGGTCGATGCATCCACTCTGAAAAGAGAAGTGGTGGATGGTCTGGACCTTCTGGTAGTTCGCGAATTGACAGGCGGTATTTATTTTGGGGAACCGCGGGGCACCGGAACCAATGATAAGGGTGAACGGCATGGATTCAACACCCTGGTCTATTCAGAACCCGAGATTCAACGAATTGCAAAAATAGCCTTCGATGTGGCTCGAAAAAGAAATTCCAAGGTTTGCTCAGTGGATAAAGCCAATGTGCTGGAGGCGACCGGATTCTGGCGCGAGGTGGTGACCGACCTCCATTCGCAATATTCCGATATAGAGCTCTCGCATATGTATGTGGACAACTGCGCCATGCAACTGGTCCGTAATCCCAAACAGTTTGATGTGATTTTAACCACCAATATGTTTGGCGATATTTTAAGTGATGAAGCCTCCATGCTGACCGGATCGATAGGGATGTTGCCTTCGGCAAGTCTGGGCGAAAAATACGCCATGTATGAACCCATTCACGGTAGTGCCCCCGATATTGCAGGAAAAGAGCTGGCAAATCCGTTAGCAACCATTTTGTCCGTGGGGATGCTGTTTAAATATTCCCTGGATAAGGAAGAGCCCAATGTATGGATTGAGGAAGCGGTAGAGGCAGTATTGGCGCAGGGTGTGCGAACCGCTGACATCATGTCTGATGGTATGAAGCAGGTGGGAACCCAGGAAATGGGGGATCTGGTAGCCGCTGAACTGGAGAAAAGAAGTTAATGGAGAAAAAAGAAAAATACAATGTAGCTGTCGCTGGAGCTACCGGAGCGGTGGGAAGGAAAATGCTGGAAATTCTTCAGGAAAGGAATTTCCCTGTAGATAAACTGAAGCTGTTGGCATCCGCCCGGTCGGCTGGCAGTGAACTGGAGTTTAAAGGTGAGAAAATTATTGTCGAAGAGTTGAAGTCCGACTCTTTTAAAGATGTAGACATTGCCCTTTTTTCGGCAGGAGCAAGTATCAGCCGGAAATTTGCTCCCGATGCGGTGAAGTCGAATTGCGTTGTCATAGACAATAGCAGTGCTTATCGAATGGAGTCCGATATTCCTCTGGTGGTTCCTGAAGTCAATCCCAATGCCATTGGAGAAAAGCCAGGGATCATTGCCAATCCAAATTGCTCCACCATTCAAATGGTGGTTGCTTTGAAACCCATCCACGAGAAATTCAAGATCAAACGGGTGGTTGTTTCTACCTATCAATCCGTTTCAGGGTCAGGACAAAAAGCGATTGATGAATTGAAAACCCAGGTGCTGGAATTGCAAAACGGGAAGGATGTTTCATCTAATGTATATCCTCATCAAATTGCTTATAACTGTTTGCCACATATAGATATTTTCTTGGATAATGGGTACACGAAGGAAGAGATGAAGATGGTCAATGAGACTCGAAAGATCATGGGCGATGATTCCATTCAGGTGTGCCCGACCACCGTCCGGGTTCCTGTTTTCTACTCCCATTCCGAGGCATTAAATGTGGAAACGGAGGGACCTGTTACCGCCGCTGCGGTGAAAGATCTTTTGTCCAGTCAGGAGGGAGTTTGTGTGGTCGATGATCCTGAAAATAATGCCTATCCCCTGGCAACAGATGGGGAGAATAAGGACGAAGTTTTTGTAGGTCGTATCCGTGATGATATCTCCCGGGACCGGGCTGTCAACTTCTGGGTAGTCTCCGATAATTTGAGAAAAGGGGCGGCACTCAATGCTGTCCAGATTGCAGAATTGTTGATTTCCCGCTAGCGATCCTTCCTGGATACCCTTGTTTTGCCTTCCTTACTTGACATTGAATGCCCATAAGTATATAAAAACATAGTGCCTTAGAGTATTTGGGCGACTCTTTTTTCTGTAAAAATAATTAACAGGACATTCGATATGGCAGAAAAATCCGGAACCGAAAATCCCAGAGGGTCGGCAGGCGGACAGAGCTCAGAAGTTCCTGCTGGCTTTGATCCGAAAGAATTTAAAGAATTGCTCAAGCAGGCCGCTAACGAACGCAAAAATCTCCAACTTCTTGTGGAATATTTTGAGAAGAAGTCGGAGGAGATGGATGAAAGAAAACAATTCTTTGACCGTATGAGCGGTCAGGTTCCAGATACCCTTCGTAAACTCGATTCATTAAATGTGCGTTTTGAAGAAATCAAAACCTTCGATGGGCGCATCCGCGACTTTCAACGCATTTCCAAAGAACTTTCCTCTAATTACAATACCCTGAAAAGGGAATTGGACGAGTTGCATCTACTCAATGAGCATGTGGACCAAAAAACCAAAAGCCTGAACCAGCAACGCGTGATTGTAGAAAAAGCCAACGAAGATGCAGGCCGCTTGAATGTGCTGGTTTGGGATATGGATTCGAAAGTCAAAAAGATCCGTGAAGAAGCCAAACTAATAAAATCTGCAGACCACAATGTGAACCGACTGGAGCATATTCTCGATAGTGTATCGAGTCAGGTTCAGGATGTGGTCAACATGAAAGGCCTCCTGAAATCCGCTTCCGGGAAAATTGGGTTGATGAAAGAAACTTTGGTGGAGTTGGAGAACAAGTATGACCGGATCAAGCAGGATAAGGAAACCATAGATAACCATACCCGCGATACGGAGGAGTTGAAAAAGGTTTTGGTCACAGTTCAGGAAGATTACGAGAGGTTGCTGGGACAGAACCACATGATCCAGGAGACACAGGACTCTCTAAACAGCCTGATGCAACAGATCAGTGAACTGAAAATAGAATCCAAAAACATTTCTGTGAAAAATGAACTGATCCGCAGTGTTACCGGTCGCCTGCGTGAACTGGACTCTGTTTCCGTTGACGTTGAGACCAAGATTTCGCGGATACACGATGAAAAATCTATTATTGAAAAGACCGAAGAGAAGATCCACAAGCTGAATTCTTTCCTGATCGACAATCTTAGCAATAAGATGAAAATTCTTAAGGATGAGATGAAAATCATTGACGATGCCAATGAGAGGATGGGGCGGTTCAATGTGATGGCGGAAGAGGCCGAGCAAAAAGTATCGCGCTTGGATCAGGACCTGAAAAAGATCGATACCATTACAGATACTTTAAAGCAAGTTGATGTTCTCAACGAATCCACACAGCAGCAGATGGATGAAATAATCCGTAAGCAGCAGTTGGTGGATCAGGTCGATAAAAAAATCAATGACCTCAGTTCCATGGTGATCAGTCTGGATGTGAAAATGGAAACCCAGATGCAAAGAAAAGCACTGATCGAAAAAATGGAAAAGAAGGTCGATGGTCTTGACTTCTTCATTGAAGAAGCGAATATCAAAATTGCCAAGGTCACCAAGAAGATCGACTTTCTTGAGAAAATTGATCAGAAGCTTGAAGACTTGAAGTCGATGGCAAATCTGGTGGAAGAGAAAATTTTAGACCTTGCAAAAGAGAAAGCGGCCATCGATGACCAGGAAAAAAGGATGAATAATATTTCGTCCAAGCTGAGTATCCAGGAAATTGAATTACGCACACGGTTCAAGGAAGTTCAGGAAGCCAAGGATGAGATCGGAAAAATTGATCTGATACGAAATGAACTTGGGCAAGTGACTTCCAATTTTGAGGAAAAAGTAGAAGAGCTCAATAAGGAATCAGTCAAGGTAGAGAAAACTGAAGACAAACTTCGGGAACTGGATGCTTTGATGAAATACTTACGGGAGCGCCAGGAGAACATCGATGAAAAGCAGGAGTCCATGCTTGAGATTGAAAAGAAAATGGACCACCTCAATAATATCCTTGAAAGAACAGAATCGCGGATCGCCAAAGTTTCCAGTAATGAAGAAAAGGTGAAGAAAACTCAACAGGCTCTGGGTGAGCTTGAAATCGTTATCAACCGCACAAATGCAGAAAGAGAGAGGATCGAAAAAGAGCGGGAAAACCTGGATAAAATCAATCTGAATATTGAAAAATTAACCACCATCACTGAAGATGCAGAAACGAAAATCGATATTCTAAATAGCAAAATCAATGTGTTAGATGAGGTGGACAAGCGATTAAGCATGTTGAACCTGCTGGCAGAAGATGTGAATGTCAAGGTGCAGAACCTGAAGAAGGAAGAAGCTGTTATCAGCAAAGCCGGTGAACAGATAACAGAATTGAAATTTTTGTTGAGTGAAGTGGAAAATAAAAAAAACAATCCGGGTTAAGTTGAGATTGTTCCTTAATTAGGTAAAGGCGAGGCCTTACTCTCCCTGGTATCCTGTTACTTCAAATGGATGTGCCATCCTGTTTATTCCAATTTTAAATTTTAATAAAAAATATTTTTGTTAAACCCAATGTTATTCATTAAAAGTCCAATATCTAATAAAAGGGAGAATTGATGTCAGACGAGATTTTGGGTGTTATTGGTGGTAGTGGTTTGTACAAAATGGAAGGTCTTGATATCAGTGAAAAGGTCAAGGTGGAAACTCCCTTTGGCGATCCCTCCGACGAAATCATTCTTGGAACTTTACGCGGAAAAAAAATGGCTTTCCTTCCCCGTCATGGAGTTGGGCATTTCATTCCACCTTCTGAGATAAATTTTAGGGCCAATATTTTTGCAATGAAAAAAATTGGTGTTGAGAAAATTATTTCTGTAAGTGCGGTGGGTAGCATGAAGGAGGAATATCCACCCGGACATTTTGTGGTTCCGGATCAGTTTATCGACCGGACCCATCGCCGAATCGGAACATTTTTTACCACCGGGATGGTGGGGCATGTGAGTCTGGCAGATCCCATTTGCGGTCAGGTTGCTTCTGTCCTTTTCCAAGCTGCCGAGAAAGCAGGGGCCACTGTCCATAAAGGCGGAACTTATATTTGTATTGAGGGGCCGCAGTTTTCCACACGTGCGGAATCGAATGTTTATAGGCAGTGGGGGGTGGACGTGATCGGGATGACCAATGTGACAGAAGCAAAACTCGCCCGTGAGGCGGGTATGTGTTATTCAACCCTGGCATTGGTCACTGATTATGATTGTTGGCATATAGAAGAAGAACCGGTGACCTTAGAGGCTGTTCTTGAAATCATGCATCAAAATGTTGAAAGAGCGCAAAAGGTTATCAATGAACTGGTTCCCATGTTGGATAATGTGGATTCTTGCTGTTGTGCAGATGCAGCAAAACAGGCGGTCGTCACCGATCCCTCAAAAATTCAGGCAAACCTGAAAAATGATCTTTCAATTCTTTTTGGCTGAGTAAATGAAAAAACAAAATTCCAGTACCTTATATTCAAGGGCAAACAAAGTCATGCCCGGTGGGGTAAACAGCCCGGTTCGTGCTTTTAATGCTGTTGGCGGCGAGCCCTTATTTATTAATAGCGCCAATGGGTCAACGATAAAAGATGCCGATGGCAACGTATTTATCGATTATGTTGCATCATGGGGTCCCTTGATCTTTGGACACGCGCATCCCCGCATTGTCGAAGCGGTGGCTTGGCAGGCTGAAATGGGAACAAGTTATGGTGCTTCCACAGAGTTGGAAATAGAACTTGCAGAAAAAGTAGTGAACGCAATTCCATCCATCGAAATCGTTCGCATGGTTAATTCAGGGACGGAAGCGGTCATGAGTGCCTTGCGGTTGGCAAGGGGTATAACCGGTCGGGATAAAATTGTTAAGTTTGAAGGTTGTTATCACGGTCACGGAGACAGCTTACTGGTGAAAGCCGGTTCGGGATTGGTATCTCTGGGGATTCCAGAATGTCCGGGAATCCCATCCTGCCTGGCTGAAAAAACCTTGAACCTTCCTTTCAACGACTCGGAGGCAGTACGCGAGTTGTTTCAGAAAGAAGGAAGTGAAATTGCGGCATTGATTGTTGAACCCATTGCCGGGAATATGGGGGTGATTCCACCCAAACCCGACTTCCTGAAAACGCTTCGTGAGGAAACAAAAAAAGCCGGTGCACTTTTGATATTCGATGAAGTGATAACTGGATTAAGAGTTTCCCTGGGAGGAGCTCAAAAACTTTATGGAATTTCCCCGGATATCACCTGTATGGGAAAAATTATTGGAGGGGGGCTGCCGGTGGGAGCTTATGGTGGCAGTAAAGAAGTGATGGACCATATTTCCCCTGTCGGCTCCGTTTATCAAGCCGGAACGTTGTCCGGTAATCCACTGGCAATGGCTGCGGGAAACGCAACGATGGACCTGTTGTCAGAACCCAAGGTCTATGATCTGCTTGAGGAAAAATCCAAAAAGCTTTGTGAAGGCCTCGAAAGGAATGTTAAAGAGTTGGGAATCGCGGCGCAGTTCACCCGGGTCGGTTCCATGTTTTCCATGTTTTTTACAGATCAGAAAATCGAAAACTTTCAATCGGTAAAAACCTGCGATACAGAATTTTTTAAACGTTATTTTAATGGGTTGTTGGAAGAGGGGATTTATATAGCGCCCTCGCAATTTGAGGCAGGATTCATGTCAGCAATTCATTCAGATAAGGAAATTGACCAAACCATTGAAGCCAGCTTTAAAGCATTAAAAGCGGCAAAATAAAGAGAAAGATTATGAGCGAAATTATTGGAGTGCAGGCAAGACAGATTCTGGATTCACGCGGAAATCCAACACTTGAAGTAGATGTGATGCTTGAAAGCGGTGCATTTGGAAGGGCTGCCGTTCCATCTGGTGCTTCCACTGGCTCCCGTGAGGCGGTTGAATTGCGGGACGGGAATGCAAAAGTTTATATGGGAAAAGGCGTCCAAAAAGCAGTCAAAAATGTAAACAGTAAAATTGCAGCAGAAATTGTGGGTATAGAAGTGACCGAACAGGTTTTGATTGATCGGCTGATGATTGAAATGGATGGCAGTCCAAATAAAGGCAAACTGGGTGCCAATGCCATTCTGGGAGTATCCCTTGCGGTGGCACAGGCTGCAGCGAATGATCTCGACCTTCCCCTGTTTCAATATATAGGAGGCAGCAATGCAAAAGAATTGCCTGTGCCTATGATGAATGTTTTAAATGGCGGTGCCCATGCGGATAATAATGTGGATATCCAGGAGTTTATGATCGTTCCGGTGGGAGCTAAAAACTTTTCATCCGCTTTGCAAATGGGTGTTGAGGTATTTCATCATTTGAAAGGTGTTTTGAAAAAAGGGGGATTCAATACAGCAGTAGGCGATGAAGGTGGTTTTGCTCCTGACCTGCAATCGAACGAGCAGGCAATCGAAGTTTTAATTAAAGCTGTAAAAAGTGCCGGCTACAAAATTGGAAAAGATATTTTGATTGCTCTGGATGTTGCGGCAAGCGAGCTTTATTCAAAAAGCAAATATACCCTGGCAGCCGAAAACAATGTCAAACTTTCTTCGTCTCAGATGGTGGATTACCTTTCCGGTCTCGTTGCAAAATTTCCCATTATTAGTATCGAAGACGGTTTGGCTGAAGATGACTGGACGGGATGGAAACAATTGACTGACAAAGTCGGGGACCGGCTTCAGATAGTAGGCGATGACCTTTTTGTAACCAACACAAACATTCTTAAAAAAGGAATCGAAAAGGGAGTTGGGAATTCAATTTTAATCAAGGTCAATCAAATTGGAACACTTACAGAAACTCTGGATGCGGTTGAAATGGCCAAGCGGGCTGGCTATACCGCAGTCATCTCTCATCGTTCCGGAGAAACAGAAGATACGAGTATTGCCGATATTTCCGTTGCTGTGAATGCAGGTCAAATAAAGACCGGTTCTTTATGCAGAACGGACCGGACGGCGAAATATAATCAACTTCTCAGGATCGAAGAAATTTTAGGGGATACTGCCATTTACCGTGGTAAAGATGTTTTTTATAATCTTGCATAATAAATAGTTTTATTTTCGTTAAAAAATTTTTTCTGGTTTTATGAGCATCAATTCTAATTATCAAAAAATTATTTTACTCAGCCTGGGTTTTTTTATGCTGCTGATGATAATGGCAGTGTTTCATGAAAATGGAATTTTGAATGCCTACCGGTTCGAGCAGGAACAGGTGAAAATGAAAGAAGAAAATGAAGGGTTACGACGACAAAACGATTTACTTAGAAAAAACATCCACGCCCTGAAATCGGATCCTTATGCCATCGAAAAAATCGCCCGGGAAAAGCTTAATCTTGCCAAAAAGGGCGATCAAATTTACAGAATTGTATCTACCCGGTCCATGCTCCCGCATGTGAAATAGTTCCTGTAGAAATTTATTTTTTTTAAATCCTCTCTTAATTTTCCTCAAACATTTTAGCTGTGGGTTCTCCTGAACCATAAACCTTTTTAAATAAATGGTTATCTCTGTCTTGTTTCTTGCCCCAAATTGATACCTTGTCAACCCAAAAATGAGTCAATTTTTGGAAGGGCGAAAATCTGCTAAATTCTTGAATTAATGATTGATATTTTTAATTTAAGTGGTAAAGTAAATGCACCGATTTAAAATATATGGGATTTTCCATGGGGCATCTTGGAGGAGTCTTATGGGAAATTACTTTTAAGGCAAATTGGTTGTGGAGGCAGTTTGTCTGAAAGTTTTAATTAAAGACTAATAGCCATTTATAAATTTTAATAGCTTGTTTTTAAGGAGGGAGCATGACCAAACAAGATATCATCAATCAGGTTTCATCTCGGGCCAGTCTGTCCAGAGCCAAAGCAGAAGAGGCTGTGGAAACAGTGATTGAGTTAATTAAAGAATCTTTGGGCCATGGTGAACCGGTTATCTTGCGTCGTTTTGGGACATTTCAGGTACGGGCTAAATCCAAGCGCGTAGGAAGAAACCCCAAAACAGGAGAAGAGGCTGAAATTTCAGCCCGTAAAGTAGTTCGCTTTAAGTCGGGTAAGTTTTTCAAGCAGGCGGTAGACGAGGGTGAAGGTACGACTTGATTTAATCTTGGCCAAGGGTCGTACCGCTACAACCAAAGCATTGCATCACCATAGCTGAAAAAACGATATTTTTCGTTTATGGCTTCTCTGTAAGCCTTTTTTGCCAAAGCTTTACCCCCAAATGCTGAAACAAGCAAGAAAAGGGTCGATTTTGGAAGGTGGAAATTGGTGAGCAAATGGTCTACGTTTTTAAAGTCCCACCCAGGGACAATGAAGCAATTGGTCCATCCAGATCGTGTTTTCTGGATGGGTTCTGTAAAAGTCTGGGTTTCCAAGACCCGGGTAGAAGTTGTTCCCACGGCCAGAATGGGCCGTCCTTCCTTCTTGGATTCTGAAATCAAATTCCAGTTTCTGGGTGTGATTCGATAAGCTTCCGCTTCCATTTCATGTTTTGAATAATCATCGGAACGAATGGGTTTAAATGTTCCTGGTCCCACATGAAGGGTGAGATAAGCCATCCCAAACTTTTTATCCCTTAATTTTCTTATATGGTTTTTAGTAAAGTGCAGTCCGGCTGTGGGTGCGGCAATGGCTCCAATTTTTGATGCATAAACGGTTTGGTAGCGAACCATATCCTCTTGGGACTTCATCTTATCTTCCTGTTGGCGGCGAATATAGGGGGGAAGCGGCATTCTGCCAAAGTTTTTTATATATTCCTGTAGCATTTGTTGCGATGAAAATTCAATCACCGCACGTTCTGCATTTCTTTTTATGAATTTTCCAATCAACTCACTTCCCTGGAAAATCAATTTGGTTCCGGGTTTTATTTTTCCTTTCATAAGAACTTCCCAGACGGTTGCAGAAATTTCCCGGGTCAAAATAATTTCTCTAACTTTTCCGCTATGTTCTAAGGTCGCAAATAACTTTGCCGGGATAACTTGCGTATTATTGAATACCATCAAAGGATGCTGGGGAAGGTGGTGGCTCAAATTAGAGAAAACATCATGGATTAGAGTCCCCTTTTTCCTGTCTACAACAAGCAATCGAGATTGGTCACGTTGAGAAAGCGGCTTTTGCGCAATTAACTCAGAAGGAAGATCAAAATCGAAATCAGAAAGGTTGGTTTTCAAGAGTTTGTGGAGAAGCAGGATAAATTAAATTTTACTTTATTAATCAAATATTTAAGCTAAATGGGTATTGACCCGTTGAGGTATTTATACTATCCTTTCCATTGTGTATATTGAAGGGTTTTTTTCGCAAAAATTTACCTCGTTAAAAAGATCAAGGAGGGGTCGTGAATAAAGGAACATTAGTGATGGGAAAAGCATTGAAATTTCTGAGCTTGGTTTTGGTGGCTCTTGTCCTGGTCTTTGGAACAGGTGGTGAGGTAGATGCCAAAAAGAAAAAAAAGAAAAAACTCAAATTGACTGAAGACGAAATCGCCATGTTTGACCGCTGGAAGGTCAAACCGAAAAAACGGGCTAAGGCTGTCAAGGATTTACGCAAAAAGCCTAAATTTGTGGGCGCGGTTAAATGTAATGGAAGTTGTCACGACCCTTATTACCAGGCATGGAAAAACTCTCCTCATGGAGGGACATATGATCTTCTGAAACCTGGTGTGCGCAAAGAAGCCAAGGAAAGGGTTAAGCTGGACCCGGAAAAAGATTACACAACCACGCCGCTTTG
>JAYNIA010000064.1:0-12579 GCA_038108555.1 Nitrospinota bacterium | reverse complement strand
AGAAAATTTATTATTAGCCCTCAAACAAATTTCAGCCTCCAGGAATTAACGGTTTCAAACTAGATCGTTGGAACAATTTTCAAAAGTTGGAAACCAAAATCAAGCGAACTTTGGAATTTCTATACTTTTTAATTTTTGCAAAGCATCTACTTTTTCTTGCACATTCCTTAATCGGATTTTCATCTAATTTTATCCACTTGTATATTTGGTTCTTGTTTGTATCATATAAGTACTTATTTTTTTGGAGTGGGTAATATGAAAGCATACCGGGTTCATGAATATGGAAAAGCTGCGAAGTTTGTTGAAGAGGAAATTGATAAACCCGTTATAAAGCCCGGGCATGTATTGATCGAGGTAAAAGCTTCCAGTCTTAATCCCGTTGACCATAAATTGCTTACAAACAATTATGGTATCAACCCTTCTCTTCCGGCCACTTTGCATATGGATGTTGCTGGAGTCGTAACAGAAGTGGGGGAAGGGGTCACCAAATTTAAGACGGGTGACGAAATCTATGGTTGTGCGGGCGGATTGAAAGGAGCAGCAGGAAATATTGACGGAGCCCTGGCAGATTTCATGCTGGTCGATGCCGACCTTATTTCTTTAAAACCTAATTCTTTGTGCTTTGCAGAGTCGGCAGCTTTGCCTCTTGTAGCGATCACCGCCTGGGAAGGATTGTTTGACAGAGCAAAAATAAACAAGACGGACCATGTACTGATCCATGGAGGCACAGGGGGTGTCGGTCATATTGCTTTACAACTTGCAAAACAGCATGGAGCACGTGTGGCAACTACGGCTTCTTCAGAAAACAAAGCCCAGATGGCAAGGGGACTGGGAGCCGATGAAATTATTTTTTATCGCGATGAAGATGTTAAGGATTACTGCGAACGTTTAACTGGAGGAAAAGGTTTTGATGTGGTTTTTGATACCATCGGGGGACAGAACCTCGACAAATCCTTACAAGCAGTTAAAACCAGCGGCCAAGTCATCGGTATCGTTGGAACCAATCAGCACGATCTTTCGCCCATGCATATGAAAGGACTGAGTCTGCATTTAGTCTTCATGCTTATACCCATGCTGACCGGAAAGGGACGAGCCCACCATGGGTTTATTTTGGAAAAAATTGCCAATTGGGTCGATCGAGGAATGGTTAAACCTCTTATTAATGAAGAAGTATTTAAATTCAAACATGTCAACGAAGCGCATGCGCTTTTTGCAAGTAACAAGCATGTTGGAAAAATTGTTTTAGAAAACAAGTGAAATTACACGTTGAGCCAAAACCGGTTTAAAACCAAACCTTCCTGAATAAAGGCCCTCTCCCTTACTTGTAAAAATTTTGTTCACAAAAAAACATGAAAGTCTGCCTTTTTCTGGCCCTCGCCACATTCGCAGTTTATTTCCCGATACTGGATCATGATTTTATCAATTACGATGATCCAGAATATATTACTGAAAACTTAAGAGTACAGGAGGGACTCACTCTTAAAAGTATTTTCTGGGCCTTCACAACTTTAGAAACCTCTAACTGGCATCCTCTTACCTGGATTTCGCATGTTTTGGATTATCAGTTATACGGTTCCGACCCGTCAGGTCACCATCTAACCAGCCTTATTATTCATATTGCCAATGCGCTCCTATTATTTTTTGTGTTTAATAGGATGACGGGGGAATATTCGAAAAGCATAGTAGTTGCGACCCTCTTTGCCCTCCACCCCTTCAATGTTGAATCGGTGGCATGGATTTCTGAACGCAAAAATGTCCTCAGCACATTTTTCTGGCTGTTGACCATGGCTGTCTACATTGAATACCTGAAAAGAAAGAAATTAAAATTTTATTTTCTGGTTCTTCTGTTTTTCCTAATGGGGCTGATGTCCAAACCCATGTTGGTTACCCTTCCCTTTGTACTACTCCTGATGGACTACTGGCCGTTGCAACGTTTAGGCTTTAAAAACTCACAAAATGATCCTTCCATTCAAGGAACCCCATTCGTTCGCTTGATTGTGGAAAAAAGCCCTTTATTCCTTCTCACGATAGCATCCTGTTTGATGACCCTTCTCACGCAAAAATTAGGCGGCGCTATGGAAGGTAACGAGCATTTTTCATTGATTGCACGATTGAACAATGCCATGGTTTCCTACATTTCCTATTTGGGAAAAACATTCTGGCCCACAGGTCTTTCAGTTCTATACCCCCATCCAGGTGAGGAACTGGAACTTTGGAAGGGAACAGTCAGCGCCTTTTTCTTGTTATCGATTTCGCTCCTTGTTTTAAAACTCACAAAAGTAAGGCCCTATCTCTCATTTTGCTGGTTCTGGTACCTTGGAACCCTGTTTCCTGTAATTGGGTTAGTACAGGTGGGTGCACAAGCCATGGCAGACCGATATACCTATGTCCCTCTCATCGGAATTTTCTGTATGGTGGCCTGGGGTATCCCCGACTTATTATCAAAACTTTCTAATGAAAAAAAGTTAGCCACCCTACTTTTCGGATTAATCGTTATAACTTTGTCAATCATGACCTGGAACCAGGCATGGCACTGGAAAAACAGCATCACTCTTTTCAAACACGCTATTAATGTAACTGAAAAAAAGTATCCCCATTTTGACCTCGCCTACAACAATCTTGGGGCAGCTTTGTTTTTAGAGGGCAATACCAAAGAAGCAATTTTAAACTTTAAAGAGGCCATTAAACTTCGCCAGGAATACCCAGACGCTCACTATAATTTGGGCGTGACCCTGTTGTCGGAGAAAAAAGCCGGGGAAGCGATCCCCCACTTTAAAAAAGCTGTCGAACTGAAACCCAATTATCCCCTGGCATACAACAATCTCGGCAACGCTTTTGTTGCCGAAAAAAAGATGAAAGAAGCAATCACGCAATTTGAAAAAGCGATCAAATTGCAGGGAGATTTTTATGCGCCACATTTTAATATTGCAAAAACATATTTAAAATTGGGACAAAAGGGAAAAGCGGTTTTTAACTTTAAGAGAGCCCACCATCTCCAACCCGGATTTTCCGAAGCATCATTTGAATTGGGAACGTTATATTATTTGGATTCAGAATTTAATGAGGCATTTAAATGGTTCAATCTATCCGCCGAACGGGGAAATGTCTCAGCAAAATTTAATTTAGGGTTGATGTACGTCCAGGGTCAAGGAGTCCCAAAAGATTTTACCCTTGCCCATATGTGGTGGAACCTTGCCGGAGATAAAGAATCCACCTCAAATATAAAAAAGGTAGAAAAATTTATGTCTTCAGATCAGATTAAAAATGCAAAAAAGCTAGCAATGGAGTGGCAGGAAAACCATAGAGGAAATTAATCCGTTTCCTATTTATCTAACAATTGGAACTTCCATACAAACAGCTACTGAATGATTTAGGTTCTGCTTCACCTCACGTTCGGTCCGACAATCAACTCCCATATTGTGGAAGGGGATAGCTTTAGGATCAGGCAACTCAAACTGCTTTAATCCTGGATTTCCATATCGATGATAGGTATTCGAGATGGTTTGTTCGTAATATTGCTCCAGCATCAGGTATCTACCTTCCACTACGGGTTTGTTTCTAAATATTGGAAGGTTTACCTCATTGGCCACCGTATAAACTTCCAGAGGAACACAATCGGGAGAAGAATAGGCCAATCGGCCTATAGATTTTTCTAAAATTCTTTGGCAAAGCTCTTTATCACTTTCAAAAATCATGGAAAATTTATTTTGAATTTCTTTTAAGGAGTGAGACTCAAGAAATGAAACTATTTCATTTCCCTTCATTTCCGTGGGAATACTTATTTCAATTTGGTTTCCAGCAATAATTCCAGCCATTAGGCGTAAAAGAATGTCTGAAAGGAAGTCCTCAGGGGAAACCCTGATTGCATATTTTCCTATTTTGCGATAACGAAAAGTATTGGTTTGTCCAATCACCTGCTGTGCTTTTGACAGGGAATGTTCACGCGAGAAATAGACTGATTGTTGATTCAGGCATTTTCGAACTCCTTGAATGGCTCTTATGGCTTCATTTTCAAAGGCTCTGAAATTTCCCGACCAGATATTTTCTTCCCAAAAAGAAATTAAAGATTCCAGGGATGAGTCCATAAAATTGAATTTTTCTAATTTTCTACTTTCGACCTCTTCGATAGTTGCAAACTGAAGAATATAATTTATCCCTCCCGCCTTTCCGCCTGCCCCACGGCAGGAGTTCTTGATTCCTCCAAACGGTTGCCTGCCTACAATAGCCCCCGTGGTCTTGCTGTTTATATATAAATTCCCGGCTTTCATATTTTCAGTAAAATAATCAATTTCTTTTTCATCCAGACTATGTAAACCCGCCGTTAATCCATATTCTGTTTGATTTGCCAATTCGCAGGCATGTTTTAAATCATTTGCCATCATTATTCCCAAAACGGGGCCAAATAGTTCGGTTAAATGCATAAAACTTCCCGGTTGGACTCCCCATCTCAAACCCGGGCTCCACAAATTCGCCGTTTCATACTCTTTGGGTTGAACCACCCACTCTTCTCCTGCATCCAATTGGGTCAACGCTCTCAACAATTCTTTTTTGGGAAAAGTGATTAAGGGAGTAATCTTGTTTTGAGGCTGCGATTCCAAAACCCCCACCGGCAAGCTTTCCACTGCATCTTTTAGCTGAAGCTTAAATTTAGGGTCTGCATAAACTTCTTTGGTAAGTATCGCCAGGGACGCTGCGGAGCATTTTTGCCCATTAAATCCATAGGCTGATTCAACAAGATGTTTGATTGCCAATTCCTTATCTGCCGAATCGGTGACTATTAATACGTTTTTCCCACTTGTTTCCCCCGAAAAATCGAGGCTTGGCCGACCTTTCATAATTTTTTCCGCGGTCTTTCCACTTCCAGTAAAAACCACCTTCTTAATTTTTGGATGACGAGTCAGATGATGGGCTTCTTTATCTTCGCAAGGAACAAATTGCAACACATGCTCAGGAACCCCAGCCTTCCAGAACAGTTTTACTACTTTCCAGGTGGCCCACAATGAATAGGGCGAGGGTTTAATAATCACCCGATTCCCCATCACCAGGGCTGCGGCAATACCCCCCGTTGGAATAGCAATGGGGAAATTCCAGGGAGAAACGACCAGCACCGTTCCTTTTTTCTTAAAGTCAATTTCAGGGAAAGAGTCTCGAAAATGTTTAAATGCGCTGGAATAGTACCTTACAAAATCGATAGCTTCGGATACTTCAGCATCAACTTCAGTAATTCCTTTTGCCACATTTTTCATTCCGTTTAGAATTAATGAGCCCCGGTTTTTTTCGATCGTCGTTGCTACCGACTCCAAAATATTTAGACGATAGGTTTCGTCATTATCCCATCGAGAGTCCTCAGTATCGCTGGAAAAATCAATGGCATTGTTTATATCGTCAGAATTGGCACCCAGAAACCTTGCGACCACTTTTCCTTCACCTGAAAGATCTCTGGATGGCAGCAAGCTTCTTTTGTCATAAAAATATTTTCCTCCAATTTTCAATGGAACAAATTTTGGAAAATCATTTAGGATAAGATCATCTCTCAAAATTTCATTCTTCAACCATTCCTGGTTTTCCGGAAGCGCAAAATTGGTCGGGCTATTTGGAGTAAACATTTCAACTTCAGGAGTTTTTTCATCTTCCAAAAAATGCGCCAACTTACGGTCCTGTTTATGGCGAGGAGCAGGAGACTCCAAAGTTGACACTTTATTCAAAGCCAACTGAAATTTTTCTAGTTCTACGTTCCATTCTTTTGTTCCAACGTCTAGATCAAATGAATTACTAAGAAAGTTTTCTTTATCTGTGTTTTCCATTAACCTTCGAACCAGGTAAGCAATTGCATTGAGAAACTCACTTTCACTGGTAACCGGGGTGTAGGTCAATACTGGGCCAATCAGCTCCTGAACACTCCGTCGGGTATGATTGGCTATTCCCTCAAGCATTTCAAAATCAAAGCAAGAAGGATCAAGGCCCCTTTTAGTTTGAAGGATTTTTGCAAAAGCAATCTCAAAAATATTGTGACTGCCGATTCCAATCTTTACTGCTTTCAAATTTTCAGGTTGGAAAGCATAAGCCGTCATTCTTTTAAAATTGGCATCCGTATCAACTTTTTGGGTGTATGGGGCCTGTTCCCAGTCATTGACAGAGGCAATACATTTTTCCATTTCCATATTTGCCCCTTTAACAATTCTGATTCGGATGGGCGCACCCCCTTTGGACAACCTGGCTTTTGCCAATCGTGTGAGTTTCTGTTGATAAACGAATGAATCCGGAATGTAGGCCTGGAGAGCAATCCCCAATGTGAAAGAATCGAACTTTGGATTTTCAAGAAACTTCGTGAAAATTTCAACCGTCAGGATAAGGTCCTTGTATTCCTCCATATCCAAATATATAAGCTTGGGAGTACCAAATTCTTTTTCTGCTTTTTTTGCTGCAATCAGAAGGGTTTCAAGTCTTTCCATTACATTTGTAATGGTGTGCTCTGAAGCAACCACATCGACTTGCGAAAATAGTGTGGAAATTTTTACAGATATACAAGAGACGTCAGGGTTTTCCAGTTCCTTCAGATAATTTTCTAAATGCCTTTGCTCTTCCCTCTTCCCTAAAACCATATCCCCTAAATGGTTTATATTAATTTTGAGATTCTCCTTTTTACATTTCTCAAAATAGTCATTTAAAGGTCTTTGCTCACTGGGGAGAATGACATTCCTGGTTTTGAAACGCATTACCGTCAGGATGGACCAAACCACAGGAGTGGCCAGAAAACCGGGGATAAAGGGTCCAAATAGCTTTAGAACTTTAAGGGAAAACTTTTCGACAGGACCGAAAAAGGAAGGAACACCATGTTCATTTAACAGGTCAATAAACTTTTTAAGGATAGCTGAATCTTTACTGAGCCTGAACACCTGGTCGACGATAGTCATGAAAACCGCACGACTTTTGGGGTCGGAAACCATTCGCGAAAATTCTTTTGCCTGTAACCTTTCGTTAATTCGAATGGCTTTATTGGCCTTTTTCTGAATTTCTTCAGCCAATTTAGGGGCCAGGGCTTTTATTTCTTCTATTTCATCATAAGTAAGGATATTTGAGAAGTTTTCCATTTTGAATCCCTCCAAAATCTCAATTTCTCATCACCCTTATAATTTAAAACCATGTGGCAAATTTTGCCACAGGGTTTCTATAAAAACTCCTATTTATAAAATTAAAAAATTTTCATAAATGAAACTGAATTAATAATCAATTCTGATTCCGATTTCAGCTCCTATTCCTGGTTCCGGGGCAAAGTTTCTCAGAAACGAAGTTGCATTTCGGATGTTTTCATCCAGCAAATTTTTCCCTTTCGCATAAATAGTCAAATCGGTATTTTTAAACTTGTCAACGTGATAATGCGTATTGATGTTGAGCAAATTATAACTGGGTGTACTCGCCTCTAAAGTGCCTGCATATTCCTGCGTTGCGGCATGGGTAAAGCGCAGATTGGAACTCCAGTTACCATAGCGATGATCCACCTGGAAACCCACCCGAAGCGGTGGAATACGTGGAACATCCCCTTCATTTTCAAATTGACCCCGGGTGTAGTCACTGAACACAGTTAAATCGACATCCTGCTGTGCGTTTTTCCAGACATGGTAGATCAGCTGAGCTTCGTAACCTATAAAAGTGGCGGAGGCCTGCCGAAAAGCCACTATCGGGTCGCCGTCCGCTGAAGTACCGCCCGTCCTTTCTGTGAAGATATAGTCATTGACCCAGTTATGGAACAGGTTTAATTCAAAAGCCACTCTTTTGGAATTATACTTGTAACCCAGATCAATATTATAGGAAGTTTCCATATCCAGGAAAGGATTGCCCTCCTGAAAAGTACGCGTCGCTTCATGTCCACCGTTAAAAAACAGTTCCTGAACCATGGGAGCCCGTTGTGACCGGGTCAATGCTACGTTGAAGGAACTATGATCATTGATTTTCCACAGGTCTGAAACGGACACACTGATAGGTGTAAATTCAGGATCAGGGTTCGCGCGTAATTCCGATTTTAAAACGGTATGCTCTATACGCAACCCGATTTGAGCTACCGTTGCCCCCACATTGAACTCTTCCTGAGCAAACACTGCGTAACTGTTGGTCCTTGTAATGGGAGTAATAAAACTGGCATCCTCAAGACCCAAAGCGGAAAACCGGCCGGTTATTACCTGAAAGCCCATTACACCTTTCATTCCCATGATGCGTTTATGAGGAGCTTCCACCCGGCCTTCAAAAGTATCATTTGAAAAAATAGCCTCCGTTCCTTCGTTGTGATCATAATCGGTAATACTTAGTTTAGTGCGGAACGTTTCAAAGAATCCGTTTGGATTTTTATACTCTCCTTTTAAATCGAGTTTTCTTGACTGCATCTCGATAAAGGCCTGTTCACCCCCTGCGGTACCTCCGGATGGAACTTCGTATTCCATATCAATCATATTTCCTGAAAGTCCGATAAATCCGAAATCACCTACATAAGAAGCACCAAGCGTTCCGCTTAAGTTATCGGCTTCGGAATTGTTAATAAAGCCATCCGAGTTTTCAGGAAAAGCCGTACCGGCTTGACTGACCTGGGCACGGGTGGCATCGATGGCATCGCCACTGATTTTGGTATCACCCTTCCTTAGATAAAATCCGTCGAAATGGTAGGCGAATTTATTTTTACCACCTTCTATTTTCATCGCGGTAGAACGTGCAGTGGTAGCGGAATTGAATTTTGTCTCTACCGATCCCCCAACCAGTTCGTCAGGAACTTTTTCCGGAATGCGGTTATCGATCACATTGACCACACCGCCAATAGCCCCACTACCGTATAACAAGGTTGCAGGTCCACGCAGAATCTCGATCCGCTCTGCGGTCATGGGAACGGCGATTGAAGCGTGGTCGGGGCTGTTCTGGGAAGCATCGTTGGCCCCCAGACCGTTATTAAGGACACGCACTCGAGGGCCATCCTGACCACGGATCACAGGAAGCCCGACACCCGGGCCATAGGACTGCCCGTGAACCCCCATTTCATTTTGAAGGGTTTCACCCAGGGTGGCGCCGGTTTTCATCCGTAAATTGTCATCGTGTAAAACAGTCACCGGTTTTGCAGAAGTAGCAATTGTTTCCTGCATCGGTGTGGACACAACAACTTCATCCAAATGAATCGCGTAATGCTCTTTGGGTCCTTCACTTTCCTTCTCATACTCAATAGCAAATACTGAGGAAACTGGAATTCCTCCCAAAACAAAATATACAAAAATATAAAAACCTAAAAACCTCAACATAACCTCCTCCATTGACTGCTTCCCAACACAGACAGACCATTACTTTTCATTTGGAATTTTCCAAACTCATGCAAAAACCCCAAAATGCCTTTAAAAAGGTTTCCACACGTTAAATGGGAACCATGGACAGTCTTCTCAATCCAGACAATAAATGTCCAATTGCAACCATGTCAGGAATATTTATTATTTAAAATTAATCAGATCAGAGAAAGGCTGGAGGAGCGCGGCTGGATGCCGTAGTATGCACAGCGGTAAACGTTGCAGTTGCGGCCACTGAAACCCATTGTGTGATTTGGGCAAAAGGAGAAAAGTTGGGTTCCTCTCCCTCAAGGCCGATATTGGACTGGACCAAGTGACAAGAAATACAATCCAGATCCACATGTGACGAATCCAGATCATGGTCATGCAAAGGACTTCCGAAGAGGGTGATTAGGCTGAAACAAAACACCAGCCCCAGGATTCCCCTTTTGGAACGCATAAAAATGGTTTTTTTATGATTCAAATTTGCCACTTGTTATTCCTTGAAATACAGGTGTTTCAAGACTCTAGGATAAAATAGAACTAAAAAAGATTCAAATTTTTACATTATTTGCAAATAATTTGCAATTATTTTTTCTAAAAATAAACACCGCATTAATGGGTTTCAGGCCAGGCCTGACTCCCAATATCCGGACAACAATCTTTGCCTTGAATTAACCGGCAGAGGGGACAGGCGGCCAGGGCCCCTAAGACAGGAGCTGTCAAATATATCCAGATAACCTGTAATTGGCCGCTGACCAAGGCAGGCCCCAGGGAACGGGCCGGGTTCATGGAAGCCCCGGTGACCGGTCCTGCAAACAAAGCCTCCAGTGCAATGGTTGCCCCAACGGCGACCCCGGCCATGATCCCTTTCTCCTTGGCACCCGTAGAAACATTTAAAATGACAAACATCAATAAAAAGGAAAGGATGATTTCCAACAAAAATGCCTGATATGTGGAAACACTTGGAACCGTTGCACCCAGGCTGTGATGCTCTAAGAATAGTACCTGCAAAATCAAACTGGCAAAAATAGCCCCCAATAGCTGGCTTGCGATAAAAGGAACAACGTCTCGCCTTTCAAAACGTCCTGAAACCAAAAACCCTAGAGTCACTGCCGGATTCATATGCGCCCCGGAAATATTTCCGATGGAATAAATCATTACAGTAACCACCAAACCAAAGGTTAGCGAAACTCCTACATGGGTCACCTGCCCCCCGGTAATATCATTGACAATGATCGCGCCAGTTCCAACAAACACAAGAAAAAATGTTCCTAAAAATTCTGAGATGTATTTATTCATTTCATCAACCTTTTTTAAGAAACTGAATGCCCAGGGTTCGGAAAATTTTCCAGGCCATTTTTAATGGCAAATGATTATTAGCTACAATAAAAAAAACCGCACCCATTTTCCCACAAATTGACAAGAAAAAAAGGTGCGGTTTTAAGGTTTGAAGCGCAATCTAAAAACCGGTTGAAAGAAATTCAGGAGTTGGCAAGCAAACAATTAGCCAGGTTCGATTGCATTGAGTTGAAACAACATGCCGAGACAACAACTTAGGAACTAATAAAAGATCTGGCCGGATCAATCATCGTCCAGTTCAAATTCCCACATTAAATAACCCACCACCCGGTAATCATCTGAAGACTTAGTGGTTCCAATAGGTGCAGCAATACCGATTTCCCATTCCCTGGATAATTTATTAATTACTCCAGGCGTAATGTAAATTTCGTTTTGATCTCCGCCATCCCATTTATTATTACTCCCATTGATCTCCATAGTGGCCCGCCAGGGGCCAATGGGTACGAACCCTCCCACGTTCCAGTTAATACTATCGAATGCGGGGTCAGAGCCGGCTGGAGTATCTCTAATTTTATCCGCCCAGCTAAAACCAAACTCGGCAAAAATCTGGCTCTGGTTAAATTGGGGAAAATCCCGAGCTAAAACGACAAACGGTTGTACCTCTAAAAATCCATCTGTAAGTCCGTTATCCACCGGCCCTACAGGCAGTTCTATTAAGTTTCCGAAAGAAAAATGGGTATTGCCATCTCCCAACGCCATCCAACTGTATTGCGCACCTACTTCGATGTTTCCCGGACCGGAAATGGTGGGACCCGACTTCGGGTTTTGATATAACAATCCGTCCCATTCAAAAATAATTTGAAACGCATCTGTTATTCCATATTCAACCTCAAATAAGGTTCTCACTCTTTTAGAGTTTTCATTTTTTCTAAAAGAGGGAAACAACGTAAATTGAATTTCATCCTCCTCCTGCGGATAAACAAGGTTCGATTGAAACAATTCCTGAATGGGCTGGGGAACTTCTCTTGATTTATTTTCTTCATTTTCTGCAAATGAAGAAAGAGGAATTAAAAGGACTGTAATGAAGAGAAAAATTATTTTGGGGAAAAAACAGCGGAACATCCAAGAAAAATCCTATTTACTAAAAAGTCGTTCCAGGCGAAAAAAACAAAAGAACCCAAAAGAGGTTGCGCTACCCCTTTATGTATACCCAAAACGGTTAAACCCCCGAAAAATAATTATAAATATTTCTTTTCCTTATTTCAAAACAAAAACTCGAAATGATTTTCATGACTAAAAACAAGCGGAGATTGTTACCTCTAGTTTGTGGTGTCTTTATTGTGGAATCATGGTTGGTACCATTCCAATTTCTGTTAATCCCAAAGAACCCAGACAATGTGTCCGTAACTCAGCTGGATAGATTTTCGAGCTTCGGGTCCGTTTTGAAATAAGCTTAATAAGCAAAAGTTTGTCTGCAATTTGCTTTTCCCCTAAAAAAATTTTATCTTCCCAAAAGTAAAAATATCCAAATATCAATTACCCCTTCTTTCGATTATTCTCACCAACAAATTTCAATTTATTAAGCAAAAACGAGTATTTTAGAAGTCCCTCTATTCAGTCTTCAAAAAACAGCACATTTGACAGTTCGTTTTTGGTTACTTTGGAAAAGGGAATTAAAAATTCCTAAAGCCCTAAAAAAATTCCAGCGAAAAAATTACCCATAGGGAATAAGAAAGAAGAAATATTAGAAAGAGGTATAGCCCCTGTTTAAAGGCTTTATTTAGCTCGACCAATCCCAAAATAAGGACTATATTTACATTGCAACCATAGAATTTTTAGATGCAAAAGATAGGAAAAACCAAATGAAGCTGGATGATTTATTTAGTGATGGAAAACGCATTCCTTCACTGCCACAGGTTTATTTTGATTTTGTAGAGGCCGTGGAAGATCCTGACACCACCTTTGAAGAATTGGCGGGAATAAT
>JAYNIA010000063.1:0-12762 GCA_038108555.1 Nitrospinota bacterium | reverse complement strand
TTTAAATAAATTGGTCTATATTCCCTACAACTCATCGCTTACCGAAAAGGCCCGAAAACTCCGCAAAACCCCTACACCCGCTGAGGAAAAAATTTGGAAGGGTGTGTTGCGGGGAAGGAACCTTATGGGGCTAAAATTCTCCCGCCAAAAACCCCTAGACGAATACATTGTCGATTTCTATTGTAGTGAATTATTACTTGCAATAGAAATTGACGGAGATAGTCATGCGAATCAAGAACTATATGACGATAAACGGACCCAAAAACTGAATTCTTTGGGAGTCACTGTCCTCCGTTACACTAATAAAGAGGTAATGGAAAATATAGATGGAGTTTATAAGGATTTAAAAAAGAGAATTAAAAACCTAAAGCAACCCCCTCAATCCCCCTTATCAGGGGGAAGCTAAATGCAAAAATGGAAGGCCTGGTCAGGGGGAGGTTAAAACACAACTTTGAAGGCCGAAAAAAAAGGGTTTGCCCCCTTGACAGTAGGCAAACCCCTTCGTTTTAACTATTATCTTTGCTTTTTTACTAAAACATGATTCCGCCGTGGTTGGCAGAGATCATTCCGATGAGCATGGGAATGGAGAGCCATGCATTGGTGCGGCTTGCAAGAAACGCCATTCTTTTTGCTTTATTCAGTGCGTCTCCTTCAAGTTCCCCTGCAATAATTTTTTTCTGGTTCGGCCAAATGATGAACCAGACGTTACCCGCCATGATGATTCCGAGCAGCATTCCAATCATAATTTCCCCACTGGGAATTCCCTGGACCGTTCCCCGGCCAGCCACGTAATAAGCGATTCCCGTTATTACAGTCCACAACGCTGCGTGGCGGAAAAAGAACAGGGCTCTTGGAAGAATAATCTGTGTATATGGTTTTGCAGCACCCGCTTCGGTCATTTTAGGCATGGATTGGACTTGAACCAGGTTGAAAAAATACAACAACCCAATCCACAAAATTCCGATGATCACATGAAAAAATTCAAATACCCACATTTGGTTTTCCTCTCAATACAATGGTTGATATTCCGACTTATTATTCAAAGCGGTGGGATTTCTTAATCCGACAGAAACGCCGGTCCCACATTTCCTGCTTTAAAGGTTTTGATGTGTTTGCCCAAAATATTTCTGGGAAATTAGGTGCTTGCCGTTATTGGATGGAGAAACAGGTCTGTAAGATTCAACTATTTCTTCACTTATGCGGAAAATAAGGCAAAAATCTTCAAAATACCGGCCTGATTGCCTTTTTCGGGACCAGTAGATGGGTCAGTTGCGTAAAAACAGGAGAAGGACTGAAAGCAGTAAAATGGCCGCCAGAAAGGGTCCCCACAAATTTTTGCCGACTACGGAGTTGTTTTCCGGAGGAGGGGGAGTGGAGACACCATTATTTAAAGCATCGATCCTTTCATGGAGCTGGCGGTTCTTTTCTTTCAGTTCCTCTTTTTGCTGTTTGAGTTGTTCGATTTCATCTTTCAACCGCAGACGATCTACCTTGAGCGATTTGGATTTCTCAATCTCCCGCTGTAAATACTCTTCGGGTCCCAGGGTCAGGCCGTTTTCTTCTGGAGGTTCTTCCCACTCTTTGTCATCATCCATCTATAAATAATAAGGGTTTAAGGAGAATAGGAAAAGGAAGAAATGGCTAATTCCGGACCTTAACGGCCGGAAAAGTGTTGCTGGCTTCAGTCAGGCGGGAAAGGTGGGTCTGGCTCAATTCCAGATCCCCTGCCGGGGCAAACTCCTCCACCTGCTCCGGGTGGCGGGAGCCGACAATGGCCGTGAATATATTTTCCTGTTTCAGAACCCAGGCCACGGCAACTTCCACCGGATTACGATCCAGCTCATTTGCAACGATGCGAACGGTTTCCCAAACCTTTTTTGCCTCTGGAAAAGTGGAAGGTTGAAAAAGATGGTGCATTCTACGGGTGGGTAATTTCAAATCCTCCTCTTTCATAGCGCGGGCAAGGAGCCCTTGTGCGGTAGGTGAAAAAGCCATGTATTGCATACCCAATTTTTTACTAAGCTCAAGCGTTTTTCCTTCATATCCCCGGTCCAGCAAACTGTAGGGTATTTCATTGAGAATAAATTCTTTGGCGCTGCCACCCAAACGCTCAAGGTCTTGTGCTTTGAAGTTGGACAGGCCAATGGTTTTTGTTTTTCCGCTTTTTTTGAGGGAAAGCATATTTTCAATCAGCTGCGCACTTTTATCCGGGCTGTTAAAATAATTTCCCGGCCAATGCATCAGGTAGAGATCTACATAATCCCTATCCAAAGCTTTGAGGGAATTGTCCAGGGCTTTTTGATAATCTTTGAGGGTTAGATTGGGTTCCGGCCAAATTTTGGAAATAATAATGACAGAATCCTTTTGCGATCCCAAAGCTTTACCGAGACGGCGTTCAGATTCTCCATCTCCATAACCCTCAGCTGTATCAAATGCAGTGATTTCCTGGTCAAGCGCTGTCCGAACCACCTTTTCAGCGTCTTTGGCAGAGCATATATCTCCCCATCCATCGCTGGGCGCAATTTGCCAGCAGCCGAGGGTGATTCGGCTCCAGTCTTTATCAATCCCCGCAACACGGCTGAATTTCATTCGTCACCATCGAATATAGGTAAAATGACTGCGACCGGACCAGGGGGACCTTGAATCATGCGATTCATCGTAGACTCTATCCAGTTTGGAAATTTCGTTTCGAATCCGCCAGAGTTTCCAGCCGATGGCAAGCGCTGACAATCCAGCAAACAAAATAACAGCTGCAATGAAGTAGGCGATTAGGGCCGGGTAGGCAAATATCAAAACGGCCAATAAAAGCAATACACTACCCATAAGAACCGTTCCCAATGTCAGGGTCCGATGCCCTCTTTTAAAAATAGAATCCGGGAAATTTTTGTTGTAATACATGGTTCACCTCCTGTTTCTTATAAGCATATAAAATCCCAAAGTCCTTTTGTCAACCCTCAACGAGGTTGGAGATAGGTCAAACAAACTTTGTAAAGGCAATGTTTTTATGCGTCTGGAAACATTCTATTCGCAATAGCCATCCTGTGATGGTGTGCCTTTGAGGTATTTACCTTTTGAAGCCGACCGTGTTCGCCCTGGGATTTTTTTAAAGTCTTTTTTCTGCTGGGAGAGGGGGCGCATCCAATTGGTGACGCGAGGACTGGGGTGGTATAGGGGGAAAAGGGTGAAAGTGTCCGTGGGAATTTGTTTTGCGACCTCATTTTTCAATTGATATCGAGTACCCAGGATTAAATTGAGTGCCTGCAACCCCACAGAACCTAATGTGACCACGACATTTGGTTTAATCAGGTCCAGTGTTTCTTTTAAGAATGGAGAACAATTTTTTATTTCGCTTGTTTTTGGTTTTCGGTTTTTCCCGTCTTCAAGGGGATTACACAACGCTGCATTAGTGATGAATACATCCGCACGAGTTAGGCCAATATGTTTTAAAAGGATTTCGAAATTGTCTCCAGATTTATCTCCCTGGAAAGGGACTCCGGTGCGTCCCGCCCCCATCCTGCCAGGGGCTTCTGCTACAAAAACGATTTTCGCGTTTAAATTCCCGTTTGCCGGGCTTAAGATGGCTGGCTGGTCTGCAAGGGCAGGACAGATGCGACAACCGGCCGTCTTCTTTTGCAATTTTTTAAAAGCAGACGAGTGAGTGGACTCAGGAGTTTTCTTTGCCATCTTCGGATTCTTCTTCGTCCTCTTCTTCGTCCACAGTACGACAGACAACAAGAAAACCGATGATTAAAACGACACTGGCAACAAGTGTGAAAAGGATATCCATTTAAAAGGGTTTGATGGTGGCGAGATAAATCATATAAGCCCCCACAATGAATATAGCGATGTGAACCATCATCGCATATTTTTTAGGGAGGACCTCTTTTTTAATCTGCCTTCCGTTTTGAACTCCAAGGGCGATTAATATCAGGAGGAGAGTTAATTTGACATGGAGCCATTTGCCTTCAGAAAATGCTCCAGTTTTAACCGCCAGGATGGCCCCTGAAATTAAAGTGACGCCAAGAATCGGGTAGTAAATGAACTTATGGATGCGGGTCTGGGTTTTTTCCAATCCTTTTGCTTCCTCTGCAGATTTTAATCGTAACCTGAAAACCACGGAAAGAGACTGGAGAAAAAGAGTGCCGATGACCAGGCACATTGAAATCATATGGAGTGTGAGAAAGAAATTTTTCATTTAGGTTTGAGTCAATTAAGAGTTTTCAGATTCCTGAAGCTCAGATTCAGAAAACCAGTAAACCCGGCTGGAAACAATCAGGGCCATGCCTATTCCACAATAAATGGCTCCAACAACAATATATCCACCCACATACTCGTTATAAGATCGAAGAAGTATTCCGAGTCCCATCATCATGGGAATCAGAAAATAAAAGGGCTTGGCGAAAATATCCTGGAGACTTACCGGGTCGTCCAGACTGTAAATGCGGTTTTTATTTCTATGGGCCGTTTTACTCAATACAAACTTTCCCTTTACCAAGCCAATCAGGCCCGCAACGATTCCAGAGATGGTAATTGCCAGTTCTGTGGCATGCTGCTCCATCTCCGCGAGTTGATATAAAGATAATCCGCGGACAACGAGAACAAACCCAATGATGCACCAAAGCGAGCCAGCAATATTTGTTAAACGTTTCTTATTCAAGTTAATCTCCCGGGAATAAAGGGTTAGATGGTCTAATAGACAAAAAGTTTCTTTTTGATTGATGCGAAACTATTTCTTCATTTCACCCCGGACTAGACGGACGGTCATTCGCCCGCTCTTACTTTTATACAAGGGCCGAAATTCACCATTTTTAAAGTCAAAAAGTGTTCCTTCGTGACCCGATTCGCCTTTAATCCAGGCCGTTGCCAGTCCTCCAGAGGGAAAGGCCGGAGGTAAATGAATTTCTTTTCCATATTTGTCCTGATTGGAAGCATTTTCATCATAAATGGATTTAATTTCATCTTCTGTGGGAAGCCGCCAATCCTGAAATCCTGCAAATTTAATATCATTGAAGTAGCTGGCGAGTTCGGCGGCCTCATCCCATGTGAACCATTTTGCTTCTTTTTGCCAGGCATCTTCCCGCATCCACATAAGTTGGGTTGTAGAGTCGGTTAGGGTATCGTCTTTATTGTCTATGAATCTTTCCATTTCAAATATCGTTGGGTGTTTTAAATTTTAGAGGAAATATTATCCATAGAAATTTTTCCTAATCTTTGATTCAGGTCTTGAAGATCAAATTTTGGATAACTTTCAAATTCCTTATTTCCAAGAATACTATTGAACGAATTTGTGAGTAAGGTGTCCGACCACGCCATAAAGGGCGTAGTAACAAGAATTCTTTTTACCTGACTGCGTGAAATTTTAACAGGGGCGCTGGAACTTAACAATGCCGGATTGTTGTGCAGGGCTGCCACAGTTTTCATGGCCATCCATAAGGGCCAAATACAAAATAATCGAATTGATATTTCGGTTCTTGGAATTGCCAGTGTGAATTTCAGGGCATCATGCAAATGCCCGTTGGTTTTGCAAAGCAGTTTTTCCAGGATTTGCAGATTTTTCTGCACAGACTTTCCTTCATGAAACTCATCGACGGTCAGGCCATTGGAGACAATCAGGCTTTTCGGAATATAAGACCAGCCCCGGTCCCGGTCCGCCATTACGTCTTTAGAGATATTGGTCATTTGCAGTCCCAACCCAAATGAAACAGCATTCTCCCTCATTATTGTTTTTTTCGATTCAGGCAGCGAGGTAAGCTTTTGCAGGAAAAGATTGCACAGCATTTCTCCAACAACTCCGGCGACAAAATAGCAGTATTCTTCTAAATCTTTTTCATCTTCGAGGGGGGTAATTTCCCCAAACTGAAAACGGCTTTGGAAATGTGCCATTCCTTTTGCCATTTTTGAAACGGAAGGAACGATTTGTTTTTGGTGGTTTTCTTTTAGGGAATCAAAAATATTGAAAACCCGTTTAATATTATTCAGTAAATCAAGATCACTTTCTGTCCCATCGACAACTGCGCATTCGTTTATCCAGGCATCGATATGATCTTTTCGATAACTGGAATCTTCAATCAAACGGGAGAATTCCAAAAGCAGTTTGATTTTAGTTTTCGGGTCGAGTACAGCAGCATCCTCCACGGTATCGACAGTGCGGCAAAACAGGTAGGCGATTAATATGCTTCGGTGCAGTTCTCCCTTTAATACTTTGATATTCAAAGCAAAGGTTCTACTGACTTGAGGAAGTGTTTGTTGGCAATACGCCCAATCGTCCATTTTATAAAAATCTTTTTACGTTTTTGTTTTTATAGCAGTTCAAAGGTTATAGGGAAATAGATTATTGGGGCAGGAGATAGTAATTGGAGAGGTTTTTCCAGAATCAAACTTTAAATTTTGCTCAGGTGGCGAGAGATGCCTGGCCTTCCACTTCTTTTGCAATTTCCAGAATTTTTGCATGGACTTCGTTAATTACATCTTCCGGGGTGCTGGTGCCTGCCGTAATACCCACGTGTTGCTTGCCAATAAACCAGTCTTTGTTTAACTGGTCAAAGGATTCTATGTGATGGGCTTCTATTCCTTTTTCATCACAGACATGAACCAGCTTTTTGGTGTTCGATGAGTTGTAGCCACCAATCACAATCATGAGATCGACTTGATCGGCCAACTCATGAACCGCAACCTGCCGGTCGTGGGTTGGCTGGCAGATCGTATTTACGAATGCAACATCGTCAACGTATTCCAACGCACGAACTTTTTCTACCAGTGCTTCGACCTTATCCCTTTGCTGCGTTGTCTGGACCACTATCCCGAGCCGACGGTTCCCGGAGGCTTGGATTTTGGAAAAGTCTTCTTCGCTGTTTATGACCAGGTGGTCATCCAAATCTCCAACGATTCCCTTGACTTCCACATGGTCTTTTTGACCGATCACTACGGGGAAATAACCTTTAGAAACCAGTGATTTAATGGTCTGATGAACCCGCATTACCAGAGGACAACTGGCATCGAAAACAGTGAAGCCAGCATCATGAAGCTTCTTTTTCGTTTTCTCAGCCGCGCCGTGGGCCGTGATCATTACCTTTTTGGTTTGAATCTTATCAATATCTTCTATTCCCGGTACCAGAGATACTCCATTTTGTTTGAGGGATTCGCTAACCTGAGGGTTGTGAACGAGTTGACCGACAATGGTTAATTCGTTGTTAAATTCAGGGGACATGGCAAGATTAATGGCATCTTGCACTCCAAAACAGGTGCCCATTGCGCTGGCAAGCGAGACTTTCATTTAAATTTTCCTTTATTTGCAGTACAAAAAATAAAAATACAGATTATGGATGATAACAAACTGTTCGAGGGTTTTAAATAAAAAATACCCGGACTATTTAATAAGGAGATTTTTTATCAATTGCCAGCTGGTTTGGCGGCCCACATCAGCAATAGATTCTGTTAGAGGTATGTTTTTGGGGCAAACCTCCACGCATACCTGTGCGTTGCCACAATCGGTGATTCCTCCTTCCCCCATTATAGCATCCAGACGCTCCTCACTGTTCATGTTTCCCACAGGGTGGAGATTAAAAAGCCGGACCTGGTTGAAAGTGGCGGCTCCCATGAAGGAATTATTGAGCGAGAACTGGGGGCAGGCTTCCAGACAGCAGCCACAAGTCATGCATTCAGACATTACATAACGCTTGGCACGGTCCGAATCTGCCATCACGGCTCCCTCGCCAATATCGTGAGAGCCATCGATATCAATCCATGCCTTGACCTTTTTGAGATTTTCAAACATGCGGGTCCGGTTGACCTGTAAATCGCGAACCACCGGGAATTTCGACATGGGTTCCAGTGTGATGGGTTTTTCCAAATTGTCCACAAGAGCCGTACAGGCCTGGCGGACTTTTCCATTGATGACCATGGTGCAGGAGCCGCAGACTTCTTCGAGGCAATTGCTGTCCCAAGTGACGGGTGAAACCGTTTTCCCTGCCTGAGTGGTAGGGTTTTTCTGGATTTCCATTAGACAGGAAATTATGTTGGCAAAAGGCTTGTACGGAACTTGAAAGTTCTGCCAGTACGAGGGCGATCCCGGTTCGTCCTGGCGTTTTATTTTGAATTGAATTTTTTTATCAGTCATATTTTCTGGGCCTCGGAGTTATCAACGAGGTGTTGACTTCCTCGTAGGTTATGTCCGGTTTATTATCTTTAAATTGCGCGACTGTGGTCTTTAACCATTTTTTATTGTTCTCTTCAAAGCGTTTCATATAATCCAGGTGACCGGGGGGAAATTTGTCTTCTGAAATTTCTCCATATTGTTTTTGTTCCAGATAATCAATGTATTCGTGTGGATCAAAATCTTTTGGCTGATTCAAATCGAAATCCGGTTTGTAATGGCTGCCGCGGAATTCGTCACGCAATAAGGCTCCTTTTGCAATTATTTTAGATAGATGAATCATGCAAAACAGCTGATTGATAAAGCTGGGAGAAGGGTTTGCCCAGTCACTGGTGTCCGTACACTTGATGTCTCTAAACCGGTCTTCAATATCATTTATGGCATGGGTTGCTTTTTCCAATGATTTGTTGTCGCGAACAATAAGCACATTGGCCAGCATGATTTCTCCCAACTCATGGTGCAATTGGTAGGGATTTTCACTGCCATCCATTTTTTTAATTTCTTTGAACCGGGTCTTCCAGTGGTTTCTTGCATCGTCAAAAACGGTTGACGGGATGTCATCCACTGATTTTTCCAGCGAATCGGTATAGTTCATTATCCCTCTGGCCATCATCAGGCCGGTGTATATGCAACTTAATAAAGAGTTGGCCCCCAAACGGTTGGCTCCATGATATTGATAGTCGGCTTCGCCAGCTGCAAATAGTCCTTTTATGGAAGTCATTTGGTTTTTGGGGGAGCCATGATCGATCATTCCCCGATTGTCGGGGCCGTAGTCGGTCCAAAGTCCTCCCATTGAATAATGGACTGCGGGAAAAATTTTCATGGGTTGCTCACGCGGATCCACCCCTGTGAACTTGGTGTAGATATCCATAATACCGCCCAGACGGTTGTCCAGAAACTCCCTTGTTTTATGGGTGAGATCCAAATACACCATGGGTTCTCCAGCGACTCCCATATTTTGGTTGTAGACAATGTCGTAAATTTCGCGACTGGCCACATCACGTGGAACCAGGTTTTTAAACAGAGGGTATTTTTCTTCAAGGAAATAGAGACGATCGCCTTCCGGGATTTTTCGAGGATCTCGTTTGTCATTGGCTTTGCGTGGAACCCAGACCCTGCCACCTTCTCCGCGTGCTGACTCACTCATCAGTCTTAGCTTATCCTGTCCAGGAATGGCCGTGGGATGAATCTGGATAAATTCTCCATTGGCATATTTTGCCCCCTGAAGGTAAGCAGTGGTAGCCGCTGCCCCGGTATTTACTACCGAGTTTGTGGAGCGACCATAAACCTTACCGGGACCTCCAGTGGCCAGAACCACAGCATCTGCGGGCAGGGTATAAATTTCATCTGTTTTTAAATCGTGGATCACCGCGCCCCGGCAGATACCTTCGGAATCCAACGCGGCACCCAGGTATTCGTGCCATTCCAAAGCTTTGGCATTTCCATCGTGTATATTTCGTCGGACTTGTTCATCGAGGGCATATACCAGTTGTTGTCCTGTAGTAGCTCCTGCAAAAGCGGTACGGTTAAAGAGGGTTCCTCCGAACCTGCGAAAATCCAGATGACCTTCACCGGTACGGTTAAACGCAACTCCCATGCGATCCATCAGATGGATGATAGCCGGGGCCTGGTAACACATGTCTCGTACCAAAGGTTGATGGGCCAGAAAGTCTCCCCCTTTGATTGTGTCGTAAAAATGTTTTTCTGGAGTGTCCCCTTCGTTTTTGGCATCTATAGCCGCATTGATCCCCCCTTGTGCGCACACTGAATGAGATCGTTTGAGGGACTGGTAGGAAACAACGGTGACTTCACCATTGCGCTCACAAAACTTCATAGCCAGAGCCAGTCCGGCGAGTCCGCCTCCAATGATTACAATTTTTTTCTTACGGTTTAACATGCTATTACCTCGCCACCACCGTGGCTTCCACGGGAATGGGATTCATATTGAACTCGAGAACGGTTGCCAGACCCAGAAAAGTCAGGCCCAAACCTATAGCTGCAAAAACAATGGCTCCGTTTCTTTGTGCGTTTTTACCGATCAGAATTCCCCACGAGACGCAAAAGCCCCAAAGTCCGTTACTAAAATGAAACGTAGCTGAGACTATTCCTATGGTGTAAACCAAGATTCCCTGCCAGGTTTGAAACTCACCGTTAAGAATGTCCATTAAAAAAGGTGCAGCTTCAAAATGGTGTTTCCCTTCCCACATTTTGGCTCCCACCGTGGTGCCCATATGATAAATAAGAAATAAGAAGGTTATAGCCCCTGTCAAACGCTGAAGGGTGTATAGCCAGTTTCGCTTGTAGCTATACCGAAACACATTGTTTTGTCCAATATGCACCACATAAAACCCCATCAGTGAATGAAACAATAGTGGAATGTATATAAAACCTATTTCTATCAGTATCAGGAAGGGCAGGTTGTTGAGCACATCGATGCTCAATTGATAGGGATATACACCAACCGTACGTAACGAATTAATTGATAAATGAATAACGAGAAAAGCCCCGATAGGAACAATTCCTGTTAGGGAATGGAGCTTTAGCAGGAGGTAATGAATTTCATCTTTAGAAGGTCTGGCCATAAAAAAGATAATGTTAAAAAGAGCTTACTAATAAATTTCAACAAAACATGTAAATCCAGACACCGGTTCCATTCTTGCGCAAAATTGGGCATCGCACAAGGGGTATCGCAGAAAAATATTGATAAATAGTAGAATTGGGGATCCCGGAAGGGGGGGATTAGAAATCTGATTCCTGGAGGGGACGTTGCTTGAAATCGGGATTGACCGGCTTATCCTCGGCACAAATCTTTAGATTAGTTGGATCTTCAACAAAAAAATCGACATAGCCACAGCGGCCACAAATTCGGGGCCGCAAAGGGACCTCTTTTTCAATGCCATGGTCTTGCCGGACAACAACAATAAGCTCACGGTCACGGCTGGTCCTAAGGCCGATATCGCCTTTAAGAATGCTCTGTTCCCCGCATTTACTGCAGGTATCCTGGTTGTCAGCCATGGCCAGGCTCCTCTTGCTATGCCATACGGTTATAAATGCCGAATTACCGGATTTATTGTAGCACAACAAAGCGATTTATATGAAAAGTGAATTAGCTGACTGTGGCTTCAAATACGTTTTCTGGAACTTGAAGACGATTGATTAGAGCTTCCGCTTCATGCATCAATTCCATCTCTTCATTCACACGTTCACGTAATTCCTTACCCGCATGAAAACTGGGTTTGCGTCGCACCGGCAATTGAATCAACTCTCCCGTCAATAATTTTTTTGCAGTCCGGGCTTTGTATTCATTAACTTTAAATGATCCAAACCCCTGAACCACCACCCGTCCGTCTTTCACTAATGACTCCATAATAGAATCAAGAAATGCGGTCAGATAAGTGTCAGCATCTTTTTTTGTAATTTTCATTCGATAAGATAGCTTGTCTACTAATTGTACTCGTGTCATGATCCCTCCAAATCAAAATGCGGTTAGTAAATGTTACAATCTAGTTAAAGCAAAAAGCGGGCCAAAATAATTTATTTTTTTTAAGTGTAATTTTTTCAACTGTTTAACGAAAAACGTTGAAATATCCCTCGTTTAAGGGAGGTATGATAAATCGTTAAAGTGTTAACTTATGTGCACAGTTTAAGAGGCGTTTATCCAATGGATTTCGGGAGGCTCCGGAAGAGACAGTTGAATCAGAAAAAGAGGCTAAATCGTGAGATATAAAAAAATTCTTGTTTATTTAACTCATCCGCATGTCGACACATGGAACTTTAAAACCGAGCATGCGAACCTTTTAAAGTCGCGTCTCCCCGAAATTGAGGTGCGGGTATGTGCTAATTCTGCGGAGTTCAAAGATAAACTTCCGGAGGCAGATGCGGTCCTCGTCTGGTTTTTTAAAAAAGAATGGTTGGAAAAAGCACCTCAACTAAAACTCATTGCCACTCCCGCTGCGGGTAACGATTGGATTCCCTGGGAGCCTCCTGAAAATTTAAAATTGTCGTTTGGAGGATTTCATGGACCCATGATTGCTGAAAGTGTCCTGGGAGCCGTTTTTTATTTTATTAAAGCGTTTCCTTTATCCATGACTATGCAAGAGAAGAAAAAATGGGCCCGTATAAAAGTCTCTGAAAAATTGCGATCGCTCTATAAGTCACGCGTTACTATTTTCGGGTTTGGAAGGATTGGGAACGCCATAGGAAAACTCCTGAAACCATTCGGTTGCGAAATTACCGGAATCAAAAGGAATGAAATGACTCCACCCGATTATTTTGGTGAGCAAGATAAAATTGTGACTCTTGAAAAACTGGATTCGGTTTTAATAGATACCGATCATCTTATTTGTGCTTTGCCGGGGGGTGCTGGAACTGATGAAATTTTAAACTTTTCCCATTTCAAAAAATTACCGAAAACCTCATTTCTCTATAACGTTGGGCGGGGAAATATTTATAAAGAATCGGATCTGGTTAAAGCCTTGCAAACCAGGGAAATTGCCGGAGCGTATCTGGATGTTTTCGGTGAAGAACCGTTGCCGGAAACTTCTGAGCTTTGGGATTTAGACAACGTCCTTATTCAGCCGCATCTTTCAGCAGCCTCACCGCAATACCTG
>JAYNIA010000062.1:0-12932 GCA_038108555.1 Nitrospinota bacterium | reverse complement strand
GTTGAAGGCTCGGGCTTGGATGCAAGCATTTAAAACTGCATTTGATTGCCGGGTTCTTACAAATACCCGCTTACGTTCCACCCCCTTTCGCTGCGACTCCATTTCCAGAAATTTATCCAACTGATGGGCAATAATTAGCTTGTTACCTGGATATATCCCGCGTAAAAAAGGTGAAAGAGTTTTCGATGGCAAACCTGCGCACAATGTGAGTTTGTTTTGGCTGTTGCCGGGCATACTCAACCATTCATTGGCTTTTCCTTGGGTTCTTTCAATAAAATCTAACACTCTTTTATTCATTATCGTTACTGTTTAATTTTTTCCTTAAAAAATAATAATTTTTATTCAGTTATGTCTATTTCGCATCCTTCAAGAAAATCCAAGCTATCATTTTCTTTATCCAGTTCATTCTCGTTTTCCCAACCGCTATCATTCATATGTTCATCAATGGTTTTAAAGCGCTCCGGTTTAATTCCTTCATTCCTTAATGCAGCGTTGGCCGCTTTTTCAATTCTTCGAGTTCTTGCTGTTTGTCTTTTTGGGAAATCTTCAAATTTGTTTAATTCTTTATTCTGATTTACAAGTTGAATCATTGGTTCTTCAGCCAAAGTTTTTATAGCTGCTTTTTGGCTTGCAATTTGTTTTTTTTGTTCTTTGCGGATTTGTTGATAATTGATATCGGGTATTCCTTCCAATTTAGAGTCCCAGGCCGTTGTAATATAATTTCCTTCAAGGTCAAATACGTACAGTCTCCCTGCGTTATCCAGGTCGCGCCGAACAGAGACTCGTTCCTTAATGAAGCCAGCTAAATCGGGAGATTGATAGTTTCCAGTCTGGTATCGAATTCCTTTTTTGTAAACCGTAGCTTCATCTGCTGGAAGGAGCAAAATATCAAGTGCCCGTTCGTCCTTGATATGCCTTATAAGGCTATGAGATTGGGTTGCTTTTAGCTCAGGTGTAGTTTTTATACCTGTATGGTGTTTTTGATGGTATACGTTTTCTATCCATTTATTCATTACTTCCTGAAATTGTTCTGGGTGTAGCCCAATGCGAATTGGTTCACTGCCTTTCCGCATAAAACGTTGCGCGAAAGATCTACGCGATTCTATTTTTCTTCTGTCAGATACATTGTGACCAATGTAGCCTGATATTTCTTCAAATAAACTGCCCGATAGAGCACGGAAAAACCTTTCTATATGAGGTTTCCCTTCCGGGGTAAAAGGAGGAAGGGTGATGGCTTTTATTTCTAAAGAATCGAGTACGCTATTAATGTGGTTACTGGTGTAGTCTTTTCCGTTATCTCGGATAATGTTTTCCGGGATGCCCCAATCGATAATAACCGAACGTATTAACGCAGCCACACTCATTCCGTTGGAAGTGGGAGAAACTTTGCATTTCACCTTGCGACTGTAAATATCGATACCACCGATAATGGTATAACGCTTTCCATCGGCGCATAATAAGTCTGCAGGGGTACTGTCTAGCTCCACATACTGTAGAAATCGTTGGGCTTTTTCAGAATGGGAACCGAAAGAAACAAGATAATTGTTTTTCCAGTTATCAGGACTCTTTAGAAATGTATATAATTCGTGATTCTTTTTCTTCCATGCCGCAGTGTATCGGCTGACTGTATTTCTGCTTACTTTTATTTCAGGAAACTTGAAATTAAGGTATTCAACAATGCGAGAATCGCGTCGGTCAGGGTTTTGTTTGATAAGTTGAACGATATATTGTTTTTGCTCCAAGGTCAGTTTGGAGCGGTCTTGGTCATAGCGTTTATTGCGGAGACCATATAATCCTTCTTGATCGTATGCTTTCTGCCACCGATAATAACACCGCCATTTGATTCTATGGTGTGCAGCGAGTTCTATTAAACTCTTTGTTTTGTGTTTTTCTTCAATAGCTTCGAGCTTAGCTTTTATATCTGTAATGATTGCTTGTCGTTTATCTATAAACTCTTTATGCTTTTTAGGGAGTGACTGATACCAGAAACAGATTTTGGATGGATCAATAGGATGTAAAGGAGGCTGATTTGTGGGCGTTCTGCTTATTCGCTCCTTTGTTAATTTTGCTTGAATGGGTAAAGGCAACGATGTGGCAGCAATCTCTGTTTTGTATTTTCCGATTTGTTTGGTTGATGGGACGGTTCGGGTTTGATATTTCCCCTGTGAAATACGACGCTGAATGTGGCGAATGGAAACGCCTTCCAATTTTGCAGCCTGGTGTTGGGACACATACACAGTCATCAAATCAATCCCTTTTGCAATTCTTGTTCTTTTATCAAAAGTTGGGTTTTAAGAATTTGCAGTTGACCTAGTTTCAATACTTCACTGGATCGTTGGTCGATAAACATACCTCCATGAAGTTTGCAGAGGTACTCGGTGATTGCTGAGGTGTTGCAGGCCACCTCAAATGCATAGATGTATTCAAGAGGGATATGGCGTTCACCATCCGATCGTGTCCAACTGTCGATTTGCGCTTTTGAAATGGTTTGACCTTTAGAAAGTCTGGCCGTCATGATTTTGGCAATTTCTTCACGGCTTTTTTCTGACGCTCGAATGCTCTCAATGAGAATGCCTTTCAGTTGTACAGTCACATTGCATGAATCTCCATCTGGTATTTCAGGTAAAATATTCTGACCAGTTGAAGCAACTAAGTCATCAATAGTTATTTGTTCAGGACTATTTAGTTTTTGTTTAGACATTGCTTAAAAGGTCATAAATAATTAAAATTAGCTTTGAATTTGACCATCAGTCTTCCCTCGTGTTTCGGGAAATCCTTGTCATTCACGCTGTTTAATGAAATTTATCCACAATTTGAGAATATGTCAAGCAAAAAATCCACAAATTCTGAATTAATTATTAACCGCTTCAAAGAAGGTTTGGGTTTGAAAACGGACAAATCTCTCTGTGAATACCTTGATATAAGGCAAACAACGCTATCTGGATGGAAAACTCGCAACAGTTTTGACTATGATTTAATGTTCTCAAAACGTGGATTAATTTCAATCCACTGGCTGGTTACAGGGGAAGGCCCAATGTTTTTCGAGGCCACTAAAAGCCCTAAAGGAATTTCTGAATTGAGTGAATGGAAAGAAAAGTGCCTTGAAATACTTGAAGAAAACAGGCAGCTAAGAAAAGAAAATGATGCTTTGAAAGCTAAGAAGGTTAAATAGCCTGAAATCCTGAGGGTTACTTACCTCTCTAATGAAGCAGAAGTATGTATTTAGCATTTGGAAAGTATAAGTTCTGCTTTCCCTGCTTCAAGTGCTCCTCCCACAAAAGCAAATATTCAATTTAACATCCATTAAGTCTTTGAAAAATAAGAGTAGTGACATGATTTAGCGCGATGTCATCATGATGTCGCCAAGTCGCATTTACCTATATTTTTGCGTCAAATTTTTATTCATCCCTTAATGAATTAGACTGTGAGCGTGTTTCCGGAGAACAACAAAAGATCAACACCTTTTAAAAGATCGATATTTCCTAATTAAAACATGCTTCAAATATTCTTAAATGGGTAGTTTTTCACAGTTCTGATCCACCACCTCAAATGACAAAAGCTTTTCACAAATAGCATGGGGGGTTTTGTTAACTCTTTGTTTAATGAATGCAAAGGCTTTGTAAATCGTTTGTAATGCCCTTCGCTGCTAAACCCTTGTTTTTTCTTATATGAGCTGTGCAACTACATATTTCTTAATTGAGGGTGATTATGCGGAGGGGTTGGTCTCGCCATACTCATTAAGCTTGTTGCGAAGGGTGCGAATGCTTATCCCTAAAGAGTCAGCCGCCTTGGTCTTATTGCCATTGACCTCTTCGAGTGTTTGCATGATGAGTTCTTTTTCCATTTCGTAGATGGTCCCCGACAACTTTGGCGTTCCTTTTTCTTTGGATTTTATTTCTTCATCGAAAAACAGGTGCGAGGGTAGAATCGTATCGTTCTGGCACATCAGGCAGGATCGTTCGACAATATTCCCCAACTCACGAATATTCCCGGGCCAGCGATATTTTTTCAGCAGGGTTAGGGTGGCGGAGTCTATTTTTAAATCCGGTTTCCCGTTTTCCTGACAAAACTGATGGATAAAATTTTCAACCAGAATGGGGATGTCATTGATTCTTTCTCTCAACGGTATCAAGTGAAGAGGAACGACGTTGAGCCGGTAATAAAGGTCTTCGCGAAATTGCTGATCCTGAATCCGTTTTCGTATGTCACGGTTACTGGTGGCGATCACCCGCACATCGACGGGGATAGGCATTTTACCCCCGATTTTATCGACTTCGTGTTCCTGCAAAACGCGCAGTAGCTTGGCCTGCAAGGGCATCGACATTTCTGTGACTTCATCCAGCAACAGCGAGCTGTTATTTGCCAGTTCGAATTTTCCTTCTTTGTTCTCGGTCGCTCCTGTGAAGGATCCTTTCTCATGGCCAAACAATTCGGACTCAAGCAAACCTTCGGGTAAAGCCGCACAGTTTACCGCCATAAATGGTTTTTCAGAGCGGGGACTGCATTGGTGAATGTATCGGGCAAACATTTCTTTCCCGGTTCCCGTTTCCCCAATAATGAGGACGGTAGATTTACTAAAAGAAACGTTTTCTGCAAACTGCAAAAGTTTTTTCATTTCATCATTCTGGGTAACAATTCTTTTCATGTTTCCCAGCGACTCTGTTTGTGGGGTAGGGCGGGGTGCTGGAGGACTAAAACTTCCGGGTTCCAGGAAGGCACGCTTGACAGTAGATACCAGAACGTCCGCAGAAAACCCTGAACCTTTAATTAAATAATCAAAGGCTCCTTCTTTCATTGCTTCAACCGCGTTATCAATTGTTCCGTAGGCGGTCATCATTACCACCTGGGTTTCGGGAGATTTTTCCTTGACGGAACGCAATAGTTCCAGGCCATTTAATTTAGGCATTCGAACGTCGGTGAGAACAAGATCAAAATCATTGTCCTCCATTATTTCGAGAGCCTGCTTTCCATCTTCGGCACAGGTGAGTTGAAACTTTTCCCTCTTCAGAGTGGTCTCGAGGGCCACCCGCATTTCTGATTCGTCATCAACAATCAGAATTTTTTTGGATTCATTATTTTTCATCGAAATCCTCATCCCAGCTTGGAATTTTTACAATGAATGATGTGCCTTTACCTTCTTCGCTCACGACATCGATCGTCCCCTGATGGGCTTTTATAATATTGTGGGAGATAGCCAGGCCGAGTCCGGTACCTTTATCTTTCGTGGTGAAGAACGGATTAAATACTTTCGCGAGATTTTCAGAGGACATTCCAATTCCATTATCTGCAACAGTAACGGAAATATATTGGCGCTTGGCCGCCCCATTTTCAGGACTGGAAGAGACCGAAGATTTTTCTGTAATGAGACTTAAGTTGCCTCCTTCGGGCATCGCTTGAACAGCGTTATTGATCAGGTTAGGAAATACTTGTCGCAACAGCTCGCGATCTCCATTTGCCAATAAATTGCCCTGGCCTGATTTGCGGATTACCTGGATATTTTCAGGGATGCGAACATTATTGATTCCTTCCAGACATTCGGTAAGTAGCGAGTTGATATCACATTGTTGCCGGGAAGGTTGAGCCGATTTTGCAAATAGCAGCAGAGTTGAAATGATCCGATCCATATTCTGCACTCCGGCACGGATATGCTGAACAAGTTTTTCCTTTTCGGTGTCTCCTTCCAAATCTTTTTTTAATAGAGAAGCAAACAACTCGATACTGCCTAATGGATTCCTGATTTCATGCGCGATGCCTGCTGCCATCTCCCCCATTTCACGCAACCTTTGATTGCGTTGGGCGAGCTCTTCCATTTTCCTAAATTCGGTCATGTCCTGTAGAACCAGGATAGTACCGTTCTGGCCCCCATGGTTATCCCAGACCGGAGAGGCGGAGGCACGGACGTGTAGGGTTCCGCCACCTTCAGTGACAATATCTTTATCCTGGCTGATGGTCTCACCACGGCTTTTCCCCAATTTCTCAACTAGAGGCTCCAACAATGGGAAAATTTCGTTCAAAGACTTTCCGATACATCCTTTGGGTTTGATACCGGTAAGGGTTCCTGCAGTTTTATTACAGGTTGTAATATTTCCGGATCGATCGACCACGATGACGCCATTGGTTTGGCTTTCCAGAATATCGTTCAGATAATTTTTTACCCGCTCTTTTTCCGCAAGGTTTTTTTCTAATTCTTCATTTTTATCGGAAAGTTCAAGGTCAAGTTTTTTAACTCTTTCCTGAAGCTCGTCGTAGGAGTTTTGTAGCTGTGCGGTAACTTCGTTAAAAGCCTCCATGTTCTGGATGAGAGTCTGGATTTCTTTACTTTTGTTACCACCTGGGATTGTCATAGGAAGGCTAGCAGTGGGTTTCCAATCATTCCTTATTATAAAATAAAATTACCCTTCTTTTAATTGTTTTTCCCATTCTTGAATGTCGGCGCTGGATTGGGCAGCGCGTTTGAGGATAGGATCTGCGTTTTCGGCTTTGACCAGCCTGCTGATTCCCTCTTTGGATTTCTCCAAATCACCCTGTTGCTCGTAGCTATCGATCAACAGGTAATCGGCCCATTCTTTAAGGGGATGGTCGGGAAAAAGTTCTTTCGCTGCATTCAAGGCCTCAATAGCTGCTTTATACCGCTCGAGTCTGAAAAGAGAAGTTCCTAAATGGTAATAGGATTTTTGTATGTAATCGGGAACGACCCGCTCAGTTCTATCGTATTCTGCAATGGCATTCTGGTAGAAGACCGCAGCTTCCGCATATTTTTTCATTTCGGTTTTTGCTTCAGCAATTAAATAGTGAATCTCTGCCTTGTCTTTTGATAAGCCCAGCAGCTCTTCATACATGGTGATGGCACCCCGGAGATTTCCATTTCCCTGATGGGCTTGCGCGAGAAGCTTTTTGGCCTCATTTAACCTTTTGCTTCTTGGAAAATTTTTGGTAAAAGAGCGGCCTACCATTATGGCTTCATCAAAACTCTTTTCTTCTAAATGAATTTTCCCCAGATTCAAGAAGATTCTGTCACGGTAGGTTTTTTCTGTGTCCAGCAATTTCACTTTTTCATAAAATTTAATGGCTTCGGGGTACATTCCTATAGCCTGATAAGCTTCCCCAACCTGCAAAAGCGTTTTGGCATTTTTAATATTTTTGATAGGAAGGCTGACAAAATCACTATAAGAATAAAGAATGGGCAACATTCCTTTTTGTTTGGAGTATTTATCTATCAGGGCAATGAGCGCCTGCTTAACAAATCTTTCTGCTTCCTGTGAGAAACGGGACTCCGGTCCAAGAGGAAAAAGTTTCTTAAACTCTTCAATGGCTTTCAGGTAGTTTTGCTCAAGCAAATAGGCGATGCCACGACTCAAAGTTACTTCCGCGAGTATCTCTACGTTCTTTGCTTCCTGGAAAATCTGTTCATAGGTTTTAAAGGGTTTGTAATAATAGGAAACATCGAAAACAATATCGTTCACTTTTAAACGGGGACTTCGTATTCCAATGTCAGCCATCCGGATTCTTCCATATTGCGTGTCTGCACTGTCTTCAAGAATGACATTTTCTTGTTCATCCATCAGTGGCTTTCCTTCTTCATCCAGTTTGGCCACCTTCTTTTTGCTGGACTCATCAAACACCGCAAGGGCTTTCTGATAGTTTCCTTGAAGCAAATAGGTGTCGCCTATACGGTTTAATGCACTGTGCGCGTTTTCAGAAGTGGGGTCCAGGTTTAAAAGGTTAAAGAAATGTTTTCGTGCTTTTGAATATTTTTCCTGGGAAAAATATATTTCCGCCATTTTATAATTTATTTCCGGTTTTTCATTTAGCTCGGTAGGCCAGCGTTTGGCACCCGTTTCAAAAATCTCCAATGCCTGATCGTAATCGTTTTTTTCAAAGAATCGATTTGCAATTTCAAATATCCCTGCTTTTGCATCAATATTTTTTGGAGATTTCTTCAGTATCCTTTGGAAGGCGTCGAATGCCTCTTTGAACTTTTCCTCCTTCATTAACATTGCGGCAAGGTGGTTCTGGCGAGTTTCATTGTACAGACTTTTTCTTGAAGCTTTGATGCCCTGGTTGTAAAGAGTTCTGGCTTCCAAAAGGTATCCTATTTCATCGTATATGGTTGCCACCTTAAGCAAAGCATGATCGTAAAATTTTGAATCGGGATCTTTTCTCATCGCTGCCTGATAAGCAGCCAGGGCTCTGTCGAAATTTGGATTGAGTTCTTTAAAAGTTTTGCGGTACTCAGCTTCAGCCCTTAAATATAAAGCCTGCCCCAGGTACTTGCTCTTTGGAAATTTTTCGATAAATTCCTGCAATGATTTGGAGGCAACGGGATAGTTCTGACTTTGAAAATCTTTCAAGGCTTTTTGGTAATCTTCCCATCCGCTATCGACCTTTTCCTGCTCATTCTGCGAAATCATTTCGCGGATTTTTTTGGGTGTGTATCCAGAAACACGGACCTTTTTCCGGGAAAGAGGCCTTTCTATTTCGCTGGTTTTCTCTTGACCCTTTCCGCCGGTCTTTACTTTTCTGGAAGGGGGCGGGTTGCGAAGCTTGGCTTTTAAAATGGGTTTTTTGTTCCCTTTAAGATCAATAATAATTTGCGGTTTATCCGGGTTCATGGAATGGAAAAACCGGGTATTGGAATTTTTTAAAACAAATGTGATTTTTATTTTTCCTTCACGGGTGCTAACTATGAATTGTTCAAGGTTTTTATCGTTAAATGCTTTGCTACGAACCCGTGGGCCCTTTTGAGTATCTGGCAGGGTCAAAATAATGCGCTTTTCGGCAAAATCAGCGCTGACCTGGTAATCGACAGACCGGTTCAAATCCACCAAAATTCTTGTATAAACAGGATGCGGCCCAATTTTGACCGTTTTAAGCAAGGTATTATCTAAAAAACCCCCCTGTGCCCAGGCGTCCGAGCGGGAAAATAATTGCATCAGGAGCATGGCGAAAATGAGAAGCTTTCTAAAATTTGGTTTAATTAACATAATTCCTATGCCTGGTTTTTTTCTCTAATTAAAGCAATTTTGATACCAATTGCAGCCAAAGCCGGGTTTTAGAGAGTTCCAAACCTGCCCAACCTTAAATTTTTAAACGTTTTAACCGTAGTTATAGTATAAGACCGTTATTCATTTTTTTCGACATTTTCATCGAAAACATGATGCAATAGGGGTCAGAAAATTGACTAAATCCCACTTTCTATTCTTTCAGCAAGTCTAATTGACCTGGAGATGGGAATGAGCACGCCCGAACAATTGAAATGGCAGGAATCTGAGGCGGTACGGAACCTTTTAAAGAAGCAGAATAATCTTTTGGGGGACTCCCTGGAAGCGCTGGACCACCTTATCTATTTGCAGAAAAGCATTAATCTCCTGAGTTCCGAGGAAATCTGCAAAGTTATGGCAGAGAAGTTGCCTTACATATTATCTGTAAAGTATTTTTCCTTTTTCCTGTTCGATAAAGATCATAAGCGATTAAACCTCATGAGCCATAACCACCCTGAATTGAAGGAGGGGTTATCGATTTACCAGAACGATTCCCCCATCATGAAAGAGGCAATGACAACAGGCAGGTATATTTTTGAACAGGACTTTTCCAGCTCGAGATATTTTCGCGGTAGAAAAAATCCCCTTTTCAAATGCGAGTTTCTGGTTTCAATTCCGCTGATGATCGAAAACGAAATCATCGGCGTCATGAATCTGAATGACAATGATAAAGGATTTTTTAATGTCGGGGATTTGGATTTCGCCCTGAATGTTTCAGAATTTGTTGCCCTGTCCATAAGTAACGCATTGCTTTTTGAAAAAGTCGAGAAGCTGTCTGTGACCGATGGTCTGACAGGGTTGGACAACCATCAACAAATGCAGGCGCTCTTAAAAAATGAAGTGATTCGTAGCCAGAGATATTCTTCCCCCCTCTCCATAATCATGCTCGATATCGACCATTTCAAAAATGTCAACGATACCTACGGCCATCAGATGGGAGATGACATTCTTCTGGACTTTGCAACCACCATGAAAAAGTTTTGCCGTTCCAACGATGTTGCCGCAAGATATGGAGGCGAAGAGTTTATCCTGATACTCCCTGAGACTAAAGTTGAGGGTGCTAAATATATTGCCGAACGAATCAGGGAGGAAATGGCAAGCCAAACCTTTTCCTATAAGGGTACCGACTTTAAAGTAACGGTAAGTTGCGGAATTGCCGAGTTTGATCCGGAGCGTATCAAAACTCCTGCCGACCTGATCAATATCGCAGACCAGGCTCTGTACAGGGCCAAAAATGAAGGTAGAAACCAGACCATTGTGGGAACGCCATGACAATTTTCCTTAACGCGTTTCGATCCATAAAGAACCTGCCATCGCTTCCAGAGCAGATCAACAGTGTTCTCGTAGCAACCGGTTCCACATCTTCGATGGATTACAATATCGTAGAAATTATTCAATACGATCCCTCTATGGCGATGAGCGTTTTGAAAGTTGCCAACAGTCCTGTTTACGGTTTCTCAAAGAAAATTTCCTCCCTGCAACAAGCCGCAGGTTTGCTCGGACCGGGGGCCATAAAAAATATAATCCTGCGGATTCCAATTCTAGAAAGGTATTCGTCAGACCATCCCAAAGAAATCTCGATTCGCTATGAAGATTTGTGGTTGCAAAGTGGGGTTACTGCATCCATTTCAGGAGGATTGGGCCGAATGATTGGCCGCTTGGAATCGGATGTCTGTTTTACAGCAGGGTTGATACACAATGCAGGGATCATTGCTTTATCCGCCGTCTTTCCACATGAGTTGGCACAGGCTTTTGAAACATCCTGCAAAGAAAAAATAAATCTCCTCGATGCAGAAAAAAAAGTTTTCGGATTTACCAACCTGGAGGTGGGCAGGGAACTTATGACCTCCTGGAACTTTCCAAATTCTCTTTTAGATTTATTTCAACCCGATCCAGACAGATCCAAGCCGGTGGCAGTGGTGGCACTGGCAAAACGACTGGCGAAACAGTGGGGCTATCCCGGTTGCAGTGATATTCAAGTGGAGCCGGATCAGGAGATACTGCTGAAATCCCTGGAAATCACTTCAGAAGATTTATCCCGCTGGGAACCCGAGCTCAGAAAATATGCAGACCTCGCCAAGAGCGTTTTAAATGGTAGTAACTGATTTCTCCCACCCGTTTTCTGCGCTGTCAATTTATACAACGTTTTGAATTCCTTCCAATTGGTCCCCGGTTTTGCCTCTGTAAGGGAGTTTTGACGCTTTTCAGGGATTCCGTCTATATGTTAAATCACTGTTTTATTTGACAATTAGGGCTTTCCAGATATAATATTTCCGATTATGAAGATAAAATTGGAATCAGACAGCTTCAGCATTGTTGGCGAAAGCCAGCCCATCCGTGAAGTTTTTGACGTTGTAGAGAGGGCCGCAGGCTCACAAAGCACCGTCATGATCTATGGCGAAAGCGGAACAGGGAAGGAGCTCATCGCCCGGGCTTTACACATGAACAGCCCCCGGGCTTCCAAACCCTTCATAGCCGTCAACTGTGGTGCCATTCCCCACGAACTTCTCGAAAGTGAGCTATTCGGTTACGAAAAAGGGGCGTTCACCGGAGCGGTCAACACCCGTATCGGACGAATGGAGCTGGCGAACCAGGGAACCATCTTCCTCGACGAAATCGGTGACATGCCGACCTCTTTGCAGGTAAAACTACTGCGGGTTCTGGCAGAACGGGAAATCGACCGCATCGGCAGCACCAAACCCACACCGATTGATATACGCGTGATCACCGCAACCCACAGGAACCTGGAAGAGTCCATCAAGGAAGGCAAGTTCCGTGAAGACCTTTTCTATCGGCTCAATATCATTCCCATCAACCTTCCCCCCTTGCGGGAAAGGAAAACCGATATCCCCCTGTTGGCGAACCATTTTTTAAAACAGTTCAATGGAACCGGGGACACCAAATCCATCAACGATGAAGCCATGCAGTATCTGGTGAACTACAACTGGCCCGGCAACATCCGCGAGTTGGCAAACTTTGTCGAACGCATGATGGTGCTGAGCCTCGGCTCAACCATCACCCCACGCGACCTGCCGGATAAAGTCCTCGGCGACACTCCCAAAAACAATTGGCAACCCGCTCCCGAAGAAGAGGAAGAGGGCAATCCCGCGCAAATGCTTCAACAGTCCTTAAGGCAATCCTTCCATGTGGGAATTCCCGAAGAAGGTATCAACCTGAAAAAGATGGTGGAAGGGTTCGAAAAAGAATTGTTGCTGGAAGCTCTCGAAAAAACCGGTTGGGTGAAAAACAAAGCTGCAAATCTTTTGGGACTCAACCGCACCACCCTCGTAGAAAAACTCAAAAAACTACAAATCACCAGCCCGACAGGTTAGGCGGCGGACCGCTGCTGGTGCGCATTCAATAGAAAAAACTTTCTAGGTTGTTCGTTCAAGATCAAGACAAAAAATGGGTATGGGACCATGGAGTGAATGGAAATTTTCTCCTGTTGAAATCCAGCCGCGCCGGGTAAGAATGGAGGTGGCTGAATTGGTGGATGTATAAATAACCTGAAATCCGAGGCTTCGGGCCTTAGACTCAATCGCGTTAATCAACATCGTACCAATGCCATTTCCACGATACTGTTTTCCTACCAAAACAGCTCCGAGCCACGGCCCATAATCCAGGTTTATTCCATCCAATCGGGGTTTCAGTGCTGCTGTTCCCAATACCTGATCCTCGTCCTTTAACGCGACAAAGGCCATTGGAACTTCATACTGATTGCAACATGCCAGCAAATCAGCTTCCGCATTACCCCTACCATTCGAGCAATACCAGGGCTCCCATTCCTTAATAAACAATTCCTTTAATACGGATATGGCAAATGGAACATTACATAAAGGGACTATCCTGACATTCTCGGTGAAATTCACGGATTTACCCCGCCCAGGACAC
>JAYNIA010000061.1:0-13229 GCA_038108555.1 Nitrospinota bacterium | reverse complement strand
CGAACGATATGCCCGTTGCTCATTAAATGGGAATGAACCTTTTTCAAACTATTCATGGATCCCCATTTTTCTTTTGCATCCGTTGTAGCCTTGGCTCCGGCCAAACTTGCAAATACAAGAAAAATGATTTGGAAAACAGTCAGGGTTTTTGAAAACAGTTTCATTTGCTGCACCTTTGCGTATTATTATTTCGTCAAAAAAACCAACACTTTTGCTTTAATACAGCAAGATTGCAAAGGCCGTACCTAAACGGAAAAAATGTGAAGTTTTCTTTATTTTTTTAGATCAGGGGACTTATTAGATAGAAAAACAGCAGGAGGATTCCTTGCTGGAATCGGGAGTCTGCGGATTCACCTCTCGCATAAACCGGGGGACGGTTTATGCGAGGGATTGTACGCGTTCCATTGGGGAAACGATATCAGTGAGTCGCACACCAAACTTTTCGTTTACAACAACCACTTCGCCACGGGCTACCAGCTTCTGGTTAACCAGTACTTCCAGCGGTTCACCCACGAGCTTGGTTAATTCGATGACCGATCCCTGCCCTAATTGCAGGAGGTCGTTGATCAGCATTTTGCTGCGGCCCAGTTCAACAGCTACAGTTAGTGGGATGTCGAGAATGAGGTCGAGACTTTTGGTTTCACCACTGGAAACCGGTGCCACCCCCTCATCACCCATATCCTCATCGCCTTCACCGGTGGCGTCGATATCGCCGATGTCGTCTAATGCGTCAAAATCTTCTTTTGCAGCTTCATCTTCCATAATCTTATCCTTCCCTTTCAATTGTTTCCGTTAGCTGGATAGCCTTGTTTCCTCGGGACACACCCGGGAATCCCTTGAACTTGGGAATTTGTTCTACCTTTAAAAATAATGGATCCGACACATCATTTCCCAGCATGATGGTATCGCCTATTTTGTAATTCATTAAGTCCTGCGGAGTCACCACCGTGGTACCCAGCTCGGCAACCAGTTCAATTTCGGTGGTCAACAGCTCGGTACGGAGTCGGCGAACCCAAACCTGATCCACTTCCATTTCTTCCGATTGGAACTGTGCTTTCAATTTTGGAATGACCGGTTCAATAGCAGCATAAGGGAGACAGATGGTTAAGGTTCCCGAAATGCTTTCCATTTCGATTTCGAAAAGGATAACCAGAACGATATCGGTCGGAGGCACGATAGCCGCAAACTGCGGGTTGACCTCAGAACGAACAAAGTTGGTCGTTACCGCATGCACCGGACGCCAGGCTTTTTCCAGATCTTCCAACGCACTCAAGACAACACTTTTTGTCATTCTGATTTCGATGGAGCTGAAATCACGACCCGTGATTTTTGCTTCTTTGGTTCCCGATCCTCCGAAGAAGGTATCCACGACTGCAAATACCAATTTGCTTTCCACCACCATCAGGCCGTGGCCACGCAGGGGTTCCATACGGAAGATGTGCAAACTGGAGGGAACAGGTAAGGATCGCAGGAAGTCGCCAAACTTGATGGTATCGGTTGAGACAGTACTAACATCGACCGATTTCCGCATCAAAGTGGAGAAAGTATTCCGGAACAACCTGGAAAACATCTGGTTGATAATGTCCAGAGTCGGCAGGCGACCTCGAATGATCTTTTCCTGACTCGTCAGGTCATAAGGTACGACACCCGATTCGTCTTCAGGAGCTTCATCGGTTTCGGTTTCGACCTCACCATCGCCGACACCCCTCAGTAGCGCATCGACTTCTCCCTGGGATAAAACCTCACTCATTAGTTTTGCCTTATTCTAAAAATTACTGATTAAAATTTTACTGAATAATAAATTCTGTAAAATATGCATCTTTCACATGGCCAATTACTAAAAACCGGTTGACTCGTGTGGTGACTTCATCTTTCAACTTGAATTTGCCTTGCACTGAATAAACATCCTCAAACGATTTACTGCTCAGTAAAACCAGGATGGAGTCAGTGACTTTCTGAATATTTTCTTTTAATTCTGCATGAACTTCCGGAGTACTCAATTCCAGTGAAATCGTTACTTTAAGGAACCGTTTCCCTTCACTACCGGCAAGATTGACAATAAAGGGTTCAAGGGGAAACATGACCCCAAGGTTGACATCTTCCTCAACCTCTTCTTCGGCTTTCTCTTCACCTTCAGCCGGTGTTTCCTCCGCAGGTTTTTCCTGGAAAAAGGTAATATAGGCATAATATCCACCGCCGCCAAGTACCAGTAGGCCTAGAATAATCCCAATGATCATTCCCATGCCTCTTTTACCGCCGGATGCCTCCGCAGCTTCTAGTTCCTCTAGTATATCCTCTTCTTCAGCCATAAATCATTCTCCCGCCCTGCTTCCGTCAATAAAAAATTCTTTTAATTATTAAAAATCAGGGACTTAATTAATCTTTTTTGACTTTCTTTGAGCAATTTATATGCCAAAAGGACAAAACAACCCCAGAAAACGGGCAACCCTATATATTTAAACCCTTTGTTTTCATTAGCTATAATCATTTAAAGGCCGATTAAGGGGCAAGTTTCTTCCTTATCGGTCATAATTTTGACGAATTAATGACTTGATCCTTACTTTTTCCCCCTCAATATCAGAAGACAGGTTTTCAACAATTTTGATGCATTTTGTTGCAAAGTTTAAGGACCATTGCTTTCAAACCAAGAAACAAAAGACCCGTTTTCAATCCGTTATTTTACCGCATTCCAAAAAATAAATCACCTAACTTATTGTATTTTATACCATTATTTGAAACCCCACGGCTTTTTTTGTCAAATGATCCACTTGGTACAGGAATTGAAAACTACTCCAAGAAAAGGCCACTGAATTTGGCCTGATTACCTTCTTGGGTATGCAATTTATCTCCCATTTTAAATTTCTTGGAGCGCGGGTTTTATGAAAATGAAGATTTCTGGCCTTTTGGCACCTAATAAAAATTACTGGGCACTGATAGCCATCGCACTGGTTCTATTGCTACCGTCATTAGCAGCTGCTGAGGAAGCCCCCACTTTAAGCTCGGGAGATACCGCCTGGATGCTAACGGCAACCGCATTGGTGCTGTTCATGACCATTCCCGGATTGTCCTTATTTTATGGCGGCATGGTTCGAAGCAAAAACATTTTATCCGTGCTGATGCAGTGTTTTGCCATCACATCCCTTATGACCATTTTATGGGTTCTTTATGGTTACAGCATCGCTTTTGGTGGCGATGGGGCTTTCTGGGGCGGTTTGAGCAAAATGTTTCTTAAAGGAGTCGGGGTGGACTCCCTGAGTGGGACCATACCCGAAACCGTATTTATGGTCTTTCAAATGACCTTTGCCATTATAACCCCTGCCCTGATGGTAGGGGCTTTTGCCGAGCGCATGAAATTCTCTGCCATGCTGGTTTTCATGACTATCTGGATGACCATTGTTTATGCTCCTATCTGTCATTGGGTTTGGGGGGGCGGAGGATGGCTCGGAAATAAAGGTATTCTCGACTTTGCCGGTGGAACCGTTGTCCATATTAACGCAGGCATTGCCGGACTGGTCGCAGCTATTCTCTTGGGAAAGAGAAAAGGATATCCCACAACTGCGATGCCTCCACACAATCTTGGCTATACATTGATGGGTACATCCATGCTATGGGTGGGATGGTTCGGATTCAATGCCGGAAGTGAACTGGCAGCAGATGGTGTTGCAGGAATGGCTATGGCAGTTACCCAGGTCGCTACAGCGGCAGCCGCATTGAGTTGGATGCTTATTGAATGGGTGAAGCACGGTAAACCCAGCGTTCTTGGAATTGCTTCCGGTGCCGTAGCCGGTCTGGTTGCGATCACCCCGGCCTCGGGGGCGGTAGGCCCCATGGGCGCGATGATCATAGGGTTTGCCTCGGGAGCGGTATGTTTTCTGGCTTCAACCACCCTGAAACGTGCGATGGGTTACGATGACTCCCTGGATGTTTTTGGAATCCATGCCGTCGGGGGTATTGTTGGAGCCATTTTGACCGGTGTTTTTTGTGCCGAATCTCTTGGCGGAGCCGGTTTTGGTGGAGATATCACCAGTATCGGAGGACAAATTATGGTGCAAATCCTAGGTGTTGGAGCCACCATTATATATACCGGAATCGTCAGCTTTATTATCCTCAAAGTTCTCGATGGAGTCATGGGTCTAAGAGTCACCGAGGATGAGGAAAGTGAAGGACTGGATCTTGCCTCCCACGGAGAAAGAGGCTATATAATTTAACAAAACTAATTTTCGACCAAAAAGTAGGCAAAAAATCAGTTGCATATTGATTAAGCTATTGCTTTATATAGGAACTTTAGTAATATACGGATATTTCAAATTTATAATTTCTTTATATTTGAAATAAGCTATTTGATTTTTAAGGTTGTTCGTCATTGAAAGGGGTTTTTATGTTGAAGCTTAGAAAGTTGTTAATTAACGGAACAATTTCAATTGCCCTTATGTTTGGATTCGTTGGCACAGCTTCTGCGGATTCAGCGTTGGAACTGATAAAAGATATTGAAGTGCATGGTTTTGCAACTTCTTCCTAAACTTACAATTTCGCCCAACCATCTAACAGAACCAATGCTCAACGCGTGTACGATTTTGATGATGATTCGTTCAAGTTGGACAATGCTGAAATCGTTCTAAAAAGAGATGCAGCAAAAATTGGAGATGTTGGATTTCGTGTCGATATGACCTACGGTTTTAGCGGCCCCCAGATCAACAAATCCGCCGGTGGACCGGCGGTAGGTGGAGCAGATGTTACCGATGACGATTTCGATTTGCAAATCGGGTTTGTTCAATACAACGCTCCGGTTGGAAATGGGTTATTAATAGATGTCGGAAAGTTCGCTACTCATATCGGTGCAGAAGTCATGGACGGGTATGATGGATTCAATTACACCTTCTCCAGATCTTTCCTTTTTAACCTGGGACCGTTCACTCATACCGGCGTTCGAGTGCAATACCAGTTGACGGACACCATTGGCCTCCTTGGAATGGTTTCCAACGGACAAGACAACACGGTTGATACCAATGATGGAAAAGGATTTGGAGGACAGATCTCCTGGGCAGTTTCAGATTCGGCTGTGGTTTATCTCAATTATTTTGGAAGCGCAGAAGATCAAGACCCCACAGGTGGAACGAATAATACCGATGACCTGAGAAATTATTTTGACACGGTCATTGAGTTCAGTCCCTGCAAAAAGCTCCTCGTAAACTTGAATGCAGTTTACGGCTTTGAAAATGATCAAACTGGAAACAGAACCGGCGACCATAGCTGGTGGGGATTTTCGGGAATCGTCCGCTATGATGTCAATGACTGGTTCTCGTTGAATTACCGGGGACAAACTTTTCATGATGAAGATGGAGGTCGAACAGGAACCGGTGTCAGACAACGGCTCTGGGCCATGTCCATCACCCCCGAAGTTAGAATCAATAACAACATGGTTGTCCGGGCAGAGTATCGGCATGATGAATCGGATATCAGCACATTTACCAATGAAGATGGCGATGGGGTGTACACTCAAAACACTATTGCCTTCAATGCTTTGTTTTATTTCTAAGTTTTAATTCAAAACCTCATCAGGGCCTCACTTCTTGTGAGGCCCTTTTTTTTTGCCAAAATAAATTGACCACATTCCCCCCTCCAAACAGAACCTGGAAAAATTATTCGTTGACATATGAAATCTATTTCGTGTATTGTTTTTCCCATGTTTTTTGGAGGGACGGTGAAACTTTTTTAAACAATTTCTTCTTCTGAAAATAAACACGGATGAGCACCAGTAAAATCACTTCATCATCATGGACTTTTTTAACTAATCATGCACATGTCTTGATGCTACTGGCAAAGAATCCGTCTGAACGCATTCGTGACCTGGCCCAAGAAGTGGGTATCACGGAACGGGCAATTCAGCGCATTATTGTAGAGCTGGAAACAGAAGGTTACTTGGAACACATTCGTGATGGCAGAAGGAATGTATACAAAGTTTTTAGCCATAAACCTTTGCGGCATGATATTGAAAACCATAGACAGGTTCATGACCTGATACAGTTAATTAATAAGGGTTAAATTTATAATTAATTACCCGAGGTTTTTATGACAGCTGATAAAGTTTTTGCAACCTTTAGAAACATTTGTAATCAAAGTTACAAAGAGGGAAACCGATAATCTATTTTAGCCAATGGATCTACCCATCTTATGATAACCCCAATTCTTATTCTCCTTTTCCCTCTGCTAGCGGGAGTATACATTTGGCTCTTCGGAAACCACATGGCAAATGTCCATGTGGCGAAAGTAGGGGTCACTGGTGCCTGGGCATCCGCCTTTCTGGCCGTATGGAATCTTTATCATATTAGTTCCCATGGAACGGTCCATTTTGATTTATGGACATTAGATTATGAAGGGGCCTCCCTGTTTAAGGCAGGAATGTTGGTTGACCGGCTCACCGCAGTGATGATGATGTTGATCACAAGTGTCAGCGTTGTCATTAATACCTACTCCGTAAGGTATCTGGAGGGCGATCCCGGTTACACTCGTTTTTTTGGGCTTCTAAGTTTTCTGACCTTTGTAATTCTCGCTCTGGTTTCCAGCCCCAATTTACTCATGCTGTTTATTTTCTGGCAGTTGCTGGGTTTGGCGCTATACCTTCTTCTGAACTTTAATTACTCCCACCCTGATGCATGTCGGAATGGTTTCAAATCCTTTTTCATACATCGTATTGGGGATGTGGGCTTTCTCTTTGGAATTTTTCTTGCCTACAAATATTTTGGAACCTTGGAGTTCTCAGAACTCTTCCAGGCGGCGGCAGATAATGCCCGCACGGTTTCTCTGCTTCCAGGGAATGCTCTTGAAGTAAATGTTATTACCTTGATAGGACTTTCCATTTTTGTGGGTGCAATAGCCAAATCATCACAATTCCCGTTACATGTATGGCTGCCCGACACTATGGATTCCCCCACTCCTGTCTCAGCCCTTATGCACGCTGGCATTATCAATGCCGGAGGTTTTTTACTGAACCGACTGGCTCCTTTTTATGCATTATCGCCCTCAACACTTCACTTTGTTTTCTTTATAGGTGTTCTGACCGTCTTGATGGGTGCCTCTATGATGCTGGTGCAAAATGATATTAAGAAAACTTTGGGTTTTTCAACTGTTGCCCAAATGGGATATATGATCATGGAATGCGGACTGGGCGCGTTTGCTTTGGCTATCTTCCACTTGATCGCACATGGCTTTTTTAAAGCGTCCTTATTTTTAGGCGCTGGAACAGGTATTCATAAATCCCGGGAAGAACCCAAAAACCCGCATTCCCACGATCACGATCACGCACCCAAGCATGAGAATGGGGAGTCCTCATCACAACTAACCTGGGCAACCGGTTTGGGAATCACATTGATGATGCCCTTGATAATCCTTATGGTCGCCCATGATATTCTCGACATACATTTACAAGATGCTCATGGAGCCGTCATTTTCCTGTTTTTTATGTGGGTAACCGCATCTCAGGTCATGTTCAGTCTATATAGATTACAGGCGGTGGATTCCTGGAAAGTGGCATGTACCATGATTGGAGCTTTATTCTTTATAGGGTTTGTCTATCTTTGGGCCGGTGAAGAGTTCACACATTTCCTCTACCCGGGACCGGGAGAAGCGGATGGTTACTTTATGGCCGCTGCTTTCCCTCCATTAGTCTTCGACATAATTATTTTAATATCTACCATTCTCATTTTATTTGGTTGGTTTGTTGTTTATACCAACGCCAAAGGGCAAAAAGTATTTATAACCGATTGGCTGGCTTCAATTAGAAAACATATGTACATTATCTTAATCAATCGATTTTATATAGATCGTATTTATGCCCGCTGGAACAATAACATTTTACGTCTGGCTCAAAAGGTAGCCCATCGTTTCTAATAATGGAAAATCAAAACTTTCTTTCAATTAGTCTAGCCCTGATTCCATTTTTCATCGGGGTAGCAGGGGTTCTTGCGAAAATCTCGTTCTCGAACTTAAAAACTTTGAGTCTTGGGGCGATTTCCATTGTCGGTGTGTTCCTGGTCATTTTTGTCGACATCAATCCACCAACAAATTTTCTAGCCTGTGCCGTCCTTATTGCAGGGTTTTGTGTCCTGATTAGTCAGGATAGATCACAGCAGACCTCAGAGTTTGGTTCCTCAAGCATGATCACTTTGGGGTTGACCCTGGGTACTTTGCTGGGACAGGGATTTGTGGGCCGATTTTTTCTCTGTCTATTTCTGGGTTATGCAGCGTTTTCAATTGCACAGGAAATGAGACGCTCCTTTCGTAAAACTCTAACTCTTATCCATTTTTTGTTTGCCATCGTTCTTTCCCTAAGCTCGGCTATGGGAAGCGACTCGGTCAAATTACTTTCAGGTTTTTTCCTGGCAGTCACTTTCTTACCCTTAGTGCCTTTTCATCTTCCATTTGTGGGAATGGTAGAAAATGCTAAAGGAGCTCTCTCTAGTCTTTGGATGGTAGTCTGGCTGGCCATTGGCTTGGCGGAGTTAAACCTGATTTACCCATCGCTTGCGACAGATTCATTATTTTATGTTGGTTTCCTTGCCCTGATAACCGCATTCTACGCTGCGATGGCAGCCTTGGGGCAAAAGAAGGCAAACCTATTCATTGCCGCAGCTACAGTGGCGCACGTATCGGTCATCTGGGGCTTACTTAATATTTTTCCGAATTTTCCCAAATGGGGAATTGCCTTTGGGGTAGCAGTTGCATTCATACTGGGCGGTATCAATCTGGCATTTTCTTTCGTTAGAATGCGTTATGGTTGGCAATCCATTGGAAAGCTTCCCGGGCTTGCGACACCCATGCCTCGGTTTGGAACGGTTATGGTTCTTCTTGTTGGCTTGGCTCTGTTTCTACCAATGGTTCCTACTTTTACGGGCTTGTCGGGAATGCCAACAATCGAAACAGTAGATATTAATTTCATCAAAATATTTTTAATATTTCTTGCAGTTTGGTTAGGCGGTGGATGGTTTTTTATGCAAATGCTTCACCAAACAGCTTTCGGTGAAACTCGTACGGATGTGCCTTATTCCGATTTACGATTAACTGAATTCACTGCGGTAATAATACTAATCTTAGGCGCGGGTTATAGCGGAATACTTTATTAACGCGTTAATGGTTTAACTACCAGGAAAACTTAGGGCAAAAAAATGGCTACCCTCGAAGATACAAAAACTGAGACGCCGACGGAATCACAGCGCATAGAATTGCGATCTTTCGTAAATCTGGCAGGTGAACCCGTTTCTCATTATTGGCCAATGAAAACGTTTATCCACCACAACCCCCTTCACGGGTTGGAACGTTTACATTTTGAAGACGCAATTAAAGAGGCTGACCGGTTTTTTAGAGGGACCGGATACCTTCAAAACAAAGAAAACCGGATCTATTACAAACAAGGCCGAATAACCGAAGAAGCTCTAAATGGTGCCTTAAAAAAAATATCTAAAGAAGCGACTATCGCCTTTGGGGACGAAGAAGTTTCTCATCTGGAATTCTTAAAAGCCATTATTATAAATGGCACAGGAGATGTGGCCAAGGATATAGCTGCAACCATTTTACAATCCTCACCAAATCAATCAGAAATAAAAGGCTTGATTGAGATCATTCAAGGTTTAAACAAAATCAATGAGAAAAAAGAATCTTTAAAGGATTTTGCAAACCGCGAGAGTGATGACTTGGCAACAAAATATACTCTGGGTGAATGGTGCGACCAATCTCTGGGAACGACAGTTCAAAGTCAAATTAATAACGAGGTAATCAAATGGATCAGCGGGTTTCTCGATGAGGGGCATGCCCACTGGTCTATGCCATATCGGGAAAAAACCTTTTACGGAAACTGGAAAGAGCTGGCCCTGCAAGATAATTCCGGTTCCTTGTTAGGCATCCCGGACTGGAAAAACAAAATAAGAAATTTATCTGAAAAACCAGAAGACGCCATTCTGGAATGTATGTCCTTTATGTCCATTCCCAAAAACCTATGGATAGACTATTTCTCCTTACATTTAGCTCAATTGGCGGGATGGACAGGGTTTCTCAAATGGCGCTCCGAACAAGTCGACTATGAATGGCAAAACGCTTTTCCAATCGATCTTGTAGAATACATGGCTGTACGCATTTTTTATGAAAAAGAACTGGTTGACCTGATGTGCCGCGCCAAATTGGGTATTCCCGGATCTTATAAATCTATACAAGCTTACTTGAAAAGTTTTTCGATGGGTTATGGTCTATATAAAGATTTCCAAAGTAGGGGTTTACCAGAGGAAATTGAAGATGATATGGATTTATCGGTTTTCAATCAGGAACCCCTACCTATCAACGACCTAAACCAATCCGCATCTGGACTGAGTTCGAAGTGGCAACAAATTCGGAGTCGACAGGAAGTTGCTGTTCAAACCCTCGTTGTTTTGCACATAGCAAAATCTTTGGACCTGAGGGTACAAGAGATTATAAAAAGCGGACCGGCTCCATTAGAAATTTTGCTGGGTTGGCTGGAAGAGTTTCCTGAATCAAAGCATGGACCCGTTTGGCTGAAGGCCTTAGAGTCTAGCTTCATAAAAGAATTCATTAAAAAGTTTGATACAAATATTGAGAAACTGAAAAAGATTGATGCTTCTGAGGAAAAACCTTTAGAATCACGACCTCTTTCCCAATCGATTTTCTGTATTGACGTCCGGTCTGAGTGTTTTAGAAGAAACCTTGAAGAGATCGGCGGAAATGAAACGTTTGGATTCGCAGGTTTTTTTGGAGTTCCTATTAGTTTCTCGGAGTTTTCCAGTGATTGCCGAACAGACCAATGCCCTGTTCTCTTAAAACCCAATCACGTAATAAAAGAAATTCCCCGAGCTTATCAAGCCAAAGCGGCTGAAGAATTTTTAGAGGGCCAACAAATCGCCAAGGCGGGCCACACACTCCTGCACGATTTAAAAGAAAACGTGATTACGCCCTATATCATGGTTGAGGCGATCGGTTGGTTTTTTGGATTCAGACTATTTGGACAAACATTACGACCGAAATTTTTCAAAAAAGCTATTTCATGGATAAAAGATCGGTTTACTATCCCATTGAGCACTACCTTGACGGTAGACAAGATTCAAAAGGAAGAAGCTCATGAAATGGTGGCCTCTAAACACCGGGCAACCATCTACAGGCTTTTGATTGATCAATATGGTCCTTTAGGGTCTTCTGTGTCCCATGAGCAGGTTGAGCATCTGCGAAAGTTGGCAATGGATAAGGTTCCAGTCGACAGCCCTGAAATTAATGACCTGAATCAATTATTACATTGGAACCAGGCAGATCTGGAACAATTTATTAAATTGCTAAGGCAGGAACATAATGTAAACGAGCGAGACACAGACCGTCAAATGCAGAAAATAACCCTGACCGGGTTCACCGTTGAAGAACAGGTTAATTATGTTGAAGCGGCATTAAGGATTTTAGGATTCAAGACATTTGCCCGGCTCATCCTTCTTTGTGGCCACGGTAGCACTTCAGACAACAACCCCTTCGAATCTGCCCTCGATTGTGGGGCTTGCGGTGGCAACCACGGGCATTCAAACTCACGGGCTCTTGCCCTCATGGCTAACAAGCCGGATGTAAGGGCACTTTTAGCAGAAAAAGGATTGGTGATTCCATCCGACACGCATTTCATTCCGGGACAACATGACACCACAACAGATGAAGTGGAACTTTTCGACTTGGAAAACGTTCCAGCAACCCATCGAAAAGATCTAATCAGACTCCAACGAGATCTTAAAGAAGCCGGCGAGAAAAATAGCGCGGAACGGCTGGCTCGCATGCCCGATGAGCCGGAAATGATTGGAGCCTTTAATGCATTGAGTCGGGCAAAAATACGAAGTATAGATTGGTCCCAGGTTCGACCGGAATGGGGGCTTTCCCGACATACGGCTTTTATAGCGGGAAGAAGAGCACTAACCCAGGGGATAAACCTGGAAGGTCGTACTTTTTTACATTCCTATGATTATTCTAAAGATCCTACAGGAGACTATTTGGAGATTATTATGACCGCTCCAATGATCGTTGGACAATGGATCAACATGGAGCACTATTTTTCTACAGTTGACCTTAATGCCTACGGGGCGGGAAGCAAAGCGTATCATAATGTGGTGGGTAATGTCGGAGTCATGTTTGGCACCCAAAGCGATCTGTGCGTTGGCCTACCCATACAGACCGTTATGGATGGAGAGAAACCATATCATGAACCCATGCGCTTATTTGTTATAATAGAGTCTCCGAGAGAAATGATTAACACTATTATATCCCGGCATACCATTTTGCAGGAATTAACAAGAAATCAATGGCTCCATATTGTCTCTCTGGACCCTGAAAATATGGACTTTTTCCTCTTCCAATATCCAAATAATTGGCAAGCCATTAAATCAATTTGAGGAGTATATAAAATTATGAGCGAATTAAAACTTCACCCAATGAAAGAAATCAAGATCATCATTGAAGGTGAACACCTTCATTTTGTGACTGATGTTTTAGACCGGATAAAAGCCAGCGGTTATACCATTTTCAAGAACATATCCGGAAAAGGGCATGGAGGGTTTCACGAAGGACATATGATGTTTAACGATACCAGTAGCTTGCAAGTAATTCTAACCGTGGTTCCTGAAGAAAAACTGGATCCCATTTTATCGGGCTTAAAACCATTTTTAGAGAGGCACTCTGGAAGTCTATTCGTAACAAATGCCAGTGTACTTCGACCCGATCATTTTGATTCCTAATAAGATCTTAAAACCTAAAGGTGAGCATGGTACCAAGATAATTGATATCAGAACCGTTTGTCGTTTGTTCAATAAATTTTCCTGCCCGGAAGTAGACAAATATTCCTTTTAAATCCAGATGCCGATTAAAACGGTATGTAACCTCCAGTTCGGGCTGAGTCCCAACATAGCGGGCCCGGCTTGTGGAACCACTTCTTAAAACTCCATTGGCAATGGAATAAATTCCATCATCCAGGCTGTCCCGCCAAATAAATAGTGTGCTTGTGGTTAGAGACCAATGCTCGTCCAGGGTAAAATCAATTCTAGGGTGCAAATCGCGCTGGTTAATAAGCCCCGTTGCAGCAAGCTGACTGATATGCTTCCCTTTGGGAAAGAATGGGTTGAATGAATTTAAATCAGAATCATTGGGGTCGTCATCTCCAGAATAAACATCTGCACGCAGGCTGAATCGTAATTTTTTGAGTCCTCCCA
>JAYNIA010000060.1:0-14452 GCA_038108555.1 Nitrospinota bacterium | reverse complement strand
CCGATTCAATCAGGTTGTCATAAACCCCTTCGTCAATATTCTCCGAAAACAACGCTTTGGCTCTATAGTTTGAATAATTACGGGCGCGTGAATAAAACAAATCCTTTTTAACGCTTGAGGCTAACAATGTTGAGTAGGTGAAACGATGGGACTCATAAGCTTTATAATAGGTATGAAAAGCATCCTTTCTAACGCGGCGATCATAATTCTGCATCAGGCTCTGAAAATTACCGTGCGTCAAGGTAATTTTTTCTCCCTTTTCATCTTCGACTTCGCCCAACTGAAGATCTGCATTGTCCAGCATGTCGAACCCATCTCTCGCAGCCCGGCTCATTTCACCCGTCTGGGCAAGCAGTTTTTCTTCTTTTTCCGACAGGGTATGTTCGCGATATCGCAAGATCTGCTCCAAATGGAAACGGTAAAACTCCATTCCCTTTTCTTCGAGGAATTGGCTCATTTTCTCTTGCGGAATAGACATAATTTCCGGGCGTATGAAACTGGATGCACTTCCCGCCTCATTTAAAAGCCGCATTGCTTTTTCAAAATTTCCCTGATGATGACTGTTGGTCTTATCTTCATCATTTTTTAAATGAGCAAAGGTATAAAGCTTCTCCAACTTCCTGGAAAAGTTCATATCAAATTCGAGACATTCTTTGAGTCTGGAAAAAGAGTGCGCAAGTGTATTTTGAAAACCGGAATATTTTTTCAAATCGTTTTCCAACGATTTGAAATCTTCATTCCATGCTTCGTTCGATGAATATAATCCCGACAGATCCCATTGGGATTGTTCGGAAATTTCTTCACGCGTCAAAGTTCCTGCTTTAGCATCCATAAATAAATGAGAAGTGGAGAAAGGGCAACTTTTCTCTACGGGTCAACATAAACCCTGTTTAATGGTTTTCAAATGAATTTCAAGCTTTGCCTGCTTTTCAGAAAGTGAAGTCTTTCGGTGTTCGTCCTTTTCGATAACTTCGGCAGGTGCTTTCTTAACGAAATTCGGGTTGGATAGTTTCTTATCTAAAAATATGAGGTCTTTTTCAATTTTTTTCAACTCTTTTTCTACCCTGTTGCGTTCTTCTTCAAAATCCATCAGACCTTCGAGAGGAATAATCAGGTCCATTTCTCCGAGAACCGAAGACGCAGACACCTTGGGTTTTTCTATATTTGAGCCTGCTTCCATCCGTTCCACTCGGGCCAATTCCCTTATATAATCAACCTGATCCAGCAGGGATTTTTGAATTTCGGGGTTTTGGGTTTTAATTAATACGTTTAATTTCAATCCCGGATTCAAATTCATCTCACCACGGATATTCCTAATGCCGGTAATGACTTCCATTATCACTTGCATTTCTTTTTCTATTTCTTCATCGGTTTGCGATTCCTGAAACTCAGGAAAGGCACTGACCATAATGCTGTTTTCATTCTGAGGTAGTTTTTGCCAAATTTCTTCGGTGATAAACGGCATGAAAGGATGCAAGAGTTTGAGCGCAGAATCCAGAACATGAATCAGCACATTTTGTGTTGCCGCTCTTTCCTCAGGTGATCCGGATAATTTGGGTTTTGCAAGCTCGATATACCAGTCACAATACTCGTTCCAAATAAACTTATAAACAGTTAATGCCGCGTCGTTGAACCTGAAAGCCTCCAAAGCCTCATTCACATCTTTTGTCGCCTGATTCAACCGACTCAATATCCAGCGATCCGGTTTTGATAAAGTATTTGTATTATCAAGGACACAGGAACCTTTGTAGTCTTCCAGGTTCATAAATACAAAACGGGAAGCATTCCAAAGTTTATTGCAAAAGTTTCGATAACCTTCTATTCGATCTTCCGCAAGTTTAATATCCCTTCCCTGGGCGGCAAAAGCGGCAAGTGTAAAACGCAACGCATCCGTTCCATACTTCTCCATAACTTCCAGGGGATCGATCACGTTTCCCTTTGTTTTGCTCATCTTTTGACCTTCAGCATCACGGATCAATGCATGAATATAGACATCCTTAAAAGGAACATCACCCATGAACTTGATGCCCATCATGATCATTCGTGCTACCCAGAAGAACAGTATGTCGAATCCCGTACAAAGCACTGAGGTGGGATAAAAACGTTTGAGGCTTTCGGTTTTTTCGGGCCAGCCCAAAGTGGAAAATGGCCAAAGAGCAGAACTGAACCAGGTGTCCAGCACGTCTGTTTCCTGAACCAGATTTTTAGAAGAACAAGCTGTACAGGATTCAGGGGTTTCGCGGGCCACAATAATCTCGCCACAATCTCCACAATTCCATGCCGGTATTTGATGGCCCCACCAGATTTGTCGAGAAATGCACCAGTCACGGATGTTTTCCATCCAATCGAAATAGGTATTCTCCCAAAACTTTGGAACTATTTTTATACTTCCATCCTTCACCGCTTTTAATGCAGGTTTGGCAAGTGTTTTTGCATCCACAAACCACTGTTTGGAAAGATAGGGTTCTACGACCGTTCGACAACGGTAACAATGCCCGACAGAATGGTTCAAGTCTTCAATCTTGACTAAAACTCCTGACTCTTTTAAGTCGGCCACCAGCTTTTTGCGACACTCAAATCGGTCTAAACCTTCATAAGCTGAACCTGCGAGGGAATTCATGGTTCCATCGGGATTCATAACATTTATAGTTTCCAACTCATGCCGTTGACCCAATTCAAAATCGTTCGGATCGTGTGCCGGAGTCACTTTCAACGCACCGGTACCAAAAGTAGTATCCACATATCCATCTTCAATGAGCGGGATCTCCCGGTTCAAAACCGGCAACATCAGCTTTTTTCCTTTATGTCCCTGATACCGCTCATCTTCGGGGTTTACCGCAACTGCCGTGTCCCCCAGCATGGTTTCGGGCCGAGTCGTGGCTATTACCAGAAAATCTTCGCTATCTTTTAAGGGATACTTTAAATGATACAAATGCCCCTGGGTATCTTGATGTTCCACCTCAAGATCTGAAAGTGCAGTATGACAACGCGGACACCAGTTGATGATGTAATCGCCCTTATAGATAAGATCTTCTTCATATAATGTAACGAAAACTTCTCGCACCGCTTTTGACAGACCTTCGTCCATGGTAAAGCGATCACGCTCCCAATCCAACGAGCATCCGAGTTTTTTCAGTTGACCGGTGATTGTCCCCCCGGATTCATCCCGCCATTTCCAAACCCGCCTGACAAATTCTTCTCTTCCCAAATCCTGGCGGTTGGTTCCCTCCGCATGCAGTTGTTTTTCGACTACATTTTGCGTCGCTATTCCTGCATGGTCAGTACCCGGTTGCCACAGGGCGTTAAAACCCTGCATTCTTTTCCATCGGGTAAGAATATCTTGAAGGGTGTTATTGAAGGCGTGACCGATATGGAGTCGGCCCGTAATATTCGGGGGCGGTATGACGATAGAAAATGCAGAGGACTCTCTGGTTTCATCGGCATGAAAAAAGTTTTTTTCTTCCCAAAATTTTCCCCAGCGTTTTTCTACTTCACCGGGTTCATATTGTTTGTCTAGTTGAATCATTCAAAAATCAAAAGCAATTCTATAAACCCCAATTTTGGGGCAAGCATATCCGGGAAATTCAAAATAAGCTTAATTTTATTGAAATGAGAGAGGGCTTTTTATCAAAAAATTACCCATAAAGAAAGAATTTAAATCTTTTTGATTTTTTCAATCTCTTCGCGGATGACGGACCTGGCGATTCCCGGCGTGATTTCCCGGACAACCTCCCGAATGGTCTTCACAATTAGCTCAGACAGGCCAGACATTTCTTTTTGCAATGACGAATCCAGCGACTTCTCCAGAACCTGCTTTACCTGCTCACCGGTAACCTGAATAAATCGGTCATCGTTGTTTTCAAAATCCATTTCCTTCAATCGGGAATCCTGATAAGAGGTGGCTCCATAGGAAGCCGAACCTATGATCGAGTTGAGGTTTTCATCTATTTCTTCGGGAGTGTGAGGCCGTCTTTCAGATTCTGAAAACGCTCCGGGGGCCATTCTTTCGAGAAGGTCTTCCGGCTCAGGAACAATGCCTCCTAATGCCGACATCTCAGATTCTTTGGCTTCTACCTGGGAAACCGGTTCCTTCTTTGCTTCACGCGCAACAATCTCTTTGAAAGCAGAATCGAGGTCATCGAGGTTATCCATCTTTCTGGGCTGGACTTCCGCAAAAACCTCATCTGAAAAAGTTTGCTCTTCAAAAACAGGTTCTGGCTCTGAAACTTTTTCTTCCAGTTCAGTTTCCACCTCTTGAATCATTTCACCGAGAATGTCGTTATCAAATGTTTGCTCTTCAAGAACAGGTTCCGGTTCAGAACCTTGCTCTTCCAGTTCGGTTTCGACCTCATGGATCATTTCACCGAGAATATCGTTATCTCCAGTGAAAGCAGGTTCAGGGGCAATTTCCTCTTCAACCTCTGCCACCTGGTCACCTGAAATACCTTCATCACTGACGGCAGGGGCTGCCGCATCCTGACTGATTTCTTTTCCCACATCCTGAATCATCCCGCTCAAAATATCATCATCGATAACGGTTGAAGGCTCTTCGATAATCTCTTCTTCTACTTCAGGAACCTCTTCCGGTTCATGTGCCTCAACCGGCTCAACAGGGGTGGGCAGATCTTCAATTTCTTCAACAGGTTCCTTTTCGTCCGCAATATCCAAGGCATCGGTAGAGAGTTTTTCAACCGATTCCAAAAGTTCCTCCAGGCTGGGTTCTGCATCCGCCTCAGGTTCTTCAACTGGAGCAACTTCATCCACCAGAACTTCTTCGGCTGGAGCCTTTGCCTGGGCTCCTTCCATAACCTGAGTCACCATTTGAACAATATCATCGGATTTAAAAGGTTTGGAGATATGGTTTTCCGCCTGGCATTTATTGAAACGTCCTTCATCGAAATCTTCAAAATCGCTGGCTAAAAGTAAGACCTTTATATTGGCAAGGTCTGGGTTTTCCTTTATTTTCTCTGACAGTTGAAAACCATCAAGTCCGGGCATATCCACATCTGCCAGAACTATATCCGGTTTAAATTCAGGAATTTTGTCCAATGCCTCCTGCCCATCACCAATGCCTTCGACTTCTACATCTTCATTTTCAAAAGCCATGGCAACTATTTTCTGGATGGTAATACTGTCATCTGCGACAAGAATTCTTAATGTCATAAAAGTCTACCCATTAGAATTTTATTTTGGCGAGCCCACGAAGTGGGAAAATTTTTGGTATTGGAGTTTCAAACCGGTTGAACCATTTCAAATGGACGATTGCTAATTAAGCCGGAAAAATCGAAAGAAATTTTCCCGGTTTTTATTTTTTCCGGCCCCCTGAAAGCAATTTTTAAACAGCTAAGGGGTGCAATCTCAACCATTTAAGTATATCATACTTTCTGAGGACTGGATAAATTTTAAGGTCTAAAATTGGATAAGAATATTTTGGCACAAGGATTTTTAATAAAATCCGCCAAAGGATTGAGCTTGAAATTTTAAATTTTTGTTGTTTGGGAGAAATTTTGGCTTCAATGTTTTTTTGCCCACTTAAAAATTCAAATTTATATCGCTGGTGTGTCTTGCTGGTTTTCTGGATTGCCCTGGCCTTCCCCTCTTCCTCTTTTGCCATTTATATCCAACTTGATGGCATCGCAGATATAAAAACAAATTTCAGCGAGGGCTGCGCTTCTGTTAAGGACATTGGCAACCAATCTGAAAGAATGGGGATTGATGCGGTAATCTTCGGGGATTACGCAAGAAACTCTATAGAATTTGGAGCCAAACCCTTTGAACGGATATTCAAAAACACCACTGAAGGGCCTTCTGTCCTCCAACGCGGTGCTGCCGGATTTATTTCCGAAATTAATGATAACAATCGACAGATAAAACAAACACTCCTGATTCCAGGAGTAGAAACCATCCCCCATTATTATTGGTCGGGCAGTAATTTTGATAAAAACCTGACCGCACATAATTGGGACAAACACCTGATGATTGTCGGGCTATCCTCTGCAGAAGATTACGAACAACTGCCGCTGCAAAACAGCAACCTTTCATTAAACTATACCGACTCCCTGCTCAATCAATTCATAATCCTAGGATTCCTGTTTATGGTAAGTGTGGGCGCGGTTTACAAGGGGTATGTCCGTGTCCTTTCTTTTCCCTTGATGGTTCTATTGTTATTGTTAACGATCAACAACCATCCTTTTAAAAGTTCTCCGTTTGATGCGTATCATGGGGATCAGGGAATGAAGCCATATCAAAATATGATCGACTATGCGAATTCCAAAGGCGCGCTGGTTTTCTGGAACCATATGGAAGCTAAACACGGAACTCGACAATATGGAACAACCAATCTGGAAACCCCTCCCCATCCTGACGATCTTTTAAAAACAAAAAACTATACCGGGTTTCAAGTGGTTGGAGACGATCCCATCCAACAGGCGGAGGCAGGGCAGCAATGGGACCAGGTACTTATGGAATACTTGCAGGGCAAACGCAATCAACCCGTTTGGGGTTATGGTGGAAACGACTACCTTTGTGAGGACCAGAATGGAGACCGATTGGGATCTGTAAGAACCGTTTTTCTGGTACGTGAAAAAAATCGCGACACTCTTTTGGATGCGATGAGAAAAGGCCGCATGTATGCCGTCCGGCAAGCCGATGACAACAGACTTTCTCTCGATGAATTTACCGTTCAAGATCAAAAAACAGGCCAGCAGGCAACGCTTGGACAGGAACTGACCTCAACTGACTTTCCAGCGGTTAAAATAAAATTGCGTTCCATTAAGGGTGGGAATAAAACTGCACAAATCCAAATTATCCGAAACGGGGTATTGGTAAAACAAGAATCCGTTTCACTACCTTATGAGTTGACCTGGAGAGATGTTGGAAACAAACAAGAGGGACGCGCCTATTACCGAGTTAAGGCCATGGTCAATTCAACAGACCATCTGGTTTCCAATCCCATTTTCGTAAAATTCTCAGACTCTCCTGGCGAGGTGGTGGCATCTTTACCCCCACCCGAAAAGGATACGACACCCCCACCCCCTGTAAGAACTCCCGTTGCGCCAAAACCAGCAGCACCAAAAACCCGGCAGACAACACCTCCGGTTATGCCTTCAATTTCAGGAACGAAGACCATGACCGAAAAAACCGTGCCTCCAGTGATGCCTTCAGTTTCAGGCGCACAAACCATGACAAAACCGGCTGCACCTAAAATGGCCATGCCGGAGGCTTTTACTCCAGCCCCGGAAAAACCCATCGTTAAACCGCCGACACCCCCTGTGGCACCTGCAGAGGTGAAGAAAAAAGCAACTCCGAAAATGGTTCGACCGCCAGTAGACCCCAAAAAGATTTTAAGAATTTCCGTAGATGGGGTTGCCTTGCGCAAAGGACCGGGGACGGTCTTTCCCAAAATTATCAGCCTGAAAAAAGGCGCAGAAGTGGAGTTCGTCCGCCGAACAAATATTGAAATGAATAACAAAAACTGGTTGGTGGTCAAACGTGGCAACCGCTCGGCTTATGTCTGGGAAGGCGTCGTGCAATGGGCAGAACCACGGACAGATAATAATATGGAAACAAAATAACTGACTCTTATATAAAACTATTTATCTCACTACCCTTGGTAAGTTGGTAGAGGAAAAGAGTTTTATCCGCACTGACTTTTTCAGGAATCATCCCCCGAATACAAAACCGGTAGCAAACAATTCGCACCGTGGGTTTTAGTTTTTTTAAAAGCTCGGGAAAAAGTTTATCCATCGCCTGATGGGTAAGATAAAGATACAGCACATCTGCATCCCCGGGGTCAAACTCAAAAATATTTCCGCGAACAATATTTACCCGATCTTCGACCCCTTTCAATTTTGAAAGCAACCTTCCCAGACCGACTTTAATCGGATCAATTTCAACTCCCACTCCTTTCGCCGAATAATCTTTAGCAGCGGTGATTAAAACCCGTCCATCGCCACAACCTAAATCGCAAATAGTTTCACCGGGTTTGATTTCTGAAAATTTCAAAATCCGGCGGATCGTTCCCGGCAAGAGTGGATGCCAGGGTGCCCCAGCAAAAATGGGCAAAACCACCATTCCCGCCAAAACAACCAACCCGCCGAGAAGAAAAAAAGTCCATTCCATATTAATTCCACCAAATTAAAATCGCCTTAAACACAATAAAACAAACGCTTAACCATAAAACAAAAACATTTACAGTATGTTTTTTTTTATGCTACTCTAAGCCTATTAAAAATTAAATGCATTAAAAAATTTGGGGAGAATCTAAATGGAATATCCCAAAACCTGCCAACCGGACATTTTGAAAGAGAACGGGGAAGATACCGTTCGCTCATCGCAAAAAACTTTAAAAAGCACACTGAACGAATTGATTCAATGCCAAAAAGAAATTTCAGAGTTAAATAAAAAGCTTTTTTCACTTTGTAAAAGCGATAAGGAACTTCAGTGGCTAAAATCAAAAGGGCCTTTTTATTTACCTGAAGACTAAGTCTTTTGGACCTGTTCAATGGAAGCGGTGAGCTCATCCCATTCTTCCATTAAACTTTGCTCTTCCTCTTTAAGGTTTCGTTGCTGTTCCATGGTTTTCATCAAACGGTCTTTCTGGTCTGCTTCATAAATACCCGCATCTGCAAGCTCAGACTGAATCTTTTGATTCTCTTCCATCAAAACCTCCAACCGGTTTTCCACTTCCACCAGTCTGGTCTCCAACGGTTTTAATTTCTTGTAACGCAAATTTCTTTCTTCCGCTTCTTTCCTCTTTCTGTCCTTATCTAAAGCAGAACTGCCGGGAGCACTTTTTTCTCCTGCTACGGATTTTCCTTTTTCCTCAAAAGCTTCTTCTTTTAATTTAGCTTCTTCATACTCACTATAGTTTCCATCGTATTCACGGACTTGCCCGTTCGAAACTTCCCAGACTTTATTGACGAATCCATCAAGAAAATAACGGTCATGTGAGATGATAATCAAACTGCCCTCATAATCCGATAAAACGGCAGCAAGGTGTTCACGCGAACGAATGTCGAGATGGTTTGTAGGTTCATCCAGTAAAATAAATGAAGGTGGAGGAGAAACTCCAGAGTCCCCGGAAATCTTATTATCGGATTGCGAATCGCCACAAAGCATTCGCGCCAAAGCCAGACGGGACTTTTCACCTCCCGACAACACCGAAACTTTTTTGTCAACCTCCTCGCCGGAAAATAAAAAGGCTCCAAGAATGTTTCTTTGTTGGGTCCGTAAAAGACCGGGGGCGGACTCTTGTAAGGATTCTAAAACGGTATGGTTCTCATTCAGGGTTTCCCCCTGATGCTGTGCAAAATAAGAACGGGACACTTTAACCCCCATCTTGACCTCGCCACCATCCGGCTGAAGCACCCCTGCCATCATTTTAAGAAGGGTGGACTTCCCCGCTCCATTTTCACCGGCTAAAGCCACTTTCCATCCTCTTTCCAAAGTGATGGAAAATTTTTCATAAACTTTTAATTCTCCATAACATTTGGTCACATTGTCTATCTCAAGAACATTTCTTCCTGTTCTGACAGGCTGGGGAAACCGGAAATGGATCGCCTTACTACTTTCAGGAGTTTGTATCCGATCCATTTTATCCAGCATTTTTATCCTGCTTTGCACCTGTGTGGCTTTAGTGTTTTTTGCCCGAAACCTTTCAATAAATCGTTCTACCTCCGCTATTCGGCGATTCTGGTTGGCCGCCTGAGATTCAAGTTGAACTCGCTGTGCCTCTTTTTGTTTTTCATAGTCATCATAGTTTCCGGCATAGATCGTCAATCTGGAACGTTCCAACTCAAAAATTCGGGTAGCCAGGGTATTCAAAAATTTCCTGTCATGCGAAATCAATAAAACACTGCCTTCAAACGATTTTAAAAAAGATTCCAACCAAATCACCGATTGCAGATCGAGGTGGTTTGAAGGTTCATCGAGTAGCAACACATCAGGGTTCTGCAGCAAAATGCGCGACAACTCCACGCGCATACGCCAACCGCCGGAAAGCTGATTCAATGAACTCTCCCATTGGCTGGGCTTAAAGCCCAGTCCCTGCATTATAATTTTAGCCCGCGCCTCACGGTCATATCCCCCCAGGCGCTCAAACTCATGCTGCAACTCACCGTAACGATCCTGGAAGTTTTGATCGGCTTCCAGCTTCTCCATTTCGTTTTTAACCTGCTGGAAATAAGAATCTCCCATCACCACTCTTTCAAGAGCGGTTTCCTCCCCTCCTTCCTGATGCTGCTCAAGCAAACCGTAACGCAAACCCTTTCGCAAAGTCACCCGCCCGGCATCCAATGACTCCTTGCCAGTGATTATCTTAAATAACGTGGTTTTACCGGTCCCATTTTCACCGACCAGACCCACCTTTTCTCTAGGGCGCAAATGAAAACTCACATCCCGAAAAATAATTTTCGGGCCAAACTGTTTATTTATCTTTTCAACAAAAATCACAGGGTTTCCCTGAACAAATAGGTCACTACGTTATTTCGCAATCTATCTCAAAAAAGCTTCCAGATGCATATTTCTTCCAATACTAATATCACAGGGTTCCTCTGGGAAAATAGGACGAAATTTTGAGGGAGTTAAGTTGTTTGTTTTAGTTTCGGATTGAAGGCTTCGCGCAAACCTTCTCCACAAAGATTAAACGCAAGCACAACCATAAGAATTGTTATACCCGGAATAAAAGTGAGCCAGGGGGCATCAAACAAAAAGTTTTTTCCATCAGAAAGTATGTTTCCCCAGGTCGCATCAGGAGGTTGGACCCCAAACCCTAAAAAACTCAAAGCCGACTCCGTAAGTATTGCAGAGGCCACACCGAGCGTTGCTGAAACCAACACCGGGGCAATTGCATTGGGAACCATATGAACAAAAATGATTCGCCACTCCGGGATGGCCTGACTGCGGGCCGCTGCAACAAAATCCTGATCGCGAAGCGATAAAAACTCGGCCCGAACAAAACGAGCGGTTCCCATCCAGCTCGTTAATCCAATCACGATCATGATGTTGTAAATGCTCGGAGGCAATAAGGCCACGACAGTAAGAATTAAAAAGAAAGTGGGAAAACACAACATAATGTCAACAAACCGCATGATGAGTGTATCCACCGTTAAAAACCACAGCTTCTTCCTGCCATAATAACCGGCGATACCTCCTAAAAAAATTCCTACCGTCAACATAATTCCTACGGCGACAAACCCAACGCTCAGGGAAACAGACGTTCCCTCCAGCATTCTCGCGAAGACATCGCGTCCCAACTCATCGGTTCCAAAAAAATAAATCCCAAAGGTGGGCGCATCTTCTTTAGGGGTAATGGTGCTTGTGAAAGGAGTCAAGGGTGGCAAAAATTTTTCTGAGAGTCGCACCGTTTTGGGATCAAAAACAACAATATAGTTTGTTAATATTTTTCCCAAAAAAGCAAGAGCCAACAGAAGCATAAGAAACCAATAGCTGGCATAAGCCATTCGGTTCCGCTTGAGAATACTCCAGCGCTCTTGAAAAATGCCCTTGGAAGGAGGAAGCGCATCGGCTTCTAAATTTGTTTCCAGATTGCTCACTGTCTCATCCTTAAAATTTAATTCGTGGATCAACCACGGCGTAAAGAATGTCAGATATTAGCGTGCCCAAAAGAACCAGCACTGCGGCAATAAAATTCAAAGTCAGTATGACGGGGAAGTCTCTCGCCAATATGGCTTCGAACCCGAGCCTTCCCACTCCCGGCCAGGAAAATATCTGCTCAATAATAACCGACCCTCCGATGAGCCCCGGAATGGTCAAACCAAACATGGTTATAAAAGGCAATAATGCGTTCCGTAATCCATGCTTGTATATAACCTGATCTTCGGGAAGTCCCTTTGCCCGGGCCGTCCTCATATAGTCCTGATGAACCACTTCCAGCATTTGGGATCGGACATATCGTGAAAGAACAGCCGTTGACCCTATGGCCAACATCAATGACGGGATAGTTAAATGCCATATTCGGTCCATCGACTGAAATAAAAACGAGGCTCCCTCTAATCCAAAAGTCTGCCTTCCAAGAACCGGAACGTTAAACGTATCCACCATAAAAATAATAACCAAATAGGAAAGGAAAAATCCTGGAATGGAAATCAGGGCAAAAGAAATAAAAGTAGTCGACCGGTCGAAAGTCGAGTCCCGGTTTATGGCCGCACTTATTCCTATAGGAAATGCCAAACACCAGGTTATTAAAGTTGCAATTAAAAATAAGGGAAGGGAGTTGAGAAACCTTTCCCAAATTTTCCCCAACACAGGCTGATTGTCTTTAAAAGATTTCAACTCGCCGGTAAATAGATCTCTCACCCAATAAATATATTGGGTATGCATTGGCTCATCCAAATGAAAGGCAGCCCGAATACGAGCGATGTCTTCGGGTTTCATGCGAGGATTGGACGGGTCAACCAGCGCAGGTTCTCCCGGAGCCAGATGAACTATCGCATGGGAAATGATAGAAATTAATACAAGCAGAATGATTCTCTGCCCTATATTGCGCAAAATAAAATTGACCACTATTGCCTCTGCCGTCTGTAAAAAGTTATACTTTTGAACATGGACATTCTACAACTCAGCCACTATCTCGACAACCTTCTGGAAATTAATTCCATTCGCGATGCACCGAATGCATTGAATGGATTACAAGTTCAAAACCGTGGAGACATAAAAAAAATCGGACTGGCCGTCGATTTATGCCAGGCCACGATTGATCTCGCTATCGAAAAACAATGCCAAATGATGTTTGTTCATCATGGTGCATTTTGGTCGGGCCTGCAACCCATACGCGGTCAGCATTACGAAAAGCTATCCTCCATGATAAAAGCCAACTTGGGACTGTATTCCGCTCATATACCCCTCGACCTTCATCCTGTACATGGAAATAACCGAGCCCTGGTGGATCTGATCGGACTGGAAAACCTGGAACCTTTTGGCGAATATGATGGGATCAAAATTGGGTTCAAAGGTTCCATCACTCCCACATCTGCGGAAGACCTGGGAAAATTGCTGGGACAGAAACTTGATTCACAAGTTAAAGTAATCGGTCAGGGAGAAATTAAAACCGTGGGGTTGGTTACGGGCGGTGCAGCAGACATCGTCAGACAAGCGATTAAAGAGGGGCTCGATTGCTACATCACGGGCGAAGGTGCCAATCACCATTTCCACGAAGCAATTGAAGGAAACTGCATTCTCATTTTTGCCGGCCATTACGGCACAGAAACCGGTGGGGTAAAATCTATTGGCAAGCACTTAAAAGAAAAATTTGATATCGACAATGAGTTTCTGCATTACCCCACTGGACTTTGAACTAATGGATGGACCTATAACTTTTCAAATATTGCGTCCAATCCAATTTTATAATTGGGATATTTGAGTTTGACTCCCAATTCTTCCTTTATTTTTTTATTACCCACACGTTTGCAGGTTTTATAAAAACCGCGCGCCAACTCTGATAACTCTGCCGATTCAAAAGGAATTAATGGTGGAGGTTCAACGTTCAAGAGACTACAGGCATATTCGACCGTCTCCCAGGGCGGAGATGGCTCATCATCGCTTACATTATAGATCTCTCCGGATTTTGGATTTCGAATAGATGCGTCAAGAGTTTGTGCTAAATCTTCCACATGGATTCGGGAAAAAACCAGTCCCGGTTTTTTAATACGCCTTGCCCGCCCCTGCTTCACAGAAACCAGCAGGTTTCTGTTGGGACCGTAGATTGCCACACACCGAAAAATCATTACCGGGAGGCCATGCTTTTCCGCAAAGTGGATCCAGGCCTTTTCGGCCTCCACGCGTCGCTTATTAAGTTCGGATTGTGGCTGCAATGGAGAAGATTCATCCACCCATTCGCCCTGAGTGTCTCCATAAACCCCTGTGGAAGATATGTATCCAATCCATTTGAATTTATTATTTTCGGCAATTTTCGGACCAAAATGTTTTAACACCACCTCCCCTTCCACCTGAGGGGGAATGGTGATTAACAAATGGGTGGCCCTGGAAAGGGCTTGACCGATCTCTTTGGAAGGGCCCGTGCCATCAAAAGGCAGCACCCCAACTTCAGAATCTTTATCATTTCTTTCCCGGCTGGTGCCTGAAACTTCCCATTCCGCATTGGGCAATCTCTGAGCCAATGCTTTTGCAGTAAAGCCGAAACCAAAACAGAACAGATTATTCTTTTTTTGATTTTCTGCCATGAGAGGCCTCAAGGATTGCAACTAAATTAAGGAGAGAAAAAAAATCAGGAAACCTGTTTGATCGGAAGAGTCACCTGGAAGACGGAGCCGTCATTTTTCTTACTGCTGGGAATTATTTTGCCCTGATGGCGATCCACAATTTTTTTGCAGATTGCCAAACCAATTCCGGTTCCCTCATATTGGTTTCTCCCATTCAATCGCACAAAGGGCTGGAAAATATTGTTGCTGTGCTGGGAATCAAATCCAATACC
>JAYNIA010000059.1:0-14471 GCA_038108555.1 Nitrospinota bacterium | reverse complement strand
CTCAACCACAATATCATCGGCGATGAAGAGGCGAAGTCTCTGGCAAAAGCCGACCTGTTGAAAAACCTGAAATGCCTCATGCTGGAAGCAAATAATATTGGGTCCGCTGGCGCTGCTGCCCTGGCAGAATCAGAAAACCTGAAAAATATGGAAATCATTTTTCTGGATTCGAATCCCATCGGCCCTGAGGGTGCACGCGCCATTGCGGCCGCCGGAAAATGGCCCAGCCTGAAAGCGCTGCACCTCGACAGCACGGGAATTGGAGATGATGGAATTGTTGCGCTTGCGGGAAGCAAACACCTGGCAGAGATTGAAAAACTATATTTATGTTCCAACAAAATGGGGAATACTGGAGCCATTGCGCTGGCCAACTCACCGCACCTGAAAAACCTGACAGCGTTGAGTATCTGGCGAAATGAAATAAGGGATGAAGGAGGACAGGCCATTGCTGAATCTCAAATTTTTTTGAATCTAGACCGCCTTTATATGAGTCTTAATTATATAGAGCGTCCTGTAAGAAAAATAATTCGAGGGTCCGAGCTGGCCAAACGACTCACCACCCTGGTAATGGACTGACCGATTATGACTGAAGAAAAAAACGACGATTATGAATACAGCCACACCAAATTCTTCAACGTGTTTTTTCACGTTGGGGTGATCTTTAACGTCATCCTGGTTATCTGGATGATCCTCGTATACACCGGTGTCCTCTAGCGAGGACGGGCAATAGGTCTATTCTTTTTTCAGCGAAACAATCATACTTCTGCTTCTAGAGACAATTTATTCCAGTTTTTCTAAATATAATTGGTTCTTGGCTAATCCAGGGTGACGCTGGTGGAGGCTGCTTTGACAAGCAGGTCGGAGTTTTTCCATTGCAACCGTTTTTTGGAAATCAGGTAGTCTCCGGCTGCGTTTCGGAATCGACGCCATTCCCTTCCCATATAAACTTCATTGGGACGAAAACTGGCTTTGTACTTCAAGGAGGCGTTCTCGGCAATATAGTAGCCGAGATAAAAATACTTCATACAATATTGCTTCGCGTATTCCAATTGCTTTAATACGCTGTACGTTCCAAGACTCATTCGTTTGTTTGGCACCTCGTAAAAGGTATAAATCGCTGAAAAGGATTTGGAGGTTTTATCTCCCAGCGCTACTCCGATCAGCTTTCCATCCAGATAATATTCAAACTCGATCCCAAACGGAGTATTGACGTAAAACGACATGCGAAAATTCTGTTCATCCTCCACATCATCTTGCAATGAGTTGAACCTTTCCTTATGTTTCAGGTAAAGCCGGAATTTCTCTTCGGTGTAAACGGGGTCTCCAATCTTCATTTTGACATCTTTGCAGGAGACCAATGCGCGCTTCTGGTTACGCGTCATTTTAAAATCGTTTATACGGACACGAATGGGAATACATAAATAGCAATTATGACAACGGGGACGGAAGTAATAATCGCCGAAATGCCTCATCCCATGTGCCAGTAAATATTCGAATTCAACTTCCGAAACATCTTCAAGCAGGTATTCTTCAAAAAGGGAATCACGGTCTTGAAAATAACCGCACTGAAAAGATCGGGAGTCTATAAAATGCGCTAACATAATCACCCTGCCCCGTTTTGGGGAGTAAAGAAAAGCAATGTAATCGGGTTTAACTTACCATCATTCTAATATATATTTATGCGTGCGAACAAGAGGGAGTGGTTTCAATGAAAATATTTCTATTTCCAATTCCAAACCTTGATTTTTTGCCGGTTTCACCCCCTAACGTCAAAATCGAGGAAAATTACCCTAAAAAATAGATAGGATTTTTCCTTGAAAATTTCGATCATTGTCCCAACCCTGAATGAAGAAAGGGGTTTGGCTGAGACCTTGAAACATATTCAACAGCTTGCACCTCACGAAATAATAGTAAGTGATGGTGGAAGCAACGATAAAACTCTCGAAATAGCTGCCGCCTTCACTAAAAACGTTGTCGAAGGGCCTACCGGCCGTGCACTACAGATGAACGCCGGAGCGGAAATCGCCACAGGAGATATCCTGCTTTTTCTTCATGCGGACAGTCGCATGGAACCTGCCAGTCTGGAAAAAATATCGAATTCTATGGAAGACTCTGAAGAAATTGGAGGAGCTTTTTCACTTCATATAGATTCAGAAAAATGGAGCCTGCGCCTGATCAACCAATTTGCAAATTTGCGTTCGAAATACCTTGGTATGGCTTACGGCGACCAGGCGTTCTTTGTAAAAAATACCATCTTCAAGAATATGAATGGATTTGCTGAGATTCCCATTTGCGAAGATATTGATTTTTTCAAACGACTCAGAAAAGCAGGACCAGTGATTCTCCTCAAAGAAAAAGTCCTGACCTCCCCTCGCAGATGGAATAAAGAGGGGATCTGGTTCACGACTCTGAGAAACATCCTCATCGCAACTCTTTTTGAACTCAGGTTCCCCCCCCGCATTCTAACGAAGTGGTACCAAATAATCCGCTAGCGGCGAACCGCCGCAGGTAATGGGGCAACGCTCAAGCAAAAGATCAATACCCTGATGACTGGGGTTTTAGTTGAAACAAATGATGTCAGTCCATATAATTAGATATATACACTACTGACTCAATAGCGAGGTTAATCGCAGAATATGGGAAAAAAGAAACCAGAAAAAAAGACTTCCAAGAAAAGTATTAATCGCATCTCAAAAATAGTGATGGCAATTTTCGTCTGCGTGGTGGTTGCAGGGGTTTATGTCGGAACAAAATCTTCGGTAAAAGTTCCGCCGGTGGCTCCGGCAACAGGCGTTTTGATAGAAACCCGTCCGATTTTATCCGATGCAATTTTTACCGGGAGAGTTGCAAAAGCCTACCGAATAGCTGCAGAAATCCCCAAGGTTTTGGACAGCCTGTTCTGTTACTGCTATTGCAAAAAAAACCATAACCATAAAACTTTATTGACCTGCTACACCAACAAGCACGGTTCGAAATGCGATATTTGTTTGAATGAAGTATTTTACGCCTATGAATTATACAATCAGGGTAAAACGCTCGACGAAATTGTTATTGCCGTTGACAAAAAATTCTATCGACCTTATCGCCGGGCCTAAATCAATCTGATAATGCAAAAAACTATGGAAAACGCAGTACAAGACAAACCGATCAGCATCTATATCCCATACACTTTTCTGGTCGCAGCGCTTTTATCGGTGTTTGTAGTATCGCTGAATAAAGTTGAGCTCAAACCCTTTGAAACGGAATATCCTGCTGAAGCATTTATATCTCCAGATTTCGAGCTTCCCACTTTGGCAGGTGGGAAAGTAAAACTTTCAGACTATCGCGGAAAAGTCGTATTTATAAATTTCTGGGCCACATGGTGTGGTACCTGCGAAGTTGAAATGCCTTCAATGGAAAAGTTGTACCAGAAGTTCAAAGACCATGGATTCGAAATGCTGACAATTAGTATCGATAAGGACCAAACCCTGATCGAACCTTTTATGAAGAAATTCAATCTGACCTTTCCCGTATTGCTGGACCCGGATGAAAAGGTTGCAAAAAAAGTTTATAAAACCACCGGCGTTCCGGAAACTTTTATCGTGGGCCGGGATGGTCTCATTCGACATAAAGCGGTGGGCCCGCGAGACTGGGCCAACGATGAAACTTTGGAAGCTTTTACCCAGTTAATAATGGGAAGCTGATTATGAAAAAAATCACTCTGTGGCTGGCGGCTGCCTGTTTTTTCATCACTGCGAATGCGTTGGCACATAGCGGTCAAAAAAAGGAACCCGCTCCCGTTTCTACAGTGGAAGAACCTGCCGTTCTTGACCCCATGTATGCCGCCCAAGAAAAGAAGGAATCCGACCCTCTGGGAAATGATGATTCAGATTTGTTTTCACCCAGTGACCTGTTCACGGAAGGTGAAATTGCTGCCCCTGATCCCGTTGCTAATACCGACATGAAAATGGAAGGCAGCCACAATGACCATGACGACCATAATATGCCGAAGGTGGAAAAGGCGAAACATAAAGTCGTGGAGACATCCGCCAAAGGTTACGGCATGGCGGCAGGCATCACTTTTTTTGCTGGAATAATTTTTGCGGGACTGACCTTCCTCAAACCGGGAGAATAACCGGATGGCCAACGGACTTACAAAAATTTTGGAAGACCGGCTGGGCATACACCTTCTTGAATACGATATTCCAGAACACGCCAACTCCATAAAGTATTCCCTCGGGGGGATGACCCTATCCGCCTTTGGGGTCCTGGTAATCAGCGGCATCCTTCTGGCACAGTTTTTCATCCCCGATCCTGAGCGCGCTAACCGCAGCCTGCATTATTTGACAGATCAGGTTTACCTGGGCTGGTTTCTCCGCGGTATCCACTTCTGGGCTGCAGAGGTACTGACCGTTACCATGACACTGCACGCTATTCGTGTTTTCTTCACCGCATCCTACAAGAACCCAAGAGAGATCAATTGGCTCATCGGCATTGGATTGATGGTGTTGATGGTCACCCTGCTGTTCACTGGCACCGTTCTTAAATGGGATCAGGAAGCTTATGAGGCTCTGGCCCATTTCCTTTATGTGGCGGATCAATTGGGTGTATTTGGCCTGCCCCTCACGGAAGCATTTGCTGAAGGGGTTCCTCTTTTAAGTCGAATCTACATGGCCCATATATCCCTACTACCCATCATAGTTTTAATCATGGTGGGATTGCATTTGTTCTACGTGAAGTACCACAAACTTTCGCAATTACCCGATGCCAGGGAACCGGCTAAAAATATTCCGTTCACTCAGCATATGGCCTATCTCCGAAGAGCCGGGGCCGGAATATTTCTTTTAATCTGTGCATTGGCTCTCACCATTGCGCCTCCGCTTGGAGAGGAACCGGTGTTGGGACTTGAAGTCACCAAACCGCCCTGGCAGTTTGTCTGGATATACGCTTTGGAAAACCTGTGGGTGCCATCTCTAATCGTTGCTCCTCCTATCATCATTGGATTTTTAGCAGCCATTCCTATCGTCGACCAAAGCAAAGAACGGTATTGGAAAAAACGTCCCTTAGCCATGGCGATTCTAATTGGGTTCATCACCCTTTTCACGGCTCTCATCATCTGGGGATCGGTAACCACCATGACCCACTCCATGTAATCGGGCCTCGCCCGATGGGATTAGGTCAAAACATTTTTACCAAGACACATGTAAAAGCTTCTGGAAATAAGTTTTAAGTAACCAACCTTTTTTTGGTTTTTATTCCTCCCCCTGATAAGGGGGATTGAGGGGGTTTATTTTAGTGAATATAGAAATCGAAATCCTAACGAAAAAAGATTGTTCTCTTTGTGACGATGCCAAGGAAATTGTTGAAAGGGTCTTACCCGATTTCCCGGCATATCTGAAAATGACGGATATTGAATCCGATCCCAGCCTTTTTGAATCTTATAAAGAAAGAATTCCCGTTGTACGTCTCAATGGGGAAGAAAGCTTTGTTTATAAAGTGCATGAAAAAACGCTACGAAAAAAACTGGAAAAACTGATTTAAATTTACCGTTGCGCTTTGTCGCACGTTGATCTGGAGATTTTAAATGGTAGAAAAAACGGCTTTGACCGAACAGGAACTGGAAGAAAAGTTGAAAGAGATGGCGCCGGAATGGAAAACCGGGAAAAACGAAAAAGGCGTGCCCTATATCGAGCGGGTGCACCACGCTTCAAAATTCATGGAAGGAATTGCCTTTGTAGAAAAGGTAGCCCAGGCCGCGGAAGACAATAATCACCATCCCGATATCATCATAAACTACAAACGGATTTCAGTAAGATACTGGACACATACGGTCAGCGGCGTCACCCTTGCCGATGTACAAATGGCACAGAAAATTGACCCGCTATTTTAGAAACCACCAGCATGCTAAATTCCGGAAAATATCGTCATCGCGAGGAGCCAATGGCGACGTGGCGATCCAGAATTTAAGATTTAAAAAAGAGACGCTGGATTGCCACTACCCGTGCCGGGCACGAAGCTATCGGTCAAATATCACGGCTACGCTCGCAATGACAGTAGAAAGTTGATGAAAAGAAATTGAAATCCCCTCCCTTCCGTAATACTTCTCCCTCAAATTTCATGCCCTGAAAGGGTACTTTACAAAAGAGGGGTCCATTAAAGCACCCCCTTCTACGAAGGGGGTTGGGGGGATTTGTTTTACCTTTAAAGTTGGATTTTATTCTTCAGCTTGCATAATGTCATCAAGCGTCTGGCGTTTGCGCGTCAACGTGCATTGGTCGCCATCAACAATCACTTCTGGAATGAGAGGTTGCGAATTGTAGTTGGAGGACATGACATGCCCATAAGCCCCTGCCCCGCCGATTACTATACAATCCCCGGCCTTTGGCATCGGAAGTTTTCGAGGAACCGGCTCCTCATCTTTTTGTGTCAATACATCTCCCGACTCACAAACCGGACCGGCAATGATCAGATCCTGCTCCGGCCCCAGGCCTTCACCATCGAACCAAATAGGGTGAAACGAACCATAGGCCATCGGTCTAATCAAATGACAGAATCCAACATTGGTTAGAACATAGTCGATGCGTTTTCCATCTTCATCGAAGGTGTGGTTGAGAGATCGCACCTCGCCAATCAAATATCCGCAGCCTGCTACAAAGCGTCTTCCGGGTTCGATTTCACATACCACTTCCCTGCCAAAATGTTCTTTCAATACTCGTGCACGCTCATCGATAATCGATTTATAACCGGAAATATCTTCCTGTGGTTGATCAGGGTCATACTGGTATGGCAGTCCTCCGCCGAAATTAATCTGCTCCACATCCGGGAATTCCTTTGCAAAATCTACAAGCTTACCGGTGATGCGTTTGAGATGTTCCATATCGCCGCCGGAACCGATATGCATATGCACACCTGATAAAATGAGGTCGTACTTCTTCAACAACGCTTTAACTTCATCCAGATTCTGGTACCAGATACCGTGCTTGCTGTAGGGTCCACCTGTATTGGTTTTTTTGGAATGCCCTGCCCCTTCTCCCGGATTGATACGAATTGAAATTTTAGAGGAGCCTTTTCCCTGCTTTTTGAGTGCTTGGCCATATTCTTCAACCATCCCCAGCGTTCCGCAGTTGCAGTAGACATTATTTTCCAGGCAATAGTTCACATCGTCGGCATTGAAAAACACATCGCTGGTGAAACAAATGTCTTCAGCCTTATATCCGGCGCGAATGGCGCGTTGAACTTCGTAGACACTCACTGCATCGATCTTCACTCCATTTGCCAGCATCTCCTGCAAAATTTTCACATTGGACGAGGCCTTCATCGCGTAACGGACCACGGGGGAAAGCTTTTTTATCTCATTGATGGACTGGCGCAGAATTTCCAGACTATAAACATAAACAGGCGTGCCAAACTGACTGGCTATTTCCTGGACTTCGACATTTTCAATTTTCATTTTCTATCTCTAATGGGAATAGGTGATTCAATTAAACAATCCAGAGGTTATAGCATAATTTCAATATTCAAAAAAACACTTTGATTTCATTTGACTTTCCCTTTGCCTTAGGGCCAAATAGCTATACTTATTAATACGATTTTCAAAGAAACAGTATGCCGAAGTGGACGATTGAAGAAGCCCGTGAACATTATAATATTGACGGCTGGGGTGCGGGTTATTTTGATATCAATGCCAAGGGCAATATCGTCGTCCGATCCAATCGTCAAAGCCGGCATGATATAGACCTCAAGGAACTGGTCGACGATATCCAGGAAAAGGGCTACTCCCTGCCCGTCCTCATCCGGTTCTCTGACATCCTGAAAGCGAGTATCGCCAACCTGGCAAATTCTTTCAGTAAGGCCATCAACGAATACAACTACAACGGACAATACCACGGAGTCTACCCCATCAAGGTCAACCAGCAACGCCAAGTCGTTGAGGAAATCGTAAAATTCGGCCAACCCTACAATATCGGACTGGAAGCGGGATCAAAACCCGAGCTGCACGCCATTCTCGCCATTCTCGATAATCCCGAAGCCCTGCTCGTTTGCAACGGATATAAAGACGAGGCTTTTATCCGGTTAGCACTGATGAGTCAGAAGCTGGGGAAAAAAGTTTTCATCGTTGTGGAAAAACTGGACGAGCTCTCTCTCATTGAAAAAGTAGCCAGGGAACTGGGAATCAAACCCAATATCGGATTGCGTATCAAGCTATTAAGTAGCGGCCAGGGACGCTGGTCTTCTTCTGCCGGGGAACACTCCAAGTTTGGCTTGAACTCGATCGAGTTAATGGAAGCTCTTCAAATTGCGAAAGAGAAAAACATTCTCGACAGTATCAAGCTGATCCATTTCCATCTGGGCAGCCAGATCACTAATATCCGCCGAATCAAAAACAGTTTGCAGGAAGTGGGCCGTTTTTATTCCGAACTGATGCGGTTCGGTTGCGGTATTGAATATATAGATGTCGGTGGCGGACTGGGAGTGGACTACGATGGTTCGCGCTCCACTTTCGCATCCAGCACCAATTATACCGTGCAGGAGTATGCGAACGATGTTGTTTATCACCTTCTGGAAATCTGCAACAAGGAAAACCTGCCGCACCCCAACATCATTTCAGAATCGGGACGAGCCATGACGGCGCATCATTCCATTCTGGTGGTCAACGTGCTTGATGTCACCAGCTTTCCCGAATGGAGCGATACCATTGAGATTGACGAAGAGGCTCCCGAAGTGGTCAAAGAAATTTTCCATGTGCTCGACTCCACTTCTAATAAAAACCTGAACGAGTCCTGGCACGATGCGGTGCATTTAAAAGATGAAGCGCAGAACCAGTTTTTGCTGGGACTGATCTCTCTTGAAAGCCGTGCCATGGCGGAACGAATTTTCTGGGGCATCTGCCGTAAAATTGAAAAGCTGAGCACGCGGCTCAAGTTCATGCCTGATGAAATTCGGAGCCTGAAAACCCGCCTGGCGGATAAATACTTCTGCAACTTTTCCATATTTCAATCTGTCCCCGACTCATGGGCGATTGATCAGGTGTTCCCAGTGGTTCCACTTTATCGATTAAATGAGGAACCCACCCGCGATGCAACATTGGAAGACATCACCTGTGACTCCGATGGCAAAATAGATACTTTCATCGGCACCAATCGAGGTACAGAAAATACGCTTCGGGTGCATCCGTTAGAACCTGGTGAAACTTATCCTTTGTGCATTTTCCTGACAGGGGCCTATCAGGAAATTCTCGGCGACCTTCACAACCTGTTCGGCGACACCAACACGATTCATGTTTCGCTGAACGATGATGGTTCGTTGAAATACGAACAGATCATCGAAGGTGAGGATGTAACCGATGTGCTCGACTATGTGCAATTTTCAGCGGATGAACTCGCCGGACGTATTGATGGATTCCTCATCGGCTGTGTGCAACGGGGAGTGGTCACACAAAAAGAGGCCGATGATTTTCTGAGTCTTTATAAGGAAGGACTTAGCGGCTACACTTATCTGGTCAATCCCGATAAAGCCAAATAATCCATTTCAATCCACTATAGTTTGCAAACCAATGACCTGTCTGATTCGCTCTTCATTTGAGGGATGGGTATCAAAATAGCTGGTTTCTTCTGATTTATTTCCCGAGTGTTTTTGAAGCACCTGTAACAACTGAATATAGTATTCTTTTCCCAATCCCGCCTTTTTTAAATACTGAATACCCAGCTTATCTGCTTCCAGTTCCTGGGTACGGGAGAACCCGCCCATCAATGCAGGCTTGACCACATATTCGCTATACCCGGCACCGGGCACAAATAAATTGAGCACAGAAAAACCAATCGAGGTCAGGATGGAGGCACCCAGCTTGGTATAGTAATGTCCTGATTTGAGATGTGCAATTTCATGAGCGGCCACTGCCACCCGTTGCTCTGTTGTCAGTTCGTGGAGAAAGTTTTTTGTGATGTTGACTTCATTTCCCGTGGTCACCCAGGCGTTGGAAAAATTTGCATAATGCACCACCGAAACAAACTCTTCTTCAGGAAAGTTGGCCAGGGCAATTGTGTCTACAGCGGTTTTCCACAGGAACAAATCATGTGCGCAACCCACACAATCTTTTGCAGGAGTGGACTGGCATCCGAGCAATAAAAAAATTAAGAGGATAATTTGGAAAGATTTTTTCATGGACAAAGTCCGGGGGATATTACAACTTTCCCTTCTGCAACACATCCACCATTTCCTGATGGACCAATCCGTTACTCACCAGAATTTCCTGGTCATAAATGGTAACCGGACTGCCATCGAATTTACTGGCCATTCCACCGGCTTCCAGAACGATCAGGAGACCTGCCGCCGCATCCCAGGCGTGGAGTCCTCTCTCCCAGAATCCTTCAAAGCGCCCCATGGCGGTATAGACAAGGTCCATAGCTGCGGAACCGGGTCTTCGAACAGCCTGGCTGGCTTTCATGAAATTACAGAAATGGTCGAGGTTATCTTTCTCGGATTTCACCACACGCGGAGCAAAACCGGTGACCAGCAAACTTTTTTGCAAAGTGTCAATGGAGGAGACTTTAATGGGCTTGCCATTCAGGATGGCACCCTGCCCCTTTTCGGCGACGAACAATTCATCGAGACAGGGATTATAGATGACTCCCACTTTAACTTCGCCTTCCTGCTCTAATGCAATGGAAACGCAGTAGCAGGGGTAACCGTGGGAATAGTTCAAAGTACCGTCGAGAGGATCAATGATCCATTTACTTGTAGAGTCGCTCCCCTGGGAATCCCCTGATTCTTCGGCGAGGAAATCGTGATCGGGAAAAGTTTTTTTAATTCGGGTAATGACTGCCTGCTCGGCAAGGTGGTCAACTTCTGTTACCGGATCATGAAATTCTTTAAATGAAATTTTACCGATATCGTCAGCGCGTTCTTTTAGGATTTTACCCGCCTGCAATGCGGCTTCTACGGCGACTATGACTTCCTGACTCATTCCAGCCACCCGCCGCCGATCACGCAATCTTCCTCATAAAACACGGCGGACTGTCCCGGAGCAATGGATAATTGAGGCTGGTCAAATTCAACCTTCACACGATCATCACCAATTTTATTGAGGGTTGCCGGCACGGCCTGGTGACGATATCGAATCTGCACATCTGCACGGATAGCGTTTTCCACATCCAGACACCAGTTGACATTGGCCACAAAACAATCTGCACGTTCCAATTCTTTTTTGGTTCCTACAGTAATGCGGTTGTTCACAGGATCAATATGAGTGACGAAATGTGGCTCTTTGAGTCCCCCAATATTCAAACCCTTTCTTTGCCCAATGGTAAAAGCCGGGTAACCTTTGTGCTTGCCCAACACCTCTCCATTGGAATTCACTATATCGCCCTGCTGGAAAGCATCGCCGTTCAATTGTTTTGCAATAAATTTCGGGTAATCGTTATCGGGAATAAAACAGATTTCATGCGATTCCGCTTTTTCTGCCACATTCAATCCCAATTGCCGTGCACGGTCACGTACTTCGTTTTTGTCCATATCTCCCAAAGGGAATTCCAGGCGAGATAGCTGGTCCTGTGACAAATTGAAAAGGAAATAGCTCTGGTCTTTCCAGCGGTCACGGCCGCGTCGAACCAGAAACTTACCGCTGGGATGTTTGACAATCGAAGCGTAATGGCCTGTAGCCACCCGGCGCACACCGAAGGATTCGGCCTTCTGGATCATCTCATCAAATTTTAATTTCTGGTTGCACAAAGTACAGGGGATCGGAGTGCGAGCCTGCATGTATTCTGAAATAAAATAGTCGACCACCTCTTCCTTAAACTTTTTCTCCATATTAAGAATATAAAAAGGAATGCCAACTTTTTCTGCTACACGACGGGCATCGGCAAGATCATCCAGAGAACAGCAGGTTCCGAAACGGTTATCCGACTCGGAATAATTCCACAACTGCAGGGAGATGCCCACAGCCTGATAACCCTGTTCTTTTATAATGGAAGCCGCAACGGAGCTGTCCACCCCTCCGCTCATGGCAATCGCTATTTTTTCAGGTTCATTCATGGTTCTATTTTGAAAAACGACAGACAGGAATCCCCCAGCCGCCTATCCTTGAAAGATTCAAGTCTACCATACCTTTCCTGTAATCCTGTCTTATGGAAATGCTCCACAATAACCCATGCATCCTCTTTCAAAATTTCAGATTCTGCCAGGTGGGAGAGACAAGAATCATAAAGATTTTCGGCAAAAGGAGGGTCTACATAGATAAGGTCAAAGGAAAAATCCTTTTCACTCAAAATAGACAAAGATTCCAATGCATCTGCTTTCATCAATTCCCAGCGGGAAACTTGATCTTCTCCTGTCATCCGGCACTTTTCCAAATTGCGTGTAATCAGCTTTTGGGACTGGGAATTCTGCTCCACAAATACGACCCGATCGGCACCCCGACTGAGAGCTTCTATGCCCATGGACCCGGTTCCGGCAAACAAGTCGAGAAAGGAAAGTCCCGTTAAGTCGGGTCCGACCTGATTGAAAAACGATTCTTTAACCCGATCCAGTGTGGGGCGGATGTCAGCATCCTCCAAATCCACCAGTCGGGTTCCACGTGCCGTACCGGAAATCACTCGCATTTAAAATAGTTCCTTAATTAGCATCAGGGTGATCCATCTTGACATGGATATTTATAAAAATTATTATAAATCATTATCCAAGGGAATAAACGCTCGGGTATCGTCTAACGGTAGGACGTCAGATTCTGGTTCTGAATGTTGGGGTTCGAATCCCTGTACCCGAGCCAACCCTTTAGCAGGGGAAGCCAATACCAGCTGAAAATAGTTTGCGGTCTCAAATATAGTCACGGTTAATACGCCAAATGAGCGGAGCTTCTCCGCTTTTTTATTGCGAGGAAAAATGAATATTTATCGAAATCCATTTATTGTCGGCCTTTGTGCTCCCCTTTACCAGTTGGTCGCGACCATTGCCATCACCAACGACTTTTTAATGGCAGCCATTTTCATCATGTTTACATTGGGGCTCATCGGTGCCTATGTCAGCGATTTTCCGTTGCTACCAACACTATATATGAACGAAGTCGCGCATAAAACATCCGTTTCCTCGCTAATGGGAATGTTATTGGGACTGATGCTTTTCCTCGCATTCGGCACAGGGGGAAATGATGGTGAAGATGGGGGAATGATTTCTGCCGGTGGAAAGTTCATGCTGACCTGGGGGATTTTGTCCTTACCCGCTTATCCCTTGATGGTTTATCTGGTTTCGGGAGTGAACAAACGCGATCTCGAAGCCGAAAACGAAATTAGGAAACAAAAGAAGAAAAAGAGCAGCGGTCCTCCCATCATGAAACGCGATGGTTTCTAAGAAGTCTTCTACAAACTTACCTGGCCCCATCGTCTAGCGGTTAGGACGCTGGCCTCTCACGCCGGAAACAGGGGTTCGATTCCCCTTGGGGCTACTCCACTAACGTGGAGGCGTGAGAAAAAACGCTGATGTGATATCCTCATCCTTAAATTTCATGCCCGGAACGGGTAAAACAGGGGTTCGATTCCCCTTGGGACTACCACTCACCGTGGGTGAATACTTACCTTAAAAAAGATATAGATAAATTTTTTTTCTTGCCAGCGTAGTAGCCTTCAATTCCAGTTGTAACTATCCTCCAATATTAGCCTCTAATAATTTCCTAACGGTCCATATACCCCCTATTTGTGGGGGTATTTTTGCAGTCCAATAATTAGTACCATTGCCTTGTTTTAGTTTTTCTACCTTCCAAAATTTAAACTGTTTTATCAGGTTTAAAACTTCTTTTATATCGCAGGATTTTTTTTATGTTGCAAATTTATTTTCGGGGAGAAAGATTATGAATCGTTTACCTGCACCTGTTTTTTTATTTACAGTTCTATTTTTCTTTTTTAGTTTTAGCAGTTTTGCATTTGCTCAAAAAAAGGGAAACACCCAACCTGGTACAAGTATTCCACAACAAATAAGTGCTGTTAAAGCTACTGCTGATCAAGCAGTAGCAGATGCTGCTGCCGCTCAAAATTCAGCCAACGCCGCACAATCTACCGCAGATAGTGCCGTCAGTGCCGCCGCCGCCGCTCAGAATTCGGCCAATGCAGCACAATCTACCGCTGATAGTGCCATCAGTGCTGCCGCAGCCGCGCAGAATTCAGCCAACGCCGCACAATCTACCGCTGATGGTGCCGCAAGTGCTGCTGCTGCCGCGCAGAATTCAGCCAATGCAGCACAATCTACCGCTGATAGTGCTGCAAGTGCTGCCGCCGCTGCGCAGAATTCAGCCAATGCCGCAAAGTCTACCGCTGATGGTGCCGCAAGTGCTGCTGCCGCCGCACAGAATTCAGCTAATGCCGCAAAGTCTACCGCTGATAGTGCCGCAAGTGCCGCCACCGCCGCTCAGAATTCAGCCAATGCAGCACAATCTACCGCTGATAGTGCTGCAAGTGCTGCTGCCGCCGCACAGAATTCAGCTAATGCCGCAAAGTCTACCGCTG
>JAYNIA010000058.1:12083-14807 GCA_038108555.1 Nitrospinota bacterium | reverse complement strand
TCCAAAACCTGCTCCGGCGGGCGCCCCAATGCCGCTTTCCGATTGGCAAGCACTATGGGTCGCTCAATCAGTTTTGGGCATTTAACCATCGAGTCCACCAACTCCTCATCGCTCAAGTCAGAATTATTCAATCCCAACTCCTTATATTCGTCCTCTTTCTTCCTCATTAAATCGCGTGGGGACATTTTGAGTTGAGAAAGTATCTCTTTCAATTTCTCTGCTGTCGGTGGGTTTTTTAAATATTCAATGATGGTGACTTTTAATCCCTTTTCTTCCAGCAGACCCAGAGTCTGGCGGGATTTACTGCATTTTGGATTGTGATAAATGGTGATAGACATAATTTTTTAAAAGAAATTTTGAATATGGGATATTTTGCAATACAATTTAAATACTTTAATAATCAACATCTTATACTATTTTTGAGACCCGGTTTTCCATCAAAAATAGATTAAAACTTATGCAAAGGGGAAAATATGGACCTGGTAAAAGATAACGTGGTTTATATGGACGAGTCCAATTTAAATATCCTTCCGGAAGCGACGGTGATCGACGCCGCAAAAAAAATGCGCGATAAAAAACTCGGTGCCCTGATTGTTTCTGGAGGAGGACAAAATTTGGGCATCATCACCGAAACCGATTTATCCCGGAAAGTGGTTGCTGAAGAGCTGAATCCAAAAGACACTAAAGTAAAATTTGTCATGGCAAAACCCATCATCACTATCGAAAGCAGCAGTTCGATGATGAGCGCCTTTTTAAAAATGGGCAATAACCAGATTCGACATGTGGCCGTTACCGAAGACGACCTGGTAATGGGAATTCTTTCAATGAAAGATTTTGTTAACTATTACACGAAAAAATTTGGCGGAAAGTAAAAATCCCTTTTGCAAGCTATTGATAAAAATATATGGGAAAAAATATTTTTAATCATTTAGATTCAACTTTTTCACAACCCGCCCTCGGAATAATAATTTTCCTCACTTTTCTTTCCGGGTGTAGCGGAAAAAATATTCAGGATTCCCGGGAAAGCGCCACTCACATAATCCAAACCCCGTCTGCCTCTCAAAAAATTTCAATCAAAACCAATCCGGGAATGCTTCCCGAGGGAGCGCAAGCTGTTCTTCCCTCTTTTGATGGTGGTTCCTTTTTCGTAACCCTTCCCCCTCGCAAACAAAATTCCGTATCTACAAAAGATGTTTTTGAAAGTATTGTTTTACCCATTTTGAATTCCATTGGTTTTGAAAAAGGAAAAAATTCTTTCTCGCTGCCTCCTGAAAAGGGAATAAAAATGCCCGCCGCAAATTTTAAAGGGTTGGTTCAAGACCTTGCATCGCAATATAAAAATTATAAGTTTCCCCTTCGTCCCAAGACCCAAAAGATCTTCAATGCAGCTTTAGGAAAAGCTGAAATCACTCCAGAAATAAATCAGGCCCTGGAAATAGGTGAAGGAATGGGCTTCAAACAGTTAGTAGCAAATATTGAGAGGAGGGAAATTCAATATCCCTTCCAGCAGGTAGTGGATAATATTCCCATAGAGCATACATTAATACTGGCAAATCGCTGGGAAGGACAAAGTGTGACCTCGGTGCGTGGAACGGTCATTCAAAATTACAGAATCAACAATCAAAAAAATATTGTACCCCAAAAGGCAGCAAGAATGGGGATAAAGGCTCTTGCAAATATTAAAGGTGTGGAAAAAGTTGTCACAAGAAAATTAAAAAATGGTCCCCACCTTTTACTGCTGCCTTATGGAAGCGATTCAGAGGGAAATACCCTTCTGCGTTTTTCCTACCGCATGTTCTTATGGACCGTTTTTAAAACCGAGGATACTCCCTTCCTGGTTTGGTTGGATGCGGAGACAGGAAAAATTCTCAAGCTCCTACCTATTTATGACCATGTAAAAGCGGAAGGAAAAGCGTACATTCGCAATCCTGACTTAGGTACCTTCGATTCTAATTTTGAAGTGGACCCTGCGATGGGTGGTGAATACACTCTGAAAAAAGATGGATTAACCAACCGCATAGATTACGGAACCGATGGAGATCCTTCCAATGATTTGAGCATTCCGGATAATACCAATGGCAGCAGTTCGTCATTAGCAAACTTCAATCAACCTCCCATCAACGATGCTACCACATCGATTTGTGCCAGCGGCGAAAACACGGGTTTCGAGCAGGTCAGTTTAATGCATGCATTAACTTTTTATACGAAGCATATTATTAATTTGGGTATCTACCAACCCTTCCCAAAGCTTGATGGAGTGTTGTCTGATCCCCCGGAGCCATTCAACCCACGAATAGAAATAGAAGGATCAGGGTACTGCAACGGACATTCTTCGATGAGGTTCGGGGTATGCAGCGGCTATTACGATTCCAATTGCCCCAATACCGTCAACCAGCAATTAAACTGGACGCATGATAAAACCATGGTTGCTCATGAGATGGGACATAATATTACTTAGCGGCTCAATGATGCCCGCCCTACAGACTGGTGTGGTTCAAGCACCTGCGTTGTACCACGCGCGTGGCTGGTGCAGGCTCACGATTTGGCAGATGCTTGGGGAGCTTATTTTGAATTCACAAATTGCATTGGGGGTTGGGTTGAAAAAAACAAGGGAAGTGTTGACGCCGGGTTGAACTGCACCAATCATAGTCAAGGAGGTTTTTTACCAAGGCTCCATGAAGTCGAAACCCCTTTTGACCCGACTGACGTCAAGGATCATTTTCC
>JAYNIA010000058.1:5521-11983 GCA_038108555.1 Nitrospinota bacterium | reverse complement strand
GGCTTTGCACGTACCGGAATATTTTTAGTTCCACCGGAATGTATCGATGGAGATGCTTCTACGTTTAAAGCAGGGCATTGTCCCAAAAGCAGAGGTGGAGAGAGCGGAGCCGATGCGGTAATCGATATTAAAGACAACGATCCATTGGATGACCATAACTATGGGGGAGTGGTGCACCGTGAAACCGATTATCTGGAGATCGGTGGCCCGGCACCCACATTCGAAGTGTGGACGGGTCCACGATACCGTTTAGATTTTCCCAATAGAGTGGCAACCTTTAACAATCCCGCACCCTGTAATAACAAGTTCAAGGTTGAAGTATCCACCGACGAAAATTTTTCATCAGGGACCATAATCAGGAGTCCATGGTTAGATGTAGATACCGATCCCACCACACCGGGCAGCCCCGAGTGTTACGGTACCTGGACACCATCGACATCTGATTGGGATGCATTGCAGGCCCATGGCCCATCGACATTAATCTATTACCGGACCCTCACCCTTAAAGCAGGTGAAAGAAGAAGTAGAAGAATATCAACCCGACCCGGAGGACTATGGAACGTGCAACCCTCCTACGCCGTCCTTACCCTCGACGGCCAAGCTGAGTATTGAAATGTGTGAAAAAGTAAAACCGAGACAAGGTTTATTTAGGATGGAAGGCTGGGGTTTACAACAAGAACATCTGCCTGGGGAAATACGGCACCTGAACCCCTTAGGACCAAATCGACTTTGGAGTTCAGTTGTTTTGTGAAATCATGAACTTCAACAAGTCCGTTTCTTTCCTTAAATGCGCGGACGGGAACCAAATGGGCTTTCCCTTCTTTCACTATATAAACCACAGTTCCCTTTTCTGATATCACCAATGACACGGAAGGAACATGCAATACGTTTCTACGTTTGCCTAAAAATAATTTTGCTTCAAAAGTCAGTCCGGCGAAAAGACTGGAGTCTTGCCTGGGTAGATCAATCCATAATTTGAAGGTGCCGGAATTTTTATCTGCCAGGGGAATCACATGAACTTTCTTGCTGATCTTTTTGTTTAACCGGATCTTTTTGTTTGTATCCTTAAATGCTAATTCTATTCCCTCTATTTTCTTTAATTTATTTCGGTAGCTTTGCGGCAGAGTCATTCCTGCAACTACGTTGGGAGACTTTATCATCTCAACGATTGGAATATTGGGGCCGGCAAACCCGCCCTGGTCAATTCTCTTTTTTATAATGGTCCCTTCAAAAGGTGATCTTATAATTGTTTTACTTAAATCGAGCTGCGCTTGATTATATTGTGCTTTTATCCCTTCAATTTGAGCTGATAATTTTTCGATATCCTCATCCCTCGCTACCGAAGCTGCTTTGAAATTGGCTTTGCTAACGTTCAAATTCTCTTTAGCTTCTTCAAGTTCATTTGAGGCAGTATCAAGTTCTGCTTTTGCCATGACTCCATCTTTAACCAATGCTTTAATCCTGTCATAATTTTTCGCGGCCAGGTCCAGATTACTTTGTGCCGCATTTTCTTTTGCCTTAAGTTGATCCTGAATCTCGGTTCGTTGACCGGATTTAGCGATTTCTAAATCTTTGGTAGCAGAATCAAGCACATGCTTTAATCTTTCAACTTCAAGTTGAAAGTCGGTTGGGTCGATTTTTGCCAGGACATCATTTGCTTTGACCACCATCCCTTCCTCGGCAGAAATATTTGTTATCTTCCCTCCAACTTCAGATGAAATTACAACCCGCTTTTCTTCTCTCATGATTCCTACCGTCCGGACCTGATCTTCTACATCTTTATAGATGACCTTCCCGACTTGAACAGGAATCATGAATTTTCGTTTTTTTCCGGACTCCTTTTTATCTTCCGGAACCGAGCAGGCCGAAAGTATAAGGATCAGCAAAAATGCAGTTAGTCTTGTAGGGGAAAACATTACCATTCGGGATGATTTAATTATTGATCGTCACATCCATTTTATCGGTCATTTGGATGCAAACTTTGAGGGAAAATATCCAATTGAAGGATATTTTACCAGAAACAAAGCTTTAAAGAATGGAGCCAGCGGGCGGAATTGAACCGCCGACCTACTGATTACGAAGCGGTGCTAGTTTTACATGGGGTTTGATTTTTCATAACTTATTGGAACGTCCGTAGCCAAACCCAACCTAAAATACCACCTTTTTACCCAGTAATAGACACAAAATAGACACATAAATTTTAACGGCCCATTTCTGGATGTGCATTCCGCACGTTTTCAGAATGGGCCTTTTTTGTTTCTGAATTTATCGGAAAAGTTGCGCCTGTTGGCCCTGTGGATAAACCGGGTTTTGTTTATCCACAAGCCAATAGGCCTCAGGTCCTGTTGACCCTGTGCGAAAACCGGAGTTGGGTTTTCCACAAGTCACCAGGACAACGGGTTTTTTAAAACATGATCACACTACGTATTGACAGAAACCAACAGGATCTGCTGAGTACCGCGCCACGGCACGGAACGCAAGCTGGTCCTGTTGGTTTGATTAAGCGCGAAGCGCTTAACTTGATTTAGTTATATGGAAACAAAATGCATGAAAATTCCTTCGGTAGAGATTAAAGGCGGTGGCAAGTTTGCGGAATCCAGACGATTGGGAGAACTGTTTCTGGACTATGGGGCAGAGATTGGCTCGGAAAAAATCATGAATTATGGTCACGACCTTATTTCCTGTGGTCGTCAACCCCATGTTTACAAAAAATCCTTAAATAATGGAAAGGAGTTACCTGTCATAGTGAATTTTACCTGTAAAAACAGGGCATGCCCACCATGCAATGCTATCCGGTTGGAAGGATATCGAAAAAGAATTGATTCGATCATTGTGGAAAGAGGAACTGAGAATTTCATTTTCCTTACAGTAACTAATCCAAAAAGAGTTCCAATCCACAAAGTCAGAAAATCGTTTGATGTGATGTCTAAAAGCCTTTCGGATTTATTCAGAACGGCACCTATAAAAGCTCATGTTTCGGGTGGCTTTCGTGCTTTTGAGGGAAATTCCAATGATGAGGGAATGATTAATCCTCACTGCCATCTGCTTCTTGAAAGTACGGGAGAAGACCTGTCCAAGAACAAAAACATTCTTAAATTCATTGCTGGTAAACATTTCAAGAAAGCCCTGGATGAATATCTGAAAAACAATCCCAACAAAACTCAAGAAAAGATTCTTGAAACAACTTTCAGGTATTTGAGGAAGGGCAGGTTTTCACAATTGCTCTGGTCTGCGTTTTTAGTCTCAAGAGGATTGGGAGCTATTTGCAATGTTCAGGAAGTCTCAAAGTTTAAGAATCCGGGTAAATCCACCAGTGAAGAACTTTGTAAATACATGACCAAAACCATGAAGCTGGATGGGGCAAGGTTGCCCGAATTCATCCTGGCTATGAAGGGTAAGAGGCTTTTCAGTTCATGGGGAACTTTAAAAGTGTCCTCAAAGGATTTTGAGAAAAAGGTTTATGAAGATGAGATTGAATCCAGCGAAGAAGGTGAACTGGAATATGTCGGTTTCTTACCGGACGTCATTAAGACCGCAATTATATCTGGTGAGACTTTCAGTCAGAAAGTCCTGGGATTGGCAGTAAAAGAAAAAATTGTAGATGTGTCGTTTGTTGGAAAGTTGAAGCATGGAGTTTCAACTTAGATTTTTTAACTTTAATCAGGAGATTAAAAATGTTTACGGTTCAAGGAAAATTTGTTGCGCTTGACAGGTTTGAAAGCAAGAAAACAAAGGAAATGCTGAATGTGCTTTCCCTTTACAGTGAGATTGAAAATTTTGGGAAGGTTAAACCCAAAATATTTGAAGCCTTTTTTCCAGATACTCTGCGGAGTTTGGAGAGTTGCTTTGAAAAGGAAGTGATCCTGCCCTGTAGTCCTCAGGTCAGGGACGGAAAGATTGAAATAAACATAACTGACGGATGGCGTTCTGTCCTCGTTAAGAATGAAAAGGGTGAATTTCAGAAACTGAATAAACGCCCGGAATCATTATCAAAGTCAGCATAAATAAAAAAGGCCGGTAAGGGGTTGCAGCCCCTTGCCGACCGGGTATCGCAAAAAACGTGATTGGAGTCAGTTTTTACGATGTATCAATATAATTGTTTTTTGGCCTGTGGGTCAAAAATTAATCATACGAATTACCAAAGCGGAGTTTCAAGGTTGCTGATTAATTTCAGGAACCTGGGCTCCGCTTTTTTATTGGGCTGAACTTCTATGGAATCCGGTTCAGTTGGGGAGAGCATGATTGTTATCTGGGTGGCTGCCTTTTCTATGGGGCTGATTATTAAACTTTTAAACAGATGAAAGGAGGTGAAAAAGATGAATTCAATTCTAACGAAGGTTAAGGATGGCTTGAACTCTGTTGTGGCTTTTACAAAAAAAGCTGTAGCTGGGGTTGTTTCCGGAACCGTTGGTGCAGTGGCTTATGCATCCAACGCCCAGGCTGCAATCACCCTTGACACAACTACGATTCTTGCAGATATCGCGACCATTGGTACGGCTGTAGTAGGCATTGTGCTGGCTACTGTTGCATTCAAGATTGCGAAGTCAATGCTTGGCGGTACTCGCTAAACAGGAGGCCCGGTGGTGGCACGGGCCTTTTTTTTATTCTGGAAATGAAATGGAAGATCTAACTACAGCAATAAACGGTTTGTCTACTTTGATTGAAACCATTCTTGTTCCATTGCTGATCATCTGGGGATTCTCGTGCGGTTACAAATAGCTGGCTTAATATTTTTAATATTATCTTTTTTTAAAATACCCTTGAGTCATTCAACTGATTTTACTTGTTCGAACACTGCCAGTTGGGTATCACTAGCCAGGAATCCTACTCCTTATGATTTTTATAGTCACCGGATTAAACCGGATGGTAGTCCTTCAAGCACTCTTGACTTTGCTCAACAACTGGATGCTTTTTATTCGAATAATGAATATGAATTGGTAGTTAATCCTGATTCTGAATGCTATGCAGCTGTGACTTGTACAGAAGGAACGGGATATAATTTTTCCCAACCTTTTAACAGCGACCATCCAGCATGGTCTGATGCACGTTGTTCTTGTTCTCATCATCCTCAAACAGGTTGTAACCGTGTTACCTGGCATAGAAGAGGTCATCCAAATTTGGTATCCGGTGTAGTTGGCACTCCCTTTCCTCCCTATCCAACACCCACCTATCCTAGTTCATGGAATGAGCGATATTTGTACTCGCATACCTTTTCACAAGGAACCAATGAGGCAACAATTGGATTAAACATAACTGCTAATATTAATACGGACTATCTGCGTACAGGAAGTTCAGCTACTGCCACGAAGTGCAGTGAAGATACAACCACTATTGGAGGAGAAGAATATACACGTAAGTATTATCTGGTAAATGGCTTGGCAAATCATGACCAGACTTTTAATGCAACCAACCCTATCAGGAATGGAATGAAAACTGGGGTCATTGTGGAAATGTAAGACAGTACTGGACAGAAAGTACTGCGACGGTTGTTTCATGGCCTTCTGTAGTTAAAGCAGTTGCTGTAATCGCATATGTAAGTGTATCTGGATCGTATGAATATTCAGAACGTTCACAATGTCAAGAAGGTTGGGTAGATACTGGAACTGGGCAAGGTTGTAGACATGTCATAAGCCCAACGGGTACAACTTGTCCCGATGGTTATACGTATAGGTATGGGGCCTTTGGAAGTTCCAGTTGTACCCGGTATGAGGCTCGATCCCCACAACCATGTCCTGCAGGCTGGGAAATAAATCCAGCAAATTCGAATCAATGCAGAAGGTCGATCGAAGTTGCAGAAGTTCCTACTGATACACCCGCTGATGATAAAACTTATGAGGGAACTGGAACAGGTTCGACTCCTTCCGGCGGTGGTTCCAGTGGCTCCGGCTCGGAAAGTTCTGGATCGGGAGACTCTGGTTCAGGCTCAGATGGATCAGGTTCTGAAGGATCAGGAGGCTCTGGTGGTTCTGGTTCTGGAAGTGATGGGAGTGGATCAGGTGGAGACCCTGATACAACCCCGCCCTGGTGTACAGGTTATGGTTATACCTGGGATTCATCAACGAGTACCTGTACCAGTCCGGATGGTGGGGAAGTTGTAACTCCGGGTCCTGACCCCGACCTTGATCCTGATGAAGATCCCGACCCCGATGAAATACCTGACCCGAACCAGCAACCTGATCCTGACCCGGATACAGATACAGGTGAAGAAACTTTTGCTGCCAATGGTTTTTATACACCGACCTACTCAGCTGATACCACTTTAAGAAGTTTGTTTGAAACTGCGATTACTAATTTGAGTAATGAAACTCTCAGGACTCGGCTTATGTCTTTTGTACCTCCTCAAGGTACTGCGGCTTTACCTAATAAATGTATGACGGTTTCTTTTTCATCCACTCCAATCTGCATAGATTTTAGTGCGTATGCTTTTGTCTTTCAGGCACTGCGTGCATTTTTGTATTTAGT
>JAYNIA010000058.1:0-5421 GCA_038108555.1 Nitrospinota bacterium | reverse complement strand
TTAAGTTATCTACATTTTGGACAATGTTTAACGATTGTGATTGGAGCGATAGTGATTCGTTTTGGTCTCAACTTTTTTCCATTCTTTAAATAACAATGTCCACACTGTTTTATTGCGGTCCTCCGGGTTCAGGTAAGAGCTACCACGTAGTTAAGGAAGTCATTATTCCTTCCTTAAAGAAAGGCCGGAAAATACTGACAAACCTTCCTGTTCGTCTGGATGTCTTGGCAGCTAAGATTCCAGAACTTAAGTTTGTTGAGAAAATGAATTTTCTGGAAATGATCGATGAGGAGAGAATCAGAAACATTCATGAGATTGTCGCTGATCCAAAAGGAATTTATGCCGGGTGTTTGATTGTCATTGATGAGGCTCATAATTACTGGCCCACCGATGAACCTATCAGGAATAAAGATTTTAAGAAGTGGTACACGGAGCAACGCCATTATTTTCAGGATGTGGTTTTGCTAACCCAGGACTTTGACAATGTTCACAAATTCATGCGTTCGATAACAGAGAAACGTTTTGAATACTCCAAGAATGCAGATAAGGGATTTGAGAATGGTTATAACGAGGACTATTACATTGGAAAATCAAAGAAAAGACCCGTTAGAACCATGCATTCTTATGACAAGTTCTACTTTCAGTTTTATTTTTCTCATTCTCAGAGTCTAGCCGGGAAAGGTCTTTCTGAAAAACGAGTAGGAAGAAAGGTCAATATATTATTCAAACATGTTCTTCGTCTGGGAATTGGCCTTGCAATTTTTATTGGCTCAATGTCCATTTTCTTCAGTCGAATGAATGAAAAGATTGAAGCAGGAGAAAAGACTGAATTGGAAAATTCAAAAAAGGATAATTCAACTAATCAACAGTCATCAAGATCCAATGTGGGAGTTTCATCACCAATTGGATCAGGTGAGTTTAATAAAGTAAATATTAGTTTATCCCAAGGGCTTTCGGGGGATGGGTTTGAAAAAGTGTTTGATTGGTGCAGAAATACCAATCGTTCCTATGCTGGAGTGGGTGCTGTTACAACTCCAGGTACCAGATTTGAGATCGATAATGGCCATGAATTTTATTTAAGCGGAGCTCATGAGGTAGTAGGAATAATTGGTGTTGGTTCAAGGTCTCTTTACCTCTTAAAGACCTTAAGCGGTGAATTAATAAAAGGAAAGATAAACGGTTCTCCTTATAGATTGGGACAAAAAGTCTGTCTTTAGGTGAATAAGATTGCCACCAGGGGGATTGCCTGAATTCCTGAGTTTTTTTCAGGATGGTTGTTCAGGCAGTTCCCCTTTTTATCTTTTGGCAGAAACCGCTATCCAAAAATCAGAAAATTACGTATGGAAGGAAGTGAACTCCTTTGAAATATTTGAGTGCGTAAATACTATTGCTAACCAACTACGGTTAAACATTGGCTAATAAGATCAAAGTTATAGTTGCTGATGACCATGCAATTTTGCGAGATGGATTGGTTAACTATATCGAGAAAAAGTCTGACAGTATAGAAGTTGTAGGTCAGGCTTCCGACTGGAAAGAGTTAATGAGTCTTTTGAGGTCTGATATTTCATGTGACCTGGCTTTGCTTGATATAAAAATGCCTGGAGGGGACGGACTTAGTATTGTTGAAGATATAAAGGTTGAACTTCCAGATATTAAGATATTGATGATGTCCAGCTTCCCGGAAGAAGAATATGCATTACGTTTTATCAATGCGGGTGCATCCGGTTTTATTTCAAAAGTAGAATCCATACGGAATGTTATTGAGTCTATCCATGATGTTTTAATGGGACGATTAGTATTGAGTGAAGACCTTAGAGAAAGACTCACATTGGAGAGAATAAATAAAGTAAATGCTTTCTCTAATGTAGAAGGGTTAAGCAATCGAGAGTTTCAGGTAATGGTTCAGCTGGGATCGGGGCAATCCATATCAGAGGTAGCTGAACTCTTACATCTGAGTCCCAGGACAGTCCATACTCATAGAAATAATATATTGAGAAAAATGAGCTGGAGAAACAACGCTGAATTGATGTTTTTCGTTATCAAAAAAGGTTTGGTTGATAAATAGGACGCAAACAAGTGCGCCCTCAAAATTAGCTTGTTGACCTTATAGAGCTGAAATCCTATTCCCGGAATCGAACAATATCCAAAAATTAAAATTTCCTCATTTTAAACATGGTTTCTAAGCATCAGTTCTTTTGGATGGGGATTTAGATACACCTGGTCCTGCAAATAAGATACATCGTACTTTTTCACATAGTGCCGAATCAAGGTAACAGGAACAACTAATGGCACTAGCTCATTTCTATAATTCTCAATGGCATCCAAAATATCTTTTTTATCTTCCGATGGAATTAGCTTTTTAAAAAATCCCATCATATGCATTAAAACATCTGTGTTTTTTTTGTTTGTTGTTTTATACGCAAATGCTTCCATAAACATATAAATGTAATTTGCCAACACCTTGTTCCAGGGATTCTTTTTGGCTTCCGCTACAATCTTTCCCAATTTCTGATAGTGCTGTCTGCTATGAGCTAAGAGTAAAAATTTATGTTGCGTATGAAATTTAACCAGGGTCCCAAGCCTGGCATTTTTGCTTAATAATGATTTTTTCAGACGATAAAAACTAAACACTTTAATAATAAAGTTTTCCTTAAGTCTTTGGTCATACAGCCTCCCCTCATCTTCTACCGGGACTAAAGGAAAGGCTTTCATGAATTCATTGGCAAACATTCCAGACCCATGCCTTGCCTTTCCAGGTTCGTCTTCCGAGTAAACAGGGATTCTTCCAAGACCACACGAAGGGGATTTGCTTTTAAAAATATAACCGGACAAGTCCTGTTTTGCTAAAAGGTTAATTTGTTCTTTGCTGTACCTCTTCATTTCTGCCGTCCAGTCAATTCGACTTTTTTTGCTGATCATTTTGGGATTTTCTAAAGCACCATATAAAGCAACTGTTTCCCTGGGAACTCCCATTCCCACTTCCATTTCCGGACATAAAGAAATATATTCAAAATGTTTTCCCAAAACATCCCGAACGAAAAGGCTCTGTTTATGATCACCATTCCATCTGACCTTTTCTCCCAGCAGGCAACTGCTGACTCCAATTTTTATTTTTTCATTCATTGTCTAGCGATCTGGATTTAAAAATTGGGAGAGGCGTTTTAAACGGTCCTCTAGTACATGCAAAGATTCCAAAACCTCAATACCGTTTTGTGTAAAAAATTTTCCAAGGGAACTTAATGCTGCTCCACCTGCCCAAATGGGACAAACAGGAAGCACCAATTTACTGTAATCTTCTGTAAGCGATTTCGCTTCTGGTTCTGAAAAATCCCCCGTGCATGACAGCAACACTAAACTCGGACGTGTAAGAGTGCAAAAAGCGCCCAGTTCCTTGACCGGCATATTGGCCCCAAGGTAAAAGACCTGGCACCCATTTATGGAGCAATGATAAGCGGCCATCCAAGCTCCCATTTCATGATAGTCATCTGGTAGGCAGGAGATGACAACTTTTGGCCCCTGTTTTGAAACAGGCAACTGATTTAATAGGGAGAGAATCTTTTGTCTTATTTGGTTTGAAACAAAACGTTCCTGGCCTACTCCAATTTTTCCTTCATGCCACATATCTCCGACTTTTCTTTGTAGAGGAACAAAAACTTTATAGAAAACCTCATCAAATGGAAGCAGAGAGACCCCTTCATTTAATGCTCGAAGAAACTTTGCTTTGTCGAAGGGGGCAAGACTTGAAATTAAAATATTATTTATTCTCTCCAGGGGAGTTTCCTCAACTTGACTGGTCGTAGCAGTTTGGTTACGCATCCTTTCTATTAAGTTTTCTCTTCCCAGACTGGCCAATTCCCCAATGGCAAACCCATCCTCCAATTGCTCTTTTATATATAGAAGCAAATCCACATCTTGCTGGGAGTACATTCTGTAGCGGTTGTCGCCACGTTCAGGTTTCAAAAAGCGAAACCGACTTTCCCAGGATCGTATGACATGTTTGCTCAATCCTGTAATTCTCGCCACATGATCTATTTTGTAAGTATCCATAAAATAAACACTATCAATATTTTTAATGTTTGTCAAAACTTTTTTAAAAAAAAACATTTGACATTCAAAAAACCTTATATAAAATATCGACACAATATTAGTTAAACATTAGAAATATAAACTGGAGAAAATAATATGAAGATCAAAAATAAGTTTTTTGCAGGTATTGGGGCTTTAGCCGTATCAACTTTCCTTGCCACTACAGCGGTTGGTGCAACCGATACCCCTGAAGACATGGTCCAGATTCCGGGTGGCTCCTTTTTAATGGGAGTGGACAAATCAACCCAAGTGGACACAGAAAAAATGACCAAGAGACAACGTCTCAAGTATGCCGTTTCCAGGGAAGCTTTCCATGATGAAGGCCCTGCTCACATGGTCATTCTAGATCAGTATTACATGGACAAATATGAAGTGTCCAACAAGCAGTATGGAGAATTTATCAAAGCCACAGGTCATCCTGCTCCAGCCTATTGGGACGACCACAAACGCAATAAACCTAACCAACCCGTCAGCGGTGTGAACTGGCATGACGCAAATGCTTACTGCAGCTGGGCAAACAAACGTCTTCCGACTGAAGCGGAGTGGGAAAAGGCTGCCAGAGGCCCAGAAGGTTTCAAATACCCATGGGGTGATAACTTGGACGCAACCAAAGCCAACTACGGTCGTAAGCAAGAATACACTGCAAATGTCGATGCTTACCCCGAAGGAAAGAGCCCTTACGGCCTATACAACATGGCCGGAAACGTTTTCGAATGGGTTAATGATTGGTACGACCCCAATTACTACAAAAATACCAAGGAAACTGTTAATCCGCAGGGGCCTCAAGAAGGAGTTTTTCTGAGTGCCACTGGTACCTATGTTGACCGAATTGCTACAGGTAAAAAACGCGTAATCCGTGGCGGTTCCTGGTATGCCCCTGCTGAAAGCGTTACCAACACTCATCGTTTCTGGAATGACCCAATGAACAACAGCTATGGTGTTGGACTAGGTTTTCGCTGCGCACGATCCGTTCAAGGCGATTCAATGTTGCAGGCTCGCACCAATTACATGGATGCATTGATCAGTATGGGAGCTGAAAAGTATGGCCAGGCCTTGAAAGCAATTGATAAGGCTTTGGATCAAGACTCCAACAATGCGGAATACCTGAAACTGAAAGAAATGATTCAGAAACAGGCTAACTAAGTTTAAACCGTATGAGGTTTGGCAAATGGGGAGAGGCATTAGCCTCTCCTCATCAAACCCTTTTCATCAATGGAATAACAGGAGAATAAATATGAAACCCAGGTTCGAAAAAAAAGTACACGGCCTTGTACTGATTCTCATCCTTGTTTTGTCATGGGTAGCTCCTGCACTTGGCATGGAAAAAGATATATC
>JAYNIA010000057.1:0-15111 GCA_038108555.1 Nitrospinota bacterium | reverse complement strand
TACAATGGGAATTCCACTATGTATAAATTCCCTGTTTTAAGTTTATTATAAGGTTATTATTTCACCAGATAACGGGGGTTGGGGTCATGGCTTTGAGTGCGCATGGGAATCGAAAAAGTTTCCTTCCATTAGTTTTAACTATCCTTTCTATCGTTTTTCTTTATTCCTGTAACAAAAATGTTCCGGCTACTATGTCCCAGAAAGATTCTGGCAAGTCGGAAATGATGGCAAAGTCCGAAGATAAAAAAGCCATGGAATCCAAATCTTCTTCAGAGATGAAGGGGGAAATGAAGAAAGAGGGTGAGGCTGACGGAGAGAGAGACATTGCAGCAGTGGCTGCAGCCGAGCATGCGAACCTATTCGTTGAAAATGATTACCCATCAGCTACGACCTGTGCGACGTGTCATCCAAAACACTATAAAGAATGGTCGGTTTCACAACATTCTTATGCACAGTTAAGTCCTGTTTATCTTTCCATGAGCAGTTTTATTAACGAAATTACCAGTGGAACCAATGGTGATTTCTGTTTTCGCTGCCACACTCCCATTGGAGCAAATTTAAACGAAAGTCCTTTTATTTCTAATTTGGACCGTCACCCGGCCTCCCGCGAAGGAATTACCTGTATTGCCTGTCATCGAACCACCAAAGTTTACAACAAGCGTAGTGGTCGCCTGGCAATTGAGAAAGGGGATTTGCTGGCACCGGTTTATGGACCTTCAGGCGGGCAAGAGCTGAAACGGGTATTGGATAATACAGATGAATATCGAGTCGTTACCGAAAAAGGAAAACCCGGTCGAAAAATCCATACCAAAGCTTTCAAGTTTGAACCTATTTCCAGTTCGACTTTCTGTGGCCAATGTCATGATGTGACCTTGTTGAACGGTATTCGGCTGGAAGAAGCATTCAGTGAATATCGAATGTCACCTGCAGCAGAAAAAGGAACCACCTGTCAAGATTGTCATATGGGAAAAGTCCAGGGAATTCCCTCCGGGTATGAAGAAGGGCCCGCCGCTATTGTTGGGGGAAAAGAAACCAAACCCAGGAAATTGACTAACCATATTTTTGCAGGACCCGATTACTCAGTGGTTCATCCTGGTATTTTCCCTCACAATGTCGAAGCGCAGGAACTGGCAACAATGAGGGAATGGTTGCAGTTTGATTACGAAGCGGGTTGGGGAACGGATGAATTCGAAAATAAAGTTACAAGCGACATGAAATTCCCATCACGTTGGGAATCTGTGGACGACCGCTATGATGCTCGTGATATCTTGAAAGTTCAGTTTAAGCGTTTGGAATGGGTCAGGCAAAAACGTCTGGAAGTGCTAAACAATGGCTATAAACTGGGGAAACCGGTAATTACCCGGAACGATAAAGGTGGGCTTGCTTTTAAAGTAAAAGTGGAAAACCTGACAGACGGACATAATGTCCCCACAGGGTTTGCGGCTGAGCGGCTTGTCTTCCTGCAGGTAACTGTTACAGACAGCACGGGCAAAGCAATATTCAAATCTGGTGACTATGATCCCAACTTTGATGTGCGAGATCATGAGTCGGCTTACGTTATTAATGGCGATTTGCCTTTAGATGACCAGTTGTTTGATCTCCGCGGTCGTTTTCTTGTGTTCAACAGCCGTGGGGGAGAGAGGGAACGGGTTATCCCGGTTCCTTATCCCGTCACAACGATTCCTTTCCTGAGGCCAACGACACGGTCTCTTATTTTGACTGGGGAAAGTACTGTCGAAAGAATCAACAGAAGAAGTCTTGCTCCTCTGGATTCCAAGTGGGCCAAATATAAGGTCGATGGAGATTTGTTGACGGGTAAAGGTCCATATAAAGCTAAAATTGATTTCGTTGCCGGAATGGCACCAGCCAATTTGATTGGAGCTATCAAGAATCGGGGATTTGATTACGCGATGAGTGCAAGGGAAGTAGTGGAAAAGGTTGCAGCTGGTTATGAAGTTCTTGCCAGCCAGGAACTCGTTTTTGATGTTGAGGGTGGGGGAAATGTAATGCAAACCTCATTTCTTGATTCAATACTGGATATTTTCAATTAATTAATTTTTTGAAAGATTTGGCAGGTTAGCCATTGCTTTGGAGGAGGGCAGTGTTGATGGGAAACGGCATTAAACGACGATTGGGTTTGTTATGCGTTCTGGTTACGGGTTTTTTCTTGGCTTTTGTGCCACCTGCTTTTTGTGACCTCTATCCCCTGGGTGAGTCTTTCGGCGTCAGTCGTTTCTCTGATGAAAAAATTCAACTTAAGGAACCTTCAGATACTGGGAACCGACCACCCCTGATTTACGAGGGGGGTGACCTGTTTCTTGGCACGGGTAATTTGCAGGAAGGTTTTGAAACTCCCTGGGGTGCTGTCTGGCAGCCTCAATTATGGATTTTTGGTACGCTTCGAACTTCCTTGTTTTATTTTGATAATGGGGTTCGTCCTTCATCTGCAGAATGGGCAACGCGCCTCAGCCTCTTTGCCAATCTTCAGTTAACCCACACAGAAAAACTAATTATTGGGGTGCGTCCCCTGGACAGAAATGAGTTTAACCGGTTTACCCGGGTTCAGCTCAATGATGATTTTGGCCCTAGTAAAATTGAACCCAATTTAAATATACGGACTTTGTTTTTCGAGGGTGATTTTGGAAGTCTGTTTCCAGGGCTGGATCCGATAGGAAAAAAACCAATTGATATGGGTTTCTCTGTGGGAAGGCAGGCCTTCACGTTTCAAAATGCCATCATGATTAATGAAACGATTGATGCCGTGGGAATCGTTCGAAATAATATTCGTTTTGCAGGAATTTCGGGAATGAGAAGTACCTTTGTTTATGGCTGGAATGAGTTGAACCGGGCCAACGCCCGTTTGAATAGATCTGCAGATTTGTTCGGATGGTTCAACTCAATTGACACTCCCGGTCATACGATTAATATTGATATGATCGCCATCCAGGACGAGCAAACCACCGGAGATAGTTTTAATTTTGGTGTTGCAGCCATTCAAAGGATCGGTCATTTCAACACGGCTTTCCGGATAAATGCCTCCTTTGAACCAGGGGCAGACAGTCCTAAAGCAGGCACGGGAACCATATATACCTCAGAAGTTTCATGGACACCTCACGGCTCCGATGATATTGCTTATGTAAACGCCTTTCTTGCGGACGGAAACTATACGCAGGCAGGCCGGGAACCGGTGGTTGGTGGAGCGCTGGGTGGATTGGGAATTCTGTTCGCCTCACCCGGGGTTGGTAACTTTTTATCAGAGCTTAATAACTTCACCACCGATGTCGCAGGTTTGGTCGTTGGTTATGAGGCTTTTTGGGAAGACCATCGCAGAAGTTTAACTCTTGAAATCGCCAGCCGGAAAGATATCGGGGGTGCTGGATTTGATGATGTCGCCTTTGGTTTTGAATTTCGGCAGAGACTGGCTCACCGGATCCAATGGCAATTTGACGCTTCTTACTCGGTTCTGGAAAAGCGTAATGATGGCTCTACCATTCGAACAGAAATCCGTTACCAGTTTTAAGCGAATTAAAAATAAATCACCGAAATCAATAAAACATAAAGATAGATGTATTTTTTTAGAGAGGGTGCTATGAAACCAGATAAGAATTGTTTTAATTTAGCTTTCCTTTTTCTTTTGGGCTGGGTAGTGGCCGCAGGGTTTGTCATGCCTTCTGTGGTGAACGCTGATGCTTTTGTGAGAGGCGCCAAGCTTTGCGAAGAATGCCATGAAGAAGAGTTTAAGATCTGGGAAAAAACAAAACATTATACGTCTTTTCGTACGGTTCATCGGGAGCCCAAAGACTCAAGTAAACCTTCCCCTAAAAAGATTTTGAGTGCGGTGGGTGGTCAAAAACGAATGAAGAGAAACGAAACTTGTTATCTTTGCCATTACACTCTTGAGAAAAAAGATGCAGGAGCAAAACCCCAGGCAAAATCAGGTACTTCTTGTGAAAGCTGTCACGGGCCTTCATCGGACTGGTTGAAAATTCATGATAATTATGGTGGCAAGGATGTAAAAAGAGAAGCGGAATCTGCTGATCATAAAGCCAAAAGAATTGCCGACTCAAAAGCCGCTGGTTTGATCTGGCCCACCATGAAGTATGAAGTGGCAGAAAACTGCATGACCTGTCACGGGCTTGCCAATCCTAATTTGAAGGCAGACGACCTTGCAAAAATGCTGGGAGCGGGACATCCCATCAACCCTGATTTTGAATTGGTGAAATACTCACAGGGCTCCGTCCGACACAGACACTATCCTCCGAATATGAAAACAAATGCAGAAATGACTCCTAAGGAACAGGCTGAGTTTTTTGTGATAGGTCAGGCAGCGGCTTTGGTTTCGGCAACGAGCGTCATGTCAAAATCCAAAGAGGCCAAATATATTGAGGCGCAAAAAAAACGTGCTGAAAATGCCAGGGCTGCTCTTTCTGGTGTTGCAGAAGCTGCAGAACTGTTGGCTTCCCCAACCCGGGAAAATGCTTTGAAGTTGGCAGCAGCTATCGCGGGTAAGGATCTGACGGGTGCGGTAGGAAGCAAGCTCCCAGCCAAAGGAGATTATAAATAATTTCTGGTTAAAATTAGAAGCGCTTGTTGAGCAGCTTAGAGGTAGATATTGGGTTTCAAACAGAATAGCCTTTAAGGCTTCATTTTTTATACCTGAAGGAGTGGATGGATGACTATCACAACCCAGTCACGTCCACAGCGTTGGGATCAGCCGTTTGGCTCCGACATGACGGATGCGGATGTTGAACGCTTGTTGGGCATTCCTGAAATTAGAGCCATTGAAGCGGATAAGTTCCCGACTCGAATTTCGCTTGCCGGGATACTAAGAAACGATGCCCGGATCATGCGTTACAAAGCGGGCGACATTGTCATACGTGAAGGGGATTATGGCAATTCAGCGTTTCTGGTTCTCAACGGGTCCTTACGTGTGGTGTTGGCCCCTGGACTTCCCGGTGAGATGCTGGGCCGTAGGAAAATCCAGAAAAAAAATTTTTGGCAAGCCCTGAAACAATTGTGGACGCAAAAGAAGTCCCCGGAGTTCAGGGATGTCCAGCGTTACGATCAAAAAGCTGGGCTTCGTGAAAACAAAGATCCTGGTTCCACCCACGTTTTTCTCCAGGATGTTCCCGCCATTCTAGATTCCAATAAAACTGCAATTCTAAATGAAGGTGCGTTGTTTGGGGAACTCGCTGCCCTGGGGAGAACACCCAGAACTTCCACCGTATTTTCTGAATCGGACTCAGAACTTTTAGAAATAAGATGGCAAGGGCTCAGGGAGTTTAGAAAATACGACCAGGGATGGCGAAGATTGATCGATGAACGTTATCGCCAAAATGCTCTCAAAGCCCACCTGGGTGCCACTTCCATTTTTTCTCACCTGGATAATGATGACCTTCAGGAGGTTGCAGATAATACCCTCTTTGAAACTTACGGAACATTTGACTGGCATCTTTCCTATAAAAAAATGCAGGGGCAGGACCGGATTGAAGGGGTTAAAGATGAACCGGAGATTACTCTGGAAGGAACGTATCCTGACGGAGTATTGATGGTGCGCGCGGGATTTGCAAGGGTCTCCGTGCAAAGAGGGAATGGAAGACAAACGATTACCTATCTCGGAGCTGGAGATTTTTATGGTGCCGATGAACTCTATCGAGCCTGGAAAGGTGAGTTGAACGTCAGTCTAAAGGTAACAATTACCGCCCTCGGCTATGTAGAAGTTTTGCGCGTTCCCACAAAGACGATTGAGAAACATTTGTTTGCCTATTGGGAGTCAGGAAGACCTGGGGGAACCCGGGACGGCAAACCAGATCAGGGCAGACGCAGAAGGTTGCAGGATTTTTTTAACCAGACTCTGGCAGAAGGTGCATTGCAGGAATGGGCGGTTCAAGAGCGTTTCGTCAACGGCACCCAGGCGATGTTGATTAATCTGGATCGGTGTGTACGCTGTGATGATTGTGTCCGTGCGTGTTCTGCAACACACGATGGGAACCCAAGGTTTGTCAGGCATGGAAAAACATTCCAGAACTGGATGGTGGCCAATGCATGTATGCATTGTGCGGACCCGGTTTGTATGATCGGTTGTCCTACCGGTGCGATTCATCGCACGATGTCAGGCGGAATGGTTGTTATCAATGACGACACTTGCATAGGGTGCGAGACCTGCGCAAACTCCTGCCCCTATTCAAATATTCGGATGGTTTCCATTCGTGATGATGAAGGGGAACTTATATTAGATCCGCAAAATCATAAACCCATTATCAAAGCAACAAAATGCGATCTTTGTGTTGACCAGGTCACAGGTCCTGCCTGCGCTTTTGCATGCCCCCATGATGCATTAAATAGAGTGGATTTTAGAGATGTGACCTGGGGTGGAGATATGGGGGCTTAGTGATGAAAAAATTATGGGGTTACATTGCTTTTGCCATTGCCTATTTTGTTCTTGTTTGGGTTTGGACATTAAAAGTAGAAGACTCCCTCGGCTATCCCGAGTTTATTAGTGGTGGCGGATTATTTTTCATTATTTTCTTTTTATGCTTGTTCAATCTGCGTAAGCGCTTGCCTTTTCTTCCTCTATGGCCTGCCCATAAATGGTTTTTGCTCCATACGGTGACTGGGTTTCTTGCCCTTTTTTTATTCTGGTTGCATGCAGGAGTTTTATGGCCCAAAGGATTGTATGTTCAGATTCTTTCCATTCTATTTTATATAACCACTTTGTCAGGAATTGTGGGTTTGATTATAGAAAAGGTTTATCCGCATCTTTTAACCCGAATTGGTCTTGAATGTATCTATGAGCGAATTCCAAGGGATATAGCAGAAATAAGGAATAAGGCAGAAAGGCTGGTTCTGGAGTGTACTGAAAAAACAGGGAGTGATACCCTTGCACAACATTATTTGGAAACATTGGGTTGGTTTTTTCAGCGTCCTCGATTTTTCCTTAATAATATCTTTGGGGGGCAAAATGCACAGACCTGGGTAAAAGAGCAGTGTTCCATTCTGGAAAGGTTTTTAAATCAGGCGGAGCGTGAATATCTGGAACAAATTTTTGCTCTCGCAGAAACAAAACGGAAAATTGATTTCCATTATTCTTTGCAAACCATGTTGAAAAACTGGTTGCTTGTTCATGTGCCTTTGGCGGCGGCTGTTATGACAATGGTGATATGGCACTTAATTGTTATTCAGGTTTTCTTTAATTAAATGGACGAAAATAAATTCGATCACGATAAAAGCCCTTATGAGAGGCCCAATTTCCCTTACCGTTGCGGAAGAGGGGCTCTATGGAGAACTCCCTGTTTCAAGGGGCCAAAAATAGATGGCAGTTGCGGGGGAACTCAGGATTGTGAGCCTTTTTTTAAAAAAGGGCGCTGGTCGTGTCGCCGCGAAAAACGTTACGGAGGTTCTTGTGAAGAGGGACCGGGACCCAATGGGGAATGCTCCTGGCAACGTCCTCCTTGTGCTCCGAGGAAAACGATTCGGGCAAACCGAGGCCAGATTTCCCTTTTGGTTGTGGCAGCCATTCTTGCATTACTCGCTACGTCACAGGCTTTAAATCCTGATGGCGGTGGGTTCGTCAGTATTTCAGATGCCGGTCCATTATCCAAAGCCCATGAAAAATTTACTGCAACGCAGGGCTGTTCTTCTTGTCACTCTGCTCATGGTAAGGGCCCGGTAGGCTGGATTAAAGCAGTTTTTACCCGGGAAGATATTTCAGTTAGTTGTGTAAACTGCCATTCTTTTGGGGGCCCTGATTCGATACCGCATAACAATGATCTGGCAAAGGGCAGGGAAGTTATGAAAACCGAATGCATTATGTGTCATCGGGAACACAATGGGCAAAGGATGAGCACATTGCAATCGACCAGTGTCCAATGCAACACTTGCCATAAAAACAAATTTGAAAGTTTTACAAAGGGGCATCCTGAGTTTCCTGAAAAGTATCCCTATTTCAACCGAAATTCGATTAAGTTTGATCACGGATCGCATTTAAATAAACATTTTGAAAATCCCAAATTTACACAGAAGGCCCCTTCTTCTTGCATTGGTTGTCATCAGGTGACCTTGTCCGATAGGGAGGTAAGGCCTCAGGCGTTTGAAAAGATTTGTGCTGATTGTCATGGCTCCCAAATAAAGAAGAAAGAGATGGTTTTATTGCGCCTTCCTGAGTTTATGAAAAATCATATTGACCATGAAGCATTAACGCAGGCTTGTAATTCTCCTGCCCATGAAGCAGAGGAGGAATTTCTCAGTGTCTCTACTGAAATGCCAGCTTTGATCAGTACTTTTCTACTGGATGTTCCTGAAGACGATCCGGAAACTTATGAGCAGCCTTTGCAAGAGCTGATTATGGCAATGACGGAAGATAGTATTCTCTCAGTTGAGGATTTGATAAACACCCAAACCGAAACCCCTATGGCTCACAAACTTTTAACCGGGTTGAATCCAGAGGTTCTGAAACGTGCCGCTTGTTCGTGGGGTTTGAACCTGGAATATGAACCTCCCGTTGAGGCAAAATTTGGCGGTTGGTATGCGGACATGCTTGAGGTTCGTTATAAACCGATGGGGCATCGTGATCCGGTTGCGAAAGCCTGGGTGGAGTTTGCCCTGGCAGTATCTTCAAAGGAGGGAGATGGCGATAAGGAAGCTCGTGCAGTTGCAATGCGAGATCAGGTCATTTCACCTAAAGAAGGTGTGGGAGGCTGTGTTAAATGCCATGCTGTGAGTGAGTTAGCGGATGCCGAGGGAAATAAGGAGCTGAAAGTCGAATGGCGTTACAAGGATGTAAATAACCGACCCCATTCCCAATATGCCCATTCCAGCCACATAGAAATAATGGGAAAAACCAGCTCCTGTTCCAATTGCCATATTTTAGATGGTAAGGCAGAATATATGGCTTCGTTTAAGAGTTTTGATGCAACGAACTGGTCCAGCAACTTTGCATCGATAAAAAGGAAAGCATGTGTTCAATGTCATACCGAATCCCAGATAGTTCAGGATTGTCAAACTTGTCATGTGTATCATCTCGATCCTGGATTTAAAAAGAAAATGCATTCTGGGAATAAACAAATAGCGGAACGTTTAAAATGATTTTTTATAGAAAAGTCATGTTGTCTAAAGGAGGAGGATTTTGTTAAATATCGCTATCAGTTTTATCGCGTTGGTATTTCTTTTAAGCCTTGTGGCCTATGTGCTGATTCTTATTGCAAATAATTCCCGTGCGTTGGCAATCAACCAGGATAGAACAAATCTGGAATCAGAGTTGTTAAAGGCTCGCGTTGAACAAATCATGGAAGCCAAACGGCTTGAGGATGAGAGGGCAAGGCGCTCCTGGAATGGATTTAGAAAGTTTCGCATTGCTTCAAAAGTTAAAGAAACGCATGACATAACTTCTTTCTATCTAGCTCCCCATGATGGAAAACCGCTGCCTGGCTTTATCCCGGGACAGTACCTGACTTTTCAATTGCATATTCAAGGGCAAGCACAACCAGTAGTTCGTTGCTATTCGTTATCTGACAGCCCTTATCATCCTGAGCGCTATCGAGTTTCAATTAAAAGGGTTCTTCCTCCCAGAGATGAGCCGAATGCCCCTGCAGGCCTGGCATCCAACTATTTTCATGACAATTTAAACGAACATGACATCGTCGATGTTAAAGCCCCGAGCGGCCATTTTTGTCTAAACATGACTGAAAAAAGTCCCATTGTATTACTTGCCGGCGGTGTTGGAATTACCCCGCTTCTTAGTATGTTAAATGCACTGGTAGAAATTGAATCCCAAAGGGAAATCTGGTTTTTTCTTGGAGTCAGAAATAAAAAAGAGCATGTAATGAAGGAGCATCTTGAAAACGTTGCCAAAGAAAATAACAATGTGAATTTAAAGATTTTTTACAGTTCTCCGGAAGAATCAGATGTAAAGGGCACAGACTATGATGTGGAAGGAAGAGTTACGGTTGAAAACTTCAAACCGTTTTTGCCTTCCAGCAATTATGATTTTTACATATGCGCACCACCTCCAATGGTAAAGGATTTGCGTGCCGACTTGGCTTCCTGGGGAGTCCCAAAAGCCAATATCCACTTTGAAGCTTTTGGACCGGCTACTGTTAAAAAATGTAAAACTGATTCTGATAAAGAGCAGGCTCCCAAAATTGATATTCGCTTTACCAAGTCAGGAAAAATTCTTGCCTGGAATCCAAGTGCCACCTCGCTGTTGGAATTCGCTGAGAAAAATGGCATCCCTTTGGATTCGGGTTGCCGTGCGGGAAATTGTGGTACCTGTCTCACGGCCATTAAAAATGGTGAAGTGACCTACGTGGGTGAGCCGGGTTCCCCACCAGAAGAAGGGTCTTGCCTGGCTTGTATTGCCGTTCCTAAAGGCAACCTGACGTTGGATGCTTAATCCATATCTGAATATAGTTGTAACAATCAGTTTGGGGATTTTTTGAACGAGCCTTTAATCATTCGGTAGGCTAACCTGGTTCCCTGGTGTTCCATGGGATGTCCAATGGGATGGTTGCAATCGGAACAAACCAATGGAGGGAGATTGGATTTGCTTCCAAGGGACTTTAGGGAAGCTAACGATTTGGGCTCCAGTATTTTATCCAGATACAGTCGAATCAACTGTCCTGAACCTTCCTTCCGGTAACGCAAAATAAAGCCTCCACATTTTCCGCACAAAATATCCAGATACCTGCTGGCCATTCTTCCTCTCCAAAAAAAGTATAGGATTATTATAGCAAGGGCTGGCCTTGAGAAAGGACGGGTTGGAAATTTTAAAGCCAGATTTGTTTAGGGATGAATCTGGGCTTGTCGTTTCATCTGGTTTAAGGCTTGAGATGGTATGCGTTTCTGGTAATTAGATTTGAAACGATCCAGTTGGGAGGGATTGGAGATATTTTTAAAAGGTTTTAGTGTGTCCCGGTCTATGGAAGAGGGCATTGGATTTCGCTTTCCTGTCCAAGCCTGTTTTAATGCGTCCTGAGCCATTCCATTTTGTTTGAAATCGGTTTTTGCTTTTTTTGTCCTTTTGTTTGAATCCAGTTTTTTGTTAGGCAAGCTGGATTTTCTCAAAAGTTTTGGATGGTTAAGTTTCTTTTTAACGATCGAATTTTTTTGTAACCGGTCGAGAAGTTTCTTTGGTGCTTTCTGGACAATAGAAGCCCGGCCCTTTTCACTTAATGTTTGCATCTCACCGGCCCCTATAAACGTACGGACTCCCAGCCTTCCCCTGGACAGTATCGGTGCGGTTTCTATTTTACCTTCCAGTACTACGAAACGGGTCTTTCCCCCAGGTTCTACTATGGTAACGAATTCTGTACCACGTACCCCCGCTATTCCATTTGGAGTTACCACTGCAAAAGTAGAACCTTTTTTCATCGCTTTTGAAACTACAAAGTGGGCCATTCCTTCCGTCAGGTGAAAAAGCATTTTTCTAAACCTGTTTTCTGGATTGTATATGTTTTTATCCATCGAGATGTTTGTAGAACCGCCTAAAATCACTCGACTTTCATCATCCAGAGTAAAAGCAACGCGGCTTTTGCGCTCGGTGCGGATTTCGTCAAACTGGAAAAGGGGTGAAGCAAGGGTAATCGGTTTTCCAAAAGAAGAATTTTGGTGGTATTGGGTTACGCTGCCCTTTATTTCAGTTGCCAAACCAATATCTGTAGAAGAAATAAAACCATTCTTTTTTAAAAAAAGTTTTTTATTTATCAGGTTTGAGTTTTGGGGGCCTCCAGAAAATGCATAAACAATATTAAGAAACTCCAGATTTGAAAGAGGGGTTTCCATATCTTTTCCCTCCAGCAAGTGAATTCCCTTATTGCTCATTTTAGTTTGAATAAAAGAAAATAAATTTTCCGGGGACATGGATTCTGATTCATTTGGAATGAAAGGGTTTTCCGGTTGCGAGTAGGAAATGGTTTTTATAAGTTGCCCTAGGGTGGTCATGGGTTCTTGTTCGCTGAAACCCGGTCGGGGAAACAGAATCATAGCAAACAAAATTAGTGCAAGTTTATAAGCAATCGATTTTCCAGAACGTTCTCGCATTATGACTCCCCTTAAAGGTTTTGTATTAATAACGGCCTTTTAAAGAGCAATCTTTATGCCAAAAAGTATTTTGAAGTGATGGCAGATTATTGCCGAATTTTCAGCCTGTTTCAGGCCAGGATGTGAAAAAGGGGTGAGGAGAAGGGATGAAAAGGGAAAATATTATTCTTTGGGAGGAAAATCCTACCGGTTCCCCCAAGGGACTTTCGCCCCTTGGGTTACTCCTAATTTAATTCTAGCAACAGGCCCCGTTTCCATTGGAAGGAATCCCCTCTTGTTGGGTCACGACACTGCAGTCAAACGGACCATAATGGGTGGAGAAATTTCCGGTTAATTTGAAATGCTCTGAGAACCGTGATTCATTAAGCATTTTATAAGTGTTTCCGCAAATTGGAACTGGGACTCCCGTTTGGAAATAATGGTGATTGTCCAGGGTAAATCCGTGTGGGAATTCAGGAATGGACCCTTGATAATAGGCGACATGACCAAAGTTTTCGCAGATATCTTCAAAATCACAATTGAAGCTTCTTACAGTCATAGAGTAAAAGTCGATCATCCCCGCTTTGCGTTGGATATCTTCATTGTTTAATGTAATGGGTGTTTTAGAAATGGTTCTAACATCCAAACAGCCTACTTTGGCAAGCAAGCGTCTAAAATCTTCTGTATATAGAGCCCCCCCCAGACATTCTCCCAATAAAACCGGGTCTTTGGTGAGTGGTTCTGGAACCCGTCGGCCGGTAAAAATATCTGAAAGATAGAGTTCACCACCGGGTTTTAATACACGAAAGATTTCTCTGAAAACACTTTCTTTGTCAGGGGAGAGATTGATAACACAGTTGGAAATTACAACGTCCACCGAGTTGTCCTCGAGGTTAGCGGTGGAAAGATCTTCGATCCACCCTTTCCTAAAATCTACATTGGGTTTGTCTAGATTGAATTTGTTGGTGTGATAGGTGACATGTTTTCTGGCTACAGCCAATTGTTCTTCCGTCATATCCACCCCTATGACAAGGCCTTCTGGACCCACAACTTGTGCTAAAAGATAACAGTCCCGTCCCGATCCACAACCGAGGTCAACCACAGTTTTTCCATAGAGTCCTGTTGGAAAAGTAGAGGCGCACCCGTAAAAGCGAGACTGAACCTCTTCATGTATATTTGGCAAATAGGCCCGAAGATAGTCTGGCATCGTGTCTGCTACACAGCAGGCACTGGTTTGCAAATCGTTTTTGGTTTTTAAAATTTTACCGTAGTACTCTTGAACATCCTCACGAACTTCAGTGCTGGTTTTCACAATAAATCTCCTGAACGCGAAAAAGAGTAGAAGAAATTTACTTCCCTCTTTGAAAAAAAAACCATTTAAAGCTTTATATTCTATACAAAATGGCATCTATATAAAGAAATATTTATATAGAATTAATTTTTTTGTCGGAAGGTTCCGGAAATCCTTACAAAGCGATAGGTAAAAAATGGCCGGGGGAGAATTTGTTTTGTCCTATTAAATCATTGAGTTAGAAGGATTTGTTTGTTAGCTTGGGTTGGTTTTTACTTCTTTTCAAGGAGAGTTTGAGTGGACACCTTGTTTTGGATCATTTCTAAAGTCTTTTGGTTAATATTTTCTCCAAATACAAGTTTGTTTCTGATTCTTCTCTTGGGAGTGTTTTTGTTATTGATTGGCCGGGAAAAGATTGGAAAGAAGTTGGTGGTTTTTTCCACCGCTGTCATTTTACTTTTTAGCTTAATACCCATTAATGACATGTTGCTGGTTCCTCTTGAGAACCGGTTTCCCATTCCTGAGCCTCTCCCGGAAAAGATTGATGGAATGATTGTCCTGGGTGGCTCGGAAATTCCTACCCTTACCAAAATCAGAGGCCAAGTTAGTCTCGCGGACTCTGTCGAACGTTTAACCACTTTTATTAGTCTTTCAAGAAGGTTTCCAGATGCAAAGCTGGTCTATGCGGGAGGACAGGGGGCTTTATCTGCTCAGGAATATAAGGCAGCTTTTACTGCAAAATTATTTTTTGAGCAAATGGGTCTGAATCCGGATCGAGTGATTTTTGATTCCCAATCAAGAAATACTATGGAGAATGCTCAAAATTCCTTAAAACTTGCGAAACCGCAAAAGGGAGAAAAATGGATTTTGATCACGTCAGCCTGGCATATGGCTCGATCGGTAGGTATTTTTCGAAAATTGGGTTGGCAGGTTATTCCTTACCCAGTAGATTATAAAACTACTGGAAAAGTGGAATTTGGGCTGAATCTTCCACGATTGTCCCCAATTATTGGTGCATCAAACACAATCTATGAATGGATAGGACTGGTTTATTACTGGTTGCTTGGGCGGACCTCCGAGTTGTTTCCAGGCCCTTTATGAGTTAGGCTAGACAATATTACCAGTCCGATATTTTTTTTTTGGGGGGGTGCCAGATGCAGATTGAAGATATATTAACTCAGGAGGTTGCCTCTCCACCTGCTGTATATCACAAACTTAAAGACGCTACTCAAAATCCGGAAAGTACTTTCCAGGATTTTGCAGAAATTATTCGGGCAGACTCCGGTCTATCTGGAAGAATTTTAAAAATTGTAAATAGCTCGTTTTATGGCTTGTCTGGAAAAGTCGATTCAATCACCCATGCATTAAATATACTGGGGATTGATAAATTGGGTGATCTGGCGCTCGCAACCATTGTCATGAGTAAATTTAATGGGATTCCTAAAGACCTCTTAAGCCTTGATAATTTTTGGAAGCACAATATTGTTTGTGGATTGTTGGTTAAAGAAATAACTGCTTTATTTGGCGAGACCAATACAGAGAAGTTTTATTTACTTGGGTTGCTCCATGATATCGGAAGCCTGGTTTTGTGTCAGCAAGCGGTAGCCATAACCAGAACTTGTTTAAGTCGGGCTGAGTATCTGGGCAGACATCTTTACCAGGTAGAGCAGGAAGAGTTGGGCTTTTCTCATGCCCAGGTTGGAGGACAATTGTTATATAGCTGGAGGCTCCCCGAATTTATGGCAGAAGCAGCCGCTCATCATCATAACCCTCTGGATGCTCCCAGATTTCCCAAGTTTGCAGCC
>JAYNIA010000056.1:4348-15186 GCA_038108555.1 Nitrospinota bacterium | reverse complement strand
TTTTTGACCCAAATCCTAACACAAGGATTGGATCAGTTTTCGGGGGGCAGGCCAGCAACATGTCTTGCTACAGAGCTTTCCCTTCCTACAAAGGAAATAAGTACCATTTTCCTGGCTTCAATTCTCCACGATATCGGAGCCATTGTTTTAGCCGACCGTTTTAAACTGATGGATTTTGAGGATAAGTCTCCTCATGCTCACGCCGAGTTGGGAGCGTTGCTTCTGGAAAGTTTTCCACCGTTTAAATTTTTTTCCAAACTCGTACGGTTTCACCATGTCCCATGGGAAAATGGAAAAGGAGATCATTTTAAAGGAGAGCCTGTTCCGGTTCATAGCCATATAATCCATCTGGCAGATCGCATTGCTGTCCTTGTAAATTCTAAAATCGAGGGTTCCAAGCAGGTTGATTCTGTTGTCCAGAAAATCACATCAAAAAGCGGGGCAAAATTTGTACCCGAATTTGTGGAGGCTTTTCTTGAAATTTCCAAAAAAGAATCTTTCTGGTTGGATATTATTTCACAGAATCTTGACCATATATTAAAAGAAAAATCCCAGCTTCCTGAAATTCCTCTCGACCTTCACGGTATGGAAGAGCTGGCTCAATTTTTTTCAACGATAATTGATACCCGAAGTCATTTTACGGCAAACCACTCTACAGGTGTTTCGGTATCCGCTATGAAACTCGCTGAACTTCTGGATATGACAGAGACAGAATGCCATGAAATAAAAATTGCTGGATACTTGCATGATCTTGGGAAATTGGCCGTTCCCGAAACCCTTATTGAAAAACCCGGTGCGTTGAGTTTAGAAGAGCGAGGGGTGATTAAATCCCATACCTACCATACGTATTCCATATTAAAAGAAGTCAAGGGTCTTGAAAAAATAGCAATCTGGGCTTCTTTTCATCATGAAACCCTGACAGGCGAAGGTTACCCCTTTCATAAGACGGGAGATCAACTCCCACTGGGTTCGCGAATAATGACAGTAGCAGATGTATTTACTGCCCTCACCGAGGATCGGCCCTACAGGAAGGGAATGCAAAAAGAAAAGGTCGTTGAAATTTTTTCATCCATGGCCAGTGAGGGTAGGATAGATAAAAATGTTTCCGATGTGTTGATCCAGAATTACGAAGAAATGAATGAAATAAGAAAAACCGCCCAAAAAAACCACGATACCAACTTAAAAAAGTTTTGGAATCACCTTAAAGAACTGGCAAGCTGAAAAATTTTTTAAAACAATTTGTATTTATTGCCAAATAGAAATGATTTATGTTTGCTATTTGGGGAATCGGTAGGTTATCCCCTTTTTTTCGAAAAACTCTTTTAGCGTAAAACCCAAAGAGCCTTCCTGGTTTTTGAGTTGGACATATTCATGGTAGGCACCAACGAAATCTTTATAACCTTTTCGTCTTAGAATCTTCAATTCGCGAATTTCTTCCCGTTTCGTGGGAAACATTACAGATGCAGATTCGTTCAAGGCATCCTGTAACCAGTTGTCTTCCGATTTTGATTGGCTCAACCTCACACTCTCCTTTTTAAAATATTTTTATTCATTAACCAAAGTCAGGAAGCTCCTGTTTCATGAGGTAATCTGCTACTGGATTTGTGATGGTTCTGGGAGAAGAAACCAAATATAGATCTTTCTAGACCCCTTCCAGGTTACCAAGTTCCAACATTCCTTTTCCTTATCATAAAAATATTTAAAGAACTTAAATTTTTAAAAAACTTCTAAGGATTCAATACTTAATCGAGAAGGGAAGAAGAGCTAATCTGGATGAACCATTTGAACCGAATGTGGGAGGGAAATCAACGTTATGCCGCAAGATTTTTCAGACTTCAAAGCCAAAACCATGAGCACCCACCTGGAAGGTTGAATAAAAATATGCCCTTCGCCACCATTATCTCCTGTTTCGAATTGCCTGTTATTACCCCATTCAACACCCCACAGACTTATTTGTGGTTCAGGTAACGGGAAACCTGATCAAAGACAGCAGCCTGGTCCGGCTGGAATATGCGGTGGAAAATTTTGGTGTCCCCTTGATTTTTGTCCTGGGGCATCAAAATTGCAAAGTTATTGAAAAAACAATGGAAAAAGAGATTAATTCAGGGCATTTCCCGGGTTTTGACAAGAGATTGACACCTGAAATGGAAAGCCAAATGCAAAAAGCAGTAGATGAATTATGCAAAACCCATATTTGGCTGGCGCAGGAGGAAATCCTCAGGTTTAGCGAAATATTTAGAAAAAGAGTGGATAACGGGACTCTTCAGATAACGGGTGGATTTTACAACTCAAAAACGGGAAGGGTGGAGCCGTTGGATAGAGCTCAACATAAAGCTTTGTAAATAAAGGGGAAATATCCTAATTAAATTTGAAAAATAAACCGTAAAGGATTGATAAATCCATTTTTATCGCACCGAAATAAATCAAGATCTGCATTTTGAGTTTTAGTGAAATGGAATATGAGCAAGCGTGAAAAAGCAATTAAACACAATGATATGAAACTGAAAACTAACCGAAGTTCCTGCGGGTTGAATTTTTGACAGCCATGGATCTTTATCGATTCGGTTTTTGACTAAAGATATGAGCTTAATTTCTGAAAATTTAGTGAAGGTTCCCCGCCGACTCAGTGCCTGGGGATGGTTTGCAATAGCCATTTTCATCTGGTTTGCCGTAGCCCTGCTTTTTGTTCCATGGACTCAAACTGTGACGGTCCAGGGAAAGCTTTCAGCATACTCCGCCATTGAACGTCCGCAAGAAGTTCATGCGCAAATCGCTGGAAGTTTGCAACGCTGGTATGTGCATGAGGGTGATTCTGTCAAGAAAGGGGATCTGGTTTTAAAACTGGGAGATGTTAATCCTAAATTTATGGCACCCGATTTAATAAAAAGATTGGACGAGTCTCGTGAAGCACTAAAACAAAAAAGACAAGCGGCTCTCGATCGTGCTGGCATTTTAGAAGAACGTATTTTAGAGATGACATCTTTGGTTGATGCGGCAGGATCAACAGCCACCGCAAGGGTTATGGAGGCTGAACAAAAAGTGTTGAGTGCAGAACAAAAAACGGCTTCTGCGAAAATAGCAAAGGAAACTGCAGAATTAAATCTTGAGAGATCCAAAGCCCTAGAAGCGGATGGATTGGTATCACGTCGTCAATTGGAACTGGCTATTCAGGCAGCTATTCAAGCAGATGCAACTCTTAAAGGAGCGGGAGCGGAACTGGAAGAAACCCAGAAAGCACGGGCAGCCCTGGAATTCAACCGCGACAAAATTGATGCGGAACTGGTTCAAAAATTGTTGGACACAAAATCAAAACGAGCTGCCGCTATCGGTACTGCTGCAAAGGTCTCCAAAGAATTGGCGGACTTAAAATTGACCCGGTCAAATGCAATTCAACGAAGGAAAGCAAGTAAAGTCCTTGCTCCTGTCGAGGGAACGGTAGTGCGTCTGACTACCATAGGCCTCGGTGAAATTGTTAATTCTGGTGATTTGCTATTCACCATCGTTCCCAAGAGAGCAAAGCCCGCCCTGGAAATGTGGGCCAATGCCATTGATGCACCTCTTTTAAAACCCGGGAGACCGGTAAGAATTTTATTTCAGGGAGTTCCCGCCATCCCCTTGCCGGCATGGCCAGAGTTAATGGCGGGTACGTATGATGGAAAAATTAAAGTCGTGGACCAATCGGCTTCGGAAGGGGGACAATTTCGATTTTGGGTTGAGGAGGAAAAAGGCCGAAGACATTGGCCTCCACAATTGCATGTGCGGCAGGGAACCCAGGTTATGGGTTGGGTGATCTTGAATCGGGTTCCTTTATGGTACGAAATGTGGCGTAGGTTTAACTTGTTTCCTCCCGATTACAATGCCAGAGATGTGACTCTGAAAAATGTTTTCCTTCCTAAGGCGGGAAGGCCGGGAAAATAATGATAAAAAATTTCTCAGATTTTTCTTTTTGAATGAATAGGAAGAATGGATAGATGATCAGCATATTTCAAATCGTATTTGCGGGATTGTGGACCTTGGCGATAGCCGCCATGGCGTTCGCGAAGGATACAGGTGAAATATCCTTGAAGTTAGACTCCCCTTCACTATTAACGCTTCAATCTGTTTTGACAAAGGTGGAAGAAAATCATCCTTTATTAAAAGGCAGCCGAACTGAAAAAATGATTGCCAGTGGAAAATTGTTGGAAGCGCTGGGAGCTTTTGAACCCACTCTGGTTAATGACTGGGAACTGGAACGTCTGGCAAAGCAGAGTTCAAACTCGAGTGTGGGCTTTAACGATACCTTCGTTTATATGAGGCATAAGTCAGGAGTAAAAGGGTTTGCAGGATTCCGAGCGGGTATTGGAGATGTAAGTGTCGCGGATTTGGGTATTGGAGATTCCAATCAGCCTTTATTGGGAATTGCCATCCCACTTTTGCGCGGATTGAATACAAACCCCGAGCACGCGAAATTAAAAAAATCCAACTTGGCAGAAAAGCAGGCGCAACTCGAAATTCAACAAACACGACAGGAATTATATTTCGGGGCAGCTACTCAATATTGGAATTGGGTCGCAGCTTGGAAATTTATGGAAATTCAGGAAAAAGCGGTTGTGGTTGCTGAGCAAAGATTGGCTCAATTGGAAAAGCAAGGCCTGGCAGGCTCCATACCTACATTCGATGTAGATGAAGGCAGGCAGGAGGTTCAGCGAAGGAAAGATGACCTTATTAAATCAATGCGAAAGGTGGATGAGGAGAAATTAAAGTTAGATCTGTTTTTGTGGAACGAAGACCAGCAAATTTTAATAAACCATTATAGAGCACCCTTACTTCCTTCTCCGCAAAAATTGTATTCAGTACATGATTTGGAGGAAGGGAAAAAGCGTGCGGCCAGCGCAAGACCCGAATTGCAAATGGTGAACCTGGAAGCCGAACTCAATAAAATTGATATAGACCTTGCGGAAAATAATTTGCTTCCGGATTTGACTCTTGAGGCAGAACCTACAAGAAAGCCGGGAGAATTTGTATTGGGGCTGGGTTACCGGTTCGGTGTGACTTTGAGTTTCCCGTTTTACCAGCGCAAAGCACGGGGTGAACTCCTTCAGGAAACTGGAAAAGCACAACAGCTTAAGTTGAAACAGCGTTTCCAACTTAAAAAAATTTCCTTGGATGTAGAAAATGCCCATTCCGCTTTGGTTCGGGCTGAAGAACGCATCCGCGTTTCAAAGAAAGCACTTGTGTTAGCGAAAAAACTAGAGAAGGGGGAAAGAACCCGGTTCAAGTTGGGGGCAACCACCTTGCTCATAGTAAATATGCGAGAGCGCAATGTCTTAAAAGCTTCTAAAGAATGGATAACAGCTATGGCCGATTATCAAAAGGCGCAGGCTCTTTTTCAATGGTCCACAGGTGAATGGGCAGATGAAATTTCAACTGTCGGTGAACCTGAAAAAAAAGTGAAAGGTTCCTAAAAGGTCATGTCAGAAAATGTTCCTACATTAAGAAAAAACCTGGACCTGTTTGCCACTTTTTTGAACAAAGAGCGTTCAATAATTTTCCATGTCATTACCTATGCCATTGCTGTAGGTCTTTTCTCGCTCATTATTCCGCTCACCGTCCAGGAATTGGTAAACACCTTTGCGTTTTCTGTTTCTCCACTCATGGTTGTCACACTGGTGGGCATCATGGCCGGAATCTTGTTTTTTGTGGGAATATTTAAAGTTTTGCAATTCTACGCCACCGATATGATGGAGAGGCGATTCTTTGTTCGTATGGTGTTACACCTCGCGAAGCTCCTTCCCCAATTCAAAGAAAATACTTTTCGTTCAGAATTTATAAACCGCTTTTTTGAAACGGTACTATTGCAGCGGGCAGTTTCCAGTTTATTTATCGATCTTATCAACGTCGTAGTAGGTGGTTTGATCGGTATGATTCTGTTGGCATTATATCATCCCTTTTTCATTGTATTTGATATTGCTTTAATAATTTCAATCGTTTTAATTGCAATTTTAGGAAAAGGAGGATTGCGCCAAACCATCTATATGTCGGAAGCCAAATACGAAGTCGTTCATTGGTTTCAGGAAGTTGCGGACAATCTTTTCCAATTCAAAGCTACTAATTGCGCCGATTTTATTTTGCAAAATGCTGACAAACGAGCTGCCGAATATGTTGAGGCAAGGAAATCTCGTTTTAGTGTCCTTGTTCGTCAATATGTGGGGTCCATTTTTCTTCAAGTGGTTCTCCACACTGCACTGTTGGGAACGGCAGGGTGGCTACTCAGTCAGGATGAGTTGACATTGGGTCAGTTGGTTGCCGCAGAGGTTGTTATTGCAGGTATTTTGCTCAATATGGATTCCGTCGTAAAACGTGCTTATGTGGTCTACTATTTTTTTACGGCACTTGTGGAACTGGATCACCTTTTTTCACTTCCCAAGGACACAGCAATTTCTGGTTTGGACATTTCCATTCCTGAATCTGATCCTAAGGGCATTAATCTTCAATTCGTTCAACTAGATAAGGATGGGGATGGGGAAACCTCCTTGAACGTATTTGGTTTCGATGCCAAACCGGGTGAAAAGCTGGGACTGATATGCACAACAGAAGTCATGCGACACCGTATGGCCAAAGCGCTGGCAGGTTTGGAACAACCTCCCAAATGTGTTGTTCGTTATAATGGGGTCGACTTGAAAAATCTTTCACCCAACCAAATTGGAATGCAGCGGGGTATCTTGTTTGGACGAAGGTATACCCTGTTTGAAGGAACCCTTGCAGAAAATATTACCATGGGGCGTCCGGGTATAGACTCAAAAGACCTTTTGTGGGCCTTGTCTATTTCAGAATTGGAACAAGACTTGGCAGAAATGCCTCTGGGTTTAGAGACTCTTGTTTTGGATGGAGGGAACTCCCTGACTCCCAGTCAACGTATCAGGGTATTATTGGCGAGAGCCATTATCACCAGGCCTTCCCTGTTGATTCTGGATGGGGCCATTCATGAAGTTCCCGCAAGAATAAGGGAACCTATTTTAAATCGCCTGAGTTCAAACGAATGTCCCTGGACACTGATAGTTGTTACTACCGATCCCAATATTGAAAAATATGTGGATAGCAGTTTGAATATGAAAAAATTATTCTAGAGATCCTTGGAGAATAAAATCTTATTTCTAGACTCTGGAAAATATCGTTCCGGTGAAATAAGGGTTGGTCCGTCTGTAAAAAAAATCAGACCCAACGGGTTTGGACTTTCCATTATTGTTAAAGTTGTTCAAATACTTTGAAATCTTTGGCATCGATAACGGTTCGTTGATATAACCATCAATTTCTTTTCCAAATACCAGCCAATCCATATCCGGCAATGTTGGTGGGGCAATCAGAATATAATTTGCAAACGGAAGATGGCGTTTTGCAAATTTTATAAAATCGGAATAATCCATATCCTTTAAATCCAGGGGGATGAAAACATCCGAGAATTCAGGATAGTGTTTAATCATTTCCAGGGCTTTTTCCCCGGTGCTAGCGACACACCCGCCCAGATTATTTTTTAATTCTTCCTTAAGTTTTTTTGCTTCCTGTTTGTTTTCATTAATAACCAAAATCTCATTTTTAATGGCGCAGTCCATACCTTCGTTCCTTATATTAGTTTTCTAAATCCATATATTTTTCCATAATGACTTGACGAGACATTTACACAAGGGCGTCAATTTACCTGTTTCTCATCAATTTCCGGTTTTTCCTGTCAAAATCAATTTTTCCATCTCTGGCAGGTTTTATCCGTACAGCTGTTTGGGTGGTTTTTTCTTTTCGGAGAGGGCTCATAGGGTCACCTTAATTATATTATTCCATTAATTCAAAATCATTAGCTCACAAACTATTAAAGGAGATATTAATCCCATATGAATATTTGGGAATTAAATGGTGTGGAAATAAAGGGGGTAGGTGGCGAATTTGAGGATTTGACGAAAATTTTAATCCAACATTTATATCATCTTAATAAAAATAGCCTACATTTAACGCATGAAAATATTGGGAAACACTGGTTGCTTCCCGAGTTTTGTTTGATGACTCAAAACTCTTATTTTTAGATCGCTTGCCCTCCTCCATTTTATCTCCTCCAAAAAAGTTAAAAATGGAGAGGGGCAGAGCGTTCTCCTTTTTTCGGTTTTCTCCTCTTTTGAAAACAGACTAAACGACAAGATAGCTCAGGTTATTAATTTCAATTCATTATTGAAATAATTCGTGAAACCATTTGCCCATGTACCTTGCCTTCTTGTAACAGGGGTTCCAATTTCCCATTCAATGCAAAGGAGAGTTTTTCCTGAACAGTTGGGTCGAGCTCTCTAATCTGGGGGTAGAAGGGAGTCGCCTCCAGGACCCGAATCGCTTGTTTTATTCCCTGCTCAAAAACCAATGGCAAAGTAACGGTTTCAATCTGGTGATTTTCGATGCCAGTGCAATAGGCCAAATTTTTTATTTCCTCTTTATTGTGAAGGCTGAAGGGGGCGTGCAAAAGATCTGCAATTTCTTCGGGAATACTTTCGGACATAGCCTGGTACAGTTTGTGAAAAATTGTACAGGATTCCAGGGGACCCCAAACGGCAATAATAATTTTTCCCCCGGGCCGGGTGACCCGTACCATTTCCTTCAGGGCCTGCACCCGGTCAGGAAAAAACTGAAGCCCCTGCTGGCAAAGAGAGATATCAAATGTATTGTCTGGAATGTTCAGAGGAGATGCGGGGGATTCTTCAAATTCGATCTCTGCAGATTCGGCGACAGGAGGTTTCCCTTTGGCAACCTCCAACATCGAGGAACTGATATCCAATCCCAGCACTCTTCCCTTTGCCCCGGTTTCTAAAGCTGCCAGGCGGGAAACCGTTCCGGGACCGCAGGCAACATCGAGTACATGATTTCCACTCTTTATATCAGCATGTTTTAAAAGAATCTCAGCTAATGGCAAAAATATTCTCGGAAGAAGTAATTCATCATAGGTTTTATGAACTTTATTGTCAGTGTTGCTGAAGTCAAATTTTGTAGAAATAGTCATTGTTTTTTTATTATGTAGCTGTGGTTAAAAGTGGGTTTTCAACATTTGAATGAGAGTAAGGCGCGCACCAGTTGGCTACGGTCTTTGAACCCATAAATGCACTCCAGGCTCCCAACCCGATCAAATCGGATTCACTCATTCCTTCATCCACCAGTTGTTGAATGAGGGAATCGTCAATCTGGTAGGAAGCTTTGGCTACAAGAAGCCCCACCCTGACTTTGTTCCTTTCAGCAACGGGTATGTGTGTTACTTCATCCTCGACCCAGGCTCTTGATACAGGTGCAGGCCCGCCTTCCCAGTTCTGAAGGTTTTCTTTAATGTGGTTTATTGCTTGAGGACTTAACACCGCTGAAATATTTTTTTCAAGTACCCTGTTCCAGCGAGCCAGGCTTTCAGAGACCAGTGGATTGGAAAAACTCCATCCTAGATCTTCGGGAACCTCCCCTTCCGGTAAAAGGCTAAGAGATAGGCCCGGGGTCAAATCTAATTGAACAGATTCTTTAAGCTCCACTCCAAATAATCGGAGGGAAATGTTTCTTCCCATCCAGGGAACGGGCGATCCGTCTAAAGTAAAATCTGAAATACGGTTGGTATAACCAAAAACAATTAGATTCCCCAACGCTTCGGGCATTTGTGCCTCTGTAAATGGAGGGTCCTTAAGGATTTCAGAATATTTCGTTGAGCTGGCCTTAACCCATCCCATTATTTTTCTTACCTTCTCATCCTTTATTTCAGAGAGAGTGTTTTGCTCCAGGGAGTTCGCCAAATTACTCTCGTTGGCACCAAATGTCAGGCTGAGAAGCATGTCCTCACAATAGGGACATTTGTTGACTTCCGAAAGACCGGCTCCCATGGCTTTCTTCAGCCATGCAGGAAGATGCCCGTTTACAAGTGAAATCTCTCGGCCCGCCATCCACATTCCTGCCATATGCTCGGGCGATGCCGAATGGCTGGTGATAGTGCCATTGATGAAAAAGTCCCTTTGCGATTGACTCAATACTTTCTTGAGAATTCCTTCAGAGTTTTTCAAGTCTTTAGGATTGAAAAATTTCCTCATCGTTATCGCCGACACCGTATCAAAAACGGTTTCTTTTATTTTCTTTGGTAACATGTTTATTCCTGGTTTGTGGTTGATGTTGTTTCTTTTTATGCAATAGTTTGTGATGCAACGTTTTGTTGAAAATTCTTTTCTCCCAATAATTTGTAATTCATTCTGGGAAAAAATCCATAGCGTTGCCCCAGTTCTCCGCTCATCAGGGTCATACGCTCAATGGTTCGGGCATTTTTCAAGGGACCTGAATCTAAAAAGCGAAAATTAGAATGGGACATTCCCTCTAAGAATTCATTCTTTGCATCCTCCTTATCGGAAACGACATACACATCGCTTTTAATCCCATTTTCAAAGTGGGGCGCATCGAAAACTTCCCACCATACATTTTTGAAAGCTCCTAGTATTCGAGATTCGGGAAAAGATTTTTGAATTTCTTCTGCTGAGCTATTATCCCAGGGAAGAATAAAATCACTGTAGTCATCATTAAATGGATTAGAAATATCGATAAATAACTTTCCTTTTAAAAATTCCCGGTAAGGTTCCAAAACCTGCAATAGCCCATCTCGAAGAAAAATTGCTGGTAATACCCAATCAGCCTGAACGGCATCGTGATAGGTTCCTGCTGTTATTTCTCCTTTACTAAGTGATTGAACAATGCTTTTGGACCTTTCCAGATCTCTTGAACCCAAAATTACCTGGTGTCCAGAATCTGCAAATTCTTTGGCCAGTCGTGTGCCCATTCTCCCTGTTCCTAGTATTCCTATGGTTGCCATGGGG
>JAYNIA010000056.1:0-4323 GCA_038108555.1 Nitrospinota bacterium | reverse complement strand
AAATAGACTTTACTGGGTAACAAACTCCACCTTGATAGGAGTGGGATTGCGCACCACATCAAAAATAGGAGAATTTTGAACCAGTTCATTTAACTTTTCTTTGTCTGCATTGGATTTCACTTTGAATTTCACCCGGATCTCTTCATAACCCTTGCGTACTTTGGGGTTGAGATTGAGAAATCCCTGTAGGTTGATATCGCCTTCATACTCCGACTCGATAGATTCAACTTCGATTCCCTGGGCTGCAGCGTGGTAAACCAGAGATGTCGTCATACAGGAGGAAAGGGCGGTCAATAAATATTCTGCAGGGTTGGCTCCCTTATCATTTCCCAGGAGTGCTGGAGGTTCATCGGCATCAAACTCAAAGCCCTTTTGCCTGGGGATTTCCTGACAGGTTCCGTAATAGCCATCAATTTTTACCTTGTTGTGTCCGCCATCCTGCCATTGATTGTTTGCTCTGAACTTGAACCCGGCAAGCTCAGGTTGTTGGGTGACCGCTTCTATGGTCTCTTTCATTTGGCTCACGTTTACTCCGTTCATGATTTTTTGTTCCTGCGTTGTGGGTTGTGACATACTTTTTTTCTCCTATAAAGTTATAAAGGTTAAAAATTTAACTAACTAGTTAGTTAAATATAAGGGCAAAAAAAACTAAATTTTTGTCAGGCCTTCAATTTCCTTTGCCGCTCGTTCAAAAGGCCATTTGTCTCTATATTCCTGGCTGGCCATAATGGCACCGCAAACGATTAAATAATAAGTGTCGGTCATTCTTTTTAAATCCATTTTGCTGTACTTGGAGTCAGAGGCTTTTAATTCCTTCACGCCATCGCGGATAATTTCCCTGAAATTATCCACATAAAGTCGGGCTTCTTTCACAATCGGGTGGTCTCCATCGGGAAATTCGGAAATCATATTGAAATAGCCGCATCCCCGAAAACAGGTTTGTTGCATGTATTGGCTGACGGTTTTTACCACCGCCATAAATTTCCCCTTTCCGGTTTTTTCTTTTGCAATGGCATTTCTCAGTCTTTCGGTATCCAGCTTTTTCCTGGATGAAAGATAAGCCAGGCATAAATCTTCCTTGGTCTTGAAATGGGAATAGACCGTTGGACGGGACACTCCCGACTGCTCGATAACCTGGTCGATGGTGGTCGCATGATAGCCCTGATTAAAAAACAGGGCCGAAGCGGCCTCGACTATCCTCTCCCGGGCATCTGTGAATCCTCTGGGAACCATGCCAATCAATTTATATTTAATTAACTAGTGAGTCAAGTATAAAAATGAAATTTTACAAAAAAATGATGGATAAGTAGGGAAATTAAATTGTTTTGTCGATAGAAACCGGGAATTAGAAAAGAATTTAGCGGTATCCGTTTAGGATCACTGTCCCTCAAGTGGCTACCCGAAACTTTGTTCCAGGTAACCACTTAACCAGGTTTGGGAATTGAAATTATTTGTGGTGACCTTTTTTCTTTCCTTTTCCTTTGCCTTTACTTTTACCTCGCTTTTTACTTTTCTTGCTTTTTTTGCTCTTTTCGCTTTTTTTACTTTTTTCGCTCTTCATTTCCTTTTCACTTTTTTTGCTCTTCTCACTTTTCTCACTTTTTTCACTCTTTTTGCTCTTTTCGCTTTTTTTACTTTTATCGCTATCAGCAAGCATAAGGTGATTTAAATTTGAGTTGGTTCCATCTTTTTCAACTATAACAGTGGAACTGGAAAAGTTAGGCAAGCTTGCGCCGGCAACATTGACGATAGAAAATGAAATTAAAACAGCAAACAATGCGAATGCATAAAATAGTTTTTTCGGCATGTTGATTCCTCCTTTTAGAATTAAAACGATTTTATTTTAAAAATTCTTTACAATTATGTAAAACAACTAAACCATTTCAGTCGAAGCATTTATTAGTTTCGCATAAGAACTCTTTGGAATGAGTATTTTAAAAAACGAAATTATTATCCCCCACGAAAAATTTATCCGTTGGTTCTGGCGAATAATTGGTGTCCTTGTATTTCTCCATATAGCACTTCAGGGAATCCATTATTATGTACAGGAGCTTCCCTGGTTGTTGCGGGAAATTTTGGATATGGATGAAGAGGAAAGTTTTGCAACCTGGTTTTCCTCCATCTTTTTATTCATTTCCTCCATTCTTTTATTCTCAATCGCCCACTCCAAAGAAAATGATGCCTATGCCCGACATTGGTATGGGCTTGCCCTGGGTTTTTGCCTTTTATCCGTCGATGAAGTTGTGGGTGTGCATGAAACATTCAATACTATCACGGAAGTTGCATGGACAGTTCCTGCCACCTGGGTAATTTTAATTATTTTCCTGATATATTTAAAATTTCTTTTTCACCTTCCACCTGCTGCAAGAAAACAGTTTTTAATTGCCGGATCGGTTTTCCTGGGCGGAGGACTTTTGGTGGAGCATCTTGCTGATTTTTATGTCGAGGCTTTTGATATGGATAATTTTGGTTATCAAATGTTAACCGCCTTTGAAGAATTCCTTGAAATGGCGGGAGTGGTCCTATTTATCAAAGCTTTAGGCAATTATCTGATCAACGACAATTCGGATGTGGTGCTGATTAACATAAAAATAAAATAAGAATTTCTATTATTATTTTGTCCTTAGATCGCTGAAATAATTCGACCACAATCTTTGCACCATTTTTATTTCTTCTGAAATATATGGATCTTCTTCCATTTTTTTTCTATGACCATCATAGATCTCGACAAAATGGTTGATTCCAGCCTGAACTTTAGCGAGTTGGTCGTTCATATTGTTCAAACGGCTGACAAGCAATTTATTGAGCTGATTTTGAAACTTATTGGCAATGGCCGGGTTCAGCTCGTCAAACTTTCTGGAGTCCAGTCTTAATACAGTTACTTCTCCCTTGGCAATAACATTGGTCAGACGAGGTGAATGATTAATGAAAGGACTCTCTCCAAAGATTGTTCCTGGTTTTAAAGTATTTAAATCAACTTTTGGGGCATTGTTTTTTGTGATTCTTGCGACTCCATCAATCAAAACGAATAAAGCCGTACTTATTTCCCCTTGCTTAATTATGAACTCGCCATCCCAATAATTTCGCAAAACCCCATCCATCCCCAGAAGTTCCTGCATTTCATCATTAGAAAACTCTTCAAATACGGGCAGATTGGGAATCGCATTTATTATTTTCATAATTTTTGTTCCTTAATTTGAACCCGGTTAAAACACTTGGATATAAATGAAATTTCTAGAAGAATCAGATATTTAGCACCCGTTGTAAATCCCCCATTCAGGGGGGATTAATATAATGGGCGTGATATCAATGGATTTGATTTATAAAAAAATAACTGAAATTTCGATAAATTCCCACTTTAGTGGGATATTCAACTGGAGTATGCCTAGTTACAATAACTATTTATTTCAAATTAGAGGCCTGTTTTTTAATGGCAAATCCTCCAAACTTATTGGAAAAGCTCAAGCAATTTCCTTTATTAAACCTGTTACATGAAAAGGAATTTGGTCCGTTAATTTCGGGTGGAAAGCAAATCACTTTGAAACCCGGTCGACTGCTGTTTGAGGAAGGAGGTAAAAAATCTGGGATGTATTTAATCCTTGAAGGCGAGTTGAAAATTTTTGTTGAAGATACACCCATCGCCCTTAGAGGTCCCGGAGAATATATTGGTGAAATGTCCGTCATTGATGAAAGTTACCGGTCAGCAAGTTGTAAGAGTACTACCGAAACTGAGTTATTCGAAATTGATAAAAACTTGTTCGATTCCTTATTTGCAAAAAAACCGGAAATCCTTATGGAATTGCTTAAAACGGTGACCTGGCGCGCCCGGGAAGATCTGGGTGTTCTTAAAAATAAAAACCTGGAGCTTCAGGAATTTGCACAAATTGCATCGCACGATTTACAGGAACCTCTCAGAAAGATAATAAACTTTGGAAGCCTTCTTAAGGAAAGTACTCGGAACCTGGATGAAAAAAGTCGTGACTACATACAACGGATGCAAAATTCCACGGCAAGAATGCAACGGTTTATTGATGACTTGCTGAATTATTCAAAAATTGGAATGAGTCCATTGGATTTTGAATCGGTGGATTTAAAAAAACTCGTGCATTCCGTTTGTGAAGATTTGAACCACCTGATTCTCCTTAGCCGGGCTGAAATCAACGTTGCTGACCTTCCTGAAATTAAGGGGGCCAAAAGTCGACTTTATCAGTTGTTTTTCAATCTACTTATGAATTCTCTGAAATTCAAAAAGGAAGATGAGTCCCCCGTAATAAATTTTCTTTCAAGAAAGAATGAAAATAATGAATGGGAGATATGTGTGGA
>JAYNIA010000055.1:0-15529 GCA_038108555.1 Nitrospinota bacterium | reverse complement strand
GTTTGAGAAAAAGAATGCGGCTTAATTAACTGTCCACTAATATCGAGAAGATCAAGTTCGAATACACCTGTAATAGTCATAACGGGTTTTAGTGGGGATTCGCCTATGTTTAAGGAAGCAATTGAGCTAAAGCCATGTGGTTATTTATTTAAACCTTTTTCCAAAGAAGACCTGTTGGAGAAAGTGAAGAACTGTCTGGACTTAAGAAATTAATTCGATTTGTTAAGGGGGTGGATTTAAATGTTCATCTCTGTATATTTTACAAACCCAATCTTCTTAATATTAGATACCCCACTAGAGGGGGTAGTCGGACAGCATTCCAAATTGAACCAAATATCCCGCTTGGTATAATGTCCGCTTCCGCCGATAATCGACATTTTGTTTCTCGATTACAGCATCAAAAAAAACCAGAGCATGAAGAGGAAACCGGTTACCTCCTTCATAAGGAGGGAGAGGAGAGAGATACCGTTTCCAGGACACGCTCTGGCACGATTGAGAGGAATGCCCTCCCTTTACTATAAATTTGGCCCCTGAATATCTGGTTGTCAAGGGAAGGAATAACCCTTCTGCTATTTCTATCTAATATAGAGGGTATTAAAATTTAAATATGGAGGTAGACCATGGAACAGGAAAGAAGGTTTGGTGACAGGAGGCAAGGAAATAGAAGAAGAATGGTATCACATACTGGAATGGATACCCGGAAGGTTGAAAGAAGACAAGGGGAGCGAAGAAATTAGAAGACAATATCTACTATGTGCAGGAATAGAGGAGGAAAAATAATCGTATACGTAAAATGATGGTATTAAACTTTTATTGGCCAATAACTGACACAAGTTTATTGTAAAACGGTTGGTTTAAAGATAATCCTTTAAATACTTCCCGGTATAAGAGGTTTTAGATTTTGCCACTTTTTCGGGGGGGCCTTCGGCAAGCACACGGCCCCCACCATCCCCGCCTTCCGGGCCGAGATCGATAATATGATCCGCAGTTTTAATCACATCCATATTATGCTCGATGATCACCACCGTATTGCCAGTGTCCACCAGTTTTTGCAGTACCTTCAGCAAATGTTCTATATCTGCGAAATGCAGACCGGTTGTCGGTTCATCTAAAATATAAAGCGTCCTTCCGGTACTGCGTTTGCTGAGTTCTTTGGACAGTTTGACTCGCTGAGCTTCGCCTCCGGATAAAGTGTTGGCTTGTTGTCCCAGACGGATATAATCCAATCCCACATCGGTGATGGTTTGTAATTTGTTTTTGATCGCTGGAATGTTTGTGAAGAACTCTTTAGCTTCTTCCGCCGTCATGCTAAGCACATCGGCGATACTTTTTCCTTTATAAAGTATTTCCAGGGTTTCCCGGTTGAAGCGTTTGCCCTGGCACACTTCGCACGTGACAAACACATCTGGAAGGAAATGCATTTCAATTTTTATGACCCCATCCCCCTGGCAGGCTTCGCAACGTCCCCCTTTCACGTTAAAGCTGAATCGGCCGGGTTTATAGCCTCTGGCCCTTGCCTCGGGAACCTGGCTGAACAGTTCGCGGATCAAGGTGAAGACTCCCGTGTAGGTTGCGGGATTCGACCTTGGCGTCCGGCCAATGGGAGACTGGTCGATATCAATTACTTTGTCCAGAAAATGAATGCCGTGAATTTTATCGAACCTGCCGGGTTTGTCGATAGACTTGTAAAAATGTTGTGCCAAAGCTTTGTATAAGATATCCAGAGTCAGCGTGCTTTTCCCCGAACCTGAAACCCCGGTAACACAAACGAGACAACCCAGTGGGAACTTAACATCCACGGTTTTTAAATTGTTCTCCTGCGCACCTTTTACTTCAAGGAACATTCCATTGCCTTTTCTTCTTTGAGCCGGAAGTGCAATTTCCTTTTTGCCGGACAGGTATTTACCCGTTAAGGAATCCTTGGATTTGAGGAGGGCTTTGGGAGTCCCTGAAAAACTCACTTCGCCACCATGAACCCCGGCTCCAGGTCCCAGGTCCACCACATGGTCCGCCGCGCGGATGGTAGCTTCATCGTGCTCTACGACGATCACCGTGTTACCTAAATCCCGTAACCGGGTTAGGGTTTCAAGGAGGCGGTCATTATCGCGCTGGTGAAGTCCGATGCTGGGTTCATCCAAAACATACAAAACTCCCATGAGACTGGAGCCGATTTGCGTGGCCAGGCGGATGCGTTGACTTTCTCCTCCCGACAAGGTGGCGGAGGTTCGATCCAGTGACAGGTATTCCAATCCCACATTGGTTAAAAATCCCAGTCGCTCTTTTAATTCTTTTACGATTCTTCGGGCAATTTCGTTTTCCTGTTTGGTTAGTTTCAGATCTTTAAAAAACTTGAAGGCTTTTCCGATGGAGAATGAGGTGAGCTCGACAATATTTAAATCTGCAACTTTTACGGATATTGCTTCTTTTCTCAGGCGGTTTCCCTCGCATTGCTGGCAGGGCAGGGGACGCATGAAACGTGCAATGTCTTCACGGGACCATGCGGAATCCGTTTCGAGATAACGCCTTTCGAGGTCGGGGATCACCCCATCAAAAGTGTCGGTAAAATGATGTTGCCGTCCTTCTTTTTCATAGGAATACTTTACCGGTTCGTCCCCGGAACCATATAAAAGAATCTTTTGAATCTTTTTAGTTAGTTTTGAAAAAGGGGTACTTAGTTTGAATTTGAAATGTGCGGATATGGTATCCAGCATTTGGTGAAAATAAATCGAGTTTCGTTTTTCCCAGGGTTTGATAGCCCCATCGCGGATGGAGAGGCTGTCGTCTGGCACTACCAGGTCTGGATCAATCACCATTTTGATTCCAAGTCCATCACATTTCGAGCAGGCCCCTTGGGGATTGTTGAAGGAGAACAACCTGGGTTCCAGTTCCGGATAACTGATGTTGCAATAGCTGCAGGCAAAGTTTTCACTGAATAATAATTCTTCTTCATCAATAATGGAAACAACGATGCTGCCTTCGCCATGATTGAGAGCAGTTTCAACGGAGTCAGCAAGGCGTTTTCCCATTTTTTCCTTGATGACCAGACGATCGACAACAATTTCGACCGTATGTTTGAACTTTTTATCAAGTTTGATTTCCTCGTCCAGGGATCGAACCTCCCCATCGATTCTTGCACGGACGAAACCTTTTCGCTTCATATCGAGAATTTCTCGCTTGAATTCCCCTTTTCTTTCTCTTGCAACGGGGGACAGGATCATTATTTTTTTTCCGGGAGGGATGGCCTGAACCTGGTCGACGATATGCTGAACGGTTTGTGATGAAATTTCCCTTCCGCATCCATGACAAAAGACCCGCCCAATGCGTGCGTATAGAAGCCGGAGGTAATCGTAGATTTCAGTGACGGTACCTACCGTGGACCGGGGATTGCGGCTGGATGTTTTTTGTTCGATGGAAATGGCTGGAGAAAGTCCGTCTATGGAATCGACATCGGGTTTTTCCATCAATTCCAGAAATTGTCTTGCATAGGCGGAAAGGGACTCGACATATCGGCGTTGGCCTTCTGCGTATATTGTGTCGAATGCGAGAGAGGATTTCCCCGATCCGCTCAGTCCGGTAATCACCACCAGTTTTTCCCGGGGAAGGATTAGATTCAGGTTTTTTAAATTGTGCTCTCTCGCACCCTTTATATTTATGTTTTCCAGTGCCATGTTTTATTTTTTAAACATCGAGTCCCATTTGGAATCGACTCGTGTTTTGATTTCTTCCGACATCTCAATTTCTTCGGGCCACCTTTGGAGATAACCTTCTTCCTTCATTTTTTTTGTTGCATCTATTGCAAGGCGGCCCTCGTCAAAAATGAAATCGCGCTTGGGATCCAAGTTGTTAAAAAATTTCCACATAACCACTGAGTCATTTTCAATATTGACATGGCCTTCTACCAAAATAACTATGTCGATGTTTGAGAACTCTGGGATATTAAAAAAGTTTTCCGCAAATTCTCTGGACTGGTTGGGGCGGGTTTTATTTAGCGCTGCATACATGACAGATCGTTTTGTGTTTAAGTTTAAAATCCGGCAACCTTTTAACTCTTCAAACTGGTTAGAAATTTCCTCTCTGTCTGGAAGTTGTTCGTTGTGAATTTGCGGGGGAATATTTTCCTCATAGCCGGGTTCACCTTCGACTTTGGTGGTAAGGTCTACCCCCAGTTTGGAACCGTATAGCATATTATCTGACGCGTGGTTAAGTACATCCAGGACCCCTTCAGAGAAAAACAGATCGCGTTCAAAATCGGTTTTGTCGAGAAGGAGTTCGACGATTTTCTCATAGTCGTGGACATTCACTTCAGCATCGACAGTAACAATGGTTTTAACAAAACTCATTTGGCCCAGTCCCCAGAGTGCGCTCATCAAGCGGCGGGCCTGCATGGGATAACGTTTGTCAATGGAAACGATGACACAATTATGGAAAACCCCTTCCACGGGCATATCCATATCTACGATTTCTGGAAGTTGTGTGCGGAGTAGGGGAAGAAAGATACGCTCTGTGGCTCTTCCAAGATAAAAATCTTCCTGCGGTGGTTTGCCTACAATTGTAGTCAGGTAAATGGGGTCTTTGCGATGGGTGATGGCAGTCAGATGGAAGACGGGATAATCCCCATCCTGCGAATAATAACCTGTATGATCTCCGAACGGACCTTCCAATCGCATTTCTGCCGGGTCAATAAATCCTTCTAAGACGATTTCTGCACTGGCGGGTACTTCAAGATCCACGGTTTTGCATTTTACCAGCGGCACACTTTGTTTTCTTATGAATCCCGCTAAAAGAAATTCATCAATTCCGTAAGGAAGAGGGGCGGAGGCCGCATAGCAGGAGGCAGGGTCAGCGCCAATGGCGACCGCAACTTCCATTACTTTGTTTTGCTTTTTATATTCGTTGAAAAAATGAGCGCCGTCTTTATGGATATGCCAATGCATTCCTGTGGTTTTCGAATCGTAAATTTGCATTCGATAGAGACCCACATTTTTAACTTTTCTGTCGGCGCTGCGATTAATGACGATTGGAAAGGTGATGAACCTTCCTGCATCGGACGGCCAGCATTGCAGGATTGGGATTTGGTTTAAATCGACATTGTTATTGAGATGAACCACTTCCTGGCATGGCGCATTGGAGCTACTGGTGAGTTTTGGAGGAAATTGTGCCGCCTGCAACAACATGGGTAACAGTTTTGCTTTATCCAGTAGGGTGACAGGGGGTTGGATTTTCAGATAACGTTCGATCCTTTTTGCAATCTCTTCGACATTATGTGTTCCGAGTGCAGCATTCATCCTTTTTATGCTGCCAAAAGCATTTATTAGGACTGGCATCGAACTGCCTTCTACATTTTCAAAAAGGAGGGCTTTGCCTCCTCCCGGCTCTTTCGAAATGCGGTCTGTAATTTCAGCAATTTCCAGGATGGGAGATACTTTTTCCTGAATTCGAATGAGTTCGTTTTCGAATTCAAGCCGGTCGATAAATTCTCTTAAAGAAGGATAGTTCATAATTGTTCGAAAGGTTAAATGCGACCATTTATTATATCTCAGTCAACCTTGATAAAATGATATTTTTTGCAATGGGTATTAGGGGGATTTTGCTTTTTCTCGGGAATTCCAGATTTTCAAATGCTGCTCTGCCTTTAAATTGTTGCCCAGTTTGTTGTGGCAGGTGGAAAGATGGAGGTGAGCCTCTAGGTAGTCCGGTTTCTGGTCCAGAGTTTTGCTGAAAGCCTGTATGGCTTCGGAACACAATCCGGCTTCCATATAGGCATAAGCCAGGTTGAATACGGCCTGGTAGTCTTTTTTGTCATTCTCTAAGTATTCTTCATAAGTTGTAATAGCTTGCTCAATTTTTTCTAATTTCTGATAAGCATATCCCATTAAATAGCCGGTCCGTTTATAGCCCGGGTCTTCGTGCAAAATGGGTTTTAGAAAGGAAAGGGCTTCTTCAAAGCGTTCTTCCAGGATTAATTGTAGTCCGCCTTCGTAGTGATATTTTTTCAGGAGTCTGGATTTTAGCACCTGAGTTGAAGTGCGGATAATTTTATAATTATAGGGTGCTCTTATGTTTTTTGCGAAACCGTTTGCAGGAATCGCAAATAACAGGAAGGCAGCAATGTTTAATATTAGAAAGGCCTGTGCCAATTATTTTTTCCTTTTAATAATTTTTTGAAACCTTAACGTTTGTTGGGGTTACATGCAATATCATCTTACCTGGTTACTCTTATGCTAAAATATTAGCATGTATTTGTTTTTTTTAAGAAGGGTGCTTTGGGGAATTCCGGTGCTGGTTGCAGTGGCAACCCTGACCTTTCTGATAATGCACTGGGTGCCCGGAGGCCCATTCGACACCGAGAAAATCCTTCCTCCTGAAATAATTGCCAATATTGAAGCAAAATATCATCTAGATGAGCCTGTAGGAGTCCAATATCTTCTTTATATGAAGCAACTTCTACAAGGTGATCTGGGGCCTTCCTATAAATATATTGGTCGCGATGTTTCTGATATTTTGCGAGATACCTTTCCTGTTTCTTTTACTCTGGGAATGTTCGCAGTTATCGTTGTGCTTGGACTGGGTGTGCCAGCAGGTATGGTCTCTGCTTATTGGAAGAATTCCGTTTTGGATCGGTCCATTCTTTTGTTTGCCGCAATGGGGATTTCGATTCCGAGTTTTGTGTTAGGTGCTTTACTGGTCTGGTTATTTTCTCACCAGTGGCATTTACTGCCCCCGGCATTGTGGGAGGGACCCCGGTATATGATCCTGCCCGCGTTTGCTTTGGGTGCGGGGTTTGCAGGCTATGTGGCGCGGTTGACACGGACCACGGTTCTCGATGTTCTAAGCTCCGATTATATTCGTACTGCGCGTGCCAAGGGGCTTACGGAGTTCAGGATTTTAACTCGGCATGTGTTGAAGAATGCAATCTTCCCCATTGTTTCGGTGATGGGTCCATTAACGGCAGGGTTGGTTACGGGATCCTTCGTTATTGAGTTTATATTTTCGATTCCCGGCATGGGCCGGTTTTTTATTACCGCTGTGACCAATAGAGATTATCCGCTCATAATGGGAGTGACTCTGGTTTATGCCGTTTTAATTGTGATGGCAAATATCATCGTCGACATGATTTATGGTTGGCTGGACCCAAGGGTATCGGTGAAGTAAGACAATGAATGTTTCTTTTAAAATCAGTTCCGGTTTTTTATTTCTTATTATTTTTGTTTCCATTCTTGCCCCCTGGGTTGCGCCTTACTCTTATCAGGAACAAGACACTTTAAATATTCTTGCATTTCCAGGAGTTGAACATTGGCTGGGAACCGATCAGCTTGGAAGGGATCTTTTATCCCGCATGATCTATGGTGCCCGGGTTTCTTTATTCGTGGGAGTGTTCTCAACCTTACTTGCATTGATCATCGGGACGATTTATGGGGCGGTTTCCGGTTATGTGGGAGGCCGAACTGATAACCTGATGATGCGGGTTGTTGATGTGTTGTTTGCACTGCCTGATCTTTTAATGATCATTTTAATAACGGTACTGATGGGGCGTGGAGTGACAGGAGTGTTTATTGCTTTAACTCTTGTCAGTTGGGTGACCATTGCCCGGCTGGTGCGTGGAGAGGTTTTAAGGATAAGAGAGTACCCTTATGTTTTGGCAGCCAGGGCATTGGGTGCAAGCCATATTCGGGTATTAATGAAAGAGATCTTTCCCAACATATTGGGAATTCTTGTAGTGACTCTTAGTTTCAGGGTTCCTGTTGCGATTCTGGCAGAGTCTACCTTGAGTTTCATTGGTCTGGGAATTGCTCCTCCCGCAAGTAGTTGGGGAACTTTGGCAAGCGACGGCTGGACGGCGATTAAATTTTATCCCCATTTAATTTTGTTCCCCTCGCTGGCAATATTTTTTACGATCCTCTCATTTAATTTTCTTGGGGAAGGGTTGCGGGAGTACCTCGATCCCCGGTCACAAACAGGCAAGCAGTGACCTTTATTTCGGGATGCGGGTTGAATAGGATAAAAATATAAAAAAAGCGGTTTTTAGGACTAAAAAATTTATTAAGTTATTGTATTATAATGGTTTATATAAGTTGAGAAATATCGCGTTGACAAGCTATAAAATCCATTATAGAGTGGCGTCTTTTTAAGGCTTGTGATTGAGCCCTTCGTTCAATTTCGTGTTAAAATTGATAGTATGAGCCAGGTCAAAGAAGATTTGATTTGTGAGATCATACGGTTATCCCAGACCAATCTGCTGGATAAAAAATGCGCTAACCAGAACAAGGAAGCGCAGGAACAGATTGCTGTGGATTGGATCCGTAAAAATGCGGCGGACTATCGGTCCGATTTTCAAACGCGTCTGGGTGTATTCCCGGCTTCCAAGCTGGGAGAAATATTGAAAACCCTTTCCAATTCAGGAAAAGATTTGAGCGAAATTCTAGAAGGCGTTTAACCCTCTAAGATACAGCGTACCCAAAGATGGCAGAAACAGATGAAAAACAGCTTTCCCCAGCGGAAAAGGCAAAGCTAAAAGCTGCACAAAAAGCAGAAGCAGCCAAAAAAGCCGGTCCAGTAGGTGACCCCCTCGTTGACAATGAAGACGGTACCATTACCGATCCCAATTCCGGTTTGACTTGGAAAAAGACGGATGCCTGGTTGGATAAAAGGCAGTTTTATACCTGGCAGGGTCATCAGGAATATGTTGACTGGGTGAACACAAATAAAGATCAGTTCGGGGGATATGATAACTGGCGAATTCCTACAAAAGCTGAAGCTTTGACTCTGTTTGACAAGTCAGGAGTGAAGCAGTTGATGGATAAAAATGGTACGTATTATCCGATTGATCCCATTTTTGCTCCAGGCGGTGCTTCCAATACCTGGATCAGCGAATGCTCCGATGAAAAAATAATCCGGATGGATTTAAAAATTGGCCTGGATACTCCTTATCCAACAACGGATGTTTGGTCTTCAATGCGTCTGGTGAGAAAAGAAGGTGAAGCAGCCGAAAAATCTGCAGCGCCAGCCCCTGCTACAGCCAAAGAAGCTGAGGCTCCTGCAGCCGATGCTCCCGCTGCGGAAGCTGCGCCGGCACCTGCTAAAAAGGCTTCCGGAAATTTTGTTCCCGGACCGACGCCCCGCAAAGACTTCTCATCAGAAGAAAGAGCGGCAATGTTGAAGCGTGCGAAAGCCCATGCGGCTGAAGTAAGAAAAAGAAAAGGCGGTTGATTTTCTCAACTCGGTTTTCCTTCCCTCGGCTTTTTAATTATTCCAGTTTTAAAAAACCCATCTATTTTTCGTTCAACCATAGCCGGACTACGCGACTTATTGTTTCGGGATCTTTTTTCATCAGGTCCGTTTTTTTGTTGCGTATCTGGTCGGTGACTGAGGCGAGGGCTTCCTGCTTTTTTTTCGCGGAAACTTTTTTAGGATCAGCTTTCCTTTTGAGGCCTGCTTTTTTTTTGGCAGGTTTCTTTTTAGGTTTGAATAGAACCCATAATATATAACCAACAACCGCAGCCAGTGAAACGGTAATCAAAAAGAAACTCACGAATCATCTTCCTCAATATCGAATTTAATGATCAAATCTCCTCTTTTCTTACCCCAGTTGATTGCCGCTCCTTCGCCACGAATCCTCAGTTCTTCCCCAATCAGCGTTCCTTCTTCGACTTCGATCATTTTTGTTCCGTTCAAAGTCTTGACTTCAAAAGGACCACCTTCATTGGCGAGTTTTCTGGGGATCGTCACTTGACTGACGATATCATTTTTAACTCGTTTGAAATCAGGGTGGGGCTGTGTGTTTATTTTTAAAAACAAATCGCCAGGTGGGCCGCCATTTCTTCCATCGCCTCCTTCTTTAATGATAGCCAACGTATACTGGTCGGCAACCCCGGGAGGGATTTTTACATTAAGATTAACTGAACGGACGACAAGCTGTTTTCCCTGACAGGTCGGGCATTCATCATCACCCTGGGTTCCGGTACCATCGCAATCCTGACATTTGACGTATTTTTCATAGCTGTATGGTAGAGTGCCCCCCAATGCCACAATAGGAAGGGGAACATCGATAATAAACTGCAGGTCAAATCCACTTGTTGGCATGTCCGGATCGATGGGTTCCGGTTCAGCCGCAAAGGGTTCCTGATACGTTTGTTCGTTTTGACGGGGACCCCCTCCAAATCCTCCCGGAGGATCCTGTGCCCAGTTGGGACGTGCCGATGAGCGAGGTCTTGACTGTTTCTTATAACTTCTTTGGCGATCGTATTCTTTCCGTTTTTTAGCATCGCTTAAAATTTCATAGGCTTCTGAAACTATTTTAAATTTATCTTCAGCTTCCTTACTCCCTTTGTTGGAATCAGGATGATATTTTTTGGCCAGTTCACGATATTTTTTTTTAAGCTCGCTTTTTGGAGTTTTGGTTGTAACGCCCAGAATTTTGTAATAATCCCGGTTGGTTTTTTGGGCCATGATATTTTGGTGCGAGGTTTATAGGTCTAGTAAGTTAACGTTAGGTATTTTATCCCTTTGAAGCCATTGATTCAATTAACTTAATTCGAGGAGGCAGATTTAATGGGGAAGCTGTAATGGAAAAAATCTTTATTCTTTATATAGCCCAGGGACTCATATAGATTTTGTGCGGCGGTATTGGTTGTTTGTGTGGCCAGTTCTAAACGTAGCGCACCGGTTTTTTGCGCAAATTTCTCCGCCTCCTTCAAAAGGTTGCTCGCTACCTTTTTTCTCCGAAATTCAACATCCACATATAAATCATTCAAAATCCATATTCTCTGCATCCCTACAGAAGAAAAACTGGGATAAAGTTGAATGAACCCACTCATTTTGGTCTTATCCCGGGCAATTATTAATACCGAGTCATCATTTTTAAAACGTGACTCTAAAAACTTCTCTACCTCTTTAAGGTTGGTTTCTTCTCCATAAAATATTCTGTACTTGTTGAATAAATTGGCAAGTTCCTGAACGCAGTTGCGATCAGCTAGGGTAATGACCATCGGAGACCTCTATTGTATTTTGGGATTTAAAAAAATTATGCTGTTGAAGTGTTTAATTTGGATGAAAGAAAGTCGAAGAGCATGTCTCTGTCTTTTCGGCTTCTAAAGGGATAAAACTGATTTTTTAAAATAATTAAAAATTCGCTGGGTTCATCAGGAAAATTAGATTGTGTGTGAATGCGAATTTTTTCTGAGCTTTTTTTCTCAAGGCTTAAAATGTTTTTTGATCTAAAAATACTATTATAAAAGGTCCCGTTAAAGGATAATTGATCTCCTTCCTTCTTTATAAAACCTGCGTCAGTAAATGCCGGGGTTAATCTCAAGCCGGAATTCTTTTTTAATCCTTTGCAAATGGCGAAGAATTTATTGCTATCGGGGGTATTGTTCGTTCGGCCGCCGACCATCCACTGGAAAATTTTATAGGAAAAGTTAAACCAGCGAATGGAAATGAAGAAACAAAATAAAAGGTTAAAAATAAATAAATAATAATAGTCAAAAATAATATAAAAAATTAAGAAGGCCAGGGTAAAAGACAGACCTAAACTGATTACTAAATTTATCAGGAAGGCAAATAATGTGCTGTAGAGAACCTTTTTCCCTTCTAAGGGCTGGTTTTTTAACGATTCGTAACACGAAAGCATGAACCAGGTGGTATATAAACCCAGGCATCCTGCCGATATATAAACGGGAAAGGAAAAAGCTGCCAATATTAAAATTACGATACCCAGTTCAATCATATGAGGATTTTATTATATTTTTATGGTAAAGGTGTATAATTTGGGTACCGAATATTTGTTTGATTATTAATATGTTAGGGTTTGATGAATGAGATATCCTGCCGTCCTGAAATCCTATAATCTCTACCATTTGCTGGGAGTCAAAACCTATGCAAGTAAGGAGGAGATAAAAACAGGATATAGAAAGTTGGCATTAAAGTATCATCCTGACCGTGATATGGCTACGGAGGAAGAGGAACAGAAATTTGTCTTAACCACCGTCGCCTATAACTTTTTGAGTGATGATAAAAGGCGGCAGGCTTATGAGAGGATTTTAAGGAAAAAAGAGGAAAAGCATATTAAGTTTAAAAGTGAAGAGCTTGTTTGCCAGAGACAAAAAACCTATAAGCGATTTTATTCTGCGCGATTGGCAGTGGACCATGATTTTAACCGTTTCGTGGATGAGTGCAGGGCTAACTTTGCTAAATTCCTTAAGTTTGGCAGCAAGATTAAAGCGCGGCCTAAGGTAATCTCAAAAATGAATACAAATGATTTTGAGGGGTATGTGGAAGATGGATTGAACGGATTTCAGGATTTCCTGAAATCTGTTCCACGCATTCAAAAACGTAGATTTAGAAATTATTCATAAATTTTTGTTATGAAATTTCCGGTTTTAATACTTTGTCTCATCAGCTTAATGAGTTGTGCTCATCCCATGTCCACAGAAATGCGTGAGGAAATCGATTCGACTATCACTTTTGAACGGCTTCTTGAAACGCCTGAGGAATTTATAGGAAAAAGAGTCATGTTTGGGGGAGTCATTGTAGAAACCCGTGCCCTTCCAGAAGGAACAGAGGTGGAAGTGGTGCAAAAGGAAATTGATTTTACCGGTTACCCGGAAGCGGGGGATCAGACGGGAGGACGTTTTATATTTTTCAATAAAGGTTTTTTGGAACCTGAAATTTATTCCAAGGGAAGGGGAATAACCGGGGCCGGTAAGGTTAGGGGAACCCGAATGGGAAAAGTGGGTGAGAGACCATTCGAATACCCCGTCATAGAAGCAGAAGAAATTAAACTACTGGATGATATTGAGCGCAACCCGTATTTTTATCCTCCTTATTGGGACCCCTGGTATCGACCCAATGCCTACGCCCCTTTCTGGCCTTTCTATCGGTAACCACAACTTCATGAGATGTTTTAAAGTTTTAATTCTTTTTCTCATCTTTTGTATTTGGACGACGAGTCCAGTTGCCGCACAAAAAAAACTGGAAATAATCCCTCTCAAAAACCGATTTGTAGAAGAAGTGATCCCAACCATTCGGTCGGTACTGGGAAAACGGGGTACGGTCACTGGTACGCAGGGTCGACTCATTATAAGAGCTTCCCCTCAGGCTTTGAAAGAGGCTAAAGAAGTTCTCAGACATCTGGATTCTGCTTTAAAAAATTTAAAGATAACGGTCAAGCAGGGGACAAGGCTCAAGCTAAATGAAAAGGAAAGGTCGATCTCTGCCAGAGTCCCTCTGGGTAAAAATGGTCGCGTGATAATTGGTGAATCCGGATCAAATAGAGTGATCCTCAATAATGATATGAGCGATGCAGAGATTGAGGCCCGAATTCTTGATAGAATGCGTGAAATGGATGAAACAGATACTCAAGTTGTGATTACCCTTGAAGGTCGGCCTGCGCTGATTCATGTTACGCAATCAATTCCAGTCACAGAAAGAAGAAATCTCCGTTCTTTTAACTCCATTTCTGAGGTGGAAACCATTCGTTATCAGGACGTGCGAACGGGCTTGACGGTAATACCACGCTTGAAAGGCAATCATGTTTTCCTGGAGGTATCTCCGCAGAAATCGAAGCTTAATGGAGAACAAATCGAAAACTTTGGAATTAATACGGTAGTAAAGGGAAGAGTAGGAGAATGGATGGAGCTCGGCGGTTTAACCCAGGGGATGAAAGGGGCAGACGCCGGAATAGGGCAACGCAATTCAACCGATAAGAAAGAATCAAGAAAAGTCTTCTTAAAAGTGGACTACGAGTAGCTTCTTTTTTCCAGGATATTTTAAATTACATCAAAAAATAAAATATGGCCGCTGGAATGGAAGCTCCTGCAAAAGATGCTGCAATGCTTTTTAATACGAACGATTCGGATTGAGAAGTTTTTTCTGAATCTACGATTTCATCAATAACGGGGTACGAAACTTTTACCTTTTCCATGGTATTTTTGACCTTCCTGTTTAGTGGGTTAAGCAAAATATTTCATTTCCTATTAACCCTTAACGGCAAGTTTTATGCCAAACTTAATTTGACCTGCAAAAAGTTGATAACTCCTTATAGAACAAGGAGGAATGTCGATTTTTTAGCGTGGTTTTGGAGCTGTTTTTGCTTCTGGATTCGTTAGAATTCCTGCATGAGCCGTCAAAACTTTGGTTCTAATTTTGCAGATTCCGCTTCACAGCTTGAATTAGTGCGGCTATTAGATGGGTATTGCCTATCGATTTCTTCTTTGATTGGGGTGCCTCTGGTTTGCATTTCCGCGTGACCGATGCGGCATGTTGGTAGACCTTCGATTCTTTTCCAGAGACCGGTTTTTAACGTTGGAATTTCTTCGGTTTTGCTGCGGACGCGCTGTATTTCTTCTCGTAGCCTTTTCCTTTTTTAAGCCTTCGCTTTTTCGGTTATTCCGGTTTTCCCTGATTTTTTCCTTTTCGCGGGCAGATTTGCCCTTTTTATTCTTTCGTTTCTCCTTTAACCGCTGACGAAATTTTTTTCTTTCCGCAGGGGTCATATTTTTGAAACGATTTCGTAATCTATTCTGCTTATCAGGAGAGAGTTGTCTGAATCTTTTTCTCGATTCCCGCAGGGCTTTTTTGTCTTCCGATGGAAGGCTTTGAAACTCTTTAAAACGGTTTCTTATTTTCCGCCGTTGCTCAGGGGATTTTTTTTGCCAATCTTTAAATCGGTTCTTAAAGTTTTGCTTTTTTTCCGGGTCCAGTTTATTCCAGCGGCGAGCTCCTTTTCTGAGCTTTTCCCGTTTCTCAGCCGGCAACGTTTGCCATTTATCTTTGGCAGGAGCAAGGATTTTTTTTTCTTCCGGGGTCAATGAGTTCCAAGCCGCACCATTTTCTTGCGACCAGCTTTTTGCAGGAATGGCCGCGATAAAAAGCAGGAGTAGCCCCACCCAAAATGATTTATTCATTTTTGGTATCATTATTTCCATTTTCATCAAGTGGCATATTTTCTAAATCTTCTGGAGCAATCCAATCTCCCTCTTCTGTTTCCCACTCACACAGGAATTCCAGAAAATCCAGAGATGGTGTTTCTTGCTCCTGTTCCGCGGGTGTTTTTTCAGCCTCCTCTGGCTCCCCGGCATATATGTTCGGGAGGCAGGAGAATAAAAATAAAGCAACCATGATTAGTTTTTTAACCGGTTTCATTATTTTGGTTGGCAAGCCAATCATAGAATTCAAGGTTTTCATAGAGCTCCAGTTGATCGGCAGATGCAAGCATCTCTAAATCTTCCAGGCCTGTGTCCGGTTTTGATAGGGATGAGGGCTTGACATAAACAAGAATAAAAAACAGAGCCGCAGTCAACAGACCCATGGCAGGAAGAGGAGCCCATTGTGGGAACCAGCTTTTGGTTTCACGGATGTTCATAGCCCGGTTTCGCATGGATATCAACTTGTGCCGGGTGTCCGGGTCCAGGTCTTCCACCCCTTGATTTAATCTGTTACGCGCAAAATCTAAAAATTCCTGTTCTTTTTTACTCATATTCCTTCAAGCTCTCTCGTAGCGCTGTTATCGCACGTGAAAAATGGGTTTTTACAG
>JAYNIA010000054.1:3391-15918 GCA_038108555.1 Nitrospinota bacterium | reverse complement strand
CCAAAGGTGGAAATACTAACTTAAAGAGTGATACAACTTAATGGGGCAGGCCAAATTTTTTTGGTTCCCACAAAAAGTCCTTACTTAATGCAAAGAGCAAATCAAAAATTAATTTATTCCACATATGACCAATGATAAAACCACTCATATCCTATTCAATAATAATGACTTATCGAACATATCGCTTGGAATGTGGATTAGATCTATTATTTTTTTGACAATCTGTTTTTTTATGTTAAAAATTGGGTCACTTTTTTCCCTTTAAACAAAAAAATTTCATGAAGATCCACGAATATCAAGCCAAAGAAATTCTCAGAAAATACAATGTTGCTGTTCCCAATGGAATTCTGATCTCTAACAAATCAGAAGCTGCAAAAGCAGCTAAAAAAATTGGAACCGATGTTGTCGTTGTAAAAGCACAAATTCACGCTGGAGGGCGGGGTAAGGGAGGCGGTGTCAAACTCGCCAAAAGTCCTCAAGAAGCAGAAAAGCATGCCGGTGACATTATTGGAATGACCCTGGTCACGCCCCAAACCGGACCGGAAGGCCGTCTCGTAAAAAAAGTTCTCATTGAAGAGGGTATGGGAATAGCCAAAGAACTCTATATGGGCATTCTTGTGGATCGTGAATCGAGTCAGGTTCTCATCATGGCTTCTGAAGCCGGCGGTATGGAAATTGAAGAAGTGGCCGCAGCAACTCCTGAAAAAATAATCAAAGAAACAGTCGATCCGGTTGCCGGAGTTCAACCTTACCTGGCGCGGAAAATAGCTTTCGCATTGAACCTTGAAGGTGCAGCATTAAAGGCAATCGTTCCCTTCATCATCAATCTCTACAATGCTTTTTTAAAAGAAGATTGTTCGATGCTAGAAATCAATCCACTGGTCATCACTACGGATGATCGAGTACTGGCTTTGGATGCCAAAGTAGACATTGATGACAATGCAATGTATCGACACAAAGACACTCAGACCTACCGAGATATTGATGAAGAAGATCCAACAGAAGTGGAAGCCAGCAAATTCCATCTCAACTACATCAAACTCGATGGCAACATCGGTTGTATGGTAAATGGAGCCGGATTGGCAATGGCCACTATGGACATTATCAAATTATCAGGTGGAGAGCCGGCCAACTTTCTGGATGTCGGTGGTGGAGCGGATGAAGAAATGATTGAAAACGGATTTCGAATTCTTATTTCAGACAAATCCGTTAAAGGGATCTTTATTAATATTTTTGGCGGTATTCTTCGTTGTGATGTTTTAGCAAGAGGAGTCGTTGCAGCAACTAAAAAACTCCATATCAAAATTCCAGTTGTGGTTCGTATGGAAGGAACGAATATGGAAGAAGGACATCAAATTCTCAAAGACTCCGGTCTTAATTTCCTGATTGGTGATGGAATGAAAGATGGAGCCCAAAAAGTGGTCAAGGCAATAAAATGAGCATACTCGTTGATGAAAAAACCAGACTGATTACTCAAGGGATTACCGGTCGTGAAGGAATGTTTCACACCGAGCAATCCATGTTATATGGAACCAAGGTAGTGGGCGGAGTGACCCCGGGAAAAGGCGGGCAAACCGTTTTAGGGAAAGTTCCGGTGTTCAATACCGTTAAGGATGCGGTTAAAAAAACCAAAGCCAATGCCACAATGGTCTTTGTTCCTCCCCCATTCGCAGCGGATGCCATTTTTGAAGCCGCCGATGCGGGCATTGAACTTATTATCTGTATCACTGAAGGAATTCCCGTTGCAGACATGGTGGATGTATATAAATATTTGCAGGGAACCAACAGCCGATTAGTTGGCCCCAACTGCCCCGGTGTAATTTCCCCCGGCAAGGCTAAAATCGGAATCATGCCAGCACATATCCATAAAAAAGGTAACGTTGGAATCATCTCCCGAAGTGGAACCCTGACTTATGAATGCGTGGGTCAATTGACCGCTCTTGGAATTGGTCAATCCACTTGTGTTGGAATTGGAGGCGACCCGATCATCGGTACGCGTTATATTGATGTACTGAAACTTTTCCAAAAAGACCGGGGAACAAAAGCCATTTGTATGATTGGTGAAATTGGTGGTACCGCAGAAGACGAAGCGGCCTATTTCATCAAAAAGAATGTCACCAAACCCGTGGTTGGCTTCATTGCAGGTCAAACGGCTCCTCCGGGGCGTCGTATGGGACATGCAGGTGCCATTATCTCGGGTGGACAGGGAACCGCAGAAGAAAAAATGAAAGTTATGAAACGCTGCGGAATAAAAGTGGTGAAAAGCCCGGCGGATTTAGGAAAAACCATTAAAAAAGTCTTATAGCTTCTTTCCCAGGTTGTTAACCTATTCGCCCTGCTCGTCAGGGGCATCCTCGAAAGACAAATAATCCAGTTGCGTCTCGTAATCCAACTGATCAAAGGGCTTCCCCTGCCTGAAGCTTGAGAAATGAAGGTTTGCATATACCGCGATGATAGCATGCAGCGCATCATGCTCTTCCATTCCCTGTTCAAGCAACTTGTTGTAAGTTTTCAAAACACATTCCGGTTGTTCAGTTCGAATCTGGCTATCCACAATGGTATGCAAAACCGTATGCACAAAAGGACTGACAATCTGACCATTCACCTCTTGAGGGTAAGCGGCCATTTCTCCCATGGTCCAGACTTCTTCAAATTCAGGGTGCAGGTCCATGACATGAGAGATACGAATGTCCAACTCTTCAATAGCCCGGCCCTGTTGCCTGTCCGAAGCCACTCTTAAAATACGGGTTTGTGTTTCTTTATCAAATTTCACGGAACAGAACTCTCGTTAATTCTTGATTTAATTCGAGGGGTAAGATGCTTTTGCGGCTAGGGCGTTTCGGAAAAATGCGTCCTGCGTTCTTTTTCCTTTTCCCCATAAACCATAAAAACTCGTTTGCCCTGCCGCATATGGTATTTTGCCCAGGCCGGAGACTTTCCTTCATAAGATGCATTGGGGTCCTCCCCTTCTGCTTTCAAATAATCGGGATAATCCAGCCCGGCATCATAAGCGTCCAAGAGGAGGCATTCTGTAGTGAAACCTTTGCCGGAGAGACTGATTTTGCTCAAAAATTGTTCGATCTCAGCAGGATCATTCATTTCAATAGGTTGCATGATATCTTTTGATGGGAAAATCGATTAAATCTGGAATTCCCAGGTTCCATTTAATCGATGGTTTTTATTTTTTAGGCCATTTATAGCATAAACCCCTTTTTTCAGGTATATTAGCACATGGAAATTTCTCTTCAAAGTTTCCATCACAAAGCCAATAAATCACAAATCCGAATTTGGAATAAAAATGCTGACACAAGATAATCTTTTCTTAACCCGGTCAGACCCAGCAGGACATGGGGGGACACAGTTCGTTTATCGGGTGAAAGCCTATGGTTTAACAGCAGTTAGCCGTCCCCAGGAAGAAATTTCAATGATCCATTGGGAGGTCGATGTTGTCAAATTTAATGATGACACCTCAACCAGTTTTGAGATTTGCCATGCGACGGAACTGGCCGATAAAACCTTAAAATTCTACAGTGATAAATCCCTAAATGAGTTTCTGGAAAAGGCTTTTCAATACCTCCAGGAGTTGGATTCACTGGAGAAAATGTTACCTCAGGAACCCTAGTTAAATTCTGTGGGACAAACCCACATAAAAGCACATTTTTTATAGGCTTAAGGCTTGACAGCACCCGGTATTATTTCTAATATGTACCCCTTTTCTAGAGAAATCGGCTGACTCTAAATAAAGGTTATAAAATTTGGACTTTAAGCCAGCCTTAAATTAATTTTGGTTATAGTTATTCCCGGAATTTTTTAAATTCTGAGGGCTGATATTTTGAAATAAAGGAGTTAAATCATGGCAAATGTGGTTGGTAGTTCAGTTTTCAGAACAGCTGCTGATGAAGGTAAAGCTGCTGATTGGGTACCTGCGGGTGAAAAGCAAAAAGTTGTGGATCCAATGGAGATGTTTCACAAGCTTCCACGCGAAAAACAATTCATCACAGGTAGTGAAGCTGCCCGCGAATCCATCCGACGCGCTAATGTGGATATCGCAATTGCCTACCCGATTACACCGCAAAGTGAAACCATGCAGCAAACCGGTTATCTTTACGATGAAGGGTATCTGAAAGAATATTACCGGGCAGAAGAAGAAATCGGTGCCTTTTCTGCTATCTCCGGTGCTTCACGTGCAGGCGTACGAAGCCTGACAGCTACCTCCGGTCCCGGGTTGATGCGCGGCATGGAAGCAATCAGTTCCTGGCCTGGTGCGAGGACGCCAATCTTAATGCTGAACATGTGTCGGGTAATCAATACCCCACTTGCTATCCAACCCGACAATATTGAAATGTCATTTTTATTGAACACCGGGATTCTCATGATGCATGCTGAAAATCAGCAGGACTTCTACGATTATCCATTGGCGGCAATTTGTGCATCTGAACAGGTGGATGTTACTTTACCTGCAGTCGTCTCGGTGGATGGATTTTTCGTTACCCATGCACGTGGGCCTGTAGAAATTACCCCGGAAGAATTTAAACTTCCACCCCGCGATGGCTGGAGGTCTGCAGTACCTGCAATGGATAATGAAAATCCACCTGCACGTATTTCCAGGGATGCCCCAATTCAAAAAAGTAACTTTATCAGTTACCACATGCACTCCAGTTGGCAACAGGAGGTATTTGCTGCAGTAGAACGTTCGGCAAAATACTTCCGGGCTTATCTCGGCGGCCTGGTTGAAGTAACGAATCCCGGCGCCGAAGATATGATCATTGCCTCCGGCTCTGCAGTATCACAAGCCCGTGAAGCCGTCCGTCAGGAAGGTGAAAAAGGGCGCAAAGTGGGTCTGGTTAAACTCAAAACAATTCGACCTTTCCCAACGGAAGAAATTCTGGAAGCAGTCAAGGGTGCAAAACGTATTCTGGTTCCTGAATTCAACCAGGCGGGTTGGTTGCATAAAGAAGTTTGTTCGGTTCTTTACGGACGATGTGAAGCCGTCATCAAAAATGGACCGCGAGTATACGGTGGAATGACCATGCCGACCGAAATGGTTCTGGAATGGCTGGAAGAATTCCGAAAAGAAGTAAAATAATAGTTGGTCTTTTTGCTTAGCCTTGTTAATCAGGTATAATCGAGTGATGGTTTTTACCTGTTTATATAAAAAACTTTAATACTACGACTTTTTAATAAAGGATAAAAATTATGTCTCTTGAAACTCTACGACCGTCTCCAGCGTTCAAAGACTATTTACCTACTGAATACAAAGATCTGATCGAGCATGGCCCTTACAACAACCGAAACGGAAAGGACACACAGACCGTTAAGGTTACCGATATGGGTAAATTCAAAGAAGTGATTGAAGAACATCCCATGTGTGCCGGCTGTGCAATGACCCTGTTCATTCGACTGACCTACATTGGAATGCCCAACCCTGAGCATTCCGTAATTGTTGGTACAGCGGGTTGTGGGCGTCTGGCAATTTCCCAGGCTTCCGTTCCCTTCATTTACGGGAACTATGGTGACACCAACGCGGTGGCCTCAGGCCTGAAACGCGGCCTGGAAGTACGTTTCCCGAACCAGAAAAAAGACGTTATTGTTATGGCGGGTGACGGTGGACTGATCGACATCGGATTCCAGGGCTTGATGCATAGCTGGTTCCGTAAAGAAAACTTCACCACCATCATGCTGGACAATGAAGTTTATGGAAACACCGGTGGTCAGGAAAGTGGTATGACCAACAAGGGTAAAGTTCTCAAAATGGCTCCACGTGGAAAATTTGGGGACAAAATTGATGCGTTAGGTTTGGCAAAGGTTGCTGGCGTTGATTATATCGCACGCCTGGCGCCGACCAATCCCTCACGTGTTGCCCGAACGGTTCGACGGGCCATCATGGTAGCTCGGGAAGTAGGCTCCAGTTTTATTCAAGCGTATACCTCCTGTAATATTGAGTACTCTATTCCCACGCCAGATGTTATGAAAGACGCTTTTGAAATTGAGAAAGAGCGTTATGGCTTTGAAGAAATCATTTCTCCAGCTGCAAAAGAGTATTTGGATTCAATAGAGAAAAAAAATAAAAAGAAAAAGTAAGACTTACCAAGGAGAAAATTAAAATGGCAGAAGTTAAGCGCTACAACATTCGAATGGCGGGCCTGGGTGGTCAGGGCGTGGTAACAGCCTCCCACATCGTTAGTAATGGAGTGGTAATATCAGGGGGATTTAGTTCTCTCGTACCTTTTTTCGGGTCGGAAAAACGTAATGCGCCTGTTGAAAGTTATGTCCGCATCTCCAATGACACAATTTATGAAATTGGAGAAATCATTTATCCGAATGTTATTATGATTTTTCATCCTTCGGTAATTACTTTGGGTAAGTCGTACACCATGCCTTTCTATACAGGCTTGAAGCAAAATGGGATCATTCTCATTAACAGCAAAACTCCTATTCCTTTTACACGGGATGAAGAGAGGGAGCTTGAAGAAACAAATGCCCGGATCTACTATTTGCCCGCTACAGAAATGGCAAATGAACTGGCAAAAACCGATCTGGCGACAAACATGGCTATGTGTGGTGCAATCTCCGGAATCTTTGGACTGCCTGACCTGAATTCCCTTGCGGAATCGGTAAAGGACAGGTTCATTGGAAAAGGTATTGTTACCTCAGGTGGAACGGCTGCTCTGGATAGCGCCATCGAGAAAAAATTTGCTAAAAAGCAAAAACTGCTGGAAGCAAACCAGAAAGTTCTTGATGCTGCTTACCAATACACTATTGATCAAGGCTGGTCTGAAGCAGAACAACCTGCTAAAGCCACTGCATAACGTTTTTTAGACTGGAGAAAACATGTATTACATTGCGCACGTAGATAAGGACATATGCTCTGCGAAGAACTGTCATCTTTGCACTCAGTATTGTCCGGAAGCTAACTGTATTAACTACAGTGAACAAGATAAATCCGCTTATGTTTCCGTAGATCGGTGCAAAGCTTGCGAGATCTGTGTTTACATTTGCTCTGACATTGCTAAAAACGATGCAATAAAAATGAAATGGATTGGAGAGCTGGACGAAGGGTTCGTAATTAAAAAAACCGGGGTCGTTCTACGATAATTCATTTAAGTTTCCCAAAAAGGTATTTGAGCTTTTAAGCTCAAATACCTTTTTTTATGTCATCTCATAAACAAAGAAAGTAAAAAAATGGAAAGAACCTTTGCAATTATCAAACCTGATGCTGTGGAACGCAATTTAATCGGAAAAATCCTGGAACGGATTGAATCAAATGGATTCAGAATAGCTGCCATGAAAAAGGCTCAACTCACCCTACCCCAAGCAGAAGGTTTTTATCATGTACATAAAGAAAGGCCCTTTTTTGGCAGCCTGACTGAATTTATGTGCTCCGGTCCTGTCGTTCTTCTGGCACTTGAAAAAGATAATGCTATTACCGCTTGGAGGGATTTGATGGGCGCAACCAACCCCGAAGAAGCTAAAGAAGGGACCATTCGGAAAGACTTTGCAGTTAATATTGAAAAGAATTCCACCCATGGTTCAGACTCTGCTGAAAATGCAGCCTTTGAATTGTCCTATTTTTTCAGCGAAACTGAAATTCTTTAAGGACTCGATGGATTCGGGTTCCCAATCGTTCATCCGGAACCCTTTTCCTAACCGCTTCATCTAAATATTTATGAGATCCCTTTTTGCAATCCTGCTAACTTTCCTTTTAGGAGGGCTCCCGGCGACTGCATTCGCAGACTCCGGTTATGAATTTCAGCTTTATAAAAACCATGAAAATTATGGGATTGTGGTTTTTCCCAAAAAGCTGATGTTCGAAGAATTGGAAAACTACCTGGTTTCAATTCCTTTTGAACTGGCCGGTTCCGGGAAGGCGGTGATGAGGCATGGGACTAAAAATGAAAACGCAACCTACATGATGCCTCTGGAAGTCCAAAAAAGGCATTCCATTGAAAAATTTATAATTATCCAGATTCTGGACCCAATGAGCCTGATGGTGGGTATCTATGATCCCGAGTGGGGCCTAACGCTTCCCTCTGCAATCATGGAAATGGAGACAGTTAAAAAAAATATTCCAAAAACATTAAACGTCTTTAGAGGGCGAAATCGACAGCGTCAAACCTATCATAAGCCTGAGGAAAAGCCTTCAAATGCTAATTTTTCTTCCAGGCTGGAATATAATATAATAGTTATTAGACAATATAATTCAATTTAGATTGGTTGGGAGGCAAAATTATGCCTGTTTATGAGTATCAATGTGAAGAATGTAAAGAAGTCATAGAAGTTTTACAAAAAGTAAGTGATGACCCCCTGACAAAATGTGAAAAATGCGGAGGCAAGCTCGAAAAGCAATTTAATTCAATGAATTTTCATTTATACGGGCCCGGATTTTATTCCACCGATAACAAACGAAAATATCTCAAATAGAAAACCAGCAATACAATGATTTTTATCACTCGCCGCCTTGAGTTTTGTGCAAGCCATCGCCTTTATAACCCCGAGTTTTCTGATGAAAAAAATGAAGCCACCTTTGGGCTTTGTAACAATCCCAACGGGCACGGGCATAATTATGTTTTGGAAGTAACGGTAAGGGGCGAGGTCGACCCTCAAACCGGGATGGTACTCGACTTGAAATCCCTCAAAAAACTCATTAATGAAGAAATTATAAACAAGGTCGATCATAAAAACCTTAATGTCGATGTGGATTTTTTGCAGGGAGTTATACCCACCGCTGAAAATATTGCGATCCACTTCTGGAACATTCTGGAACCTAAAATCGAAAACGGAGAACTTCACGAAGTGAAGCTTTACGAATCGGAACGCAATTTTGTTGTCTACCAGGGAGTTGCCGTTGAAAGACCTGATTAAAAATATATTAAAAGAGCTGGGTGAGGACCCGACCCGGGAAGGACTACAAAATACTCCTGAAAGGGTTGAAAAATCCCTCAAATATTTAACCAGTGGGTATTGGGTAAATATTGAAGAATTGGTAAACGGAGCCCTGTTCCATGAAGACTACGACGAAATGGTCATCGTAAAGGATATTGACTTGTTCAGCATGTGCGAGCATCACATGTTACCTTTTATCGGCAAATGCCATGTCGCCTACTTGCCCAAAGGCAAAGTGATTGGCCTAAGTAAGATTCCAAGAATCGTGGACGCCTTCAGCAGAAGGTTGCAGGTCCAGGAAAGGTTAACGAACCAGATTGCAAATAGCCTGCAAAACATTCTCAACCCCATGGGGGTTGGAGTCGTCATTGAAGCTCTCCATTTATGCATGTGTATGCGTGGTGTATCAAAGCAAAACTCCTATACCACCACCAGCTCGATGGTCGGGTCATTTAAGGAAGATGCAAGAACCCGCGGAGAATTTCTCAGTCTGATCCCGCCACAAGGGACAAGGAAGTGACTTGATATGCAACCTTTATCAAAGAGTATTTTTTGAGCCCCTCCACTAAACAACTAGTCTTAGAAAACAATCAAGTCATTCCAGAAATTTTTGGAACCCAGGACCTCAATCTCAAACTCATTGAGAAAAAATTCAATGTTCGCATAACAACCCGGGAAAACCAGATCTGCATCAAGGGTGAGCCCTCTTCTCTTGAATCGGTAGAAAACCTTTTCCGGCAACTCGAAAAATTACATTCTGACAACCAGCCAGTAGAAAACGGGGATATAAAATTTGCAATCCGTCTCATGGCGGAAAACCCTCAGGCAGATTTAAAAACTATTTTCTCTGAACGAATAGCAGTCTCTCCCAAAAGAGGTTTTATAACCCCCAAAGGGCCTTCCCAACACAAGTTTATTCAATGTATCAAGGAAGATGACATTGTTCTTTCAATTGGCCCCGCAGGAACGGGAAAAACATTTCTTGCGGTTGCAATGGCGGTGGAAGGACTGCTAAAACGGCGATTCAAAAAAATTGTACTGGTCAGGCCTGCCGTCGAAGCTGGGGAAAAGCTGGGTTTTCTCCCTGGGGATATTGCAGAAAAAATCCATCCCTATCTAATGCCACTTTATGATGCCTTGAATCATATGATGGAAGAAAACCAGGTGCGCCACCTTATTGATGATGGAGCCATAGAAATCGCTCCTCTGGCCTATATGAGAGGTAGAACATTAAGCGATGCATTTATCATACTTGATGAGGCTCAGAATGCCACACGAGAACAGATGAAAATGTTCCTCACCCGACTGGGGTTCGGTTCAAAAATGGTCGTTACCGGCGATATCACGCAAATTGACCTTCCACACAAAAGTGATTCAGGGTTAATCCAGGTAAAATCCCTATTAAAAAAGGTGGAAGGAATCCAATTTGTTTTCTTTACAGAAAAGGATGTTGTCCGGCACGAATTAGTAAAGAAAATAATCAAGGCCTACGACCAAAGCGACCCCAAAAATGAACCCAATGATGTTTTATAATTTTTAGAAAACTTCAAAAAATGGGAATATCTCTGAGAAACGACTACCCGGAAATCGATATTGATACGCCGGGGATTGAGAAAAAGCTCGGAAAAATCCTGGATCACCTGGGTTGTTTAAACAAGGAAGTGAGCATACTATTTACCGGTGACAGAGATATCCAGAATCTCAACCACGAGTTTCGGAATGTGAATCAACCAACGGATGTGCTATCTTTTCCCCAAAATGAAGAAGAAGACCCCTACACCCATGAAGAAGAGATTCTAGGGGATATTGCCGTTTCTCTGGACACGGCACAACGCCAGGCAAAAGAACACGGTTTAACATTTAAAGAAGAAATAATTCTTCTCCTCATTCATGGTATTTTACATCTGCTGGGGTATGACCATGAAATCTCGGAGCAGGAAGATAAAAAAATGCGAAGCAAAACCCGGGAATTATTCAAACTGGTTTTTCCTGAAAAAAGGCTCGCCGATACCTGCAATTATTAAATAGAAAAAATAATTCGTTATGAAGCAGCTTTGGGCACCCTGGAGAATGGAATACATTAAAAGCGAGAAAAGCGATGAATGTATTTTTTGCGTTCTCCCCACCGATAATAACGATGAAGAAAATCTTATTTTATTTAAAGGGGATCACTCGTTTGTAATAATGAATCGCTTCCCTTACAACAGTGCCCATCTCATGGTTTCTCCATACAGACATATCGGTTGCATAACCGAGCAGAATGATTCTGAAAAAAAAGAAATCACCCAACTGACACACGAATGCATCCGCATTTTAAATGAGGTTATTAACCCTGATGGTTTTAACATAGGGTACAACATCGGAAAAGCCGCAGGGGCGGGTTATGACGAACACATTCACTGCCATATTGTTCCCCGATGGTCAGGGGATACAAATTTTATGCCAGTTCTAGGAGAAACCAAGATCCACCCGGAGCACCTGCGAGCCACCTACAAAAAACTGCATCCACATTTTAAAACACTGGCTCTTTAATTCTCTCAAATGGTCGTTTCAGCAAAAAGTCAACGCGTCAAAAAGGAGGAAACTCCTATGATGCAACAGTACTACGGGATCAAAAAAGAACATCCTGATTCCATTTTATTTTTTCGAATGGGTGACTTTTATGAAATGTTTAATGAAGATGCCAAAATCGCTTCGACCATTCTTCAGATAGCCCTTACATCAAGAAACAAGAATCAAGCCAATCCCGTTCTTATGTGCGGCATTCCACATCACTCATCCAATCTCTATATTACAAAACTATTAAAAGCTGGAAAAAAAGTAGCCATCTGCGAACAGACTGAAAACCCCAAGCAGGCCAAGGGCATCGTTAAAAGAGAAGTGGTCAGAATCATAACTCCAGGTACTGCTCTGGACGATAATTTGCTGGACCCCAAGTCAGACCAGCTCATTGTTTCAATTTTTATTTTCAAAAATGAAATCGGACTGGCGGCACTTGACGTTTCCACTGGAACTTTTAAAGTAACCCAATTCATGGATAATGAATCTGGGGCACAACTCGCCGACGAACTGCAAAAACTGGATCCCAAAGAAATCCTAATTCCCGAAAGTCTTACAGAGCAGTCCAAACCCTGGTTGCCTTCTGGTAACGTATTTCTTCATAGCTGGGAAGACTGGACCTACGCACATAGTGAAGCAGTTAAAAACCTATTGGATCATTTTAAAACCCAGTCCCTGGAAGGTTTTGGTTGTGAATCTATGAATCAGGCCATCTGCGCAGCAGGAGCTCTTATTCATTATCTTCACGATACTCAGAAATCGGCCCTCGAGCATATTAATTCCATCACGCCTTTTTTTATCCATGATTTTATGGCACTGGATCAAACCACGGTAACGAGTCTGGAGCTGATTAAATCAAGCGAAGGAACGAGACAAAATTCTCTTCTAAGTCTACTGGATGACTCCTGTACACCTATGGGTGCCCGACGCATCCGAGACTGGATCATCAAGCCACTTGTAGACCCGGAAAAGATTAAGGGGCGCCTGGATACGGTTTCCAAGTTTAAATCTCTTCCATCGGAAAGACAGGAAACAAGAAGCTATTTAGAAAAAATATTTGATCTGGAACGTTTGCTGGGAAAAAT
>JAYNIA010000054.1:0-3291 GCA_038108555.1 Nitrospinota bacterium | reverse complement strand
TCTGAGGAAAAAGAAAAAACCGGAATTCCGGTTTTGAAAATAGGCTTTAATAAAATCTATGGATACTATATTGAGGTCACTAAAAAGCATGCCGATCGTGTCCCGCAAGACTACATCCGTAAACAATCTCTGGTAAATGCCGAAAGGTTTATATCCCCAAAATTGAAGGAATATGAAGAGGAAGTCACACAGGCAGAGGAACGTATCATTGAGCTGGAACAAACTTTGTTTGAAGAAATACGGTCTAAAATTTCATGTGAAGGTCCTCGAATACAAAAAATGGCAGGGATTATAAGTGACATCGATGCCCTGGTTGCATTTGCGGAGGTAGCACACAGGAACAATTATTGCCATCCAGAAATTCTTGAGGACAGCCGTCTTGAAATTTCCAATGGGCGTCATCCCTTAATAGAGAAAATTGATCCGGGTAACCGGTTCATCCCCAATGACACCTGCCTGGACACTCATGAGTCGCAAATCATGATTATCACAGGCCCCAATATGGCGGGGAAATCCACTTATCTCCGACAGGTAGCGTTAATTTGCCTGATGGCCCAGATAGGAAGCTTTGTCCCTGCTGATCGGGTTCAAATGGGAATCACCGACCGCATATTTTCCCGTGTGGGAGCACAGGATCACTTGTTAAAAGGTCAATCCACATTTATGGTGGAGATGAATGAAACCGCTAATATTCTTAACAATGCAACTCCCCGGAGTTTGATCATCCTCGATGAAATTGGAAGAGGCACGAGTACCTTTGACGGGATTAGTATCGCCTGGTCCATTGTGGAATATTTGCATGGAACTGAAAAAGATGGGGGGCCAAAAACCTTGTTTGCAACCCATTACCATGAGTTAACGGATCTATCGCGTGTTCTCACCGGTGTAAAAAACTATAATATTCAAGTAAAAGAATGGAATGACGAAATTATATTCTTAAGAAAAATAATTCCGGGGGGTGCAGATAAAAGCTATGGTATTCAGGTGGCACGGCTGGCAGGTCTGCCCAAACAGGTTCTTGCGCGGGCCAATGAGGTCTTGTTTAATTTAGAACAAAGCGAATTTGATGAAGTGGGAATCCCAAAAATATCAAGATCCGAGAAAAAAGAAGGTTCCACCGGCTCGGCCCAACTCGGGTTGTTCCCGGAACCAGAAAACCCGTTAATTCAAAAACTGCGTCAAATCGACCCTAATGAATTATCTCCCAAACAGGCGCTGGACACTCTTTTCGAATTGTCAAAAATGATGAAGGAAGACAGCCAATGAAAATTTTGGTTACTGGAGGAGCCGGCTTTATTGGTTCGCATGTGGTGAATGCTTATATCGATGCGGGTCATGAGGTTGTTATAATTGATGATTTGTCTTCAGGGGAAATGCGGTTTGTGAACCCAAAAGCCACTTTTTATGAATTGAATATCCACTCTCCTGAGGTGAAAAATATTCTGGAGAAAGAAAAAATAACCGCCATCAACCACCATGCCGCCCAAATTTCGGTCACAGAATCGGTCTCGGACCCCCTTTTCGACGCTAACTCCAATATTATTGGTACTTTACAACTTCTTCAAAATGCTGTAACCTTGAATATTGATAAATTTATTTTTTCTTCGACTGGTGGGGCCATGTATGGTGAGCAGGAAAATTTCCCGGCCAGCGAGGAACATCCGTGCAACCCTTTGAGTCCTTACGGTATATCAAAGTTAAGTGCGGAAAACTATATAAAGTATTTTGGGACACAGTTCGGGCTAAATGCAGTCGTACTTCGGTACAGCAATGTATATGGTCCACACCAAAATCCGCATGGAGAGGCTGGCGTGGTAGCAATTTTTTGCCAGCGGCTGCTAGGTGGATTGCCCCCTGTCATTTATGGAGATGGGGAACAAACAAGAGATTTTATCTACGTCAAGGATATTGCAAAAGCAAATACCCTTGCATTAGATCCCAATTGTGAAGGGATTTTTAATGTCGGCACGGGAAAAGAAACAAGCGTAAACGTTTTAACCCAAGGCCTATTAAAAGTTTCTGGTATAGCAGCAAAAGTGGAGTACAGCCCCGCGAGAGACGGGGAACAAAGAAGAAGCTCGATTGATAGCGAAAAATTTCTTAAAAGGTTTGACTGGAAACCTTGCATCTCCCTGGAGGAAGGACTTGCTGAAACATTTGATTACTTCAAAAATAAAACTTCTTAGCACATTAGTGTTATTGGGACTTTTTATTTTTGCACACACCCCTTCCGCTTTCTCTGCCTCACCAAACATTGTTAATGTAGGCGTAGCGACCAAGGGCAAATATGTGGTAATGAACGCCCGGCTTATTGATGGGTTCACCGATAAAATAATAGAAGCTATCGAAAGCGGTGTGCCCATGGGTTTCACTTTTGAAATCGAATTAAGAAAAGACAACACCGCCTGGGTCGACAGCCTGATAAGCTCCAATACAGTCAGACACAAAATCCAATACGATTCTCTTAAGAAAGCCTATCGGTTTGCAGAGATTGGAAAAAATGTTCGAAGAAAAGTAATTACCCGCAAAACATCAAGGTATAAAAAGCTGATGCTGACCTTGAAAGATATACCTATCGCCCCGATTTATCGGTTAGACCCAAACGAAAAATATTACGTTCGTGTAAAAGCAGATCTGGAAACAGACCGCTTCTGGTTCCCCTTTAATTATATTTTCTTTTTCGTTCCCTTTAGTGATTTTGAAACTTCCTGGGCACAGACCTCTCCCTTATCCATTGACCCGGATTTAGAGCTTTCAAAACAAGCCGCAAAGTCCAGGGCGAGAAAAAGAAAGGTTTCCAGAGATGTCATCCGATCCTTTAACCAGTAGCCCTCCCCTTTACACTCCTCCGTCAGAAGATCAGCTAAAGCAAAAGCGTAAACGCACTACCTACACCATTTTTGGTGTTATAGCCGCCCTCATTGTTTCCACCCTAATTGAAAGTTATTTCCTTCAAGCGGAAGCAAACGCATCGATCGCAAACAACATCCTTGTCCTGGCGGTATTCAATATAATCATAATCCTCCTTTTTGTTCTAATCATCCTGATCACAAGGAATCTGGTAAAAGTTTATAACGAACGAAAAAGTAAGATTATTGGTTCGAAGTTTCAGACCAAACTTGTCATCGCATTTTTAATTCTTGCCCTGGTACCGTCCATCCTGCTCTTCACGGTTGCCAGCAAGCTATTTACTTTTAGTATTGGAAATTGGTTTAACCTGAGAACAGAACAAACTCTACAATACTCTATGGACATTGCTCGCAATTACTATTCTGAATTCGAAAAAAGAGC
>JAYNIA010000053.1:0-16700 GCA_038108555.1 Nitrospinota bacterium | reverse complement strand
CCAAAGGTGGAAATACTAACTTAAAGAGTGATACAACTTAATGGGGCAGGCCAGGGTGGGCTCCATTGAGTCACCGATGGAATGGATGAGGAGGAGGTTTTTAGGATTTGTCCCAAGCTCCTGGCAAACCCATTCCTCCTTAAAAGCCAGATGGTCCACCACCTGCTCCGATTGAATGGAAGATCCGGGTCCCTCAATATTGTATCTGGGGACCAAGACAAAGGAATCCAAAGAACCTGAATTTTTAGGTGACTCCATTCCTTTCTTTTTGGCTTCACCTTCTCCTGTGAGTAGCCAACCAGGATCGCATTCCAAAGTTTTTGCAATTTGAGCAAGCAATTCAGAGTTTGGAGTCCGTTTTCCACTCTCATAGTGGTTCATTGTGGGCAGTGAAACATTTAATATTTTAGCTAATTCATTTTGCTTTAATTTCCCTGATTTTCTTGCAAAAATTATCCTTTTATTTAATTTATTTGTCATTTGTTTGAAAATTTATATAACGATATTTTAAAAAATATTTTACCGAATTAATATTTAACGAACAACTAAAATTACTCTTTTAGTTTGAAATAATTAGGGATATTTCTGTGGTTTAGGGAAAGGAATAGGGGAACGGAAATTAACGGCCAACTCTGCGAAGCTGGTATTTTTGAACAGCGCGATTGTGTTCGTTGAGGGTGGTTGAAAACTGATGGCTGCCATCCTGTCGGGAAACAAAATAAAGGTTAGAGGTATTTACCGGATACAGGGCCGCAATAATTGATTTTAATCCCGGGCTGGCAATCGGTCCCGGGGGCAGTCCTTTGTAACGGTAGGTGTTGTAAGGAGAGTCGATTTTAAGGTCCTTTTTGCGAATATTTCCATCAAAATTGGCAATAGCATATATAACGGTCGGGTCGGTTTGCAGTCGCATATTTTTTTTCAGTCGATTATGAAAAACCGATGAGATTTGTTTGCGTTCAGAATCTTTTCCAGTTTCTTTTTCGATCAGAGATGCGAGAGTAATAATTTCATGGTAGGAAAACCCCAATTCCGCTGCCCGTTTAAGGTATTCTTTTTTTAATGCGCGCTGTTTAAACGTATCCACCATTTTTTTTACAATGGTTGCTTCTGAGGTGAACTTCCCAAAATGGTAGGTTTCTGGAAACAAGTAACCTTCCAGTGAATCCGTTGGAACTCCTTCCAATAACTTCATATTTTTGGTTTGATGCAGGAAAAGATCCTTATTTGCGAGACCCCGCTCTTCCAGTAAGTCGGCTATTTCTGTAATGCGGTAGCCTTCAGGAATGGTGACCGGATGCAAAACGGTTTTTCCCGATGTGATCCGCTCCAGGATTTCCACAGGCAGCATGGAAGGCGAAACATGATATTCCCCTACCATAATTTGTTTCTGTTTATCTTGTATTAGAGCAACCGCTTGAAAGGCGCTAGCACTGCGGATGAGTTTTTGGCGGGAAAGTTCCTGGGCCACCCGTTTCAGTGACATTCCAGATTTGACTTCAAAAACCTGGGGTTGAGTATCAGCACTCATCGGTCGGGAGGCTTGAAAATAAAGCGATCCCACTATAATCCAAATTAAGGCTAATAGACCCCAAAAACCTGAGATAAGGGCAGTGCGCATTTAAATTCCATCGGGTATCCACTATTCTACTGTTAGCTTCAACCGGTCCAGAAATTGATCATTTTCTTCTCGAGTTCCTATTGTAACACGGAGGCAATTTTTTAGCATGGGATGAGTGCCCAAATATCTGACAAGAATGCCGTTATCCATTAGATTTCTAAAAACTTTTTCCCCGTTTTCGGATACCTGAAACAAAATGAAATTTGCATCTGAGGGAAAGGATTTTATGCTTTCTATTTTTGATAACTCCTCGGTAACCCGAACCCGCTCCTCCTTTATGGAATCGATTTGTTTTTGTACAAGAGAGAAGTTATTTAATAACTCGGTTGCTGCAATTTGTGAAATCGAGTTGGAATTATAGGGGAGGCGTACTTTATTTATTTCATTTGCCAGCATGGGGGGGAATACCCCATACCCCACCCGCAGCCCTGCAAGCCCGATCTTGGATAAACTCCTTAGAATAACCAGATTGTTATGTTCCTGCATTTGATTTAGAAAAGTGAGATCTGAAAAATCAAAATAGGCTTCATCCAATACGACAATGCCCTTGAAATTTTCGATGAGCTCCTGAATCTCTTTTCTTGAAAAACAATTCCCTGTTGGGTTGTTGGGATAGCTTATGAATATGATGCGCGCCTGATTTGTGGTCAGCTTTTCAATGATCGGGCCTGCTTCAAAATCCCATTTGTTGTTCAAAGGAAACGTCTGTATTTTCAAACCCATTCCTTTTGCCATGATGGCGTACATGGCAAAAGTGGGTTCCGGGAAAGCGACAACATCTCCCTCATCACAAAAAACCTGCATCAAACACTGAATGAGCTCGTCCGACCCATTCCCAATCACAATTTGGTTCTCGGGTACATCAATACGATGTGATATGGCCTCTTTCAGTGTTTTGCTGTCTGGATCGGGATAGCGGTTGAGGTCCAGTTTTCCCAAACGATCCTGAATTTTTTTTGATAATTCGGGAGAGGGCGGGTAGGGGTTTTCATTTGCGTGAAGTTTTATTCCCTCGGCAACCGTTTCAACCTGATAGGCTTTAAGGCTTTTAACTTTGTCACTCACCAGATCGATGAGGTCGATTTGCGACATTTTAATTTATTCCAGTAGCTCTTTAATATCTTCTGAGGTGGGAATATACCTGTCCACACGAGACTTTTCTGCGCGGACAATTGAAACGATAGATTCTACGGTTTCCTCGACCTCAAAATTTGTGATGACAAAATCATATTTCTTATAACTTTTAATTTCTTCCTTACCTGTTTTGAGACGCCTTTCAATGCTTTCTTCTGTTTCCGTTCCTCTCTTTCTGAGTCGTTTGGTCATTTCTTCGATGGAGGGCGGAAGGATCAGGATGTAGATTCCCTTAAAATCCATATTACGGAGGGAATCCACGCCTTGAACATCAAGCTCCAACAAGATGTCTAAACCCTCTTTTTGGTGTTTTTCTATTATCTCGAATGACGTTCCGTAATATTCGGTGTGGACTTGGGCCCATTCCAAAAAATCATTATTGTTTTTTTTCGTTTCGAATTCTTCTTTCGAAATGAAAAAATAATCGACTCCCGGACACTCACCATTTCGGATTTTTCTTGTTGTATGCGAAGTTGCTATTTTTAGATTTGGCAGGCGTTCTTTTAGCATCTTACAGGTGGTTGTCTTTCCAGTTCCCGAGGGAGCAGAAATGATGATAGGAAGACCTTCGTTTTTCATTTGGCGTTAATCCTGTAAATGTTTAATCCCTTTTTGCAAATCAACTTATTCAATGTTTTGAACCTGTTCCCTTATTTTTTCGAGCTCACTTTTAATTTCAATGACCTTATTGGAAATAGTGATATCGCTTGATTTTGAACCTGTGGTATTTACTTCTCGATTTATTTCCTGCGTAATGAATTCCAGTTTGCGTCCGATGGGTTGGTCGGTATTGAAAAAATTCCTGAACTGGTCCAAGTGACTTCTCAGCCGGGTGATTTCTTCTGTTACATCGCACCGGTCGGCCAAAATAGCCGCTTCCTGTGCGAGACGGGATTCATCAGGATCCAGATCTACGCTGAGGTTCTTGATTTTTTCTTTAAGCCGATTTTGATACTCCTTGATGACTTCCGGGTGCCGAGATTCAATGTCTGCAGCATGTTTTTCTATTGCATCGATTCTTTTTGACAAGTCCTTTTGAAGGTTTTCACCTTCTTCTTCTCTCATTTTCTGAAGAGAGGATAAGGCTTCTTTGGCTATGTTAATAATCAGTTCATGCTTTGCCGGATCAACGGGTAAAGGTTCTATTTTAATGATATCGCGGATTCCTACAACTGACTTTAGATCGATCTCTCCTTCCAGCTTTAGAGAATCACGAATTTCGTTTAAGGCAGTTAAATATTGGTTGGCAAGCGGCAGGTTGGGCTTTATTTCCCACTCCCCTGTATTTTCGTTGGAATTACCTATGCTGATGGTCAGGCTGATTGAACCTCTGGAGCAGTAGGTCTTTATAAGTTTCTTTAAAGGTTGCTCCAGGTCCATATAGGCTTTGGGCAGGCGGGTGTTTATTTCAATAAAGCGGTTGTTGACCGACCTAACCTCTGCTTGATAAGTGTAGTCGTCCTTTTGGCATTCCGCCCGGCCAAACCCGGTCATGCTGATGAGCATTAATTCTTAAGCCTTTTCTATGGTCAGTTTGTAATGACCCTGTTCTTCAACAAGAGAGATGACTTTATGCCCATCGTTTTTAATACTTTTGGGTACATTTTCTGATGGTTCCCCATCATCCAGCAATACTTCGAGTATGCTTCCTGAAGCCATTGTTTCCAGTTTGATTTTTGTTTTAACGTAATTGAAGGGACACTTAACTCCCAGCAGGTCAATGCTTGCCGAAGTTTTTCCCGACCCGTTTGCTTTTTCTTTGGGGTCATCACCACCCACACGTATGCGGAGTGATTTGTCCGACTGCATTTTTTCCTGGACCCCTTTGCACTCCTCAACCAGCTCACCCGCTTCGGTTATCCACCAACTTGCAGTTTTTTCATCAGTGGCTTCAGAATTTTCCTCAAAATTGTCAATGAGCTTGGCAAACTTGGCCGAAACAATTTCCATATCAATTACGAGAGACTGGAACTTTTTAAGACATTCCCAATCATCATTGAAGTCCATACCTTCTGTAACCAATAATGCACGAGCCGAGGCAATGACGCTTCTACGGGCATGGTCTCCCGCATCTTTGATGGAATTTTTCTCAAGGGATAACTTGCCCTGAAAATGGGCGCGTTCGGCCTCTGTGATTCGGTCGGTGATCATATCGGTAACCGCTCCGGCACATTCCCCTTGACCTCGATCTTCCAGACTGAATTTTTCAGTCGTACCATAATCAATGTAAGATTCAGGTGATTTTTCTATATCCGGGAGGTCTTTGAGTGGGTCTAACAGCTCCCGGAAATGACCTTTCCCCATACGGTCAAAATATTCCCCAAAGGTTTCATTGCCCTGTTTGTTGCTTTTGTAATCGTTGATGGAGATTTTCATTGCCTCAGGAGCATTTTTTGCGGGTATCTTGATGACCGAGGTCCCAAATATCGCTTTATCTTCTGTCACCCTACCTCCCAGCAAGACTTCGTAATGGGGGGTCAGGATGCCATTTAATTTTTTTGCTCCACCATGAAACCCTATCGACGCAATATGATGTTGTCCACAGGAGTTGGGGCAGCCGCTTGCTTTAATGGAAATATGATCCAGATCCTTTGTAGGCTGGAAGCCGTTTTCCATTTCCTTATGCAATTTATCTACCAATCCCCGTGATGCGGTGATACCGAGGTTGCAGGTTTCAGAGCCTGGGCAACAGGTGATATCACGAATTTCTTCCGTTCCCGCTTTGTGAAGGCCGATTTTCTTCAACTCGGTATACAGGTTTCCAAAGGCCTGTTCCTGAACCCAGGGAATCATCAAGTTCTGATTGACTGTTGCAACCATTTTTCCGCCTGCAAAATTTTCAGCGATATCTGCTAAGGCCCGGGCTTGAGGGATGGTGAAATCTCCCAGGATCAGTTTGATTTGTACATTGTGGAACTCGCTTTGTTTTTGCACTTCAATATTCCTGTTTTTCCAAAGTTGGAACTCAGGATCATCTCCACAATCCACTGGCTTGAATTCGGGAATAGAAGGATTATCTTCTTCATCCGTATTGATGGGGGCAAAGGTGTTTCCTTCCAAGGCTGCGAACTCTTCATCGTACAGCTCTTTGACTTTTTCCAGTCCCAGTTTTTCCAGAACAAACTTGAATCGTGCTTTATTTCGATTCTTCTTGTCTCCGTGCTTGTCAAACACAGCTACAAGGGCTTCACACATACGCAGTAATTGGTCTGCAGGGATGAAATCGGTTAATGGTAAAGCCGAATGTGGGAAGGAGCCCAGTCCGCCACCTATGAGGGCGCGGAAACCTCGAACTTCTTTCCCGTTTTCATTTTTTATTACTGCTTTCAGCCCAATGTCGTGAATGGGGGCCAATCCACAACCATTGCACCCTCCAAAACTGATCTTGAATTTCCTGGGAAGATTCTGGGTTAAATCTTTCCTTAAAAGATATTTTGAAACGGCAAGGGCATAAGGTGTTACATCAAACACTTCTGTGGCACAGGTTCCAGCTTTATGGCAGGCAGTAACGTTTCTAACCGTATTCCCACAAGCTTCACGGGTTGTGATCCCCGCCTGGGCAAGATCCTCAAGGCCTTGTGGCACATCGTTAATCTTGACGTAATGTAATTGGATATCTTGACGGGTCGTGATGTGCAAAATTCCGTGCGAGTATTTTTCGGCAAAGTCAGCCAAACACCGCATTTGTTCACTGGTAATTTTCCCGGCAGGCAGTTTGGTTCGAACCATTTGTTCACCATCCTGCCTTTGACCATAGATCCCCTGTTGCAGGCGGAACCTTTTAAAATCATCATCGTTTACTTCGCCCCGGTTCAAACGTTCGACTTCTGCGGCGAAGGTTTCGATTTCACGCTTGACCTCTTCTGGAATATTTAGTGTTTTTGCATCCATTACTTTCCTCAATTCTTTTCTATAACTACTTGGGAATAAAGCTTGATCTTGGAAGGGATGACCCCGAATTCAATATGCCTCTGTTCCCGATTAAGTTTATTTATATTGCCGATTTAGACATTTCAAGATTCGAAATGTAAAAGGGGTATACAGTTTTTCTTATTTTATAATAAAAATGCTATGAAAAACAGTAGAATACCTTTTTCCAGAAAAATATTCTCCATTTTTGCAGGGCAGGGAATATAGGACTAATTGTTTGTATTTTAATGGCTGTAAGAGGGATTAATGACCGCGATTTCCGTTCTCCAGATTAACTTTGGCTTACTCCTTGCTCTTTTTTTAATTTGCCTCTTTAAAAATTTCAATTTGAATATCATTCTTGTTGGTTTGACTTATTTATTGCCTCTGGTCCCATGGGGATTTGAAGGCACCTCCCTTGACCGGGTTTTAATCGTTTCTTTTTCCAATCTCATTTTTGGGATCATCGAAGTCGTATTTTTTACCCTTACCGAAAGGCCGGAGGATATAAGAATCAATAAAGGTTATTTGCAGCAATTATTGGGTCATGTTTTGCCTATTGTCGCTGCCCTAATCGGAATGTCATTTTACTCAAGGAGCACTGTGATCCCGGTGGGGACCATAGAATTATGTGTGATTGTGTTGCTCTTTTCCCTGGGGTCTGCAATGAGAGTAATATCAATTGCCCAATTGGGTGTCCTGCGTTTTAAATTTAATATCGCCTTTCGGGAACGCCAAACCCTCAAAACCGATCAGTTGCACGGAATGATGCGGCATCCTACCTATACAGCCATGATGCTGGTTGTGCTTGCCTATGCGGTTACCACCCACTCCTGGGTTGCCGGAGGCATCGGAACCTTTTTGGCGTTTTTTGGTTTCCAGTACCGAATCCATTTTGAAGAAAAAGCTTTAAAAGATCAGTTTGGCGAAGAATACGAGGCCTACTGCGCCAAAACCCCCATGTGGCTCCCTTATTTATAGTAGTTTTTTATTGCAATATTTTCGGGACTCAGGAACCATTTTTAGTACGGACTGTTTAATCTGGTGTGAGTGTTGGGAAATAAAATGCCAGCAGGGTTAACAGACCAATATATCCATAACTGGCCAGATAAAAAAGGGTTGTATTGATTTTTAGGTCTCCCCATTTGAGATTGGGGTTCTGATTTTTTTTCTGCACGCGAAAATAGTTTGCGATGGAAACAAGAATGGCGAATACGAAAGGTTTGTAATGAAACACGGCCATGAGACCTGCTGCGGGAATGGCGGCACAAAACATCGCCGGTACTTTCAACCAACTGTTTCGGGTGACATCGTCCAGAACATTCAGGGCTGCCAAATAGCAAACCAGGTAATAAAGGCCTGTAAGGATCAACCAAATCAAAAATGAGGCGAATGTGGTCCCGCCGGGAATGTCGTCTAAGCCTAGAATCATGGGACTATCATAACATTGGACATTTTTTTGGCGAGAGGTTTATGTTTTTAAGTTTTCAAAAAGTTATTAAAGCTGGCTTTATTTTAAACTTTACTTTTTTCTGTTTGTTGTTTTTTTCAACGCAGGTGAGTGCGATTGTTTATGAACCCGTTCCTGAAGTTAAATTCCCAGATAATAATCCCTGGTCCAAAGAAAAAGAAGAGTTAAGAGAAAAGTTGTTTTTTGATCCAATTTTGTCCAGAGACAATTCGGTAAGCTGTTCCACCTGCCATAAGCCCGAAAAATTCTATACCGATGGACTGCCGCAATCGGTGGGAATATCAAGGCAGCCTTTAAAAAGAAATTCTCCGACCATTTTTAATTCTGCATTTCAAAAAACATTGTTTTGGGATGGAAGAGCCGGGTCTTTAGAGGAGCAGGTCTTAATGCCAATCCAGGATAAGAATGAAATGGACCAGGACTTGAAAAACCTGGTGCGCGAGCTGATATCCAAGGCTGAATATCGAAAGTTGTTTGAAGAGGCATTTGGCAGTTCAGGGATAACTCCCGAAAGGCTAGCCATGGCCATCGCCCCCTTTGAACGAACTCTGGTTACGGGTGACACTTCTTATGACCGTTTCTGGCAGGGGGATAAAAAAGCAATGTCTCCTTCAGCATTAAGAGGAATGGATCTGTTTTCTGGAAAAGCCAAGTGTTCGATCTGTCACAGTGGTCCTTTATTTACCGACCAACAATTTCACAATATTGGTTTGTCCATTAGTGGATCGAAACATGACAAGGGAAGGAAAAACGTGACCGGTGAAATTTTTCATGAGGGTGCTTTTAAAACTCCCGGCCTTCGTGGAATTAGTTTGTCCGGTCCCTATATGCATGACGGTAGTTTGCCTAGCTTGAAACTAGTGATTGAGTTTTATGATCAGGGAGGAGTCGCCAGCCAAAGAAAAAGTCCGTTTATCAGTCCTATAGGTTTGAGTGACAATGAAAAAGAGGACCTGCTGCAATTTCTAATGTCTTTAGGCATCGAGAACGAAAATTACAAGGCAACGGTCCGTAAATAAAATCATGAAATTGATTTCAGACAATTCGAAACAATCCTTTCCCAGAAAAACCCGATCTTCTCTGGTTTCCAGTTTAAGCTTCTCGTTGAGTTTTCTTCTCAGTGTTTTGGTCGTGGCCTGGTTCAGTTATCAAACGGTAGAACGTGAGGTGAAAGCTATATTCCTTGAGCAATTGAGCATGTCTCTTCCCCGATCCGTTAAAATGCTTAAAATATGGGAAAGGGATATGAAAGAGAAAGCCAGATCCTTGGCTTCGACTCCGGAAATACAAAACCATTTTTTGATCCTAAGAAATCTATACGATTCTTCCAGAATTGGGACAGATTCAACTTCCCCGGTAGAGGAATTAAAAGTTTTAAGGTCTAAGTTAGACGCAAGGCTAAGAAACTTTGGGTTTCTAGGATTTGTGTTTTTGGATGAAACGGGATTTTGTTTTGCAGCCTCTCAGGACTCAGCAATAGGTCATAAAAAAATAATCGATAGATTGGGAAATCGATTTTTGGAATTAGGGGTGTTGGGAAATGCCTTTATAACTTTACCCTTTAAATCGGAGGTGGAGATTCCTGATGAACGCGGGGTATTGAGAAAGGATTGGCCCAATTTGCTGGTCACCACGCCCGTAACAAGTGCGGATGGAAAGTTTATTGGAATTCTAGGATTAAGGTTTCGGCCGGAAACCGTGTTTTCCCATATTTTTGAAATAGAAAGGGCAGGCGAGTCCGGTGAAATTTACGCCTTTAATAAAGATGGAACCATTATTTCGAAGAGTCGTTTTGAAACACAACTTAAAGAGTTCAAGTTAATCCCAGACTTCCCTGAGGCGCCTTCCATCCTGAACCTTTCATTGCGTGACCCGGGTGTCAATTTGACCACCGGAGAAGGAATCCCAACTTCGGTACAGGAATTGCCATTTACTCGAATGGCGGAAAGTGCCCTCAAGGGTGAAACGGGATTTGACCTAGAGGGGTATAGAGATTTTCGGGGAGTGAAAGTGGTGGGTACATGGGCCTGGTTGCCCGAATTTGGGTTTGGTATCGCCAGTGAAATGGATTTCGAAGAGGCATTCGCTTTTTTGCATAAACTTCAGATCTGGTTTTTTCTTTTATTCGGCTTTTTATTGGTAGCCTCCACACGGGCTTTGTACATGAGCTGGCAAAGAGAAAAAGCACATGCATCGATGATCAGGGCAAAGGTAGATGCAGAAAAAGCAAGTGCGGCGAAAACCGAGTTTCTTTCGCGAATGAGCCATGAATTACGCACTCCTTTAAATGCGGTGTTGGGGTTTGCCCAATTACTGAACATGAACCATGAGGAAAATTTATCAGAAACCCAAAAGAAAAATGTGAGCCATATTTTAAAAGGCGGTAATCATTTGCTGCTTCTGGTTAACGATGTTTTGGACTTGTCCCGAATCGAGGCTGGACAATTTTCAATGAAAATGGAAAGGGTGGAATTGTCTCCCCTGGTGGACGAAGCTGTACGCCTGGTCCAGCCCATGGCAGAAAACAGCAATATCAAAATAGAAAATTTACATCCCAGTGAAAACCATTTGAGTGTTCGAGCTGATTCGACACGAATCATCCAGGCCTTAATCAACCTGCTGTCGAATGCGATTAAATATAATTGCGAAAACGGGTCCGTTTTGGTTTCACAAAAGAAAATATCTGAGGAAAAGGTGCAGGTTAAAATTCATGATACAGGAAAGGGAATTCCAAAAGATGAGCAATCAAAAATCTTTGAACCTTTTTTGAGATTGAATTTAGACAATACCACTGTCGATGGGGTAGGGATTGGATTGAGCATAACCAAAAAATTAATCGACCTGATGGATGGTTCCATTTACCTGGTCAGTGAAATGGGTAAAGGCAGTTGTTTTACTATTGAGCTCCCCCTCGCAAAACCTTTCAGCGCGAATTAGGTTTATTAAACTTTATGGTTCACCATTTCCAGTTTGGCATCTTTAAGAACTTCGATTGCCGATTTTAAAATCAGGGCAGAGATACTGACTCCAACTATCAAATCCGGCCAGGGGGTTTTTGTCCATGCGACTCCTCCTGCTGCGAGCAGCACTCCCAAATTAGCTAATACATCATTGCGTGAACAAAGCCATGCGGAGCGCATGTTGATATCGGAATCTTTAAAGCCCAATAACATAATGGCGCAAACCAGGTTGGCAGCGAGTGCCAGAAACCCGACGACTCCCATGGTTGAGGCTTCCGGCAGGGTCGGGTTAAAAGATCTATAGATGGCACCGGTAAGAACGCTAACGGAAAAAAGAGCCATAATAATTCCTTTTATATAACCGGCACGACTTTGCCAAATAGAATCCAATCGAATGACATAAAGGGAAAATCCGAAGATAGCGGCATCACCAAGCATATCAAGGGCATCTGCCATCAATGCACTGGATTGCGCAAACCAGCCGTATATTCCTTCGATAAGGAACATGGTCCCGTTAATAACCAGAACCCAAACCAGAATGTTTCGTTTGTCATCGTGGACTTTGGTCAATTCTTTTTCAAGACTGGAGCAGCAATCATGAATGGTCAAACTTTTTTTTTTGAAATGATTTAGAAGAAGAGAAATTAGATAAAACACTCCAGCCAACAGGATGATGGTGGGCCCGGGGGGAAGGTCGGGTTGATAGGACAAGGCCAACCCTCCAGTTGTAAAAACCATTCCGAACAGAGTTGCAAGGACCATCATTAGGTTGAGAGAACGTACATATTGTCCGGCAATGGCAGCGGGTAGGGTTAATAGCGCGATGACAAGGATCAATCCGACAATTTGAATCAGGATGACTACCGTCAGGGCTACCAGCGAAAGGAAAAGCAGGTAAAAGCGTTCTACAGGGATGCCTCGCAACCGGGCAAATTCTTCGTCAAATGAAACGGCTATAAACTGTTTATAGAACAGGAAAACAATAACCAGAATGAGGGCGTCGAGTCCGGCAATCCAGTAAAGATCTTCCGAAGCGATCATCAGGATATTGCCAAACAAAAAACTCATCAGGTCGACGTTGTATCCTGGCGTTTGCGAGATGAACAAAATCCCTACAGCCATTCCCCCGGCCCATAATGCACCGATGACAGTATCTTCGTGCTGATTCATACGCAAGCTCACCCATCCGAGAATGAAGGCAAAGACGAGTGCTGCAACCAAAGCTCCTTCTATTGGGGAACGACCCAGGTAATAGGCGATTCCCATTCCTCCTAAAACTGCATGCGCAATTCCACCAGCTAGGTAGCCAATACGTTTTACTACTACATAGGAACCAATGGCACCACAGGCAACACTTGCGAGGATTCCGCCCACAAGGGCGTTTTGCATAAAGGTTTGGCTTGAGGCCGCTTCAAGAAAAGAACTCAATGGGGGTCACCCCCTTCATGATGGTGATGCACCATGTGGACATGGGTTCCATAAAGATTTTCTATAGTTTCCCCGGTAAGCTCCGAAGTGGGATGACAAATCAGAGTGCGATTGATGCAGGCCACTTTCGTGATGTACTGGGAAATGAACCCGATATCGTGGGTAACAACGATGATGGTGATTTTTTCATTTAGTTTTTTTAATAGGTCAAAAATATCCTTTTCTACCCTCATGTCCACGTTGGCGGTGGGCTCATCGAGAATCATGATTTCCGGATTACAGGTAAGAGCACGGGCAATCAGGACACGTTGTAATTGTCCACCAGACAAGGAGGCGATAGGACGCTTTCTTAAATCAATAATCTCCACTGCTTCCATGGATTCAGCTGCAAGTTCCTTGTCTTCTTTGCTGAATAGGCCAAACTTTGAAGTTTTCCCCAACCTGCCCATTAGCACCGTTTCTTCGACGGTGATTGGAAAATCTCTAGCAAAGGGGGTTGTTTGCGGCATATAGCCAATTTCTTGCACTGCCTGATGAGGGGGTTTTCCCAAAACCTCAACAAAACCTCGATCAGGCTCCAGAAGCCCTAAAATAATTTTTAGCAGCGTTGTTTTGCCGCTCCCATTGGGGCCAACCATACCAACAAATTCTTGGGCTTCAATTTCAAGTTGGATGTCCTCCAAAATAGGGGGACCACCGTAACGGAAATGGAGGTCTTGAATTTTTATTACAGGGTTTTTATTCAATGATTTGCTCCAGCAATGGCTTTAGCTGTTTTTCGCATATTTTCAAAATAGTTTTCAGCTAGAGGGTCCATTTCTTGAACGGTCGCTCCAATCATTTTAGCTACTTTTTTTGCGACCGAAAGGCTGAATTGTTTTTGCACAAAAATAACTTTGATCCCCAGTTTTTTTCCTTTATTAATTACATCCTGCAATGCCCTTGGGCCGGGTTCCTTACCCTCATGTTCTATGGAGACTTGCTTGAGCCCGTAAGCCTCCGCGAAATACGACCAGGCAGGATGAAAAACCATGAAACTGCGATTTTTAGTAGCGGCAAATATCTTACGGATTTCCTGGTTCAGGGCATCCAGCTCCCGGGCCAGGGTCTGATAATTATTATTAAAGAATTCTTTTTTTTCAGGTTTTAGTTTTGACAATTCCACCTCAATTTTTTTTGCCATTTTTTTGGATAGAACAGGATCGGTCCAAATATGAGGATCTTCTTCATGTAAACTTCCTGGATTGGCTTCTGATAAACCTTGACTAAGTGAAACGAATTTTAAATCTGGTTGTAAAGCCTGGATTCGGGGTAACCAAACTTTTTCAAATGGGACACCAATACTGAAATACAGTTTAGCATTTGCCAGCTTGCTCATTTTTTTTGGGTTTGGGTTGAATGTGGCCGGACTTTCTCCGGGTTTGACCATTGCCTCTACTTCAACCTCATTACCACCAATTCGTTCGATAAAAAACTTTTGCGGCACAATACTAACAAAAACGGGTATGGGTTCTGCATAAACCCTGTTTGGGGTACACGCAATAATTATAGCAATGAACAAATAAAGAAATTGTTTGTTAAATATGAACATTCGGCTTTAACTTTCAACTTACAGGTTAAACATCATCCAATTATTTGGTAGGAACAGCGTAGTATAGAGTATTTCGATGACAAACTGTTGCTTCCGTTTCATTTCGACCTGTTTTTTTCTAAATTAAAATTAGAACCATTGTGAAAAGGGTTAATAGTATGAAAGTCAGTCAAACAACCTTGTGTGCGGAATGCGGCCTGTTAACAAGATCTATAAAAACCAAAGCAGGCTAAAAGGAATGCTGAAAAATAAAAGACCTAGGACCAGATTAATCACATGAATTAAAAACAGGTTGTCTGTAATGGGAGAGAGCATAACATCCGTTCCCACCCGGCGAACGGCATGTTCGATATCTGCAGAAGTGATTTCTCCCGTGTCCTTTTTTTGTAGCTCCTCAACGACTTGATCGAGGAAGAAGAATTTTAAGACCTTTAAAATAACGGAAAACATGAGGCCGGAAAATAAACCTGTCAGGCCACCTTTTTGTTTTAATTTGCTTTGCAGTTCGTTGCCGACCTGGTCGTATTTACTCTCCAATTCTGATCGAGGGATGTTTTTCTGAAATTTGGGGATTCGGCCTATAACCTCCCGGGTAATCCAGTCCAAAAGTTGCTGCAATCCTTCCAGACCTTCTCGGATTTTTTGGATCATGACCTGCAAGGCACAGGCAACCCAGCCATGCAGAATGCCAAAACCCAAATACCATAAGCAGGCCAGGAAAAGAATCAACGTTTCAAGCCAACCGCTCCACTCGGCAACCTCGAGAACCTGTGAATCAAAAACCATTGAAGCTAAAACCCCCACTCCAAACCCCGAAAAGCCGAAAAGAAAAATTTTTTTCAATGTTCCAATTAACAGATCGCGGAAAAAAGCGAGCCAGTAGTCCAGTATTTGGGATTTATTCATTTATCAATCAAGCAGGGGCTGCCTCAATATTTACGGATAAAATCAGGTCTCCGCGTTTGTCGTCTTGAATACGACCTTTATTGCGAATCCTCAACTTTCCGCCTGAGGGGAAATTGGGAGGAATACGTACCATTAATTGTTCAGTTGTTCCATTTACCTGGTAGGAAATCTTCTTGCGCGCTCCATTTAACCCATCTATGGCGGGAATGGTGATTGAGAAATCCATATCCAATGGAGAAAGTTTTTCTTCATTTGATTTGCCAAACATTCCTTTTAAATTGTTCATTAATGGATTTTCAGGTTTTGGGGGATTGTTGGGGTTTGCAGCGTCCTGGGCTTTTTTCATTTTATGCATGGCGTACAGAGAAGATCCCACAACTTGTGCGACTTTGAGTCCCATTCCGATTCGACCAATGGGGCCTGGTACCATGCGCAATATGCGACCGAGACCACCGACCGCCCCGCCAAAAAATATGGTTTCGAAAAAATTATTGCCGGACCTGAAACCGGAACGGCTGAATTCGCGATTGAGTTCCTCAAAAAGGTCATTGGCATTTTTTCCTTGAAACATGCTCGAGAAAATATCTTCCTGGGAATACCGGAATCTGGAAGACCTACGGCCTGCCAGATAATCGGATCTAAATCTGTCGTACTCCAATTTTTTTTGCGGATCGCTCAATACCCCATAAGCTTCGGTGACCTCCTTGAATTTCTCCTCGCTTTGTGGGTCGTTGGGGTTGTGGTCCGGGTGCAGTTCCAATGCCAACTTTCGAAAGGATTTTTTTATTTCCTCTTGGGGAGCAGAGTCAGGCAGATTGAGGATCTTGTAATAGTCTTTGAATTCTTTAGTGCGAGACATTGCTGTTTTACATGCCTAGTTTTTGAGGGTAAATTGCTTCAGCTTTTTCCGGGCCTTCAATCTTTGTTTTTTTGTCCTGGGTTGAGATTTTAAAAGACTCGTCTGCATGCAACCGTTGTTTCAAATTTTCGAAATGAACTTTCATAGGAAGGGGAGCCACTACATTTTTCTTGGGCATTATGATGAAGTTGGTTTCGGCCAGGACATCTCTATACTTTCGTTTCATATTCATTTTGTAAGCATGGTACCCGTCGATATGCTCCACCCCGGCATAGGGCTGATGGTTTAAAACTTTGTACTCCTCGGGAATATACACATTTGCAAAATAGTCCGGCCCCAGAGAATGGTGTACCGTGGTTTTTACCTTCAATACCCTAAGGCTTTCATCGGTGGGTGTCATTTTCATTTCAACCCAGTAGGTGCGATCATGAAAGTTGAGGTTTTCCAGAAAGACGATTCCATATAATGCGTTGAATTTAAACTGGATAAAAATCCCCAGAAATACCCAGCCAAAAACCCTCCAGAATTTTTTCACAAATAATTCCTCAATCAAAATGTAAAAACAGGCTCAGAACTTGTTTAACCAAATATTATCAAATTATTCAATACGAAATGCAATTTGTTGTGAGGGAAAAATTCCCTGGTTTTGCGTAACCAAAATAATTTTTACTTCTTTCTGGGGATTTAAGGTTAATGTGTTGACAAAACTGTGACAAGTCATTCAATTAAAAGCAATTGACAGAGTTACAATTCCAATGTTAAAAAGCGGGTCTCGTAAATAAAGAAATGAAATTTTAAAAATTTTTCCACCCCGGGGAAGG
>JAYNIA010000052.1:1270-16930 GCA_038108555.1 Nitrospinota bacterium | reverse complement strand
CAAAGGTGGAAATACTAACTTAAAGAGTGATACAACTTAATGGGGCAGGCCAAAAATCCAACTCCCCCTTTTTCAATTGATCTCAGATCAACCCTTATTTCCATCTTAGTGCCCCCCCACGATTGGGGGATTGTCAAAACCAGTTTTCAAGCCATAATTAAGTATAGCGTTTTGTTTTTAAAGAAACTATTCATACTCAAAAATGAATCGATTAAAGAATAATTCCGGTCTGACACTGATAGAAATAATCATTGCCGTTGTGCTTGCCAGTGTTGGACTTTTGGCCTATGGGGTTTTATCGGGCGCCGTTGTTGAGAGAAATGCGGTTAGTAAAAAGAGTAGTGTGGCAGTCACGCTGGCCCAGGATAAAATCGAAGAACTAAAAGAATTGGGCACTCGGATTATCTTGTCAGATGCGGATACTTTGGATTCGCCAGTCTATGATTCTTCAACCCAGTCATGGACGGCTACAACAGGGGGAGAGACTGTTGACTCCAAGGGGGCGACCGGAGGGTCGGATGCTATTTACACGCGGACCTGGAGCATTACCCCGGTCAGCGGTGCAGATTACTTTACAAATATTTTGGTAACGGTTTCCTGGGATAATTCATCTTCCGTTTCTTTGAACACTTACATTACCCAATAGCATAATGAAATTTCTTAAGTTTTCGAAAAATTCAAAGGGAGTGTCGATGATCGAAATCCTGATCGCTGCCACATTGGGGATCATCGTTGTAGGTGCGGCGATCAGTATGTATGTAAAAGAAGACGAGCTTATCAGTCAGGAAAGTGAAGAAACTGATATACGAGCCAAAGGACGGCACCTGATTAAATTTCTTACTGAAGAAGTTCGTATGGCTGGTTTTGGCCTGCCCCCGGGGATGGGTGTTACGGATGTTTCAGCTTCTGATTCGGTTACTTTTCGTTCGAATTTATTTGATGTGCGGACGACAACTCCCCCGGGGAGTGAAGGAACCGTTGCGGTTACTTCCGGAGCAAACTCCATAACCGTGATCGATGGAAGTGAATTTTCAAATGGAGATAATATTGTAATTTACGATCCCAGTTTTCGTACTTCGGAGTTAAACACCGTTAGTGGAAGTCCGTCTTCATCAACTATTCCTCTGGGAACGGCGGCGGGATCAAATTACACCTATTCAAAAAACTCCAAACTTGTGACTATCAATAAATACAACACGGTAATTCTTTATCAGGATGGGACGGCTATCAAAAAAAGTATTGATGGAACCGTTTCAACATTAATCAGCGACCCCTCTATCTCTTCATTGCAGTTTACCTATGATTCAGGAACAGCGGCGAATGTTACAAAAATAGGAATTACCCTCGAAATGGTGGACCCGGAAGATAACTCGCAGGGAGTCATAGAGTTTGAATCGGATATTGCCTTGAGAAATTCCAGTTGAGGGTATGAGTATGTTTAATAAAACTAAATATATGAAAAACTATTTAAGAAAAGAAGACGGTGTGGCTTTGCCTATCACTATTTTAATCCTTGTTGTAATGGGGGGGCTCGCCATTGTGGCAACGCAATGGTCGACTCAGGATGTAGAGCGTACCGAAAAATACTATAAGACCCGTGAAGCATTTTATATTGCAGAAGCAGGAGTGCAGCAGGCTATCGATCTTATGAATTATGATTCAAGTGGAAATAGTCCTGGTGATGAAATTGCGGCGGGCGGTTTTGACAATGTGTTGTCCAATTTTATTTCAAACAATTCCTCCCAATTAAGCAATGTAAGCTTTGCAGATGGTACTTTCAATGTGACCGTAACAGACAATGATGACAATGACGGAGATACCTCGGATGATGATGACAACACGCTCATCATTACCTCCGTAGGGACCAAAGGAGATTATTCGGTAACTCTGGAAGCCATCGTTACAAGGAGGCTCTTCAAGGGTGATAATGCAATTACCACCCAAGGTGACTTGGGAGGAAATGGATCATTTACCGTTGGGGGAACAAACGGAAGTATTCATTCGAACAGCGAGGTTACCATAAGTGGAGGCAGTGCCACGATAACACAGGGTGCCACCGCAACCGGAAGCTGTACGGGTACAGGATGTGTGTCCGGGGGAGTGGCCCCTGAAGACATCCCCATCGTAGAACCATCGGATTATAAATCTTATGCAGACTATATTTTAAAAAGTGACGGCACCATTCAGGAAGTTTCTTCCGGAAACATTTATACCTTCACGAGCCCGGGAGGAGGGCATTGGTCAACTTCTACAACCGGGGATGGTGATGCCCTTTTTGACGGGCTCAGGTTGCAATCGGGTGTATGGAAAGCCAGCAGCAGTACCATTACAGATGGAATGTTCTATGTGGAAGGGGATTTTTCAACGACAGGATGTCCCGCAGGTTGGCAAACAACGATCATTGCTGAAGGATATATTAATTTTGGCGGCAACGCCGATGTGGCAAATTATAAGGACGCAAACGACACAGCCGATATTCAGAATTTGTTTCTGGTGGCTGGTACCGATATTGAATTTTCAGGAAACCCATCCAATACGATTCAGGGAATGATGGCGGCAAAAGACCAGTTATCTATCTCCGGGACGGTTTCATTGGAAGGTTTTCTGGTAGCTGCAGATGTTGGTACCTCGGAAAACCTTGTGACCAGCAATGACATTGGCGGTAGCTTGACTGTAGTATATAATGGTGACTCAGTAGCACCATTTTTGAGCAATAAAGTCTCTGTCATTGCCTGGCAGGAAACCTGATTATCTTTCCGCTGTTCTCCTGAAATTTTTCTTTCTGTGGTACAATCCTTCCAGTTGTAGTTTCATAACAATTTCATTCCGTTAATTTATCCCCAAGAGGTCCTTCCCATTTTAAAGTTCTCTGTATTATCCAGTGGTAGTGGCGGCAATTCGGTTTACATCGAAGCAGGGGAAAAGCGAATTTTAATTGATGCGGGTTTGAGCGAAAAAAAACTTTCGGCTCGCATGTCACATATCGATCGAAGCTTTTACGGCATGGATGCGGTGTTTGCGACACACGAACATTCCGACCATATCCGCGGAATCGGCCCGCTTTTAAGAAAACACGAAATTCCCTTCTATTCCACCGAAGGAACCTGGCGTCGAGCTCAACACACCATTGGAAAAGTTAAGGGATACAATACCATTTGTGAAAGTGAACCGATAAATTTCGGGGAGCTCTCAGTGGAACCCTATTCCACCCCGCACGATGCTGAAGAGTCGGTAGCTTTTGTTGTCCGTTATCAGGGAAAAAGCCTCGGGATTGCAACTGATCTGGGGAGGATCACCCCTGAAGTCAAAAATAAATTGCAAAACCTCGATGCATTGCTTGTTGAGGCCAACCACGACATCTCCATGCTGGAAGCCGGGCCTTACCCCTGGATTACTAAGAAGCGTATAAAAAGTGGGGTCGGTCATCTTTCCAACGAAGATTGCGGTGAGTTATTAGCAGCGGTTACACATTCGAATTTAAAGCTGGTGGTGTTAATGCATATGAGTGAAACCAACAACCATCCGGAATTGGCAAAAATTACTGCCAGACAGGCTTTAGGAGACTCACCGCCTGAAATGATTTTGGCACAGCAAAATCATCCCACAGAACTCCTCTCGATTTAATCCCGCAAGAATTTTTTTCAATGGATTCTAATCCTGACAAAGTACTGGGTTGTTTTTTTGGCATGGCAATAGGAGATGCTATGGGCCGTGCTGTAAACGGTCTAAAGCCCAAGGCTATTGAACAATTGTTTGGTTCCATCGAAGAATATAAGGATGTTCGGAAGGTAATAGGAAAAGGAATCAAACAATATCGGATGCAAGGGTTATATGGAGCACCCACCCAAGGTGCCATTGCTGTTTGCGATGCGATTCTCGCAAATAAAAAAAAGTTTTTGGAAGGCACAAAACAAAACTTTCAAGACCTTTCCAAGGGAGGTCCCGAAAACTATTTTGGAAACTTCCGGAGCTCTGAAGGCAGTCTCTGGAAAGCGGTGGATTTGTTGGAAGACCGGCCTGCGGTAGAACCCACAACTTTAAGTTCTTCAACGGGGCTTTTTGCCTCCCTGTCTACTCCGCTGGCATTGTTTTATAAAAATTGGTCTAAGACCCTTGCAGACCAATGCATGCAATTGGCACTTGTATTTAGTGTGCATCCTTTAGAAGTGGTTGGACTTGTTTTAAACGGATTTCTCGTGACCCGTTTTTTGACTTTGGAGAATAACCAGCTTTCCTCAAAAAGAAAGCAGGTATTAGAAGAAGCAGTGGAAGTTTGTATTCAGGCCGAAAAGGAATTTCAAAACCGATTCAATGTTTCGGAAAATGAATTAATAGAGAAATCCAAAAATGCTTTCAGCCATACTCTTGAGGGCATGATTGCCCAAATTGATAAATCAGAAAATGAAGCTTTGGAATGGATTGTTGAAAATACCCGGGGTTACAGCAACCGGGAAATACGGCATGCGTCCCAGGGTTTCGTGTTGAGTATCATTCCCCTTGCTTTGTATTGGGTTTTCAACCGAGAAACCCTTTTTTCACTGGCAACTATTTTCAAGCAGGGTCGGGAAACAGGGAAGTTGGGGGTTTTTGCAGGGGCATGGGTTGGTGCGCTTGCAGGAGCAGCAGCCATCCCTGAAAAACTAAAGGTCGGTCTCGTTAATAACCGGGAAATAAAAATTAGGGGAGAAGCTTTGTTTCAACGACGGTTGAAAAAGGAGGCCAAGACTCTCTTTGATATGGAAACGGCATTGACACATAAAGAAGCTGAGGAGGCAAAGCGCTACCTGCCCAAAGAAACCAAAAAAATAGTGAAACCCGTCACCATTGATTATTGGGATGATGAGGAAGAGAAAATTCCCTCCAAAGAAGACCGGGCGCAGTGGAGAAAATTTCAAAAAGAAAAAACAAAGTCTAAAAGGGATCGCCGGAAAAACCTGCCAGATGACTTTTTTTGATGCCCCACCGGAGAAAACCACATCTTGTAAATTCCAAAACCTTGGGATTTTCGCAATTTAGAAGTTTTTTCAGATGTAACAAAAACCTCTTAACTGATTGAAAATAAATGTTTAATTTTCTGGAGGGGCAGGGTATAATGAGATAATTCCAATCATGGCCTGAGTTTTTTATGGCTGGTTATCCGCAGTCAGTATTTGAAAGGAGACACCGGTGAAAATTACGACCCACTTAATAGCAATATTATTATTCATTTTTGTACCTGCATCCCAGGGTTTTACTGAAACCCAACCGGCAAAAGTTAAGATAGTAAAAAAAGCGAAAGCCAAGAAGCCGGTCGCAAAGGTGATGAAAAAAACCGCCAAGGCCGCCAAAAAAGCCAAGCCCAAAAAGAAAGCGCCTCAGGGAATCGTAATTGGAAAAAACCTGAAGGTGGGCATGAATATTGACAAGGCCATTAATCTGCTAGGGGTCCCTCAAAAAATTAAAGTTAAAAGAGGCACGGAACCTAGTTTGGATAGCGTTTCTGTTGAGTATGCAAAACACGGGGTAGTTATCCATGCGATAAATGGAAAACAAAAAGTAGAAGCTATCGAATTGTTGCCCTCTTTCAAAGGCCAGTTTGCAAATGGAATTAAAGTGGGGGATAAGGTTCCAACCTTAATTAAGGTAAATGGTGTTCCACAAACAATGAGTTCCACCCTTGCGCGATATCCGGAAAAGGGATTGTATTTCTCCCTTAAAGAAAATGTTATGGTTTCTGTCTGGATTTTTGCAAAGAACAGTAAGATCCTCAGTCATCAGCTATATAAGGTTCAATAGCAAACCAAATCCATTTTATTTTCAAGAAGACAGCCAGATGTTAGGCTGGGGTAGAAGAGGTGGGGCTTTTGTGGAGTCGTAAAACCGCTTCTTTAATTTGGTCCAAATTTAATTCCAGATCCGCCCCATTGTTTGAAGGACGGGTTGCGCACTGGAGCAATAAATTTCCTAAAAGGTCATTTCCCATTTCGTTTTCCTCAAGGACACTCTTTGCATTTTCGGCCTGATCATGCTCCAGATAAAGAATCGCAAGCATTAAAACAAACTTGTAGTTTTCCTGTTGTTCTTTTGAGTTGATTGCTTTTTGATAGATCTCTATGAGGGCCTGGGGATCTTCTGTTCCGTTATAAACTTTTTGTGCCCGCGTTAAGCAGGCAATGTCCTGCGACTCTTCAAATCCTGTAAACCACTTTTTAAGTGCCACTTTTGGTTTTCCCATAGCGAGGTAAGCATCCCCTAAATGTAAATGGGCTTCGGAATTTTTGCTCCAGGCTTTGATGGATTGTTTGAAATCCGAAATTGCGGGATCGCGTTTTTCCTCGTCCCAGCTTTGTTTGCCGCGTGCTAATAAAAAGCGGCTTTTGTTTTTTAACTCTTCGTTCCATCGTTGTTTGTTTTCCCGGACCAGGGGAAGAATTTTATCTTGTGCGGTTAAAACACTTTTCCAATCTTCCTGTTTGAGGAAAGCATCCCGAAGTTGAACCAGAGGTTGCACGGCTTTCGGGTTTTCCCTATGGATTTTTTTAAGTAAGTTGATTTCATCTTCGGTTTGGTCGGCCTGCGAATAGGTCTCTACAAGGTCAAGCAAGACGGATAAATTCTGAGGATCTTTTTGTAAAGCTTTTTGTTGAAAATTTGCAGCGAGGTTTTTTTTCCCCTGGGAACATAAAATTTTTCCCTTCAGTCCCAATGCCCGGACATGGTCAGGTGCGGCATCGATTACTTTATCCACAAGGGATAGCGCTTTTTCCAGCCTTCCACTATGAAAAAAGTTTTCTGCGTTTTTAAATAAGGCTTCAATTTTGTTTCGCTTTTTTTCGCTCCTGCTTTTTTGCAGGTTTGATTTCCAGCGTGAAAAGGAGTTTTTGATATTGGAAGTCCAGAATATTGTGACGCTAAATAAAACTCCTGTAAAAACGGCTGCCAGCAGTAGAACAACAGTCGGAAGCGTGAACGTTTGGCTTTGTGTTAAGTGGAACGTAGATTCATGAGGATTTAAAAAGGCTACGTATATGGAAATAAAAACAAATAGGATTGAAGTTATAATATGTTTCAAAGACAAAATTATGGCTCCCAGGTGAATTAGCTTTTCTGATCATCAAAGGAAGATTGTTTTTCCATTTCGTTTAGGCATTGAGTGCAGAACTCGGCATAGGGCATGATTTCAAGTCGGGCTTCGGGGATTTCTGTTTCACATTGTTCACAGATTCCATAACCATCATTTTCAATTTTGTCCAATGCGGCCTCGACCTGTTTTAATTTTGTCCATTCCTGCTCTTCGAGGTCCCCCTGAATTTTCTTGTCGTAAGCACGGGCGGCATCATCGCTGATATCTGCCATTTGTTCTGCTTGATTATCTTTTTCGTTTTGGTGAGCTTTTTCAACATCTCCTACAATTTCTGTGCGGATGCCCTCTAATAGAGACTGGAATTTTTTTAACTTGTTTTTTTTCATTTTTTAAAAGGTATAAAGGTGGTTGGAATATCACTCGCCTACGGCTTTTATGACAGGGACATCTCCCCATAAACGCTCCAGATCGTAATGCAGGCGAGCTTCTTTATGAAAAATGTGAGCAATTAAATCTCCTAAATCAATCACTACCCAATATCCGCCTGAATAACCTTCTACTCCCAGGGGTTTGATTTTCGCCAGATGGCAACTTTCAAGGATGGCATCAACGATTGATTGAACTTGAATTTTTGAATTTGCACTACAGATCATAAATGAATCTGTAAGATCCGATCTGTTCCGAAGATCCAGAATGAGAACATCAAAAGCTTTTTTTTCAGTCGCAGCTTTTACAACGAGTTGCTGCAAAGCATTTAATTTTTCACTCATTCAGGCCACTTTTGGAGGGGAGTCATCCCGATACAGTCGATGCTTCATAATATAATGATCAACAGAAGGGGGCAACAAATTTTTAATTTCTTCTTTCTTCATAATTCTCTGGCGAATATCTTTAGATGAAATGTCAAGAAGCGGAATTTTAAAAAAAATTACCTGGGTTCCATTTTTTTGATTTTCAAGAACTTTCGATTCGGTTTCTTTTTTTAATGAAGGTGAAAATTTTTCTGGTTCGGCCAGGCTAAGTTTGTTTTTAATGGATTCGGGAATTTCAAAAGCCACACCGGGACGGGTGCCTACCAAAATGTTACAGAAATCCAATAACTTCGTGCAATCTTTCCAAGTATCGATGGCTAGAAATGCATCGGCTCCTAAAATAAGAAACATATTCCAATCCGGGTGGCCCGCTTTCAATTTCTCCAGGGTTTCAATCGTATAAGACACTGCCTGTTTATTGATTTCAATCCGATCCATGGAAAATCCCGGCTGGTTTTCAATTGCCAACCCCAGCATAGATACCCGGTGCTCGCAAGTTTCGGGTTCGAGCTCTAATTTGTGCGGTGATCGAAATGCAGGGATGAAAAGGACGCTTTCCAAATCTAAAAACTTTTGTGCTTCTTTCGCCAAATGCAAATGCCCATTATGCACTGGATCAAAAGTGCCCCCCATCAGCCCAATTTTCTTTTCTGACCTAACCATGATCTGAATCGTTCCATAACATCATTTTAGACGCAAGTGGCAAAACATCCCCCTTTCTATAAAGGGATTGAAATAAGCTTAATTCTTACAAAATTTGTTATTAGAACTGACAATTTTTGTCGTTTTTCCGGAAATTTTTCAGTTACATTAAGTTTCCAAATAAGGTATAATTTTTTAACCAATTGTAAAAAAATGAGTTATTGTTTTTCTGTGGGTTTGGCGGAAAAAAGGCACAGGTTTTGCTCTTATAGTCGAATAAGAACATTTTATTTAGATAAAGAGGGTTGTTGTTAACTAATTAATGGGAGAAGAAAATGTTATCCAGAATGAGAAAAGTACAAGGTGAAAAAGGTTTTACTCTTATCGAATTGTTGATTGTTATCGCTATTATCGGAATATTGGCTGCAATCGCGATTCCTCAATTCAGTGCTTATAAAGAGCGAGCTTATAATTCCGATGCTCAAGCGGCTCTTCACAACTTGTATCTCGCTTGTAAAGCCTATTGGGCAGATGAAGGTGCCACAGCAGCATGTACCGAAACCATCGCAACCAACAGTTACGGGTATGCTGACTCCACAGATATTACCATTACGGTTAACACTGGTACGGAAACAGCTTTTGATGCCGATGCTGTTAATGGTAAGAGTGCGAACACCAACGGTTTTAGTATAGATAGTGCAGGTAGCATCACCGAAAACTAATGATGTTTAAATTATTCCCTGCTTCGCCCCGTGTGAAGCAGGGAATTTTTTTTGTAAATTCCGGGATAGGGTATTTTCAATGAACGGTTCCAACATTCGACCTGTTTTTTTTTAATCTTTATTCCGGGTTGTTTTTATCTTTTTACCCTGGTCCCCACGATTGGTTATGGGGACACGCCTGAGTTCGTTGACACCGCTTTTGCCCTGGGGATAAGTCATCCCGCCGGATTTCCCACCTACAATTTACTAGCCAAAGCGATTACTTTCTTTCCTTTTGGTTCCATTGCTTTCAGAGTCAATTGCTTTTCGATGTTGTTTGCATGTTTGACACTGGTCGTGCTTTATCTGTCTTCACAAAAGATCCTGGAAATATGTTTTCCAGAGAGCAGTTTGCAATCAAGGGAAGTAATTTCTCTTATTGCTCCTGCCTTACTGGCCTTCAGCTATCCATTTTGGTCGAATTCACTGGTGGCCGAGGTTTATAGCTTACATGCGTTTTTTACCTGTTTAATTGTTTACTTCCTTTTAATATGGAAAACAAAAAATGATTTGCGATTCCTTTTCCTGGCTGCTTTTTGTTTTGGATTGAGTGCCGGGAATCATGCCACCGTGGCTTTCTATCTACCCGCAATTTTATTCTTATTTTTTATCTGGAAAAAAAATCAAAAAATAAAAAACCTTGGAATAACGGCGTTAATATTTTTGGTGGGATTTTCTGTATATCTCTATCTTCCCATTCGTTCGCTGGCGGAACCTCTTATTGACTGGGGAAATCCGGAAACATTTCAAAACTTTTTATACCAGGTGACAGATCGGCGCCATTCAGAAATGCATTTTTGGAAATTGAAAGAATATTCTGAGGAGAATATTGTTTCACAAAAACCGTCGGTTGCCACCCAGGCACTGGGCTGGGTAACGAAGGCAGGTTTCGTATTTTCGCAGTTGGTTAATGACCTGGCTTTGCAATTTACCTGGGTGATGGTGATAGGATTTATAGGAGGGGCAGTTTTATGCGCTCGAAAAAATCTTTCCCTGTTTTTTTTCCTGCTCCTGTTTGCAGCTCCCAATGCCGCATTTTTTGTGGGATGGAGGGCGGAAAGTTATTTCCCCTCCTACATTGTTGTGTCCCTATTTGCAGCCATGTTTTTTTACTGGTTCTTTTATGAAAAACTTTCCCCGCCTTCAATAGAAGCGACCGGAGATGATAATAGCCTTCAGTCCAAAAAAACAACCCGATTCGCAGCAGTAGCGATATTAACAGCCTGCATTTTCTGGTTGATGATTTCCAATTATGTAAAGGCAGATCGGTCCAACAGCTATTTTGGCGAAACCTATTTGAAAAAAGAACTTTTGTCACTTGATGATGAAGCCATTTTTATTACAGAGGTGTCCTTATTCAATCAGGCTTATTTTCTGGATGTGATGCGTTTGCGTGACGATGTGGCCATGGTCAAATCCTCAGATTTTCTTGAGGCAGACCCGGCTTCCTATCTGACGGAAAGACGCTACCCTGAATTAAAACTTCCTGACCCTGACAAGTACGGGTTTGAATCCAGAGAGGTTGCCTTCGAATATATGATGGAATTTTTAAGGGAAAATGCAAAATCACGTCCGGTGCTCTTTGAACATAACTGGGCCATATTCAGAAGGTTCCCAATCGTAGAAAGTCTGCTTCCGCATAAAAACCTGCTCTTAAAATTCTCCGCCCAAAATGAAGTCTTTCCTTCGTCTTCCAATCCTCTGGAGGGCTTTAACGAATTCAAAGACTGGTTAGAGGAAGAACTCAAAAAACCAGGTTTGATCAATGAACCCAGGTGGATTCAAAAGATTATTTATTACCTCCCATCCTTTGCGGATCATTTTCATGTTACGGGAAGGTATAAAGAGGAACGGGAAGTTTTAAAAGTCATTTACGATTTTCTGGGGCAAAGGGGTGAAATGTGGCATTTGAAAATGGTGGATAATTTAATATTGGATGGAAAACCAAAGGAAGCGGAAATTTACTTGAGAAAAATGAAACAAGTTTACCCAAACAAGTACAAAACCTTTTTGGCTGAAGGATTGTTGCAAAACAGTAAAAAGAATTTTGCTGGTGCCATTCAGTCCTATGCCCAGGCTTCTAAAATTGCACCGGATGAATTTCGCCCCTATTATGAAAAAAGTCGTGCAGTGTGGATGTCTGGGAATATTGAAAGTGCCAGGGAAAATTTGAAAGTGGCCGAGAAAAATATGACAACTCTGAAAGACTTAAAAAAAATTAGAAACCTGAAACAACTTTTGGAGACAACCCGATAAATGTTTAAAAATAAAACCATCTCAATAGTGGTTCCCGCTCATAACGAGCAAAAGTTGATCCAGAAAGTTTTACAGACCATACCGCATTGGGTGGATCATATATATGTCGTTGATGATTGTAGTTCGGATGCGACCTCAGAAAAAGTTCGTGAAAGAATGGAAAGCGATGCGCGCATTGAACTCATTCGCCACGAGGAGAATCGCGGTGTCGGTGCGGCGATTTGCACGGGATACAAGGAGAGCCTGAAAAACGATGTAGATATTGCCGTTGTCATGGCCGGCGATGCACAAATGGACCCGGAAAACCTGGAGCCTCTCATTACTCCGGTGGCTGAAGAAGGAGTCGACTATGCCAAGGGAAACCGTTTGTTCGAAGGTAAAGCCTGGGAAATTATTCCCCGCCACCGGTATATTGGGAATAGCATCCTTTCCCTTTTAACTAAAATTGCCAGCGGTTACTGGCATATTGCAGATTCCCAGTGCGGTTACACTGCAATTTCAAAGAAAGCCCTTCAATCTATTGACCTCGATAATGTTTATTCCCGCTATGGAATGCCCAACGATCTGCTGGTGAAACTGAATGTGGCTGATTGCACGGTACGCGATGTTCCTGTCCGCCCTGTTTACAATATCGGTGAAGTTTCAGAGATCAAAATTTCCCGCGTGGTAATAACCATTTCACGATTATTGCTTCACTGTTTTTTCAGCAGGCTGGTAGATAAATATGTGATTCGAGATTTTCATCCTCTGGTATTTTTCTATACATTTGGATTGATCGCCTTTCCGGCAGGATTCATTTCCGGAATGTACCTTTTCATGTACCGATTATTCTCCGGTCCGGTTTCCACGACCAGCGCATTGTTTTCAGCTTTTTTGATTATTTCCGGTTTGCAATTCCTGCTATTTGCGATGTGGTTTGATATGGAAAACAACAAGCACCTGAAAGGCTGATAAAGACCGGACAAGAACTCTAAAAGCAGGCTCATTAAAATGAAGGAAAATAAATTTTCATTTTGGAATTATCTATTTCCTTCTTTTATTCTTCTCTCCCTTTTAACCCTTTATTTTTTTCCAGTACTATTTGAAGGAAAAACGTTCTTCTTCAGGGATATCCGGCATTTTGCCTATCCTATGAAGTTTTACATTGCCCAAACCTGGGCTCAGGGGGAATGGCCTTTCTGGTACCCCAATTTGTTTCAGGGGTTGCCCTTAATGCCCCTGATGCATCCGGGAGTTTTTTATCCACCCACCCTGTTTTTTCTAATAAAAGATTTCTTTTTTGCTTTCCACGCTTATTTTTTATTCCACCATATCGTTTTGATGGGCTCGGTTTTTGCGCTCTGCAGATTCTGGGGGAAATCAATAGGAGCATCGCTTTGTGCATCGGTGACCAGTTTGTTGGGAGGATATTTTCTGTCCCTTGCCTCGGTTTACAATCAGTTCCAGACGGCGGTTTGGTTCCCGTTAATTTTAATGATGTGGCAAAAATATTTATTGAAGGGGCAATTAAAATATTTTTGTGGTGCCGGAATATTCCTTGCCCTCGTTGTATTAGGGGGCGGACCGGAGAACGCCATTTTTTCAGTGCTGCTGATTTATGCCTTTTCCCTTTGTCTGGCAAGGGAGTGGGGATTCATTCAAAAAAGCCTGGCCGTTTTCGGATTGGTAGGAATGGCTCTTGCCCTTTCTGCAGTGCAGTGGATACCCACCTACTTTTTCCTGCAGGAGGGCCCCCGCAGCGGAGGACTCGACTTCGCGACCAGTACGCAATGGTCCATGACTCCGGGAACTTTGGTTGATCTGGTATTGCCGGAAAACCTTAACCGGTTTATGGAAGCCGATGGCGGAAGAATGCAATATTTCATCCATAGCTTTTATATGGGTATTGTTTCGGTTTTTATTCTTTTCAGTTCCTTGCTTTACTGGAAAGAAAATAAAGAAATCCGTTTCTGGTTATTGGTTTTTTTATCCGGGGTGTTTTTCGCATTGGGGAAATACAATCCGCTTTACTCCTTTTTCCATGAATGGGTGCCTATTTTTGACCTTTTCCGGTTCCCGGAAAAATTCTTTTTCCTGTGCGCGTTTTCCATGGTGTTTTTATTAGGCTTGTCTTTGGATCGAATGATCGATGGAATCCAAAATAACAACCCGGAAATAAAAAAAATTGCACTTTCCCTGTTCATAACCGCTGGTGTTTTGAGTGCAATTTATGGGTCCAATTTCAGCCGTGAGGGATGGGTATCTTTAATGATTTTATTGTTACTGGCACTTTCGATGGTGACCTTGTATCTTAAAAAAATCAGCCGGGGAAAATTTATCTATTTCCTGTTGCTATTAATCGCGATGGACTTGATGGGAAAAAACTCGATGGTGGCTCCCATGATTGACAGGGAGTTCTATAGTGAACCACCCACACTGGCAAAACGCCTGGGCGGAACCGCAGACTCGTTCCGTGTTTATAGCGGAGCGTTAACAGAAGCAAAAACACCAGAGAATATAACCGAGCAAAAGGAATCTAATAGGATCTCTTCAAAGCATCCAAAGGAGTTTTTCAATATATTGGTGTTCCATTTGTTGGCGCGGGATAAACTGTTGCCAAATGTAGGGACCCTATACGACATGGCCTATGTAAATGGAAAAGCAACCTTGCCCATCAAGTCGACTTACAACTGGAAAAAAATCTTTCTGAGCTCTGATTCTCAAAAGAAAAAAATGATTTTAAAACGAAGTAATGTTAAGTACTGGGTGACTGAAGGCTTTGAACAAAAGCCCTCTGAAAAAAACCTGGAAGGAAAAAGAAAAGTCGAGGTGTTCGAAGATGCTTTGCCGCGTGCGTTTTTGGTCGGCGAATCCATAACGATGCCGGAAGATCAGCAAATGGAATTTTATTTTGATGAGAAATTCGATCCACTCCAGCAGGTTTTGTTGACAGAGCCGGTTGCAATAAAAAAGACAGAAAACTTTTTGGGAAATGTGGTGGATATTCAATACCCCCGCAATAAAGTGATTTTGAAAACCCGGCAAAATGGGGAAGGATTTTTAGTGTTGATGGACAACTTTTTCCCGGGTTGGGAGGTCAGGGTAGACGGAGTCCAGCAAAATATTTACCAGGCCAACTCATTTTATCGGGCGGTGAAGCTGGGACCGGGAAACCATAACGTTGAGTTTTCATACTTCCCTGTCGGATTAAAAATGGGAATTTATATTAGCGTGATTGCATTTTTGTTCACCCTGTTTTTGTTTTTTAAACCAACAAGAGCGAGTCTATGAAATTAGTCAGCTTGTTGCCCTCGGCAACGGAAATCATATGGCGGTTGGGATTGGATAAAAATCTGGTGGGTGTTTCACACGAATGCGATTTCCCAGAGTCGGTGGAATCCCTTCCCAAACTCACATCCAGCAGTATCGATACCCAGATGTCGAGTCGAAAAATTCATCACTCGGTTATGGATGTTATGAAAAACGCAGTCTCCGTTTACGACCTCAATGTCGAGCTATTAAAATCTCTCAAACCCGATTTCATAATTACCCAAGACCTTTGTGATGTTTGCGCGGTATCGTTTGATCAGGTCGAGCAGGCCTGTCAGGAAGTACTCGACACCGAGGCTAGTATCATTTCCCTGAAACCCAAAATGCTAAACGATATTTGGGAGGATGTACAAAACGTTGCCGACCAATTATCCGTCCCTGAAAAAGGAAAAGACTTTCGTGAAGAAGTGGAAACGCGAATTAATGACGTACGGACTCGGAGCCAAAACAGCAATGGGCCCAAGGTGTTGACTATTGAATGGCTCGACCCTATCTACGTCGGGGGAATGTGGTTGCCGGAAATGATCGACATTGTTGGCGGTGAGGTTTGTTTTGCAGAAAAGGGACAACCCGCGCCGGTTGTAAAGAAGGAAGACCTCGCTGAAATAGATCCAGATGTGGTTATAGTCAAACCCTGTGGCTACAAACTCGACCAGACCCTGAAAGAGTTGGACTTGTTACGAGACCAGTTACCGGATTGGAAAAACCCACCACGAATTTATCTGGTCGATGGGAATTCTTTTTTCAACCGACCCGGGCCCCGCATTCTCGATTCCCTGGAAATCCTCGCCTATTGCACCCACCCCGACCGCTTCCC
>JAYNIA010000052.1:0-1170 GCA_038108555.1 Nitrospinota bacterium | reverse complement strand
CTGACACTTTAAAAGCAGTTAGAAATTCAATATCTAATTGATTTTAAAGGAGTAATTCGATATAATCCGTCCATGGCTATTGAAAAGGATTTCATTGTTATAGGCTCCGGCGTTGCCGGTTTGACCTTTGCCCTCAAGGTTTGCAAATTTGGCTCGGTGGGGATCATCACCAAAGATGCTCTGGAAGAGTCTGCCACGAAATACGCACAGGGCGGTGTTGCTTCGGTGATGGCGAAAGACGACTCCTTCGAATTGCACGTCAAAGACACCATGGAAGCGGGACGTGGACTTTGCCATGAAGACTTTGTGCGCATTGCCTGTCGGGAAGGTCCTGCCCGAATTCGTGAATTGATTTCAATGGGTGCGAAGTTTGATTTGCGCGGATCGGAATTCGATCTGGGTAAAGAGGGGGGACATTCCAAACGCAGAATTCTTCATGCTCATGACCTCACCGGTTGGGAAATTGAAAAGACCCTCATTGATGCTATTCACTCCGAAAAAAATATAGAAATTTTTGAGCACCATATGGCCATCGATCTGATCACGAAGGCCCGGCTCGATGAAAAAATAATTCCTGGTAGTTCTGAAGATGAAGCACTGGGACTCTATGTGCTGAACCACAAGAACAATGAAGTAAAGACAATTGTCGGCGATGTGATTTTCCTGGCTTCCGGAGGTGCGGGTAAGGTTTATCTCTACACTTCGAATCCTGATACCGCTACCGGAGATGGCATATCGGTCGCTTATCGTGCAGGTGCAAAGATTGCTAATATGGAATTCTTTCAGTTCCATCCCACTTGCCTTTTTCATCCGAAAGCAAAATCGTTTTTGATTTCTGAAACCGTCCGTGGTGAAGGGGGAATTTTGCGTTTGGAAAATGGCGATACGTTCATGGAAAAGTACCATGAGCTGGGTTGCTTGGCACCTCGCGATGTTGTCGCCCGTGCCATCGACCATGAAATGAAAAAGAGTGGTGATGATTGTGTTTATCTCGATGTCACCCACCTCGAGGGTTACCGCATTCGTGACCGGTTCCCGAATATTTATAAAACCTGTCTGTCGTTTGGTTTCGATATGTCCAAAGAACCTGTTCCGGTCGTACCTGCAGCCCACTTTATGTGTGGAGGCCTGGTGGTCGATGTCAATGGACAAACCAATATCAAACGTTTG
>JAYNIA010000051.1:5101-18415 GCA_038108555.1 Nitrospinota bacterium | reverse complement strand
CCTGGATGGTCTGGAAGAGGGAGACAGAGACCTAAGGTTAGAGGCGACTGAAACAGAAGATGTTTTAAATTCCTTTAATGAAATTCAGGAGATATGGGTCCCTTTTATTTTTAACGTTGAATTGTTGATTCAGAATTGGCCTGAAATAAATGACAACCTCGACTATATCGTAGAGAATAGTGAAAAATTTTATACTAACGTTAACTCCACATTGATTGAGATTGGAAAAACCACAGATACCGCTACCATGGTAACAGCGGGAACCCTGAGGGCAATAGCGGAGGGCATCACTAAAAATATTTTCCTCTATTCCCGTTACAGGGATGACAAGTACTTGCTAGCCGGGTTAAATAAAATTGAAAGAGGGAAGCGAATTTTGAAGGGACTGTTAAATGGTGATAAAGAACTAAACATAAAAAAAATAAAACTGGAATCTTCCAGGAAAAATATTTTAGAAATTGAAGAACAGTTTTCTTTACATTGTAAAAAAGTAAAAGCGGTGTTCGAAAGACTTCCAACTGTTATCACTGCAGCAAATTATATAGCTGAAAATAATATCCCATTGTTAAATGCAATGAACAAAGTGGTAAAAGGACTTGCAGACCAGTCTCATCAAAAAGTTGTAGATATGATAAATAACGAATACAAATTCCTGGCAATCCTTTTTATCCTTGGAACAGCACTGAGTTCATTGATAATTCGGGCAATTACCATTCCTTTACAAGAGGTTTCAGAAAAACTGGACGAAGTTTCCAAAGGAAATATCCTTCAAGATCAAATTGTTGTTGGCAGTAAAAACGAAGTTGGGAGAATTCGAAACAGTTTTAATCGATTGATCGATAGTCTTTCCCACCTAATAAGGCTATTGGATAAATTTACGGCGGGAGATTATTCAAACGCCTCGCAACTCAGAAGAGGGGATATAGAAAAGGCAATTTTCAGGCTGGTGGCCGCCAGAAATTTATAAAAGACCCTTCCTCGGACCTAAATCCATAACAAATAAAACAAAAAAGCCAATTCTTTAATTTTATACAGGGGCGAGCAGTTAGGAATATAAAGAGAAGAATCTGGAAATGGTGCCGGAGGTCGGAATCGAACCGACACGAGGTTGCCCTCGCAGGATTTTGAATCCTGTGCGTCTACCAATTTCACCACTCCGGCACACTATCTTGGCGTTTTCCAAAACCGAAATATACCATACCCCGATTTTGTTTGGCAAAATTTTCCGGCCTTGGGGAAAAGATTTTTAACGGGAAAAGTTAGGGAATTTTCTGAGGGACGGATTTAAAATTTCCCTTTTGGTAAAGCCGGATTAATTTCCTGATTTCACCAGCATCTTCCTGGTTGGGGGCAAGCGCCAGGGAACGGGAAAAATAAAAAAGGCTCTCATTCAAATTTTTCAAATGGTAGAAATGCAAGAGTCCTAAATTTTTAAATACTTCCGGAAACCGGGCGTCAATTTCGATACATTTTTTAAAGTAAACATCGGCAAGTTTCCAGTTTTTTTGGGCAAAATAAATCTCCCCCAATTTGGCATAGGTCTCTGGAATATCCGGATCGAGTTGAACAGCCGATTTAAATCGGGCCAAAGCCTCATCCATCCTGCCTTCCTTCATATATAATTCGCCTAAATTAAAATGAGGAACAAATACCCGAGGTCCTTTGGTTAAAGACTCTTCATAATATCGGATAGCTTGAATGGTATTCCCTTCTACACTATGTGCACGTGCAAGATTAATTAAGGGCCGCAGTTTTTGGGGAGACTTTTGATAGGTATCTTCCCATAAAGAAAGCTCGGTCCGCCAAACTTTATTTCGGTCGATGCTCAATATTCCAAGGATTAATGTGATTTTGAACAAAACCAAAACCCCTAAAACAGATCCATCAATTATAGAATTGAGATTAAAATTTCTCAGAAATTGGACTATTCCATAAACGACAATGAAAATTACACCTGGCAAAGCAAGATAAACCCGGTGCTCGGCAGCAAGATCGTGCAAAGTCACAATAGATGAAGATGGAGACAAGACAATAAAAAACCAGGCTAAAAAGAATAGATAATAGCGCCAGGATTCCTGCTTCCAAAAAAAATAAATCAACAGGGCAATAGAGCCTATCCCCAAAATAAAACCTAAAGATAAAATTTTTGTAATGACTTCCACATCGGGATCAATGTTCAAGTTAATGGGGAACAAAAACTTTTTTAAATAATAGAAAATAACAACGGCGGGTTGACTGAGCATATACTTTGCCCGACCCACCATTTCATCTGGATTAGAGGGGCCGATTAAAAAGGTTTCGCTGGTAAGAAGTTTGTAAAAGAGCAGGGTTAAAAATACTAAAACGGCGGTTGTTATAACCCATTTCCACTTTAAAATAAATTGGATAGCCGGGGCATCTTTAGGGCTAATGAATAAATAGTACAAAAGTGCGATCAGGGGAAAGGTCGCAAGAGTTTGTTTGACACTGAAACCAACCACAACTAGAAAACTAATTCCAATAGCTAATAATATTCTTTTATAAACTTTTATTCCTTTATTTGATTCCAGGAGTATTTGAAACAAAAGGAATCCAAGCAGATAAAAAGTTGAGGCTAAAATTTCTGACCGGCTGATTATATAAATGACGGACTCCGTTTGAATGGGGTGGACCAGAAATACAGCCGCCGCGAAGAAGGCAATGGACAAATTATTCTTTGCCATTTGCCGAGGATTTGGAAAATGGTTCAAAGATTTTTGAAAAATGCAAAACGCGAGGATGGAATTGAAAATATGGAGTGCCAGGTTTAGCACATGAAAGCCGAATGGCCGCAGCCCATCCAGATATGCGTTAAACGCCATGGAAATGGAAAGAAGTCCCCGGGAAAAAAACTCAGAAAACCAGAATTCAAGCGTCAGCATGTTCTCGGGGGTTTTTAAATCAAGATTGTTTTTTATATAAGCTACGCTGTCAAATTGAAATGTATTTTGTAAATGGTTGCCATAGACCAGGACCCCTAAAATAGAGAGGGTCAAGCAGCAGAATAATCTGGAAATCCTGGGATCACTCAATTTAGATTTCATAATATTCTCTATTGAAGTTGACCCCGTGAAAACAGAAGAAGTTTTCTTGCATTAATATTTTCGGGTTGCATCGTAATCAGTTTTTCCAGGTGGGAAATGGCATTTTGAAACTCACCTTTTTTAATATAAATCGCAGCCAGATTATTATGAATGGTGGGAATATCGGATTTTATCTGCAACACCTTTTCAAATTCCAGTTTAGCCTGGTCCAATACCCCCAAGGTCCAATAGATAGCTCCCATATTGTTATGGGCTTTGTAATGTTGAGGGTCAATTTCAAGTGTTTTACGAAAATGGTGCAGGGCTTCATCAAATTTGTTCAAACTTTTATAAGAGTTACCCAGATCAAAATGATAATCAGCCTTAAAAGGTTTCATGCTAATTGCTTTTTTAAAGTATGGAATGGCTTCATCAAACCTTCCAAGGTTGTTACGAGCAAAACCGGAATAATAAAAGGTGTCTGCTTTTTGAGTGCCCAGAGCAATCCCCAGGTCAAATTTTTCAATGGCCTTTTCCCAGTTTTTTTTCCGTCCGGCAATATGTCCTAAATTAACATGCGAATCTATTTGCATTGGTTTAATCGCCAAAGCGGCCTCCAACGCCGCCTGGGCTTTATCGAGTTCTCCGGCTCCCATATATGCCGTTGCAAGATTGTTTTGAACCAGGGCCTTTCGGGGTGACTTGAGTGCCGTATCTTCCCATAAGGAAATTTCTGAACGGAAATCAAGAGATCGGTTCACAGTCAAAATGGAAGACAAAAGAATAAACAGAACCAACAAAATTTGGGTTATTTTTTGGCGGCTTTGAATGCTTAGAAAAATCCATCCCAAAATAAGACTAAAACCTAACCCGGGCAAATAGATACGATGTTCGGTTGCTAGTTGTTTGAGGGGAATGAAACTGGAAGTAGGAAGAAGGGTGATAATAAACCATAAAGCGCCAAATTTTATAAGTTTAGAACCCTGCCGATAAATTGTGGCTCCTAACAACAATATAAAAATTAGGGCAAAAACCCAATCCCAATGAAACCAGGAATTGTAAAGAACAATATCCGGTTCAAAATTTAAATTCAGGGGAGCCAGTAATTTTAAAAGATAATAGCTGGAAATTACTTTTATCTGGCTCAACAAATAAAAGATCCGATGCATTTCACCGGAAGTGGGATCGGCTCTAAGAGAAAAAAGATTTCCCTGAACAAAGAATCTGTAGCCAAGAAAAGCAACAAATAAAAACAATATACCGGCAATTTTTGGGATTATTTTATTCTTTTCTTCCAGGGGAGTGGAAAACCAAAGATAGACAATAGCTATCAAAGGAAAGGAAGCTACAATTTCTTTTGAGGCAATTCCAAGGAACAAAAAAATTAAAAAGAAAAACCCTAGAACAGAAGTCCTTAATTTTGAATCAGAAGTTGGTGCCGGTTTTAAAATTTGTATGAGAATATAAAATGCGAGCAGGAAAAAGAAGGTTGCAAGCAGTGAAGATCGGCTGGAAATATAGGTGACCGTCTGAATGCTTAACGGATTCACCAAGTGAAAAACGGAACAGATCAGAGGCAATTTATTTTTATTAGCCTTTGGAGATTCAAAGTCAATAAACTCTCTTACAAGAAAAAACCATAGGATAGAGCAGAGGATATGAATTAAAATATTTACCAAGTGATATCCAAATACTTCAAGCTGGCCAACATGCTGATTAAGGGCAAAAGAAAGTAACAAGACAGACCGATTGAAAATATTTTGAATACCGACCTTTTCCTGAAATTGGCTGAGATCTTTGATGTGTGGATTTTCAACAATCGCGTGGGCGTCATCGTAATGGAAAGGGGATTGGAGCGTTCCATAAAACAAAATTAAACCCAGGCAGGAAATAAAACAAGCTGCCTTTAATTGGGATGATATCGAGTTAAAATTTGATGAATATAAACTCATTGCGCCTAAATTTTTATTGCCTGGTTTATTTTTTCTTTTAATAAAATCCTTAGTTTGGAGTCTTTATTCAATTCCAGCGCTGCACGATATTTTTCCTCTGCTTTATGATGTTGCTCCTGTGCCAAATAAGTATCCCCCAGAAGAATAAGGGTATTGATATCCGTGGGTAACATTTTTAACGAACTTTCAAAAAATTTCTGGGCTTTTTTTAATTCATTTAAATGGAAAAAATTAAATCCGATTTGAGTGAGCACAGATGAATTAGGACCGGTTATTTTCATATAATCGTTAAATCTGGCGATTGATTCCTTCCAGCGCATCTGCTTTTGCTTTACCACCGCAATATTAAACAAAGCGGGTTTGAAATTGGGGTCCAGGTTGAGACAGGTCTGATAGTACTTTTCCGCCCGATCCAATTTCCCCTGCATCATATAAGCGGTTCCAAGATTAAATTGGGCCGGTAGCAGGGTGGCATCCTGTTGAATGGCCATTTCCCATTCTTTTATAGCTAGGGAGAGCCTTCCCGTCTTTCCATAAACTTCCCCAAGGTTCAAATGTGCAAGCGGAAAACTTTTTTCATTATTAGACAGGCTTTCATCTTCAATCGCCTGTTTGTAGAGTTCCTCTGCTTTTTGGAAAAGTCCTTTTTTATTGTAGACAGACCCCAACCCGATTTTAGCGGATGAATGTCCGGGTCGCAGGGAAAGGGTTTTAATGTATTCTTTTTCCGCAAGGTCCAGGTTCCCCTGATCCAGGTAGATACTGGCCAGATTGTAATGAGGTTCTACAAGTTCTGCAGCAATTCTTAAATTTTCATTTAATGAATTATTTTTTTCTAGAATTAACTCATCTACATTTTTCAGGTTGAATTTTTCTTCCAGGAAATTTGGAATATTTGCAATGCTCTTTTCAAAGTGGAATCCGGCCTGGTCCAGGTTCCCTTTTTCAAAATAGGCTTTACCAAGATTGTTATGGGCACGTGAGGAGGTGGGATGTTTTTTTGCGACATCACCCCATAAACTAATTTCACTGACCCAATCTAAGTTTCTCGTAATTGTTGCCAGGCTAAACGCTATTAATATGAATGTTAGAAATCCCAGACGCTTTAGGGGATTAAGACGGGAAACAGCCCATCCAATGATCATGCATAACCCCAATGTTATAGGAAGATAAGTTCGGTGCTCCACCGCAAGGTCGTTCAAGGGGATAAAGGTGGATGTAGGCCCAAGGGTAACAAAAAACCAGGCTGTGCCTACAAGCAGCCATGCATTTTTTGACCTTATCGCCGCAATTGCCAACCCCAGGATAATTATAATAGAAAGAAAGATCAGGGGATCTCCATTGATAAAACTGAAGGGCATTCCACTGTCAACACTTAAATTAAAAGGGAAAAAGAACAGCTTTAAATAATAAAAAACAATTACTTTTGTTTGAATGAGGAGATAGGGCCATCGACCATACAGTTCCAACCCCTGGTCCTTTGCCTGATAAAGCCAGGATTCTCCAAAAACAAAAAGAGCCGACACAAAAACCAGAACATACAAAAAGTAGGTCCAATTTTTTTTCCACAGTCGATCCTTGTTCTTTCTTGAATAAATAAATACGAAGTACCAGAACCCCAACAGGAGGGGAAGTGTTGCAGAAATCAATTTTGTGGCAAGACTAAAGTACATCGATATTGCAACAAGCGGAATTAAAAACCAACGGCCCTTTAATATCGAAGTATCTTTTTCAAAACCAAATAAGTTCAGAAAAAGGTACAGGGATAGTAAATAGAAAAATGTTGCGAGGACTGAGGAACGCGAAGAGATATAAGAAACAGAATCGGTATTTAATGGATGCAAAGAAAAAATTAATGCCGTTATGAGAGGAAAAACCCATATGCTTTTTTTTATTCCGACTGAATTATTTCTTTCCCCATTTGAATCCCGAAACAGTGTTGTTGTTTTTAGTACTGTAAAAAATATGAGAAGGGTGACCCCAATATGGAGCAAAAGATTAAAAAGATGGAAGCCGAACTCTTTATTTTTTCCCAGCGTATTGTTTAACGCATAGGTCCAAAGGAGAACGGGACGGTTTTCAAAAGAAGTGATTTTTACAAAACGATTAAAAGAGTCGAGATTTTCGATCCATGGATTGGAAATCAGGGGGACATCATCAAACTGGAAAGAACCTTTAAGAGAATTAAAATATATCCCTGTACTGGACAGCACCAATAGCAAAATGCAAGCCAGTTGTTTTTGTATTGTTGTTGGGATGGTCACCGTGAGAGTAGTCGAAAATTAAAATCAATAATACTTGGCATTTGCTGCCCTGAAAAACCTGTTTGGATGGAAAAAGTTCCCTTATTTATATATCGTCCAATCAAAAAATAATGATTAGGTTAAAATTTGAGGGTAATGAACGAAATATTAAAGCTTTTCAATTTGCTTAACTAAATGTATACTATTTTGGTTTTATTTATTAAATTAATGATAATTTGTAAAAAATTTTATAAATTTAGTTAAATTTTAACAAATTTCTGCAAAAATTATGAAATTAATTGGCAAGCAAACAAATATTTTGGCACTTAGAAAGATATCAAACCTTTTCCAGACGACTTCCCTTGAAGTGGACGAGCTTTTGGCAATGGTTATGGACGCAGCCAAGGATATTGTCGGAGTAAAAAACGGGTCCCTTTTATTGGTTCAGGACGAGAAAACCTTCAAGCTGCAATTTTATCAGGCTTCTGGAAAAAATATGGGCCAGTTAAAAGAAATTGATCTTCCGCCCGGTGTTGGAATTTCAGGTTACGTTGCAAAAAACGGGGTTCCTATTATTGCGAATGATGTAACCCAAGATCCAAGATGGTACCAAAGGGTAAGCGAAAAAGTAAAAATTCCAGTCCAATCTCTAGCGAGCTACCCTTTAATTCTTGATAAAAAGGTAATCGGTGTCGTTCAGTTTTTAGACAAATTGGATGGAAGTGTATTTTCTGAAGAGGACTCAAAAATACTGGAACGTTTTGCCAATTTGATGGCTAAGTTTTTTCAAGTCTCACGTAGTAGAAAATTACTTGGAGAGGAATTTGGTCGGTTAAAGGAGCAATATTTGCAGCGTTATGCCATTGTGGGTGAAAGTGCGGCCATCAAGAAATGCATTGGCATTGCTGAAAAAGTAGCAGATTCGAAAACAGCAGTGTTGCTAACCGGTGAAAGTGGAACCGGAAAAGAGTTATTTGCCCACCTGATCCATGATCGAGGCGAACGGCAAAACAAACCATTTGTTTCTTTGAGCTGCGGTGCACTGCCGGCATCGATTCTGGAACGGGAATTGTTTGGGCACGAAAAGGGAGCATTCACTGGGGCCGATTCACAAAAGATAGGACTTTTTGAAGCCGCTCATACAGGCACTTTGTTTCTTGATGAAATCGGCGAGTTGCCAATGGATATGCAGGTGAAGCTACTGCGCGTGATTCAGGAGGAATCTTTCATCCGTCTTGGGGGAACAAAAAATATTGATGTTGATGTGCGAATCGTTACCGCCACCAATCGGGATCTGGAAAAAGAAGTTCGTGATGGAAATTTCAGACAGGATCTTTTTTATCGAATCAATGTGATAAAAATTACCCTGCCGCCCTTACGAGAAAAAATGGAAGATTTACCGGACCTGGTTTCTTTTTTCATGAAGAAGCACACGCCAGAAAACCAGCCCGTAAAGAAAGTTTCCAAAAATTTAATTTCGCATTTAATGAGTTATTCATGGCCTGGAAATATAAGGGAATTGGAAAATGCTGTAGAACGTGCCATTGTTTTAAGTGATGATGATGAGTTGACCCCCGATGCATTTCGCTTTGAAACATCTCAATTACCCATTGAGCTGAATGTAGGTTCAACCTTGAAAGAAGCAGGCGATTCATTTCGAAAAACCTTCATAACCAATACTTTAAAATCAACCTCGGGCAACCGCACCAAAGCTGCTAAAATCCTTGATGTTCAAAGATCTTACCTTTCCCGTCTGATCAAGGAACTGGAAATCGATTGATCGCTCCCTTCTCAAATTCTGTTAATATATCCTCCACATTATTTATTTATCTTTTTTTAGTCGAAAGGTAGAAGATGGTTTTGATTGATGGGAAAAAAGTTTCAGCCGAGGTTCGTAGACGCCTTGCTGATGAAACTCAGGAGTTGAAGGAAAAAACCGGAAAGGTTCCTGGATTGGCCACGGTCCTGGTTGGGGATGATCCAGCATCTGCCGTATATGTCCGGAATAAAAATAAAATTTGCCGCGAATTGGGTTTTCAGTCTTTTGAGAATCACTTGCCCGTAGATACTTCAGAAGAAAATTTGTTAAAACTTGTTGATGAATTAAATTCCAATCCAGAAGTCCATGGCATTCTGGTTCAGTTACCTTTGCCTGATCAAATTGATTCAGAAAAAATTCTCCAGGCAATCGACCCCAATAAAGATGTTGACGGATTCCATCCCATCAATGTTGGTAAGCTGGTGGTGGGCAATGCCCTGCTGACCCCCTGTACGCCCACTGGAATTATTGAATTGCTGGACCATTATGATATTGAAATATCCGGCAAACATGCGGTCGTAGTAGGACGAAGCAACATCGTGGGTAAGCCGGTTTCCATGCTTTTGCTTCAACGAAATGCCACCATTACCATTTGTCACTCCCGAACTAAAAATCTTCCCGAAGTCACCCGAAATGCAGACATTTTAATCGCCGCAGTAGGCCGGGCCAATTTTGTTACCGAAGATATGGTCAGTGAAGGAACGGTGGTTATCGATGTCGGTATAAATCGGGTTGATGGAAAATTAACAGGAGATGTTGATTTTGAACCGGTATCCAAAAAAGCTTCACATATAACACCTGTCCCGGGGGGAGTAGGCCCCATGACCATTGCCCTTTTAATGGACAACACCTTAAAAGCTTTTAAAGATTCAATTTAAAATTACGCAAAGAGCATTTTGGTTTTGTGATGATACAGAACAGACAAGTTCGGAAAAAAAAATCACTAAATTTTGAAGAAACCGAAGATCTGATCGAAGCAGATCCGGTGAATCCCGGTGACCAGCCTCAGGTTTATTCGGTTAGCCAATTGACCCGCGATATAAAAGCCATTATGGAAGCTGCGTTCGATTCCATCTGGGTGGAAGGGGAGATTTCAAACTTTAGAACCGCAGCTTCCGGTCACAGTTATTTTGTCCTGAAGGACAATAAATCACAAATACGATGTGTATTGTTTAAAGGACACAAGGCAGGTATTAAGTTTGAGCCTGAAGATGGGGATCAGGTTTTATTGTTTGGGAGAATCACTGTCTATGATGCACGTGGGGAATATCAGATAGTCACAGAAAGCATGGAGCCGAGAGGCCTCGGTGCCCTGCAAAAAGCATTTGAGCAGCTAAAGTTAAAACTTGAAAAAGAAGGGTTGTTCGATGAGGACAAAAAGAAACCGCTGCCTGAGTTCCCCTGGAAAATTGGCGTGGTGACTTCGCCTACCGGAGCGGCAGTTCGAGATGTCCTGAACATTATTAGAAGACGAAACCCCAAAGTTTCTGTGTTGTTGTATCCCACAAAAGTTCAGGGCGAAGGTTCAGCAGAAGAAATCGCCAAAGGACTCCAGGAGTTGAACCAAAGAAAAGATATTGAAATTATCATTGTCGGCCGCGGCGGGGGTTCATTGGAAGACTTATGGGCCTTTAATGAAGAACAGGTGGCAAGAGCAATTGCGGCTTCCCAAATTCCTGTAGTTTCCGCAGTTGGACATGAAATCGATTTTACAATCTCCGATTTTGTTGCAGATCTACGGGCACCCACACCTTCGGCAGCGGCTGAGTTAACCGTACCGCTTTTGAGCGATACCCTGCAGGAAATCAATGGGCTGAACGAAGCTCTTATAGGTTCCATACAACAAAAGTTGGACTATTATTTTGATCTTTTAAAAAGATTGATGGATAGGCGGTTTTTTCATCAACCCAGGGAAATTTTTCAACCTCATATCCAAAGGGTGGATGAGTTGCATTCCCGTCTCGTCCGGGGGCTCCAGCAAAACCTGTTAACCCATCAGCAAAGATTGCAAGATAAAATTCACAGGTTACTCCAGGCCTCTCCTGAAAAAAACATTCCGCATATGAGGGAAAACCTGGATATGCTTGAAAAAAGAATGCTGCATATTGTCCAATCTCAAATCTTATTAAGAAAAGAGCGATTTGATGGGATACTAAAAAATCTCAACGCGTATAATCCTCTTTCCATTTTAGAAAGGGGATATAGTATTTCTTCAAAGGACAATAAAGCCTTGAAAACAACCGAAGGTATAAACCCGGGAGATTCGATAAAAGTAAGGCTGGCAGAGGGTAAACTGGATTGTACGGTAAAAAAAGTAATAGAGGAAAAATAAGCAGTTATAAATCTTTAATGGAAATTATTCCTACAACTTGATTATTTTGCGTAACGGTAAGATGGCGAATTGATTTTTCCTTCAACATTTTTTTCGCCGCATCGATAGATTCTCCTGCGTCAATGGTAAACAGGGGGTGAGACATGACTTCTGAAACTTTAACAGTTTTTGCATCCAGGTCTTTTATGAGAACACGTTTCATCAAGTCGGTTTTTGTTATGATGCCAACAAAATTTCCGTTTTCTTTAACCAGGAGAGACCCGATTTTTTTCGCATAAATAATTTCGGCTGCGTTTTTTACGGATTTTTCCTGGTCAATTGAAAGAACAGGGCTTGTCATTCGGGTACTTATGGTATCCATGGCTTTAAAAAATTTTAGAAAAAATTACAAACAATAAATAATATAATTTTATAATTAGTTTATTGTCAATATTAACCTGCTATTGGCGAGGGTTATTATGGGAGAGGTAAAATTTGAAAAAGCCATACAAAGGCTTGAAAAGATAGTTGACGATCTTGAAAAAGGGGAGTTGGATATTGATAAATCCCTGGAGATTTTCGAGGAGGGGATAAAAATGTCCCGAGTTTGTTCTAAAAAATTAAACGAGGCAGAAGCAAAGATCGAAAAATTGACAAAGAACCAGAAAGGGGAGTTGATTACTGAACTTTTCCCCGTGGAAGATGGCAATGACCAGTAAAAAAAATAAAATCCGCCTCGACCAGTTATTGGTAAAAAAAAACTCGCCACGACAAGGGAAAAAGCCCGAGCCATTATTCTTGCGGGAAAAATAAGAATAAACAACACTCCAGCCGATAAACCCGGAAAGCTAATTGAAGAAGATGCTGAAATCCAGTTTTTGGGTGAAGAACATCCCTATGTCAGTCGGGGGGGATTGAAGCTGGCACATGCAATCGATACATTTGGGATAAATGTCGAGGGTGACATTGCTCTTGATATCGGGGCCTCAACCGGAGGGTTTACCGACTGCCTGCTTCAAAAGGGTGTGGCCAAAGTTTATGCCGTAGATGTGGGTTATGGTCAAATGGACTGGAGTTTAAGAAATGATTCCCGGGTGATTTGCATCGACCGGACAAATGCCCGTAACTTGAAAAGGGAAAATTTGCAAGATGACCCTCAATTAATTGTAATTGATGTTTCCTTTATTTCCCTTCGTCTGATTCTCCCCGCCCTTTTTGAAATATTAAATCAATGCGGAAATATTATTGCCCTGGTAAAACCCCAGTTCGAAGTGGGTAAAGATGAGGTTGAAAACAAGGGAATCATAAAAGACCCTGAAAAACGCAGGAATGTTCTTTTGCGATTGAATGAGTTTATTTCAGAAAACTCCTGGGTGCTCAGTCAAATTACAGAATCCCCCATCCAGGGTCAAAAGGGGAATCGTGAATACCTTATTCATTGCACTCCAACCGGTACAGCTATGAGTGAGGAAAATATTTTAAAAGTGGTTGTGGATTAAAGTTCGTCTTTGTAAACGGTAAAACAATTTGCAGGGTAGACCAGGTGGGTATCTCCCCATTGCTGGTTAGATTTAATGTCCCAGGGGCTTTCATCTTCGAGTAGCTTCATACGAACCCCACCCGATCCTCCGAAAATAAGCATGGCTGTTCCGTCTCCCGATTCTTCAATTTTGCAGGCATAGGCAGAGCATGGGGAATTTGTTTCGGCGGTCCATCCGGTAATTTGTACCGGCAGGTCTTCTCCATTGATTTTATATTTAATGCAATACAATTCCCGTGTGGGGCTAATATCCCGATAAACCATGTCGAAGCTGCGTTCAACGTTAGGGTTGGATTCGATTTCCAGGAACAAAGGTATTCTCCTTGCTTGGGTATATTCCTGATTATACGATTTTTTAGAAAAGGGTAAAAGCTAAAGGAAGATCGGGGTGCGAATAGAGAAGTTTAT
>JAYNIA010000051.1:0-5001 GCA_038108555.1 Nitrospinota bacterium | reverse complement strand
ATTTCAAACGGAATGGACTTCCTACCGATTGAAAAAAGCATTCCGCCCAATCCAATTTCCCGAACAGCTTCGGGTTTCATTTTTAATTTATTGGCTAGGGCCATACAATACATTCCCGTATTGGTGGGGTGTACGAGTGAAAATCTTTTTTGGTGATGAGGAAGACATCAATGAATTCCAGTTGGCCTTGAGCTAAACAATCCTGAATCACTACGATCAAGTCATCAAGAGTTCTTAATATTCGTGAGGAACCGATATTTTCAAAATACTCTTTTATTATTTGCTCGTTTAAAAGGTAGGACGACTTCAAAACCGATTTGGGCGATTCACCTTCCTTTAAACTATCTGAAAGACTTTTTATTTTGAAATTTTTGTAGTAACGGATGAGATCTGTTTCATGGATGAAGAACTCCATGCAGTCATCCCCATCCATCATTTTTTTGATTTTTTCGTGGTTTTCGGGAGTGTAATCGACGAATTTGCGGAATAATGGCTGGTCATTATCGTCGTATTCCGCTAAATAGGAAATCTCGAAACCCTGCCCACAGGATTTATTCAAGAAACCGCTATTTATTTCACGGTAAAAATGAGCAATGGAATCCATTCTACGCTTACTTCTCCCCAGAATAAGCCAGATTTCGATATATGAGAGAGAGGAAAATTTCTCCCTTTGCTGGTTATTCTACAATATTCTAATTGATTAATCCATACAATATAATTAATAACTGCTAAAAAGTCAATAGGTTATGCAAAAAACCCCTTGTTTTTTAGGGTTTTTAAAAAAAATGCCCCCCCTCATATAGGGGGTAGAAAACCTGTAATTTCAAACCTATTTTGAGAATAATAGGGTTTTTTTAATATTTGATCTGAATTTTTCTCAGAAATTTTATTCTTAATTTCCGAATCCTAGGTAAAATACAAAAAATTTTTAGCCAATTTCTATGCAAACAAGATACGGGAGAGAATGTCATTATGTATAAGCTGGTGTTATTGCGACATGGGCAAAGCCAATGGAACCTCGAAAACCGCTTCACAGGTTGGAAAGATGTCGACTTGACAGAACAGGGAAGAAGTGAGGCCAAAGCGGCAGGGGATCTATTTATTAAAGAGGGTATTACTTTTGACCTGGCATACACTTCCGTTTTAAAACGTGCCATCCGGACTTTGTGGATCGTTCTCGATAAAATGGACTTGATGTGGATTCCAGTCATTCGATCCTGGAGATTGAACGAAAGACATTATGGTGCCCTGCAAGGATTAGATAAAGCTGAAACCGCAGAGAAGCACAGTCCCGAGCAGGTAAAAATCTGGCGGCGCAGTTACGCTACTCCCCCACCCCCCTTGTCAGACGATGACGATCGTCTTCCCTCCAAAGATTCACGATATTCGGAAGTGCCTTCAGAGCTACTTCCCAAATCCGAAGCTCTAAAGCATACGGTAGACCGTTTTATACCTTACTGGTCTGAAGAAATTGTTCCATCTATAAAAGCAGGAAAAAATGTATTGATTTGCGCTCATGGAAACAGTTTGCGTGCACTGGTAAAACATTTAGATAAAGTAAGCGAAGAGGATATTGTTGAATTGAACATTCCTACGGGCATTCCTCTGGTTTATGAGCTTGATGAAAATTTAAAACCTATCAAGCATTATTATCTGGGTGATCCCGAAGCCGCTAAAAAAGCTGCCGAAGCTGTTGCCAACCAGGCGGCGGGTAACAAATAAGGGTTGGTTTATTTGGTTTTACTGTGTGGATTTCGACCGTATAATAGGAGTGTCCCTCTATTAAGCAAATTATTTTTCGGACGAGGACTCTAAAACTCTACTGGGGAAACTATTATGTCTCTGCTGATAAAGAAGTAAGCTTTAGAGAGAGCGTCAACCTCTGCTGTGATATGGCAATGGGTACATTGGATATTCCTGCGGGAATGGCCAAATACATTCGGAACGTAAATAATGTGTACCAGGTAAGGTTTCCCGTAAAAATCAAAGGAGAGATTGAAACTTTTATCGGCTGGAGAGCTGTTCACAGCGACCATAGACTGCCGGCAAAGGGAGGAATCCGTTTTGCTCCCAACGTCAATCAGGATGAAGTTGAAGCTCTTGCAGCGTTGATGTCTTATAAATGCGCTCTGGTAGATGTTCCCTTTGGAGGTTCTAAAGGCGGTCTTCTCATCGATCCCAAAAAATATGATCGGGAGGAAATGGAACGAATCACCCGGCGCTTCGCTTATGAGCTGATTCAAAAAGACTATATCAGTTCATCAACCAATGTACCCGCACCCGATATGGGGACGGGTCAAAGGGAAATGGCATGGATGGTAAGCACCTACGCTTCGCATCGACCCGGAGATATCAATCATTTGGGTTGTGTAACAGGAAAACCGGTAACGATGGGTGGCATTCAGGGACGTGTCGAAGCGACCGGCCGTGGTGTGGTGTTTGGTTTGCGAGAATTTTTCCGTCATCCCGAAGATGTAAAAAACGCCGGGTTGGAAGGAAATTCTCTGGAAGGTAAATCGGTCATCATTCAGGGACTGGGAAATGTCGGTTTCTACACCGCCAGTATTTTGCAGAATGAAGACCGGGCAAAAATAATTGCCATTCTGGAATGGGATGGTGCTTTGTACGATCCCAATGGCATTGATGTTCATGATGTTCAACAATACAAAATTGAAAATAAGGGTGGCGTAAAAGGCTACACAAAAGCTCAATATATAGAAGATGGAAAAACGCTTCTCGAAAATGAATGTGACATCCTCATTCCCGCAGCCATGGAAGGGGTGATCAACCGGGAAAACGCAGCAAAGATTCAGGCCAAGGTCATCGCCGAAGCGGCGAATGGCCCGGTGACCTTTGCTGCCGAAGCTTTGCTGAAAGAGAAGGGTATTGTGATCATCCCCGATGTTTATTTAAACGCAGGTGGTGTCACCGTTTCTTATTTTGAATGGATCAAAAACCTGTCGCATATTCGGTTCGGTCGCATGCAAAGAAGATATGAAGAAGCGCAAAGCGAAGTTATCATACAGGCCATCGAGAAAACGGGAAGCAAGATTCCCCAGGACCTGGTAGAGAAACTCAGCAGGGGGGCCAACGAGACCGATCTTGTGCGATCGGGACTCGACGATACCATGCGTAAAGGGTTTCAGGAAATTCGTGACCGGTACTGGGCAAATGATAAGATTGCCAATTACCGGACGGCAGCCATGGCTATCGCCATTGAAAAAATCCACACCGCGTATCGAACCATGGGCATTTATCCCTAGTACTTGCAAGGCGGAGGGCCAATTTATTTTTAGTTTTCTGGTTCCTGTTTCCAGATGACTTCTTTATCCTTGTTCTTGATATACGCTGTTTCGTCTTCGCCATCTTCATTTAAAGTCACGGGGTCATTAGCGTCGACCACCATGGCTGAAACTTTTTCCATGGTTCCACCAAGTTGTAAAAATACCTGCTCGCCGTTATCTAAAACTTCACTTTTATATATGAATAAGAAATTATAATAATGGGAAAAGTAGAGGGGAATGTCGCCGTACTTATCCAACGCTTCTTCGTCTTCCATAATTTATATTGCCTTAATAAAATATTGATATTTACCCATTAGTATTAAATTGTTATTCCCGAAAATATATGATAAATAATGGGTTGTGAGTGAGAATATTTTTCGGAAAAAAATAATCCGTCCTCTTGTCAGTTTGTTGAAACAGGGGGTGGACCCTTCCCGGCTTTCTCTGGCACTTTCCTCGGGTGCTGTTATCGGGGTTTTCCCGATTTTGGGAATTGCAACGGTCGCCTGCACCGGTGTTGCCGCTTTTTACCGTTTGAACCTTCCTGCCATTCAGCTGGCCAACTATCTTGCATTTCCCATGCAAATCATTTTATTTTTCCCTTTCCTTTATATTGGTGAAGCCCTGACGGGAAACTACCTCGATGAAATCACCGAAGCAAAACTGATGGAAACTTTTGACCTGGGAATAGTAGGCGCGGTTCAGGAGCTAACTCAATATTTTATTCTGGCATGTATTGGTTGGGTTCTGGCTTTGGTTCCCCTTTTCGTAATTTTGTATTTTGCTTTAAAAAGGGTGGCGGTTCGTCTCCAATCTACTTTTCAATAAACCCCCATTTACGACAACCCGGGAAGAAGAACTTTCAACTCTTCCGTGATCATATCAATGGCAAGACTTCCCAGTAACAATCCCATTATCTGGTGAATAAACCGGGTCCCTGTTCTGCTGAGCCGATTTAATATGAGTTTGCCCAGTGTCAGCGTCATCCAGATCAGTAAACCAATCAGAATAAACTCGGATAGGATAATAATATTTTCCAACCCTGTTGAAATCTCATCCGACTGAATGATGACGATACTAATCGCTGCCGGTCCTATAAAGAGTGGGAAAGTGAGTGGCATCCAAAAAATATCTTCACCCTTTTCTTTGTCTTCATCGGAGAACAGGTAGGAATTTTTTGCATTGAACAACATGGTGAATGCGATATAGACCAGAAAAATAGCGCCAATGAGCTTGAAGGCCGACATTTTTATGCCAAAAAAGGAGATAATATATTTCCCGAATAGAAATGATACGGCTAATAAAATTACAGCGCAGCACGCGGTTTTTATTGCAATGGATTTGTGCTCTGCATCCGTATTATGGGAGGTCAGTGAAATGTAGACGGGGATATTTCCGATAGGGTCTATTACCGCTACCAGGATGATGAATGTTTTAATGAGTTCGGTGGAATCCATATTTATCTTCAGGTTTTTTTTCTCCTGTTCCTGCTATATAAAAAATACAAGATGAAACTCCCCAATGACATTTTAAAAACCCAGCTTCCCCAAAAACGCCAGGGGTTTTTATCCATCAAGATTTTTATTTCCCCTTCATTCGCAGTGAAAGTGGTCATTTCCCCCAAATAAAGGCTTTTAAAACTGGAAAAAACAAGTAACGCGCCAAAGGCCCAAAGAACAAAGTTCAGAGAAGTTTGACGGATATCGGGATCCAAAAG
>JAYNIA010000050.1:5215-19006 GCA_038108555.1 Nitrospinota bacterium | reverse complement strand
TAATCAACAGGTTTTTGACCCAAATCCTAACATAGGCATTGGATCAGTTTATTGGCGGCAGGCCAGGAGGCAAGCATCAAGATCTTGTAATTTTTTACAACAATACTTGCAAACGGAACTATTAACCAGTTATCTCAAATCAATTAGATACCAGTTTCAATCCAATGATGGAGGCAATCAGCATGACAAGAAAAAATATGCGTGAAGCGTTTACAGGCTCCATAAAAAACACGATACCCACCACCGCAGTTCCAAACGCACCGATACCCGTCCATACCGCATAACTGGTTCCAAGAGGAATCGTCTGAATGGCCTTCGTTAAAAAATAAAAACTCAAAATACTTAATACGAGAAAAGAGATAGAAGGCCAGACTTTTGAAAAATTGTCCGAAAGTTTCAAGGAAGTGGTGAAACCAATTTCAAAAAGACCCGCCAAAACCAAATAAAACCAATTCATAATTTCACCCCTGAAGATTTGAAAATTTCCCCCTTAGTTCCATAGTAACTCCAGAATTTTTATGGAAGAACCTGAAATTGGCTTTTCCCATAGAAAAACACTAAAAATCCGCCAAAAATCCAATAAATTTTTGATTCTACGCTAATTATAGGACTCATTAAAACCGTTATGAACATCACTACAATATAAATTGTTGGAAACAGGGGATTTATACAAGATTTACCCTAAAAAATAGCCCTTTCGGATGGGTGGCAAATATGGCTAACCTACGGAAAAGATTGCAGAAACTGGGTTATAGTGGTAAATTTAAAGCTCCCAATAAAATTGAAAATTAGACTTAAAAAAAGGGTTAAACCTTGGATATAGCTTCATTAACAGGCATTATTTCGGGCCTTGCTCTCATTGTTTCAGCCATATTTATTGGTGGCGATGTTGTTTCTTTCTTTAACCTTCCTGGAATGATGATTGTAGTCGGCGGTACTCTGGCGGCAACTCTTATAACCTTCCAGTTTGAAGACGTAAAATCGGCATTTAAGGCCGCTGTGTTTGTCTTTTCTTCAAATAAAGAAGAAGCCAACGACATGGTTTCCACCATGGTGGAATTATGTACCTTGAGCCGGAGACAGGGAATCGTAGCCCTTAGTAAGCTGGAAATTGAATCCGACTTCCTTAAAAAGGCCTGTAACCTCATTGCCGATGGTTCCAAGGAAGATATGATGAGGGACACGCTGAATATTGAAATTGAATCCATGAAGCAAAGGCATTATATCGTACAGGATATATTCAAAAAAATGGGATTATACGCGCCCTCATTCGGGATGATTGGAACGCTGATCGGACTGGTTTAAATGCTGCAGAAATTATCCAATCCAGAAACCGTTGGGCCATCCATGGCTGTTGCTCTACTCACAACATTTTATGGAAGCTTATTAGCTTCTCTGGTTTTCAATCCCATTGCGGGAAAGTTGCAATCCAGAACATCGATAGAAGTAATCAATCTGGAGATCATCTTTGAAGGGGCTGCTTCCATTATTCAGGATAATAATCCCATGCTGGTTTATGAAAAACTTTCATCCTATATCCCGACCAAACTGAGACGGCCCATGCAACAAAAAATGGTAAAAAGATAAATATTAACTTCAATCCGGCCCATGCCGGACAAATAGAATCCACACTGCTATGAACCCCCGCGATAGCGTGGAAATGATCAAAGAACAACTCCGAATTCAGGCCAAGGAGTTAAAAAAACGTGATGCTGAAAAAGCCAAGCATGACGCAAAGATCAAACACGTCCGCAAACTCAGCCACGAAAAAATAGAAGATCTCAAAACCACGGTTGCTCAAAAAGAAGAAGAAATCCAAAACGTCCAGTCCTCTTCCGGATCAAAAGTTTCTTTTGATAAAAAATCATCTTCCGAAGATGACGATTCTTCCAGCGAAAGCGAAAAAGACCAGCAGCTTATAAAAGAGCTAAAAGAACGTCTCGATAAAGAAAAAAAGGAAAAAGAAAAACTGGCCGATGATCTGAAAAAAGCGGCTAAAGCCCAATCCGAAGCCCCCAGCCCGGAAAAGGTGGTAGAAACAAAGGAAGTAGTCAAAGAAGTCAAAGACCCCAAGCTCGTAAAAGCCTTAAAAAAATTAAAACTCAAAAACCAGGCCCTCGAAGAAAGAATGGAGGAGCAGGCGAGTTTAACCAATCAAAACGACAAGGAAAAAGAACTCCTGGCTCAGGAAGTAAAACGGTTGCGCAATCAACCTGACGCCGCCAAGGAGATGAAAAAGAAGGTTAAAGCTCAGGAAAAAAAACATAAAGACAGCATTGATGCCTACGAAAAAATTATCAAGGAAAAAACAGAGCTCATCAATTCGTATGAAAAAGTCATGTATGACAACAAAGACGAAGATGGGCAAACCAAGCTTCCCTCCGAAATCATTAAGGATTTAAAAGCTGACGTCGCCGAACTGGAAAAGGAAAAAATTGAATTAGAACAAAAGCTGCTTGAAGAGAAAAAAGAATTCGAGAACAAGCTCGCCAAGGAAATTGAAAAAATTGAATAAGAATGGGCCGACCGGCTGAAAAAAATGGCCCACAAAAACAGCGGAGAGGAAAAAAAGGGTATCATAGAAGAAGAAGGAGCTCCCCTCTGGTTGGTCACCTATTCAGACATGGTTACCCTGATCATGACATTCTTCATCCTTTATTACTCGATAGCCTCAATGAACATGCAGAAATTCAAGGAAGCCATCATTGGGGAAGAGCAAGCAAGTATTGGACTTTTAGAGCTTTTAGATAGTGCCGAGATCAAGGAAAGCATACAGGAATTGACACAGCAAAAATCAAACGATATATTGTCGGAAATGAGCGAGGTCGCTGAAGACTCCGAAATGGATGTCGAGACCAGCGATGCCAAAGTGGTTGTCCGGGTTCCTGGAGCAAGCCTATTTAAACCAGCACAGGCAAATCTAGAATTGGCGGCAAGACCCGTTCTTGATGAAGTGATACGGGTAGTAAATAAATACCCGAATTATAAAATCCATATTCAAGGTCACACGGACGACGAACCGATCTCAACACCCATGTTCCCCACAAACTGGGAGCTTTCAGCTGCTCGAGCAACAGCTGTACTTAGATATTTTATTGATAAGGGGGCAGAACCTGAACGAATGACTGCCACAGGTTATGCAGACACTTTCCCCTTGGCAAGAAATGACACCGCGCCGGGGAGAGCCAAAAATAGGAGGGTAGAATTTGTTCTGGAAAAAGAAAAGTAAAGATACCGGTAAAAAACTCTTTAAGAACCCAACTGAAACAAGAGGGGCTTTCAGGGTTTACCCGTCAAAAGAAAACCCCATCATTTTAAAAGTGGGAACCACTGCCCTGAAAGCGGTAGACATCAGCGCAGGTGGAATTTCTTTTGACAACAAAGGTTTCAAACTGGGAGCCAAATACCCCATGGAAATCACCCTGCCAAAAGGCAAAGGCAATTTCAAAGTTTCAACCGAAATTCTCAAGATCGATGATAAAAATGTCTGCCGGTGCAAAATAGTCGGCCTTGATCCCGATCAGGAAGACAGCATCCACTCTTATATTTTAGAATGCCAGAAAGAAGAGATCGCGCAGAAAAAATATAAGGACATTTAGTTCCAGGTGTAAAAGAATCTTCTTTAGATTCTTTTACGCTTTTTTTGTGCCCGCCCCACTCTATTTCCAATGAGCTCTCAAAATACTGATAACTCCGAATCCACCCCCTGGTCAGAAAAAGAATTCAGGCTCGTCAATCATGTAGAAATATTCCAGGAAAAACCGGGCATCCTGAAAAAAGTCGAAAACCGGCTCTTGGATTTACAAAAAACCCTTGAAAAAGAAATCCAACCGTTAGCCAACAACCTGCCCGAAGGATTGGACCTAAAAAAAAACCAGATCGCCAGAGGAGAAAACCATAACGGCTTCCCCTTCCTTTCTCTGGACTACCCGCAAAACTTTTCAAAAACTGAAATGTTCACCCTGAGAACCCTTTTCTGGTGGGGACACTACCTCGGGTTTTCCTTAATTTTAAAGGGTGAAAAACTAAAAGGTTACCTGGAAAGACTTGTAGCAAACAGAAACACCGAACCGTTTAAAGACATCCATGTCTCACTGGCACCCAATCCATTCGAATGGGAGATAAATGAGAACAACTTTTCTCTTATCAACGAAGGCAATCCGGAAGAACTACAGAAAATAATTCTGAAACTGGACTACCTGAAAATAATCCGGGTATACCCGGTGATAGATGAAAAGTTCATAAATCTTGACTGGTCGCAGGCCGGCCTTCAATTCTGGAAAGATTTAGCACCAATAGTTTTGGTACCCCCTTCACCTCTCTAAAAAGTTTTTCACGGAATCTTTTGCCCCCTGAAGAATAGACTCCCCATCTCCCACCAATAGACAGTCAAAGTCAAAATCAAAAATTTTATGCAATCCATTTTTTGCTTGAGCAAAATCGTTATATTTTTCTGGGGGAAGCATATTCACTTTTCCCGGAACCTTACCGATCAAGGCATCACCGACGAACATCAAACGTCTTTCTTCTAAAAAGAAACCAGATTCTCCAGGCGATTTTTGATTTTCAAAGTTAAAAGTTTTCAATCCACAAGGCAAACCTTCATCAGAATTAAAAGTTTTTTCAGCTTTTCTTTCTAACCCGGCATAGTCTTTTTCATGGATCCAAACGGGAACGTTCAACTTTGCAGCCAATTCTCCACTTGCTCTTTCATGGTGTACATTGGTAAGCAAAATAGCCTTTAACGGACTTGCAGAATTCCTGCCCGCCCGCTCACCCAACTCAGTCAAGTCCGTATCACTCATTCCAGGTGGGTCTATCAAAACGGACTCCTCTTCCGAGACCAGCAAATATCCATTGAAGTTAAGCTGTTTCTCTTCAGAAAACTCACTCCAGGTAAAAATATCAGGAAGAATTTCTTTCATATTAAGATTCTCTAATTAAAAATAATTAATTTTAGTTCTCTTCTTTTTGGACGAAAATAAGAGGGTGTAACCAACTGATTGTTGAGTGCTGGACAAATCGTGTTCCCGGCGGTTTTGAAAAAACTTTAAATATAAGAGTATGGTGTAACGAATCGGCAATGGGAGATGTTTTGCTTTCAGGAATATGCAAGGGCGTTGGTGTCATAAAAGTTTTTCTACCCTGCCCTTCCGTTTCCGATTCATTTTTTAGGAGCTTGCCAATGAAAGGAGGTTTTCTTTTTAGCCCGACCAAATAAATATTGTCTTTAGCCTGGAAATCAGAATTGGAAAAAATGGGGATCGAATTTTCACCAAATGCTTTGCATAAAGAGGAATCCTCAATCTTAATTCCATAACTGGAACCAGGAAGTTCCATCGGAGTTGAAATTTTGATAGAATTTTTATTGTTCAAAATCTTTTCTTCCCACTCGTGACCGGGCTCCCACCTTTCCTGGTCATAGGATAGCGAGATAAGGGGAATGGTTGTCAATTGCGGGTTCTTCATTGCTTTACACTAGTCAACATTGATAAAAATTCTGCCCGGGTGTTTTTCCCGGGACAAAGGTAAAAATATTTTGATCCAACCACTGGCTTTGGTTGGATTGTAGCCTTTTGTGAATCCATTTTAAATAAACTCTTCATGAATGATTCAAGATACCGTGAAGCTCTGGATTATTTATACAGCCTCACGCATAGCGGAATAAAACTGGGATTGCAAAATACTAAGTGCCTGTTGGAGTATTTTGGCAATCCTCAATTGGGTATTCGAACCATCCATGTAGCCGGAACCAATGGGAAGGGTTCCACAGCCGCAATTATAGAATCCATTTTAAGAGCCGCTGGATTTAAAACCGGCCTTTACACCTCCCCGCACCTTCTCGATTTTCGGGAACGAATCCAGATCAATCGCATCCCCATTGAAAAAGAAAATACCATTGCACTGATCCTGAAAATAAAACAGGCCGTGGAAAAACTTAAAATCCCCATCACATTTTTTGAGTTTGGGACGGTTTTGGCCTTCCTCCATTTCAAAGATCAAGGGACCGATGTAAATATCCTTGAAGTCGGGTTGGGGGGAAGACTGGATGCCACCAATCTCTGCCAGTCAGAAATATCCCTGATCACTTCCATTTCCAGAGACCACACCGAATTTTTGGGCCATGATCTCAAGCAAATAGCCTTCGAAAAAGCCTCCATTATTAAAGAAAGCGGTACAGTTTTTGCTCATACCCCAGATGAGGAAATATTTAATGTTGTCAATAGTTTGGCTCAAGATCGAAAGGCCTCGGTTTACCGGTTAAATCACGATTTCAAAGTGACCCAAATCAAGGGTTCCAGAGGCCTTCAGACATTCGATTTTGCGGATAATGACATTGTGCTTAAAAACCTAGAATTGCCCCTAATTGGTCAATTTCAGGCCCAAAATGCAGGTTTGGCTATTGCAGCCTGCCTTCATTTTTTGGGAGGCAAACATGAAGTTGCGGTCAGGAAAGGTTTAGAAACCGTTCGTTGGGAAGGTCGGTTGGAGCTCGTCTCCGATAATCCCTTAACGATTCTGGATTGCGCCCATAATGTTGCAAGCGTCAGGAATATGACGGCGGAGGTGTGCAAAAACGTCCGTTTTTCCAGGTGTTTGGTCGTTCTAGGGCTCATGAAAGATAAAGAAATTGACAAAATTTTAGAAATTTTAAGCCAATTTGGTGACCGTTTTTACCTGGTTCAGGTCAATCCCGAAAGGGGTGAACCAGCTGAGAATTTAAAAGAAAAACTAACTAAATATAACAAACCGGTACAGGTTTCAGAAAGTGTTTCCAATGCATTACAAGCAGCCCAAAAATTTGCAAAGTCTGATGATTTGGTCTGCGTTACGGGATCCATTTTTACGGTGGCCGAAGCTAAAAAATGTTTTCAACATGAAAAAAACCCTACTCATCCTGGGAATTCTCCTCACTCTCGCCAATGACGCGTCTTCCAGCGATATACTCCCGCCTAATTCCTCAAAGCCCGACAACAATATTTCCCAACCCCAAGATAAAAAGGAGGGTGGTTTCGATGGAATCTATTCGGATGAAGAAGTCGTTTTAACCGAAACAGGTTTCAAAATCAGGCCCGGTAAAATTCCAAACTGGTTCTGGGGAGATGGCACCCCCCTATCCTCAACAGAATCCAGCAAGTTGGATAGAAAATTTGGTTCCCCACCTCCCGACGATTTTTCGGACTGGTATTGGGCCGATGGCACCACCCTATCCCCCGATGAAAATCGTGAAATGCCCAAGGCCTTAAACTTTTCTGAATGGATTCTAAAACAGGATTCATCTGGAGCTTCCCCACAAAAGCCTCCAGTAACAACCAGTCCGAAAAAGGATGAAATTTTAATCATCGCCGACCACATGAAACAGAATGTAAAAAAAGAAATCATCTGGTTATGGGGCAAAGTAAAAATGCGAATGGAAGATAAAACCATTCAGGCCGACAAAGTCAAAATAAATAACAAAACAGGACATGGAAAAGCAAAAGGCCACGTCCTCATTACAAATAAAGATGGCACCCGACTCAGAGCAACCAGCTCCCGGTTTAATATCAACAGCAAGAAAGGAAAAATATTCCAGACACGTGGACGGCTCGGTAAAACACATTACATAACCAGCAACGAAATGTCCCGTCTTTCAGACAATCACTATAAGGCCAAGTCGGTATCTCTCACCACCTGTACCGGAAAGTTACCGGACTGGCTGTTTGAAGCCGAGTCTATGGATATCATCACAGGTGACAGGGTAGTATTTACAGGGGGTGTTTTGAAGATACGGGATTTCCCCGTTCTTTATGTTCCGGCGGGTTACCTCCCAATGAATCGGGAAAGAAAAAGCGGATTTTTATTCCCTGGTTTTGGCACCAGTGATATCGATGGTACGACTTTCAACAATGAATATTACTGGGCCATCGACGATCATTCCGATGCAACCTTCAGATTAGGATATAGAAGCAAGCGTGGTTTCAGTCCGGGCATTGAATACCGATACACTCCCAGCAAGAGTACCCGAGGATTTTTTACCGGTTCGGTAATCGATGACAAAATTACGGGTCAAACTTTCTGGAAGGTGGATGCAGAACATACACAGGATTTACCTATGGGTTTTAAATTTAATGGAACCCTTGATCTGGAAGGGGAGGAATTCAATAAGACTTTTAACGACAACGTAAACCTTAGAAATCGCCGGAACTCGAATTCCTATGCGACCGCTAGAAAAACCTGGGACAGCAGTAGTCTGGAAATCCTGACTCGATTTAGGGATAGTACAGATATTGCCAGCGACCAGACACTAGGTGAAATGCCTCAAATTACCTATAAAGTCCAGAGGCATGAAATCGGGAACAGTAAATTTTATTTTAACCAGGATACCCTGTTTACCTCATTTATAACCGACCTCAACTCTGACCCGGACATTGACGACAACTTTACAGTTCAGAGGCTGGATTTCCATCCACAAATCACCCGCACCATTAATTTTGCTCCCTGGTTAAACCTAACGCCCACCTTGGGGATACGGGAAACCTTATATAGTAAAGGCCAAAACGATGAAGGTTTCTTTTCGCGCGAATCTATTGATTTGCTGGCAACTTTAAAAGGACCCACCGTTGAAAAAGTTTTTGAAACGGGAAACAAGCTCATCCCTAAAATCAAGCACCTGGTGGAGCCAAGGTTAATCTTCAGTTACATTCCTGACCTAGACCGGGACGACAAGGATAAAATACGAGTATTTGATGCAGTGGATACGGTCAGTCCGCAGAGCCAGTTAACCTATTCGATAACTCAAAGGATTTTGCAAAAGGAATCTGTTGGGAAGGGAGACTTTGAAACACGCGAAGCGCTAAGGTTTATTATCAGTCAAAGCTATAACTTCCGGGAGGCAAGCAGAGTAGATACACCCGACAATCCAAGTCAACCTTTCTCGGATCTTCGTTTTGATGTTGATAGCAGGCTTGCGGACCCACTTCTACTCAACTTTGACACCACCTATGATATATATGACGAGGTTTTGAAAACTTTTAATTTCCAGGTGGGATACCGGCCGGTAGATGAGCTGACCATGTATGTCGAAAGACGTTTCACCCGTGGGGGCGACACCTCTACTCTCGCTACTTTGGATTGGGATTTCCTGAAAGGATGGAATTTCAAAGCCAGTACAAGGTTGGATGAAGAAACAGCAACCCATCGAGAAAGTAATTTCAGTTTGTTGTATGATGACCCGTGCAAATGCTGGGGATTCAATTTCGATTTTATCCAACGGAACAATTTCAACAGCACCTCCAGCACCAGTGCCGGTTCCAGGGAAACCCGATTCTTATTGGGAATTACATTTCGAGGACTGGGCTCAATACAGTCCGGACCTAAAGAAAGATTTATTCACAGAAGTTTCGATCCAATCAGATGAGTGACGCTTCAAAATTATCAAGAATGGCATTAGAGTCAGGCGCGGTTCAACTAAATGTGGAAAAACCATTTACCTGGGCTTCAGGCTATAAAATGCCCATCTATAATGATAACCGACTGCTTTTGGGAAAAGCAGAGTATCGGTCTTTCATCTCGGAAATCTTTTTAAAATTTCTGGATGAAGTATCAATGAATATCGATGTCATAGCCGGAACGGCCACGGCCGGTATTCCGCATGCAACCACCCTGGCCGATAAAATGAAAAAGCCTCTGATATACGTGAGAGCTTCCGCAAAATCTCATGGCATGGGCAATCAGATTGAAGGCCCCCTCAAGGAAGGACAAAATGTCTTGTTAATCGAAGACCTTGTCTCAACAGGAGGGAGTGCCATCAATGCGGTGAACGCCATTCGGAAATCTGGTGGCATTGTGGATCTTTGTTTATGCATTTTTAGTTATGGATTCAGTGAAGCTCAACGCCGTTTTGAGGAAATAAACTGTAAATATCGATCCATTCTGACATTTCCCGACCTTATTGAAGAAGCCCGGTCCATGCAATTGTTGCCTAATGAGCAAATCGAGTCGTTGGCCGTCTGGCACAAAGATCCCTTTAAATGGGCAGAAAAAAAGGGGTTTTAGAACTTTCACCGGAGAAGTTTTTCACTCATTTTCCCCCGGCCTCAAATTAGTCTGGTGTGGACCATATAGATATTGACATAGGCCTTTATTAATAATAGTATGCACGTTTCTTAGCTACGGGGTCAGTCCACTAAGAGTTTCTCGGAAAAGCTGCTCTCTTATCCAACCCATATCTAAGAACCTAATAAGTCTTTCTAAATTAAAGTTTTAATACTTATTTACATATTAGTTGGAATTTTATATTCCTCAATCGCTAGAAACTCATTGGAGGTTTGTTTAGATGTCCAAATTTGAATTAGGTCCAATCGGTTTACTTCCGCCCTCTGCTGCTGCAATGGGCATATTTCAACCGGAAAAAGGCTTGGGGATGGATTTGGTGGAAGGCGAACATGTTCCCACGGAAGTAGCAATTGAAAAAGCCGCCCGTGAAATTTTATCACGACGGAACCCCACCCTTTTTCCAGGTCCCATGATGGTTTGGGGTTGGACCGAAGAAACGATGAAAAAAGCTGAATTGGCTTTACAGTTGCGTGATGAAGTTCCCGGCATGAATATTATTACCATGCCTGATTACCGTCCCATTTATCCAAAAATTGACCCGGAACAGGTAATCAACCCTTGTCATCCAAACCTGACCATCCAGCATAATAAAATTGAATCCTGTATTTTAATTGGCGTCCACTGTCATTTTGCGAATATTACTTTAAAAATGATCCGTGCAAACACCAACTGCTACACCATGGCATTCTGTCAATATGATGGACACGAAGATGCCTTTGTCTCTCTCAGGGATGTGAGTGGTGAAAAAATTAAAAAGGTTACAGAAGCCATCAAAAAAATAAAAAAAGAAGGATTTGAATGTTGGGGAGAAACAAAAGAAGGTAAAGAAGAGCTGGAAGAAATTGCTGCTCGAAAAGCTAAAGAGAAAAATCCCTCAAAAGAAGAGGCAGTTCTGTTTATGGGCGAGTTGGAACAAGGCCTCGATGAACATGCGGAGTAATTCTTTATTCATTTTTTTTGTTAGTTTGAAGAAAAGCTTTAAAGAAAATTAAAGAGTTTTTAGCAAAAGAAGCCCGCTTATACGTAACGTATAAGCGGGCTTTTTTTTGTCTTAAATCACCCTTCGAAAAACAATTGATTTTGCCCGGTCATAATTATTGACAGATTAAAATAATCCACTATCCGACTTATTCAACAAGATTTAAAAAAAATTAACAAAGAAGGATAAATACCTTAAATTTTGGCTTAATATGAAAGAAATAAACACATTTTATAACCCATCTGGTCATTCCAAACACGTTAGAGGAGGTTGTCGTGCGCGCATTGGTAATTGATGATTCCAGAGCTATCAGAATGATTCTGGGACAAATTCTTAAAGCCTTGAAATTTGAAGTGTTCAATGCAGGGCATGGTCTGGAAGCTTTGGAAGTATTAAAAGAAACCGGCCCTCTTGACTTGGCACTGGTTGATTGGAATATGCCTGAAATGAATGGGTATGAATTTGTATGCGAGGTTCGAAAAGACGACAAATACAAAGATATGCGCCTCATGATGGTCACAACTGAAACGGAAATGTCGCAAGTCGTAAAAGCGCTGGAAGCGGGTGCAAACGAGTATGTGATGAAACCGTTCACCAAAGAAATGATTGTAGAAAAACTTACAATCATGGGCTTGTCAGTTGAGTAAACAAAGAAACCAGGCGACTTGCAATTAAAAAAGGAATAGCATGGCCATCAACCCAGCAGATTTTGAGCATATAAGCAAAGTTGTAAAGGAAGAATCAGCGATCGTCCTTGAGAAAGGGAAGGAATATCTTGTTGAATCGAGATTAATGCCTTTAGTCCATCAGGAAAAGCTGGAGACCCTGGAAAACCTGGTCAAGCAGTTAAAAGCCAAACCTAAAGGAGAACTTCACGATGCGGTGATCGAAGCCATGACCACCAATGAAACTTCCTTTTTCCGCGACATCCACCCTTTTGAGACTTTAAAAAAAGAAATCATTCCCAATTTGATTGAAAAGAGAAAAGACAAGAAAGAATTAAATATCTGGTGTGGGGCGAGTTCCAGTGGGCAGGAGTGTTACTCCCTAGCAATGATACTTAGAAATGAATTTCCTGTTTTGAATTCCTGGAAAATTTATTTTGCCGCCAGCGATATTTCCAACCAAATGTTGAACCGATGTCGAAGTGGAATTTATAGCCAGTTGGAAATCAATCGTGGCCTTCCAGCTCCTTTGATGGTTAAATTTTTTAATCGTCTGGGTACTGAATGGCAGGTTAAAGAAGAATTAAGGAAGATGATCCAGTTTAGAATCACCAATCTATCCGAAAAGTGGCCTTACATGCCGGCGCTGGACCTGATAATGATGCGTAATGTTCTCATTTATTTCGATGTGGACATGAAAAAAGATATTCTAGGCCGGGTACGAAAAATACTCAAGCCTGATGGTTTTTTGTTTTTGGGGGCTGCAGAAACAACGCTTAATCTGGACGAGAATTTTGAAAGAATGCCTTATAAACAATCCGGTTGTTACCGCTTAAAACAAGGCTAAGACCATGCAACAATTTGAAAACGAAATTTGCCATTACACAGAAGATATTTGGAAATCGATTCTTGATCTTGATGTCAAAAAAACAGAAGACGCCTTCTGCCCTTTGGGGGGAGAAAGTATTCTGGCAGGTTGCGTTCATATTACAGGAGAATGGGAAGGAGCTGTTGCTCTGGATTGCCCTGTGGAGCTTGCCAAAAAGGTGGCCTCAATTATGTTCCAGTTGAAGGAAGATGAAATTACAACGGATCTGATTGAGGATGGATTGGGAGAACTTACCAATATGACCGGAGGAAATATAAAATCCTTACTGCCGGAACCCTGTTACCTTTCGCTTCCAGCGGTGACTATGACACAGCATGGTTTGAGGATTCCAGGCAGTGAACTTGAAACAATGATAACCTTTGAATGCTGGGGATATAGATTTAGAGTGTCTGTACTCAAAAAAGTAGAAAAAAGCGAATAGAACATCCATAACCTTTCACTTTTAGAGTCGGCTGATGCAGTACCTGGAAAACGAAATTCAACAATACAGCAAAATGGTATGGTCCACACTTTTGGGCCTTGAAATCCAACCCGAAGCCGGGCCTTTCAATTTATCTTCAGAGGAAATGGTAACTGGAAGCGTTCAGGTTACCGGGAAGTGGAATGGCGTAATCAGTCTTTATTTACCCTCCCCTTTAGTCGCCAGTGTCACTGAAACCATGTTTTCCCTGAGTTCGGGGCAAGCCACTCAGGAAACAAAAAAAGATGCCATCGGGGAGATAATCAATATGATCGGGGGAAATATAAAAGCCCTGCTACCTCAACCCAGCTCACTATCTACTCCTGTTTTTTCCATGGAAGGACAAAGTCAGCAGTTTCCATTCACGAAAAAGGTGACCCAATGCAAGTTTGTTTGCAACGGCAATCCCTTTGCACTTTCTTTGTACGAACAGGAGAAAGATCCTGCAGAAAACTAAAGATGGTAAAATTAGAAGGAAAAATCAGTTTTTTCGTTTGATGCCGGTATGCTCACCAAGTTCTTTATCGACTGTTTCAGCATCCTGACGTGAATTATAGCGAACCAGATTGGTTAAATGTTCATAGCTTTCCAGGTCAATTTCCTTAAATTCTACGGCTAGTTCCTGGTCAACCGAGCGTCCTACCCTACCCTTCATATCAACATTAATACTTGGTTCCACACCCTCAAGAAACAAGGATACCTG
>JAYNIA010000050.1:0-5115 GCA_038108555.1 Nitrospinota bacterium | reverse complement strand
CCTGTCATGCTCAGATCATGGGTTTCGTGGGTTTTTATGACTCGATCTCCCGCTCGAATCTCCACCCAGACCTTAATGGGAACCCGGGTAAACTCTCTGTGCTCCTCACCGTTTGACATCGTTTAATTCCTTAAAATTGGGAAATTTTAAGCCTCTATTTCGATTATAACGGATTGGATGATAAATGCGAGTAGAATCCGGACTTTTCACCACAACCCCAAAGAACAGATAAACCCTTTACTTTAAATGATTTGCAGACTTTAGATGACGGACTCCTATGCCCCGATGCCAATATATTTTTCTTTTTGCGAACCTTGACATGGTGGGTTTCCAGTCTTATTTAGCAACCAGTTGGACAAAAAAGGACATTCATTTACTCGATTGGTAAATTTAAAAGTATCTATATGAAAGAAAGGAATCAGCAAATGGGAAAAATCGTAGGCATTGACTTAGGTACCACAAACTCCGTGGTAGCCGTAATGGAGGGTAGCGAGCCAAAAGTTATCCTCAATGAGGAGGGAAGCCGAACAACTCCTTCGGTGGTCGCATTCACAAAGGAAGGAGAAATACTGGTTGGCCAGGTGGCAAAACGGCAGGCAATCGCGAATCCCGAAAATACGATTTTCTCCGTTAAAAGGTTCATGGGCCGATCCTTGAATGAAGTCTCCGAAGAAATGAAAATGGTCCCTTATGAAGTTATTCAAGGAGATAAAGGTGAAGTAAGGATTAAAGCTGGAGAGAAGTCTTACACGCCTCCCGAAATTTCAGCAATGATCCTTCAAAAACTGAAAAAATCTGCAGAAGCTTATTTGGGGCAACCGGTAACAGAAGCGGTTATTACCGTTCCTGCTTATTTTAATGATGCGCAAAGACAAGCAACCAAGGACGCAGGAAAAATTGCCGGCCTTGAGGTCAAACGAATCATCAATGAACCCACCGCATCTGCTCTGGCCTATGGCCTGGATAAAAACAAAGATCACACCATTGCGGTTTATGACTTCGGTGGAGGTACCTTCGATGTTTCCATCCTTGAAGTGGGCGACAATGTAGTCGAAGTAAAAGCAACTCATGGAGATACCCATCTGGGTGGTGACAACTTTGACCAACGAATCATCGACTGGTTGGTAGCAGAGTTCAAAAAAGATCAGGGCGTTGACCTGTCTAAAGACAACATGGTTCTGCAACGACTCAAGGAAGCTGCAGAAAAAGCCAAAATGGAACTCTCCACCACCAATGAAACGGATATTAACCTTCCGTTCATCACTGCTGATGCATCTGGCCCCAAACATTTGAACGTAAAACTTTCCCGGGCCAAATTTGAATCAATGGTGGATGATCTGATCGAAAAATCCAAAGTTCCATGCGAACAGGCGATGAAAGATGCTGGAATCACTGCCAATGATGTAAACGAAGCAGTTCTGGTAGGGGGTTCCACAAGAATTCCCAAGTCACAGGAATTGGTTAAAAATTTGTTTGGCAAAGAACCTCACCGCGGAGTGAACCCTGACGAAGTAGTTGCACTTGGTGCGGCTGTTCAAGCCGGTGTTCTCTCAGGTGATGTTAAAGACATTTTACTGTTGGATGTAACACCACTTTCTCTGGGAATTGAAACCATGGGAGGGGTAACCACCCGTCTCATCGATCGAAACACCACGATCCCGACCAGAAAATCGGAAACTTTCTCTACTGCGGCTGACAACCAGCCTTCGGTAGAAGTAAATGTCTTACAGGGTGAACGGGAAATGGCCAAAGATAATCGTTCGATTGGGAAATTCCATCTCGATGGCATTCCGCCCGCACCCCGTGGCATGCCACAAATTGAAGTGACCTTCGATATTGATGCCAACGGAATTCTGAACGTTACTGCAAAAGATAAAGGCACAAATAAGGAACAGAAAATAACCATTACCGATTCTACCGGACTATCGGATGAAGAAATTGATAACATGGTGAAGGATGCCGAAGCCAACGCTGAAGCCGACAAAGAACGTCGAGAAAAAATCGATGTTAAAAACCAGCTCGATTCTGTGATCTACAACCTTGAAAAAACACTTAAAGATAACAAGGATAAATTCAAGGAAGAAGATATTAAAGAGGCTGAAGCTGCTGTGGAAGAGGCAAAAGGAACCCTTGAAGGCGAAGCCGATGCCATGAAAGAGAAAATCGAAAAGATAAATCAAATTGCTCACAAGCTTGCAGAAGTCATGTATGCACAAACCAAGGATCAGCCAGGTGGAGACTCCGGAGATGCCGGGGGTGACGCTGGCGGTCCGGGTGCGGAGGGCGAACAACCCAAAGCTGAAGACGATGTCGTCGATGCAGAATTTGAAGACATTGGCAAAAAATAACTTTAACCGACCCTCCCGGTTTTTCCGGGAGGGTTATTTTTTTATATAAAACCATGGCAAATAAAAAAAAGGTTTCTGCCCAAGAGGAAGAACCGGCAATTAATATCGTAGACCGCCGCTCTGCCCTGTTGGAAGAAGATGAACTGGATGAAATCAGTGGACAGGAAGAGCGACTCCCCTCCTACGTTGAAAGGCTTAAAAAAGAAGCCGAAGAAAAAGACCAAAAGCTGAAAGACTATATCGCAGCCTTTAAGGAAAAAACGGCAGAGGATGATGGATTCAGGAAACGTCTGGAAAAAGACAACGATGTCCGTCTCGATCAGTTTAAAGCTAATTTGTTTTCCAGGCTAGTTCCCATACTGGACAACTTAAACCGGGCCATTCAGGCTGCAAACACCAACCGTGATTTTGATGGCTTAAATCAGGGCGTGGAAATGGTGTCCAAACAGTTCAGTCGTGAATTAAAAAATAACAATGTCGAAATGATTGATGCTAAAAATCGAAAGTTCAACCCTAAAACCGATGAAGTATTGATGACCGAAGAAACCGACGATCCTGAAATGGATAATATGATTGTGCAGGAGCTCGAACCGGGCTATATTTTCAAAGACAAATTAATCAAAGCTGCCAAAGTAAAGGTGGCAAACCTAAAAACCTGAATGCCCCTGCCTCGGTCGAGAGCAAGCAACGCTTACCCTAAATTTTTCCCATGAGTCAACGCGATTACTATGAAGTTCTTGAGGTTTCGAAAACTGCCAACGAAGCAGAACTAAAAAAAGCCTACCGGCAAAAAGCCTTAAAATTCCATCCCGACAAAAACCCCGGAGATAAACAGGCTGAAGATAAATTCAAAGAAGCTTCAGAAGCCTATGAAGTTTTAAAAGATCCTGAGAAACGCCAGATTTACGATCAGTTTGGTCATGATGGTTTAAAGGGAAGAGGCTTTAACGGCTTCAGTGGTTTCGATGACATCTTCTCGCAATTCGGCGATATTTTTGGCGATTTCTTCGGCGGAGGCGGCGGACAAAGACAAAGGACCGGTGCGGACCTGCGAATGGATATTCGTATTGGTTTTCACGAAGCTGCTTTCGGTGCCCAAAAAGAAGTGGAAGTAGGCAAACATGAAACCTGCGGAACCTGTACGGGGTCAGGCTCTAAACCCGGGCACTCCCCACAAACTTGCCGGACTTGTCGAGGCACAGGCCAAGTGGTGCGGTCTCAGGGATTTTTCAGTGTCCAATCTCACTGCCCCGATTGTCGCGGTGCAGGACAGAAAATAACCCATCCCTGTAACGAATGTCATGGAGAAGGCCGTGTTAGGGTCAACAAAAACCTCTCTATCAACATACCTGCAGGGGTCGATGACGGTGCCCGACTCAGACTGAAAGGAGAAGGAGAATCCGGACCACAAGGACTTCCAGCAGGAGACCTCTACGTCATCATTCATGTGGCCCAACATGAATTCTTTCATCGAGAAGAAGATGACATCCACTGCAAAATGTCTCTGACCTTCGCCCAGGCAGCTCTGGGAACGGATATAGAAGTATCTTTATTGGAAGAAAACGAAACTAAAGTCATCTCCGTCCCGGCAGGGATCCAAAATAATGGAACCTATCGAATTCCGGGAGCCGGAATTCCTAGATTGCGCGGGGGTGGAAGAGGCGACCAGATTATTCACTTCACAATCGAAACTCCAAAAAACTTAAACAAAAGGCAAAAGGAATTATACAAAGAGCTTGCCGAAATAGATGGCCACTCTTTTACAGATACCTTAAAAGGATTTTTTCAAAAACTAAAAATGTAGGTATCCTTCACTCAGCCTGCATAGGCTCACACATTCTGCTCCGTTCCTTTCATTAGTGGGTTCAGCTAATAAACCATCGCACCATTTCCCTTTCCGCAAACGATTCCCCTCTTATTATCCTGCTTAACCCTTTATTTCTCAATTGTTAAGAAACCCTCATTAAGTTTTTTTAATCCTCCTTTAACTCCCTTTTAATTTTTAGATTTTATCCTTTAAACAAGTAAACGAGAAATCAACAGACACATGTCTTTAAAAAATAAATTATCAATGGAGGGCTGTCATGACTAACATAAAAAATAAATATTTCTTCGCTGCTTTATTTGTTCTGTTTTTTAGTTTTCCTGTTATCAGCGGAATTAATTTCAAACCGGCTTTTGCTCTGAGCGGAAAAGTGAATCCGGTCGGAACCAACCTGATTGTTGAAATCGCTAAAAAGCAAAATCCAGCAGTCGTTTTTGTAGAATCCAAAACAAAATTTCAACCGGCAAAGGGAAATCCCCGACAACATGGCGGACCCTTTGGACAGCAAAACCCTTTTGGGGGGCCAAGCCCTTTTCCAAAACCCCCCGCTCCGGGTAACGGTACTGGCACAGGATTCATTATTGATAAAGAAGGACACATCCTGACCAATTACCACGTGGTTGATAATGCAGACATTGTAAAAATTACGCTTCAAAATGAAAAAGTATATGAAGCGGAACTAATTGGGTCGGACTCAAAAACAGATATCGCTTTGCTTAAAATAAATAAAAAGCCAGGAGATAGCGCAGACTTTCCTTTCCTCGCTCTCGGCGATTCTGAAAAAGTAGAAGTGGGTGAATGGGTTGTTGCAATTGGTAATCCCTTCGGTCTGGACCATACCGTAACGACAGGTGTCGTGAGCGCAAAGGCTAGAAATATTGGAGCGGGACCTTACGATGAATTCATCCAAACCGATGCCTCTATCAACCCGGGAAACAGTGG
>JAYNIA010000049.1:0-19018 GCA_038108555.1 Nitrospinota bacterium | reverse complement strand
AGTAAGAGCAATTATTAACATTGTTGGTTCCAAACTGTCTCGCGAAAAATTGCAATAAAAATCCTGCTTCATTGCTTGACCTGCCGCTCGAATAGAAAAATGTTTTGTCGGGCGTTGTCGATTTTATTTTTTCAGCCACTCTGTCAATTGCTTCTGCCCATGTGATTTTTCGGTAATGACTGTCGCCATCCTCGCAAAGAAGGGGTGTGGTTAATCGACCACTTAATTCCAGATCGCGGGGACTCCAATCGGATAAATCGGATACTGAGTGGGTGCTAAAAAAGTTTTCAGGCAAAGCCCCCTGCATGTCGGAAGCCTGTGCCATGAAGGATTTATTGCACACGGCTGGGAAATGCCCCTGCTCGTCTTTCATGCCCCCTTTTTGTCCCCCCATGCCAAGGGCGCAACTTTTACAATTGTTGCGGGAGCCTAAAGCACGAAGCATGGGCCAAAGTCCGCCAGCCCGGCGTGCCATCTTGAGGGAATAGCGAATGGCTCCCCATCCTCCTGTTTTTCGTGGAAGGGCCATATTCCTGTTGGTTAGAAATTGGAAATTAGATTCCGATTGATTCTTTAGGAACCCAGCCTTTTTGCTTGGAATTAATTTGGATTTCCAGCCACCCCTGGCTTTGACCCGAAACGGTCACAAGAGCTCCTTCATGCAATTCAAACAGAGTCACATTGGACTGGCCAAAACCGGATTTCACCTCAACCTCTTTTGCCAATACGACACCGGTACTGGAAATTGATGTGAGGTAAAGTTGGATACCATTACCAAGCAGGCTTATAAATAGTATAACGAGAAAAAAGTTCCGGGCCAACTTTAAGAAATCGGAGCGAAAATAAAACCACGCTAATAAAATCGACCAGAAAATGAGGTTGAGGACTAAAGCCATTTTTAGGTTTTCATTAATACTTAGATCGTTTATCCAGAAAAAAAATGTAGAAAGTGTATCTGGTGTGGGGGCAGGGGTTTTGTCTCTTGTTTGCTGGATGGCAAAATTCAAATTTGCCTGGAGGTTTTCTTCGCGGGGGATCAGTTTTTTTGCACGGATATAATTTAGAATTGCGTGTCCCTTTTTCCCAAGTCGAATATAGGCGTTTCCCAGATTGTAGTAGAGATAGCCGTTGTGGAATCCACGCTCGATTAAAGACTCATAAGAATCGGCGGCCTGTTGAAACTTGTTTTTTGAATAAAGATCGTTTGCAATGGCCACTTCGCTGGAAAAATTATCTCCAAATACCGGATTTGCGTAGAATATTAAGGCGACAAGGACCGAAAGTAGTGAAATTCTTTGAGTCAAGATTGATTCTCCAGAGTTTTAATAAGCTCTTGTGATTCGTTCAGCAGTTCCTGTTTGTTTCCTGACGATTCAGGTGCGTATTGAAGCGCTTCAAATTTTTCCAGTAGTTTTCGCGTGCTGTCAACATCGTCCGTTTTAAAATCAGATGCATTTAATTTATGTTCCACCTCTGCTGCTGTTATGGCTTTTCCCTCCATATTGAGCTTGTCGCCAATATATGCTCGTAAAATCTCTGAGAGTTCGCTTACAAACTTTTTCGAATCTGTGTCTGTCGAGTCTTTCAGGTTCTTCAGTTTTTGAGTGGCGGTTTTGTATGCGTTTTGTCTCCTAAAGAAAGCCAAATCTGTGGTGAGACGTTTTTGTTGACGAATTACCACGGTAGCGATGAGAAAAACCAAAGGAGGGGAGAGGAATCCCAAAAGGGTCGGAATACTGAAATTGGAATCTATATTTTGGAAATCTTCCAATTGAGTATGAATCGGAAGAATATCTTCTCCCAGTATTTCAATTTCGGGTTGGGAAACCGAATTCCCCGGAGCATTGGATTGGACCAGATTTAAGGCTTCATCCGAAGAGGAAGGGCGAACATTGATTCTTCTCGGAATGGTACTTACCTGACGATATTCTTTTTTATTTGGGTCAAAATAAGGAAGAGTGAAGGCTGGCAATTCTTTTGGGCCGGGTTTTAATGGAACCAACGCATATTTAAAAACTTTCGTTCCTGTAATTTGGTTTCCATTTACAGATTGATTGAATTCGGGTTGGTCGGGATAAATTTTAAACAGATCATCCAGGTCCGGTTCAGGGAATAAAACATTCCGCAAACTTCCTTTTCCTGACACCGTAATAGTCAGGGTTGTCGTATCGCCGACTTCCAAATCATCTTTTCCAAGGCTGGCGGAGATTTTGAATTCTCCAATGGTGTTTTTAAACCCATCAGGCTTTCCTTTTTCCGGCAGAGGGGAAATGTTTACGGTTATAGGGTCGGTCCGCAATACCTTATGCTCAGCCCGGGTTGTCTGACTGAAAAAGGGATCATTGAAAAACTGGTCAAAGACCCCTCCGTTCATTCGGTTCCGGGTGCGATGATAAATATCAAACTCAAGAATGGAAGGCGGAATTTCGGCTTTTCCGGGTTTGATTGGAAATAATGCTACCGATACTTCCTGGACATGATATTGAATGCCATTCACTACGGTCTGATAACTTTTTGCTTTTCCTAATTCTTCTTTTTGAAAATAGGTGGCACCAAACGGCATACTCAAATCAAAGTTTTTGGCTTCCACCCGGTAATATAATTTAAATGAATAAATTAATTGTTCCCCAACAAAGGCCTCCTTTTTCGATATGCTTGTTTCAACAAATGCAGGACGGTTGCCCGATTGACTGGGGGTTGTGGATTTATTAACAACGATATCGATGGGTTGAGTGGAATAGACCTTATTGTTTGCCTGAATATGAGCGGGGCCAATTTTAAATTTGCCAGTGCTCATGGGAGTCAATCGATAATTGTGAGTTATGGAAACGCTTCGTGACATATTTATAATCTGGGTTGAAGATGAAGTTCCAGATGAGGTCACGCGAAAATCAGGCAAAGGGGGTAACTCCGGTGGAGGGGTGTCCTGGGTTCCTTTAATGGTTATGGATAAGTTCAGGCTGTCTTCCAGGGTGATTTGATTTCGATCCACCGTGGCCATCACTTGAATTTCATCACCAAATGCCGGTGCTGTAAGTAACAGCCAAATTATAAAAGCCAATATTCCGTGCTTTCGAAACATTATCTGTTTACCAGAGATTGCTGTTATAGGGTTTGGCGGGTTTGTTTTTTGCCGCTTGCATTTGACTGATTTTTCTAAGATCTTCTGAAATATTTCCCAACAATTGTTCCGCTTCTTCTTCGCTCAATTCCTGTGGATTGGTCTGGGCCATTTTTTCAGGGTTATTTTGATCCTGTTTGTTTTCAGTCTGTTCGTTTTCAGCTTGTTGAGATGGGTCTTGCTTGGGTTGTTCTTTTTCTTTTTTTTTCTGATCTTCTGATTTTTGCGGCTCTGACTCGTCTTTGTTTTGTTGGGATGAATCTTTGTCGTCGGACTTTTTCTTTTGTTCCTCCTGTTTTTTCATTTGTTGCCGCACAAATTCCAGGTTGAATTTTGCATCCATATCGGAAGGGTCCAAGTACAATACTTTTTTGTAAGCCTCTTCCGCTTCTTTTAGCTTTCCCATTTTGAAAAGGGCATTACCGGAGTTGTAGATCGAATTCTTTTTAAGCTCGGGGTTAGACTCATCAAGCGCGGCATGGGTATAGTCCTGGAGTGCTTCCTGGAACTTCCCTTGTTTGTAAAAGGAGCTTCCTAGATTGTAATCCAGACGTCGGTCTTTGGGTCGGCTGGTGCGGGCTTCTGAAAAATTTTTCTCGGCTTCGGGGAAGAGGCCTTCCCGATATTGACTCAGACCTTCCTGAATATTTGAGTCTGCCTTGTCGGCATGCGCAGGGGAGTTTATCCAAAGAACAAGAAGGCCAACGACGAGAATGGGTCTGACTCGAAGTTTGCAATCCATAAATTTAAATGAAAGCCGATTCCCGCCGAAGCGGGAATCTGATGTAAAGGATTAATTAAAGAAGGTTATCTTCTATCTCCCATTAATCTCAGGAGCATCAGGAAGAGGTTTATAAAATCAAGATAAAGGGTGAGGGCACCTCGAATCGCTTCTTTTGTATCTTCATCGGTACCTTCGTTACCCAAAATATTCATCTCTTTGATTTTTTGGGTGTCATAAGCAGTTAGGCCTACGAAAATTAGAACCCCTGCGTAAGTTATGATCATATGCATCATATGGTTTTGCATAAACATATTAACCAGCGAGGCAATGATGATGCCGATCAAACCCATGAATAAAAAGCTGCCCCAGGAAGTCAGGTCTTTCTTGGTTGTATAACCATAAAGACTCATTGCGCCAAAGGTTCCTGCTGTTACTAAAAATGTGGAGGTTATGGAGGCCGCCGTGTATACAACAAATAATGTGGAGAATGTTATTCCGGTTAAACCGGCATAAAGAAAAAATACTCCAGTTGCCTGACTGGCGCTCATTTGCATGACACGGGCAGCGAGCCAAAACACAAGTCCAATTTGGGCGATTATGAGAACAATGGGGATAATTGGGTTGCCCATCACAATATTGAAAAATGTCGGTGAATTGGCCACATAAAAAGCCATAAACCCGGTGATGGCTAGACCCGCAGCCATCCAGTTATAGACACGCACCATAAACCGTTGCTGTTCTCCTGCAACGGCATCTACACTCATGGTTCGAGGGGAATTTTGCATTATTTTTTTCCTTTCAGATTACTATTTCTTCAAAATATTGACTGATTCATATATTTCTAATGGAATAAAACTTTCAATCCATTATGTCAAGGTTCCGTATTGCTAACTAATCTATTGTAACAAAATCTGCAAAGCAAATGCAGACCATTTTTAGGAGGACGGTTCCCGCTTTTTGACAGATAAATTTGTTTCAAATATTAAAAACAACAGGGCGCAAAAAATAAACCATTGAAAACGCTCCTGCCAGATTTTCCTTCTTTCGGATTTAAACTTTTTCTTTTCCATTTTCTTGCTAATCTGGTCGAGATAAATAGCTTTCAGGTCGATGTCCCCTGTCACGGAACGAACGTAACTGCCTCCGGTTTCCAGAGAGATTTTCTGCAAGATTGTTTCATCTAATTTAGTGAGTACAACTTCCCCGTCTTTATTTTTTAGAAAACCCCCGGCTTGATCGGGATTCGGCAAGGGGGCTCCAATTTCTTTTCCTATGCCGATGGTATAGACCTTAACTCCTGCTTCGCGGGCTTCTTTTGCAGCTTCCATGGCTTGACCGGTTTGGTCTTCACCATCGGTTATGAGAATGAGGGCTTTGGATTTTTTCGCATCGGAACGAAAGGCCTTGATCGATTTCCGCAACGCTTCACCCAATGCCGTTCCCTGGACCGGAATGAGATTCGTATCAATCGCATTGAGAAAAATACGGGCTGCAGAATAGTCCAGCGTAAGTGGGCATTGGACAAAGGAAGTCCCTGCAAATGCCACCAGCCCGACACGGTCTCCATGAAGCATATTTAACAGATCCGAGATTTTACGTTTTGCCCGCTCCAGACGATTTGGCTTTATATCTTCCGCCAGCATACTGCGAGATACGTCGAGCGCGATGATAATATCAACACCTTCCTGTTTTAAATCTTCCCATTTGTAACCCCATTGAGGACGGATAAGGGCCAGCAGTAAAAATAACAGGGTGAAAGCCATACATATGGTTCGGAGTTTTAACTGTTCTTTAAAATCTGGTGCCACAAGTTTGGAGAATAGGTTTTTTCCGCAAAATTGGATGAGAAGATCGTATTTTTTGCGATTGCCCCAAACCAGCAGAAAAAGAAAAGGAATTAAAATCCACAAAAGGTGAAAAAGGGAGGGTTCGCCAAATTTCATTTTATGGGATCCTCCTCAAAATTGTGTTGGAGAGTACAATTTCCAAAATTAGAAAAAGTATTCCGGGAATCAGGAAGTAATGGAACAGCTCTGTGTATTCTGAGTGATCGATGACTTTGACTTCGGACTTTTCCATCTCATCGATTTTCTTGTAAATTTCTTTTAAGGACTCAAGGTCAGTGGCTCGGAAATATTGACCTCCAGTAAGCTCGGATATTTCTTTAAGCGTGTCTTCGTCAATGTCCACCTGCTGGTAAACATAACGCTGTCCGAAAATGGAATTAACCAGGAAAGGTGCCTTTCCCCGGGTTCCCACTCCGATGGTATGAATTTTAATGCCAAAAGCTTTTGCGGCTTGAGCTGCCTGAAGGGGAGGGAGGTTCCCCGCATTATTCCTTCCGTCAGTTAAAAGGATAATGAGCTTCGAGTCCGATTCAAGATCCTTCAGACGTTTGGTGGCTATGCCAATGGCTGAACCTATGGCGGTAGAGTCTCCCGCCATTCCGATTTCCAGCTTACTGAGAAAAGATTGAAGGATTCCCTGGTCTAATGTGAGTGGGCATTGGGTATAAGCCTGAGAGCCAAACACCACCATTCCCATTCTATCGTTCGGGCGATTTTCTATAAATTGGGATACAACATCTTTAACCATCGCCAACCGAGTATCCCGTTTTTCATTTTTGAGGAAATCCAAGGCTTGCATGCTTCCTGAAGTATCCAGTGCCAACATGATGTCAACACCTACGGAAAGTATTTCCGTACTTTTATGTCCCTCTTGTGGGCGGGCAAGTGCGAGAATTAACAGGGAAAGGGTGATTACTCGAAGGGTAATCGGAAGAGCTGCTAATAAATCGGTCTGAGCCGATCGAATGGCCTGCAAGGTACCGATAGACGAATATTTAATTGTCGGCTGATTATTTTTGTTGGTCCTGAATATAAAATAGGGAATTAACAAAAATAACAGAAGCAACCAGGGGTCTTGGAATTGGAAAAAGCTCATGATTTATTCAGTCCGCAGAAACCTGAGCTTCAGGTTTTCCTTTAGCTGGGGTTGCGTCTTTAATAAATTGGATGACGGGATCGATTGGGTCCTTGATTGCTTGTGCCTTGGCAAATTTAACCATATCGCTATCAGTGAGTATCGACCTTGCCACTCGTTTTTGGGTATCATCCAGACCGGAAAAACTTTTGAGGTGGTGTAGAATCTCTTCTGTTGTCCATTCCTGGGCAGGAAACTTAAAACGGTTTTCCAGGTATCTGCGAAAAATCTCAGACAGTTCAAAAAAATGATCTTGAATACGCCCCAGTTTCATCCATCCACGTTCTTGTAGCTCACGCAATTCTTTCATGGCTTTTTCTTCGGCGGTCAGGAGGACAATAGGGTCTGATTTTTTATTGGATTTTTTCTGCCAGTTTTTCCAGATAAAATAGGCAAGCGCTAAAATACATAACACTCCTAGTGATTTCCAGATGTAATGCATCCAGGGTGCCTTAATTTCAGCAATGGGTTTAATATCCTTGATGTCAGAAGCATTTCCCTCAAGCTCCAAAAGAGACTGTATTTCTATGATGAGCTCCGACGTCATTATTTTTCCTTGTACAACTTGGTTGTTTTGGCCAGGCGCATCAAACCACACAGGAATGGAAGGGAAAGTAATGGGACCCGTTTTGTCTATTCGTATTTTTAACCAGAATTCCTGGGAAGTTTGCGGGCCTGTTTTTACAGGCTTGGAATTTCCACTATCAACTTTTTCGGTTCCTTCAGGTATCTCGTATTCGGGGCCCTTTAAAATAATATCGGGATCATGAGTCACTGTCAGGGAGTAGGTAAGTATATCTCCCAGGGTGGGGTGCGTGACATCGACCTGTTCCTTAACCGATACGGGGTCGCTGCTCCATGCTTGCAGGGGTAATAAGCAGAAAATGATCAAGGTGTAAATAAGAATAGACTTTGATAAGTATTCCCGCTTTTTCATGGACTTGTTGTTTTTGCAATGCAGGTGTCAATGTGAGGCTGTAGCTCGGTTGACTTTTCTGGATTAGCGGCTTCGGCACGGAACAGCCATACAAGTGACTCTTTACAATTTCCCAGTTTTTGGTAAAGAATGCCTGCCGAGATTCCAGCGTCCGCCCTTTCGGATGCGGTGGTTTTACTCATACCCCATATTTCTATGTATTGATCCAGAGCCCGCTCTAATAATCCTGCCTGTTGCAGTTTTTCTCCGGCCTTCATAAGTTCCTGAATCCGAGGGTCTTTAAGTTCGATTGCCTGTTTTGCAGGAATTCGATTTTTTGTAATTAGTTTTGTGAAGAACGCAATAAACGCAAAGAGGGTGACCCCGGTCAATATGTATACAAATGCCTTTAGTTTGCCGCTAACCCCGGACACGGGTATTTTAGAGTCGCTCATTTAATGTTTCTTTTCCCGGAATTTGAAATATTTGATAATGGGATAGGTTAAATATTTTTTTTTTAAAAAATAAATATTGTCAATACCCAGTGAATGTAAAAAAATTTTTGGGTCTTGTCGTTTTTTAATACAAATAGCCTCATGTTTTTTACGGATTTCCTTGTCATGGGTATTCACCAGAATTTTCTTTCCTGTTTCCGAGTCCTCAAGCAAGAGCATGCCGACATCGGGGAGAGATTCTTCTCGAGGATCAACAATATTGATGGCGATGAGGTCAAATCGTTGTTGGGCCAGTTTTAATTGCGACTCATAGTTTTCATCCTGAAAATCTGAGATCAGAAAGGTGGTCGCCTTCTTTTTTTGAATCTTTAATAAGTATTCCAGTGGTAAAGACAGGTTCGTCCCTTTTCCTTCAGGTTTGAAGCTTAAAATGGTGCGGATGATATTCCAAATATGGCCTTTCCCTTTTTTGGGTGGAATATAATGCTCGATTTTGTCAGAGAAGATGATGAGGCCGATCTTGTCATTGTTTTTAATCGCGGCAAAAGCAAGGATAGATGCGACCTCGGCGGCAATTTCATTTTTAAACTTTTGGTCGGAACCAAAACTCCCCGATGAACTGACATCCACCAAAAGCATTAAAGTGAGTTCTCTTTCCTCAATAAATTCTTTAATGAATGGCTGATTCATGCGTGCCGTAACGTTCCAGTCGATCAACCGCACATCATCACCTGGTTGATACTCCCGCACTTCACTGAATTCCATTCCCCGGCCTTTAAAAGCGGAAACATATTCTCCAGCCATGATGTCGTTGACCATGTAATTGGTTTTTACCTGGATGGATTTTATTCTTTGCAATAGTTCCGGCGAAAGCTGGTTTTCTTTTTCAGGTGGGGGAACCGGAATGCTGAACCATTCTCGAAAATTTTTGGAAAGTGTTTGGAACATGGGAGATCAGGGAACTTCAATGGTGTCAAAGAGAGATTTTAAAATGTCATCTGCGGTTACATTTTCTGCTTCCGCTTCATAAGTGAGAATGACCCTGTGCCTGAGAACATCCAGGCCGATGCTTTTAATGTCGTGCGGAACTACATATCCCCGCCTTTGCAAGAAGGCATAGGCTTTTGCTGCGCGGTTCAGGAATATCGATGCGCGTGGAGAAGCTCCGAATTGAATCATCCCGGCATAGGATGAGAGTGAATTTGCCTTGGGATCTCGAGTTGCTGAAACCAGATTGATAATATAGTCCTGCAAATTCTCATCGATATAAATGGAATCAATTACTTTTCGGGCCGCTATTATATCTGCAGGATCGACCACCGGTTTGACCTGATAAGGTTCATTGCTGAATGACATCCTCTGCATGATTAACTTTTCCTCCTCTTTAGATGGATAATCAATATGCAGCTTCAGCATGAATCGATCTACCTGGGCTTCCGGTAATGGGTAGGTACCCTCCTGTTCGATTGGGTTCTGTGTAGCAATCACCATAAAAGGTTCATCCAAAGGAAAAGTGCTTCCCGCTATGGTGATCTGCCGTTCCTGCATGGCTTCCAATAAAGCGCTCTGAACTTTTGCGGGAGCGCGGTTGATCTCATCCGCTAAAATGATATTCGAGAAAAGCGGCCCCTTTTTTATTTCAAACTCACCGGTTTTGGGTTGATAGACCTGTGTGCCCAGAAGGTCTGCCGGAAGTAAGTCCGGCGTGAACTGAATTCGCTTGAAATCTACTTTCACCGATTGTGCGAGAGTTTTTACGGAGGTGGTTTTTGCCAGACCGGGAACCCCTTCGAGTAGGATATGTTCTCCCGTCAACAGGCCAAGGACCAATCTTTCAGTAAGATACTTTTGCCCCACCATGACTTGATTCAACTCATGCAATAGGGGTGGGATGAATCCGCTGGCCTGATTGACTTGATCCGTAATTTCATCGATTTTTTGAACCATGCTTACTACCTTAAAATTGTGAAAATGGATTTAAAATGAGGTACTTCGAAGAAAAACTACGGTATAAAAATATAATAAAATGAGTTGGAAAAAAATTAAAATTTTTTAACATGATGCCCCTGACAACTGCTGAATTTACTTTTTAATTGGGGAATTTGGGGTTTGGACGGTAAAAATTTGATTTTAAGCTTTACAAGAGCCCTAACTTAAATAAAATAACAGGCTTAACCCATTATACCAGCAAGTCTGGATTAGGACGGAGTGTGGCAATGCTTGATGATGAAGTCAAAGATATAGACAGTATTATTGATCAGGGTTTGAACGCAGAAAATAATGAACTCGATCTAAGAGAAAAAGAGCTGGATGATGATGATCTGATCAAGATCATGCAATCGGATAAGATCAAAGGGGTCACCGCTGTTTTTCTGGAATTCAATGAAATAGGGGACAAAGGACTTCAAGCCTTGTTGGATTGTGAACATATGAAGTTCGTAACCGCTTTAAATCTTTTCAAAAATAAGGTGACGGATGAAGGTGCCATCGCCCTGGCAAAATCCAAAACCATGCTCAACCTGTCGGAATTGATTCTGAGTGACAATGAGGTGGGAGTAGAAGGGGCGAAAGCGATTGCGAATTCAAATATATTAGGAAATCTGGTTTCTCTTTGGATCGGCGACAAGCTAGGAGATGAAGGTGTCAAGGCCATTGCCGAATCAAAGTCTTTGACCCGCCTGACTCAACTCTCTTTATATAGAAACGGAATGGGAGATAAGGGGGCCATTGCCATCGCCAACTCAAAAAATCTTGCAAATCTAGAAGAGTTGAACCTCAACTGGAATTTTATAGAAGAAGAGGGAATTGACGCGATAGCCAATTCGGCTACTTTGAAAAACCTCACTCAATTGACTTTGACCTATAACCCGATTGGTCCTCGAGGTGCTGAAATCATCGCTGAGTCGGAAAACTTCAAGAATGTTACTTTGATGGACCTTTACGAAACCGAACTTGGGGACCGAGGGGCCAAAGCTCTGGCAAACTCAACCAACTTGCCTAACCTCCAGACTCTGGTGTTGATCCATAATGATATCGGTGAAGGAGTCCAAGCTCTGTTCAAGGACAACAAAAACTTCCCGAAACTGGAAAATATTTATTTCAATAAACCCAAGCAGGTGGAATAAAAATTTAATGTATTTTAAAAAAGGGTTTCCGGTTTGTACCGGAGACCCTTTCTTTTTTTAACGCGTTGGACTGAATTATGTTTACAGGCGAAAAACCGGATTTGCTGGATATCATGCCTTTCAGCGAAGACAATATTTATGTGGTTGGTAAAGATGGTGTGCCGCAGCATTGGGACGGGGAAGAGTGGCTGCCGGTGCGTACGGATAATACCAATCCCCTGATGGGAATCTGGGGGCCTCATGAAAATTGTATTTACGCCGTAGGAATAGGAGGGGTCGTCCTTTTATATGATGGGAAAGTCTGGGAGCAGGTAGACACGGGAAGTTATGATTCACTGAACTCGGCCTTTGGGTTTGATGAGAATAATGTTTTCCTCTATGGCGTTGGCGGCAGAATGCTTTACTGGAATGGAGAGAAATGGGATTATCGTGAGCCGAATACCATCCATGATCTGTTTGGCATGTGGGGAGAAGATATTGAACATATCTACACGGTGGGTGGAGAAGGGATTTATCGTTTCTATGATGGCAAACAGTTTCAACGCAAAGATGAATTGACGGATGAAACCATCTCCCTCTTCGGTGTCTGGGGAACAAAAACAGACAATGTTTATATTTGCGGGTCGCATGGCACGATTCTTCACTTTGACGGAGAAGAATGGAAACCCATGGAAACGCCCACGGAGGAATACCTGCTCAGCATTTGGGGAACTTCCGATGAAAATATTTATACCGTTGGAGATAATTCCATCATGATGCATTACGATGGCAACAAATGGTCACAAGTGACCCCGATTAAAGAGGAATACTTTACCAAGGTTAAAGGCTTGGGGCCGGACAACATCTATGTGGCAGGAGAAAACGGTACGGTTCTCCGTTTTGACGGAAACCAGTGGCATGATATGTCGCTGTAGCAAATTTTAATTATATTAAATCCCTTCAGGGATTGTTTGGAGTTTTTATGTCTGAATTAACCAGCAATCATTTGCTTTCCATTTTCGGGTTGGATGAAAATAATATTTTTATAGGTGGGGCCGACGGTACCATGCTGAATTATGATGGGAACAGTTGGACTGCAATGGAAACTGATGGCCGCTGGACTTTTAAGGATATCTGGGGGAGCGCTCCAGACAACGTATTTGCAGTGGTTACCGATGGACGAATTCTCCATTATGATGGGAAATCCTGGTCAACGATGGAAACAGAAAAACTTCCGCCAATGACCGGCATTTTTGGTCTGGGCCCCGATGAAATATATGCCTGCTCGAGACTGGGAAAGATTTTGCGATACGATGGCAGTACCTGGAAATTCACACAGACCGGAACCGATACCGATGTTACCCGGCTTTGGGGATGCAAAGAAGGAGGAATGATTGCGGTTGGCTACGATGGGTTGGTCTTAAAACAGGATGGGGATAAGTGGCAGCGACTGACTTTTAATTCAAATGCTGAGTTTTATGGTGTCTATGGATTTTCCCCAGACAATATTTATATGGTCGGTTCGGAAGGGGCCATTTTCCACTACAATGGGGCCGAGTTCACCGAAATGCCATCCCAGACAATGGAATTCTTCCTGGACGTATGGGGGGCATCCCCAGAAATGGTTTTTGCAGTGGGTGATGAGGGAATGATTCTTTATCTTGATGGGGATCAATGGACCCGGATCGAATCGAATACCAAGGAATACTTCTCATCCATCTGGGGCAGCTCGGATGAAAATATTTATGCGGTTGGAGATAATGGTTTGATACAACACTGGAATGGAGAAGACTGGAAACCTGTGGAGGGATGATTCCCTTGGGCGGTGCTTCTCCTAAATAAGACCCTGCAAACTGCTTGACACCTGCTTGGGACCGATGTTAAGGTTCTAACTCTTTGATATTATTCCATTTTATCATTTAGGCATCCACTCCCCGCGAATGGTTTGAAGGGCACAGGTTTCCTGTGCTTTTTTTATTTTTTATATAGTTAATTTGGGAAAATTTACCTGAGTAATTTTTTACAATGTTTAAACCTTCTTTAGAAGAATTTAAAAACCTGGCCAAAAAAGGGAATCTTATTCCGGTCTATAAGGAGATTCTTGCGGATTTGGATACCCCTGTTTCTGCCTATATGAAAATAGGAGATGGAGACTATTCTTTTCTTCTGGAGAGTGTTGAGGGTGGAGAAAAATGGGCCCGATATTGCTTCCTCGGTTGTGATCCTGCGGTGGTTGTTAGCAGTAAAGGCCGAAAGGTAACCATTGACGAAAATGGTAAAAGGGAAGAGAGGGAAATCGATTCTGGAACTCCACTCAGTGCGATTAAGGAAATACTGACCCGTTACAATCCCGTGGATGTTCCCGGTTTGCCCCGATTTTCCGGGGGAGCGGTAGGATTCATCAGCTATGACATGGTGCGTTTCTTTGAAGACCTGCCGGAAGATACTTTGGATGATCTCAACGTGCCGGATTCCCAGTTCATGATCACAGACACCATGCTGGTCTTTGACAATGTTTCGCAAACCATAAAAATGGTTTCCAATGCATTTGTCGACTCCGATGACATTGAAGCCATTTATCAGCAGACTATAAAGAAAATCGGATTATTAGAAGATAAATTAAAAACGCCTCTCAAGATTGCATCTCAGCAAAATGAAGAAACTGCCAATCCGGGATTTGAATCAAATTTTGAAAAAGAAAAATTTAAAAATGCAGTAGAAAGAATCAAACAATATATTCTGGAGGGGGATGCGATACAGGTCGTTCTTTCCCAACGATTAAACTTTGCAATTAAGAAAGAAGCGTTTGATATTTACCGGGCATTGAGAACGATCAACCCTTCTCCATATATGTATTTCCTGAAATTTGGTGATATCGAAGTGGTAGGTTCTTCACCAGAAATTCTGGTACGGCTGGAAGAGGAAAAAGTTGAGGTGCGACCCATTGCCGGAACGCGAAAGCGCGGAAAAAACGAAGAGGAAGATCTGGCCCTCGAAAAAGATTTGCTGCAGGATGAAAAAGAACTTGCAGAACATATCATGTTGGTAGATTTAGGGAGAAATGATTTGGGACGGGTGGCTAAAATTGGCTCTGTAGAAGTAAATGAAAGTTTTACCGTAGAGCGTTATTCCCATGTCATGCATATTGTCTCTAACGTTCGTGGAATTTTAAAAGAAGGGCTCGATTGTTTTGATGTTTTGGAAGCCACTTTTCCTGCAGGGACTGTTTCGGGGGCTCCAAAAATCCGAGCGATGGAAATTATCGAAGAGATGGAACCCAACCGGCGAGGGTTATATGCAGGGGCGGTTGGATATATTGGATTCTCGGGGAATATGGATACGGCAATCGCGATTCGTACCCTGGTGGTAAAAGACCAGACAGCTTATCTTGGAGTAGGTGCAGGTATTGTTGCCGACTCCGTACCTGAAAGTGAATTCGAAGAAACTATGAATAAAGGCCGGGCCCTGTTAAAGGCCATCGAGTTGGCTGAGAAAGGATGGGTCGTATGATCCTGATGATCGATAATTACGATTCCTTTACATACAACCTTGTGCAATACATGGGTGAGTTGGGCGCAGATATGCGTGTGGAACGTAATGACCGGATATCCATTTCCGAAATCGAATCTTTAAAACCGCAGAAGATTGTCATTTCACCCGGACCCTGCACACCATCTAAGGCGGGGATTTCAGTGGAAGTGATCAAGCATTTTGCCGGCAAAGTGCCTTTGTTAGGGGTCTGTCTGGGCCATCAATCAGTCGGTGCCGCTTTCGGAGGGGAAATTATCAAAGCCGGAAAATTGATGCATGGAAAAACTTCCGAAGTACGGCATGATGGAAAAACATTGTTTAAAGATTTGCCGAACCCGTTTACTGCAACCCGCTATCATTCTCTGGTGTTAAATCGAAAAACTTTGCCAGACTGTTTTGAAATTACTGCAGAAAGTGATGATAATGAAATAATGGGAATCAGGCATAAGGAGTTGCCTGTGGAAGGAGTGCAGTTTCATCCGGAATCCATTTTGACTCCAAACGGGAAAGACCTTTTAAAGAATTTTATCGAGAATAGTTGATCATGTCCTTTCAGGAAATCCTTCATAAGGTTGTTGCACGCGAAAATCTGACTGAATATGAAATGATGGCTGCCATGACCCTGATAATGGATGGGAAGGTGGCCGATTCCCAATTTGCAGCTTTTTTAACCGCATTGCAACTCAAGCGCGAAACGGTTCCTGAAATCGTGGGCGCGGCAAGAGTGATGCGGTCAAAGGCTGAAAAAGTGAAGGTTAGTTCCAGTAATATTGTCGACACCTGCGGTACCGGAGGTGATGGGGCAGACACGTTTAATATTTCTACTGCGGTGGCATTTGTGGTTGCAGGTGCGGGGTTGACTGTGGCTAAGCATGGAAACCGCGCCGTCTCCAGTAAATCAGGCAGTGCGGATGTCCTGAAGTGTCTGGGAGTCAATATCGATGCTTCTCTTCCTACCGTAGAAACCTGCATCGAAGAGGCAGGGATCGGATTCCTTTTTGCCCCTCTGATGCATAAGGCCATGAAACATGCGGCGACAGTAAGAAAGGAGTTGGGATTCCGAACCATTTTTAATCTGCTGGGTCCGCTAACCAATCCCGCAAATGCACATGCCCAGGTATTGGGTGTTTTCGATTCCAAATGGGTCAGTCCTCTGGCTGAAGTTTTGCGTGATCTGGGAAGTCGGCGCGCTTTGGTGGTTCATGGATTTGATGGGTTGGATGAAATTACAATGACGGGCGAAACCCAGGTAGCGGAACTAAAGAATGGAGAGGTTATTAACTATTCCCTGACTCCGAAAGAATTTGGTTATTCGTTGTGCACGGCTAAAGATTTAAAAGGTGGAAGCCAGGAAGAAAATGCAGAGATCATTCGTAATATTTTGAATGGAGAACCGGGGCCAAAAACAGATATTGTTATTCTGAATGCAGCAGCGGCATTGTACGTAGGAGGAAAGGCGGGTTCGATTTCAGAAGGTATTCTGGTTGCAGCAAAATCGATTGGATCTGGAATGGCCAAGAAAAAACTGGAAGAATTGTGTCGGGTTTCCAATTCATAAGATGTCAAATATTCTTGATCAAATTTTTGCGGATAAAAAGAAAGAACTCCCGAGAACTATAAGTAAATTTCCTCTGTCAGAAATTAAGCTTCGGATTGGAGATCAGGAACCGGTCCGAGATGTATTCAAGGCATTTGAGAAAGGGGAAACTTCTCGAATCATTGCTGAGATCAAACCAAGAACCCCTTTTAAAGGTGAGCTTCGAGAAGGGTTTAATGCTGAAGTCATTGCAAGGGAATATGTTGAAAACGGTGCAGCCACTCTTTCAATTTTAACGGAGAGCAATTATTTTGGCAGCAGCATTGAAACTTTAGAAAAAATTCGGAAGATAGCTCCCATACCGCTATTAAGAAAAGATTTTATCTTTGATGAATACCAGGTGTATGAATCACGTGCTTATGGGGCAGATCTGTTTTTGTTGATTGCCACCTGGCTCGAACAAAACCAAATGAATGATTTGCTGGGTCTGGGAGAAGAGTTGGGAATGCCGTCCATTATAGAAACCCATAACGAATGGGATATGGAAAAAGCTTTTAAGGCAAATGCTAGATTGATCGGAATCAACAACCGTGACCTGACCAATGGGAAAACAGATTTAGGAATTACAAGACGTCTTGCGCCTATGGCCTTGCAGGAAAAAGATAAAGTTCTTGTTTGCGAAAGCGGGATTCATGGCCGAGAGGAAATTGCGGAGTTTGAATCCTTAGGGGTGCATGCTTTTTTGATAGGCGAAAGTCTAATGGTGTCAAAAGATATACCAGGGAAATTAAAGGAGCTTTTAGGCTGTGAAGAGTCCTGACACCCAGGTCAAAGTTTGTGGAATGACGAATTTAAAAGATGCCCTGGCTGCAGTTGAGTCGGGAGCGGATGCAATAGGGTTTATTTTCTACAAAAAAAGTCCCCGCTCAGTTAATATGAAAACTGTTCGGGAAATTGTGGCAGAGCTACCACCGTTTGTGGACACCGTAGGTGTGTTTGTAAATGAAACTGCCGATCAAATAAATAAAATTGCAGATCGCTGTAAGCTGGACAGGATTCAACTGCATGGGGATGAATCGCCCGCATTTTGTAATAAAATCCGGCGTCGAGTGATAAAGGCGATCCGGGTAAAGGATATGCAATCCTTAAAAAACCTTTCCAACTATCCGGTCAGCAGTTTTCTTTTGGATACTTATTCTGAAGAACAGAAGGGTGGAACGGGAAAGATATTTGACTGGAATTTGGTTCATCCCGCCAAAAAATGCGGTCCAGTGATACTTGCCGGAGGATTGACGCCGAATAATGTAAGGCAGGCCATTCGTAGGGTCCAACCCTATGGAGTGGACGTTTGTTCCGGGGTAGAATCTCAACCTGGAATTAAGGATCATACGAAAATGAAAGAATTTTTGAATATTGTAAAGACGGGGAAAAGGATATGAATAAGCATAGGATGCCGGACTCCAAGGGTCATTATGGAAAGTTTGGCGGAAAGTTTGTGATCGAAACTCTTATGCCTGCTTTACAAGAGTTGCAAACACTTTATGAAGAAGCGCAAAAGGATCCAAAATTCCAGGAAGACCTCGACTATTATTTAAAACATTATGTTGGTCGGCCAACAGCTTTATATTTTGCAGAGAGACTCACGGAGCATTTGGGCGGTGCAAAAATTTATCTAAAAAGAGAAGATCTCACCCACACCGGAGCCCATAAAATCAATAATACGATTGGTAGCGCATTGTTGACTCAAAGAATGGGGAAAAAGCGCGTGATTGCCGAAACCGGAGCGGGGCAGCATGGGGTGGCAACCGCTACCGCCGCTTCCTTGTTCGGACTTGAATGCGATGTGTTCATGGGTGAAGAAGACATGAAGCGCCAGGCCTTGAATGTTTTTCGAATGCGATTGCTAGGCGCAAATGTGATCCCCGTCACCAGTGGAACAAGAACTTTGAAAGATGCCACCAGCGAAGCGATTCGGAATTGGATAACCACCGTTGAAACCACGCATTATATTATTGGTTCCGTGGTCGGCCCTCACCCTTACCCAATGATCGTTCGGGATTTCCAAAAAATTATTGGCGAGGAGTCCACACGTCAGATCATGGAGATGGAAGGCCGACTGCCCGATACCTGTGTGGCTTGCGTAGGGGGAGGAAGCAATTCGATGGGATTGTTCTATCCATTTATTGATAAAGAGGAAGTCAGTCTTGTTGGAGTAGAAGCGGCAGGCCTTGGGCTTGATACTGATAAGCATGGAGCCTCCCTCACCAAAGGAACAGCAGGTGTCTTGCATGGAATGATGAGTTATCTGCTTCACGATGATGATGGGCAGGTGATTGAAGCGCATTCCATTTCCGCTGGATTGGATTACCCGGGTGTCGGATGTGAGCATAGCTATTTAAAAGATTCAGGTCGTGCCGAGTATGTCACTATTACCGATCAAGAAGCATTGGATGGTTTTAAACTCTTGTCCAGCCAGGAGGGAATTATTCCGGCGCTCGAGTCGGCACATGCCATTGCTCACGTGGCTAAAATGGCACCCAAGATGAAAAAGGATGAGATCATTTTGGTTTGTTTATCTGGCCGAGGGGATAAGGATGTTAATCAGATTGCAGATAGAATGGGAGTTTCTTTGTGAGTCGAATCCAAAA
>JAYNIA010000048.1:16645-20134 GCA_038108555.1 Nitrospinota bacterium | reverse complement strand
TGATTTTTATCCAGGGATGCCTGGTATTAATTCCTTTCTGGGAAGAACCCGACCTGGAACGAAGATTTGGCGATGCCTACCTGGAATACAAACGCAATGTACCGCGATGGATTCCGAAACTGAAATCAGATTAGCTGGAAGATTGACATGGGCAAAGAAAAAGAAAAGTTTTCGCTGATCGACTGGATAGGGAGTGCTATTGGATATATTGTGATCGGATTCATTGTTTTCATTCTTATTTGGCCTTTGATTGATCCCACCCCGAATAAATCTTCTACCCTGAAAGAAAACATCCATCAAGCCACCGGAAAATGACCCTTCGCTAGTCAAACGGAGGCTGGGTTTTTCTCTGGTATTCCTCTTCAGTTAAATTCATCCGCCCTATAATAAATTTTTTCTTCCGCTCGGCAATGGCGATGGCCTGGGAATCATTTTTTTCTTTACCCAGCTTCCTTGAAATCTCAATTTCCCGGATTGCCTTCTTCCATTTCTGCATGCTTTCATAAACACTTATTAAATTTAAATGGGACTGGATGTGTCCTGAATCAATTTCCAAAACCTTGTTGTAATATTCCTCCGACTTTTCAAAATTCTGGTGGTACCAATATTCCAAAGCGATTTTAAAGAGAATTTCAGGATCGTTCTTTTTGATTTGGGCTGCTTTAAGATATTGTTCAACCGCCAGGTCATTGCGGGTCAGCATGGAATAGGTTTTTCCAATGCCCATTCTTGTATTTAAATTATCCGGGTCGATAGCGAGGGCTTTTTTAAAAGCTTCGACAGATTCATTTTTCTTGTCAGCCTCAAAAAAGATGAGGCCCATTTGATTGTAGGCAGAAATAAATTTAGGATCGATTTTGACAGCAGCATTAAGGATCTCAATGGCTTCATCATACGCACCGATCCTTTGCTTTTCCTTCGCGTCATTCAGTAAAACTTTCGGGTCGCTGGAAAGAGTCGCCGACTCCATATCTTCCGTTGTTTCCACATTATTGTCACATCCCATTAGAACCAATAAAAGAATACAAAGAACGAAGTTTTTGGATGGGTTATGGATTAATTTTTTGGACATTTTAAAAATTTTTCCAGAGAAGTTTCCCAGGCAGTAGTTGGATTAAAATCTTTAACCAAACCATTATTTTTTACTCCTTCACTAAGGGCCTGCATCCCATGTTCTACCATATAATTCGGATAATAATCTGGGCCTCCCAAAGTTTTTACCTTTTTGCACAGGGTTGAAAGTTCGGGTTTTTGGCCCAATATATTTTTAGCCTTCTTTTTAAAGGTTTCAACAGAATTTTTTACAGAACGTAGGCTCCGGGTTAAAAGCATGGAATAAGCATTGTGAGCAGATTTGTCCCCCACTCTTAATTTATCAAAATAGGCATAAGTTCCTGCGAGAGCATGCAGGTAAACTGCATTTTCATATTTTCCCTTTTCCAGACATTCTGAAATGCCTTTGTTGATATCTGCAGGAGTGTGCCGGTTAGTAACATTTTCGATTTTTTCACAACCTATGGGGTTAAAGGATAGAAGACTTCCCCATGTTGAATAATTTGTCATTTTAGGATGTCGGTGTTCAGCCGTGGCGTACTTTTTACAAGGACTATCTGGATTCATTTTGTCACAGACCATAGTCGAACTGGATGCATTAACATAATTCGCCACAACATTTGCGGAAACGGGCAGGTTTTTATCGTCTTTCTCCAGTATACTAAAGGGTTTTCCACGCCAGGAATAATTAATCTTTGTTAAGCTGTTGTCTTTACGGATAACTCTTTCCACACTCATTGCTCCAACTTCTTTATCCAAGTTTTTTCCATTTGCAGATTCATCTTTTACCTTTCCGCACATCCATAGAAATACCATCGTATTTTTGTCTTCTTCAATTTTCAAACCGGCCGTATTCCCTTTTTCACATCCCTTTTCAAGTTGCTTAAATTTATTTTCAAAGAATTTTTTTGGAGCTAAATCAGTTTTTTGAAATTCTTCCACAACCAAACTTTCTGTCCAGTTTTGATATTTTTGGCCATTTGGAAAAAAAATATATGAGTGAGTAGACGCATCTTTTTCTTCTGTATATGGTTCCAACTCCCAGCCTTCAGGGATTTGAGTTAAAACAAACTTTTCATGAGTGGGAAATAAAATATTTATCCATCCCGGGTTATCTATATCCTTATCTTTTGAAAGAGGAATTTTAAAGGCTTGTTTAACATTATGAGTTTCAATAACTGAAGGGGAATTTTCGGGAGCGTCTTTTGCTAGTTTACTTAAATAATCTGAACATTTCCCCTGGGGTCTTTCCTTGCTGCAAATTTGGGAGGTGGTTGATGCTGCAAAATATTTTTTAATCGTTTCCCTCGTAGCAGGAAAGTTTTTTTCGTCCGGATCTTTTATATTAAAACTGTTTCCACGCCACACCCGGATGATAGGGAAAAGATAACCTTCATTCTTAAAAATCCTATATGCTGAAATTTCTCCTTGTCCTTTTTTTGCCAAAGCTGATTTTTTCAATTCAGTTTCCACTTCTCCACAATAGATAATTCCTATTACCAGATCGGAAGAACTTTTCATAATTTTTGCCGAGGTTTTTTCTTTAGAACAGGATTTCAATCTCTTCTGAACCATGAGTTTGAAATAAAGATCGGGAGTAAATTTACTGCTTTTTTGTCCCAGCACAGTAATCATTTCATTCCAGTTTTCATGGCCTTGCCCTTCGGGAAAAAATCCCATCAAATGCATACCTTTTTTCTTTAGCAAGCTATTGAAAACGGGTTTTTGTTGCCAGGTAGATGGAATTTGAGTAAATACGAACGAATCTGATACGGGTAGAATCAAATGGGTCCAACCATCCTTTGTATTAACTTCCGATGCATTGAGATTGGTACAGGGAAAAACCAAACAAAATATCATGGAAAATATAAATAGGGAAAAAGACAAAAAAGGAGGGAGAAATAATTTAGTTGGTGTCCTTGCCGGTTTAACCATAATTATTGCCCTTGAATGTTGAGGAAAATGCATTTTATACAAAATTTTTCCGATGCCCAAATAAAAATGGCTTTTGGAATAGGTTTAAACCTTTAATTTAAAAACTTGAATAGGAGTGAGGGAGAAAATGGGCTTTTGGAATTTGACACATCGAATTTTGACAACTATTCAGAAAAATAAGATGGGTTTATAATAATATTTTGTTTTTGTTAGTTTTGAAAAAATATCCTAAAAATTTAAATATATAAATCAGGTAAATACCATGTCCGATGAACTTCCTTATTTGGAAAATGAAGACGGTGAGTTTGCGATTCCCTGTCAGATAAAAATTGCTGAAGATTGTGTCCAGCAAGGTGAATTTTGCGAAGACAAAGAAGAGGCAAGAGAATGGGTTGAAGATGAGTGTTGGATTTTTTCCGGCGAGGGTTATTTCTGTGTCCAATGCAATGAACAGGTTCTGAGAAATATCGCAAACATTGCCACAAAAAAAATGATCTAACC
>JAYNIA010000048.1:0-16545 GCA_038108555.1 Nitrospinota bacterium | reverse complement strand
GGTTTGTTGGAGAATAATGTTGCGGTGGTGATTGGGGCTATGGTGATTGCGCCTTTGTTGGGGCCCAATATAGCTCTCGCTTTGGGTGCGGCCCTGGGCGATATGCAGCTCATGTGGAAAGCTTTTAAGACGGGGATTACAGGGATTGGTCTCGCACTCGTTCTTTCCATTGGTCTTGGAATGTACCATCCCATGCATCTGGATAGTCCTGAACTCATGGCAAGAACGGATGTGGGGTTAGACTCAATGGCTTTGGCCCTGGCTTCAGGAGCGGCGGCAGTGGTTTCTTTGACAACGGGTCTATCCAGCGTTCTGGTGGGCGTGATGGTGGCGGTGGCATTATTGCCTCCCACAGCCACTTTGGGAATCATGTTGGGAGCGGGGGAAAACCAATTGGCGATTGGTGCCGCTTTATTGTTGGCGATGAATATTGTGTGTGTAAATCTGGCGGCTAAGGTGGTTTTTTTGATTCGAGGAATAAAACCCAGGAGCTGGCTGGAAAAACAAAAAGCGAACCAGTCGATGACAACCTATTTGGTAATTTGGATACTGTCTTTAGCTATCCTTTTGGTGATAATTTATTTCCGCAAAGGCCTCACCATTTTATAGAAATAAAAAAGAAAATAGATTACCCTGTAAAATAAATAAATTAAATCTGACGAAAATATAAATCTGTAAACGGGGAATTTATATGAAAGTCAATTTTCAAGATCCTTTCACCGCTTTCCTTGCGGACAAATCTTTGTCCGTTCCTTTGAGTCAGGTAATGTTGTTTTCCTTAATCATTACCCTGTGTCTGCTGTTTGGAAGACATAAACTGGGTTTGTTGGTTTCCTACGCATTTGTTTTTTATTGGGGATTTGTTTTCAACAGGTCGTATTTTATCGATATGCTTGGTAACAACACGGTAGGTTTATATGTTTATACGATTTTTGGTTTTGGTATGGCCGTGTTGGCAATCGTAGGAATGTTTCAGAAAGGATGATTCCTTTCAGGGGAAGAAAATTTTTTCAAATTTGTAACAAAAAATTTGAAGAAGCCCATTTGTTAACTGGGCTTCAATCTATGCATCTAAGCAACCCGCCAATCAATAACTGTTCATCATTACCGCTGTAACGGGATTTTCGTATTTGTTGCAGGCGATTACAGAATCCAGTGAATTGGGTGTCACATTATCCACATCGATTTCATAGCTAAACAGGGGTGTGGCTCCACAATTTCCAAATTCGTTTTCACAAAAGTCACACATGTTAATTACCTGATAGTTTGTTTGGCGTTGAGTCATTTTACCCTCCGTTGAAAAATGATCCCTGTCTCTTCGTAAGGAAAAGATTGGCTAATACTTATTTAACGGCGGTTTTTTGGGAAAGCTTTAACGTAATTTTACGGCGGGTGGAAAAAAGGCAGGATTAGGGGCTGAGCTTAAATTTCCTTTGAATGAGTCTGCGGGTGTCCCGTGATTTTCCGGCCCAAAACAGGGTATCCCTATCCTCATATTGTTCCAAAGCAATATCGATGTGTTTAATAGCTTTTTCCCCCTCGTTCAAATTGGCATAAACCACAGCCAGATTGTAATGGATGCCAGGAACCTGGTCGTCCATTTCCAGCCCTTTTTCGAGAAATTTCAAGGCAGAGCTATAGTCCTTGTCTTTGATATAACCGGAGGATAATTTTTTGATGGTTTCCATATCTTTCGGGTCCAGTTTATGGGCTTCAAGCAAAACCTTGATACCTTCCTTAACCTTTCCTTCCAACAGGTAGATTTCTCCAATGACCCGGTAGGGGGCTTGCAGTTTGGGATTAATTTTAAGGGCTTTTCGTGACAGTTTCAAAGCCTTTGGAAACAGTCTCCGACTATAGGCCACTTCTCCCAATATGGCTTGAGGTTCAGCCGCAGTGGGATCGATTTCAAGAAGCAGTTGGGCTTTTTCTTTTGCTTTTATCGCCTGATTTGTTTTGAGCAATATGGCTGAATAAAGGTATAAAGATTCCACATCGTTCGGAAACTGAGCCAGAAAATATTCTATTGAACTTTTAGCCTTATCATAATTTTCTTCTTCAAAAGCTTTTTTTGCTTCCTCAACTTTTGCTCGATCCGGTACTTCCTCCTTTTTTTCCTCGCCACCACCACAAGAAACTGCCAGAAAAAGAAAGGTCAAAAAGAACAACGGAAAAACGTTTTGGAGTGAATTGGATTTAGATTGTGGAAAAAGAAAATTAGCGAATTTCATTGTCTCAAAATCATTAAAAAAGGGGAAAATAACAGAGTTACCAATGTAAAGTAAAAGAAAAGGTCTGTCAATTTTTGAAAATTAAAACCCGTTCACTCGCCCATCAAATGGAGCAATACATTTCTGTTATGTGGGTAAACCCGGTGTTCGAAAAGGTAAATCCCCTGCCAGATTCCCAGTGCCATTTTGCTGTTCCGAACGGGGATAGAAAGTTGTGTCTGGGTGAGAGCCGATCGGATGTGGGCCGGCATGTCGTCGGGACCTTCTGCCTGGTGATCGTAAAGGGGGTCACCATCAGGAACAAGCCGATTGAAAAACCGGTCCAGGTCTTTTAAAACATCTGGGTCGGCATTTTCCTGAATTAAAAGAGATGCTGAGGTATGAGGGATAAAGAGGGTTAACATCCCCAGTCGGATGTTTTGACTGTTCATCCAGTTTTCCACCTCCCGGGTTATGGAATAGATACCCCGGCCTTTCGTTGAAACCGAAAATTGAAATTCAGACTGTTTCATTTTTTCTAGTTGCCTCCATTACCGGGGGGAGAAATCAATTCCCGTGCGTGTTGCAGGGAAGCCTCGGTAATTTTTTCTCCACTCGACATTCGAGCCAGCTCTTCCACTCGTTCTTCGTATTCCAATAATTTAATGCCCGATCGCGTTCGTTTACCCTCTACTTTCTTTTCAACTCGGTAATGCGTGGAGGCCATTCCGGCAATTTGCGGAAGATGGGTGATGCAGAAAACCTGTTTGGTCTCTGCCACTTTTTTTAATTTGTCTCCAACCTTTTCCGCAACCCGGCCGCCGATTCCCGTATCGACCTCGTCAAATATCATTACCGGAATCGTGTCCTGTTTATTCAATATGGATTTTAAGGCCAGCATGATACGGGAAAGCTCACCACCGGAAGCAATCTTAGCGAGGGGACGAAGTTCCTCCCCGGGATTGGGAGAGAATAAAAATTCCAAAGTTCCCAAACCTATCGAGGTCGGTTTTAATTTCACTTTTTTATATTCAACAAAGCCTTCCGGGTCGGAGGGGTAATTGAAATCGACCCCAAAGCGAACTCCATTCATATGAAGATCTTTTAATTCTTTCTCCACCCCTTGTTTTAATGACTTTGCTCCCGCTTCCCTTTTTTCTGCTAATTCAATCGCCAGTTTAGATACTATTTTTTCCTTCTTGGCAATATCAGCTGACAGCTGCTTACGGTTTTCTTCATTACCTGCCAGTTGCTCCAACTCCTCAGCGAACTGGTTCCGCTTCGCAAGAATTTCTGAAACATCATTTCCAAATTTCCTTTTGAGTCCACTTATTTCAGCCAGTCGATCTTCAATTTCCTCCAATCTTTCAGGATTAAAATCGAGAGACCGGTTGTGAGTCCTCAAAGTATCTTCTACCTCTTCTAATTCATAAAACGCTGATTGGGATCTTTGAAGGGGCGATTCCAGATCTTTATCAATCTCGACAAGAGGTTCAAGTTCCTTCAAAACCTGACGCAAACTTTCCAGAATGGCTCCATTTTGCTCAGAGAGCAAAGCTTGACTTTGTTCAAGAGCCGACCGAATTTTCTCGGAATGGCGCAGTTTGTTTTTTTCAGCTTTGAGTTCGTCTTCTTCACCCTCGGAAAGATTGGCAGCATCAATTTCGGAAATTTGGAAACTCAAGAACTCTTCACGTTGCAACCGTTCCTTTTCATCCGTATTCAAAGATTGTAGGGTCTTTACCAGATTTTGATATTCCGTGAATTCCTTGGAAAAGGCATCCAGATTTTTTTTGGACTTTCCAAACAAATCGAGTAGGTCGACATGAATTTCCGGGTGCAAAAGGGTTTGATGGTCGTGCTGACCATGCAGGTCGACCAATCGATCGCCAATTTTTGCAAGCGTCGAAACCGTGATCTGACTGTCATTTAGAAAACAGCGGTTTTTTCCGGTATTGGAAATCTGCCTTTTGATGTGAAGTTCACCATCCTCAGTTTCAATGCCAATTTCCTGAACCAGGGCAAGGGTGTCATCATTGGAAATTTGAAAAATACCTTCGACCAATGCGGTAGTTTCACCGGTTCTAATGGCATCGGTATCTGCCCTGCCACCCAGCAACAAATTGAGCGCATCAATGATGATCGATTTCCCCGCACCTGTTTCACCGGTCAATACATTCAGGCCGGCCTCAAAATTAACCACAAGATTTTCTATGATGGCAAATTTCTGAATTCTGATTTCTTTGAGCATGGTGAGTATTCAGTCTGACAATTCTTCCAATAATTCCATTCCTTCCTTTCTCATGGAAAGAAGTTTTTCATCTTGCGTATTATCTGTAAGTTGAAGGAGTTTGTGAAGAGTTTCCAGCGCTTCTTCAGATTTAAATTTTTTAATTTGGACTTGAGCCAGTCCCAGATAGTTTTCAGCATAATCGGGAGACAACCGAACGGCTTCACTCAAATGGGCCTCGGCCTTTCCCAAATCCCCTCCCAGGAAAAAAGGCAACTCCAGATAAAGTTTTCCCAGAGCCCGGTGGGGACCGGAATGGACAACGGTGGGGTCCAAACTCACCGCTTTTTTCATATCCTCTTCAAAAGGGTCGATGATTTCCAGACTGGCCCAAACTCCTTTCAACTCTCCTTTTTTCCCCCGACATAATCCCCGGAAGAAATAACTGATCGCAGAATCGGGTTGCAATTCAATTGCCTGGGCGCTTATTTGGATACATTGGTCATAATGATGGATTTTTAAATCATCTGATTTTTTCGCCAAGGCATAATGAACTCTGGCCTGCCTCCATTTCCATTCATAGAGATTAGGTTGGTCCGATAAAACTTTTTCTATTTGAGAGGCGATATTTTCATATTCCGGTATGGTTTTGCTTTCTTCGTATAAACGATCAATTTCTTCAAGGGATGGATTTTGTGCAAAAGCAATCGGGGTATTAATACTAAAAAAACAAACCCCCAGAGCGAAAAACAGACTCAATAATTTTTTCAAAATGGTATGCATAACCCAGCTTAGATTCCGTTATAATTAAAGAATCAAAAAAGCGAATCAAATTTGATTTGAATAAATTTCCAACAGGAAACCATTACCTATAAAATGTATCACAAATGAGAAAACTAAAAATAATTGGTTTAAAGATCTTCATACTGTGTTTTGTAATGACAGTGTCCGCCTGGGGGGAATCAGGAAAAAAGAGCCCGGAAGCTGCAGTCAAAATACTTTTAAACGAAATCAAGCAAATTGTTGATAGAGAGGGTTTGTCAGATGCTGAAAAAGCAGCAAACAAAAAGCATTCTGACATTGCTATAAGCATTTTAAAGGTGCCTGAAATCAGCCAAAAAGCATTGGGAAAATACTGGAGAAAGCACAGCACCGATCAACAGGGTCAATTCCAGAAATTGCTAGGTGAACTATTTGTTCATGTCGCTTTCCCTAGCTCCGCAAAATTTTTCTCGGACCTCGATTTGGTGTATGGGAAAACCAAAAGTAAAAAGGATATGAAGGTGGTTCCTATCACCGTAGTTCACAAAAAAGAAGGTGAGGTAGACATCGACTTCATAATGAAGCAGGCATCGGAAGACTGGAAGGTGGTCGATGTTATTCTCGATGGAGTTAGCATGCGCAATAATTTGCGAAGCCAGTTTTATAAAATTCTAAAGAAAAATGATTTTAATGAATTGATCCGTCGCATGAAAAAAAAGTTGAAGGAAGCTCAAAGCTAATTTTTCTACCGATTCGAAATTTTTTAAATACCGGAAAAATATGAAAAAAGTTGGAATGGTCAGTTTAGGGTGTCCCAAGAACACCGTTGATTCGGAGCGGGTACTGGGCGATCTGGTTTCGTCTGGATACTCTCTCACTCCAGATGAACAAGATGCTGAAATAATAATTGTAAACACCTGCGGGTTTATTGAGTCTGCAAAAAAAGAATCGGTCGAAACCATTCTTGAGATGGCTCAAAATAAGATTGATGGAAAATGCAAACAGCTCATAGTCACTGGATGTTTGGCTGAACGGCATACGCAGGAGCTTTTGGAGGAAATTCCGGAAATCGACCATCTACTTGGGGTGGGGCAATACCCGCAATTAAAAAGTATTCTGGAAGAGGATTCCGAAAGTTTTAATAACCGCAATCACGTTGCCACCCCTGCTGAGTTTTATGAGTCATACACAGATCGATTGATGACCACTGCCTTTTACACGACTTATGTGAAAATTTCTGAAGGCTGTTCCAACCGTTGTGCTTTCTGCATCATTCCTAAAATGCGCGGACCCATGCGCAGTCGATCTCCGGAATCCATTTTGGCAGAAACCGAAAACCTGGCACAAAGGGGGGTTAAAGAATTTAATATCATTTCCCAAGACACCACGATGTACGGGTTTGACCTCGCCATGAAAGATGGCCTCGTAAAATTATTACAGGGAATGGCAAAAGTGGAAGGTGTGGAGTGGATGCGTCTTTTGTATTGTTACCCCACCTTTCTCAATTCATCCATGATCGACTATATCGCCTCTGAAGAAAAAGTGTGCCGCTATATTGATGTTCCCCTCCAGCACATTCACGATGAAATGCTGAAAAGTATGAAACGGCAGGAGACCGAAAGGGGTGTACGAAAAATGCTTGAGGAGTTGCGGTTAAAGATTCCCGAAATTGCTTTGCGGACCACTTTTATTACAGGTTTTCCCGGAGAGACAGAAGAACATTTTAAACATATGCTCCGATTCCTTTGTGAAATGGAATTTGATCATGTAGGCATTTTTACCTATTCGGATGAAGAAGGAACCACCGCTTTCGATTATCCCAACCGGGTACCTGAAGAAGTTAAACTGGAAAGAAAAAATATTCTGATGGAATTTCAAAAAGACATTACGACCCGGAAAAACCAGGAAAAAATCGGGCAAATAGAATCGGTACTGGTTGAAGGATTTGATGCCCAGGAAAATTATATTATGACGGGAAGGCTGACTTCTCAAGCACCCGATATCGATGGGCAGGTCATTCTCGAAAAATGCGAAGCCGAACCGGGAGATATTATTCCAGTGAGAATCACTGGTGCAGCCGAGTATGACCTGGTTGCCGAACCGGTATCGCAACCCGCCGAGTTCGCAGAATGATAAGAATAAAATGGGAATAAAAAGGGTTGGCATTTTAACAGGTGGCGGAGATTGCTCCGGACTCAACGCCGTTATCCGTGCGGTCACGAGGGCCGCAATCATAGAATACGATGCCGAGGTGGTTGGAATAGAACATGGCTTCGAGGGCCTTATTTTCAACCGCACTCGTTTGCTGGGAACAGCGGATACAAAGGATATTCTCGACCAGGGTGGAACCATCCTTGGAACTACCAACAAGGGAAATCCCTTCAAGTATCGTGAATACGATTCTAATTGCCAGGTCATCACCCGTGATCTTTCCAAACAAAGTATCGAGAACTTCAAAAAATTAGAGCTGGACTGTCTTTTCGTTGTCGGTGGTGACGGTACCCTTCAAATCGGAAACCAGTTTTTCGAAATGGGGATTCCCGTAATAGGAATTCCCAAAACAATCGATAACGATTTGGTGGGAACCGATTACACCTTCGGTTATCAAACAGCCGTCCAGGTAGCCAGTGATGCGCTGGATCGGTTGCACACAACCGGAGAAAGTCACCAGCGAGTGATGATTCTGGAAGTCATGGGACGCGAGGCAGGATGGATAGCATTGGAAGCTGGAATTGCAGGAGGCGCACACATCATACTTATTCCGGAAATTCCATATCAATTAGATAAGATCCTTGAAAAAATCCAATTGAGAGAGGAGGGTGGAAGCCCTTTCAGTATCATGGTAGTGGCAGAAGGAGCGAAAGCGATCGGAAAGGATGCCATCTTCAGTGAAGCCGCTTCTACCCGTTTGCAAGGAGTAGCACAACTGGGTGGGGTGGGCGATCACTTGGCCAGGGAAATCGGGAAGCATATTGATCTAGAAGTCAGGTGCACGGTTTTAGGCCATACTCAAAGAGGCGGCACCCCCTTGGCGTTTGACCGGGTTCTAGGAACCCGATTGGGAGAAGAAGCGGTACGTTCTGCTGCTGAAGGACATTTCGGAACCATGGTGGCCCTACAGGGTCGTGAGATTGTCCGGGTTCCCTTGAAAACCCTGGCGGGTATTGTTCGCCAAGTGCCTGCCGATTCACAATTGATTCGCACGGCAGAGTCTATCGGCATTTGTTTGGGTCGATAACAATAGAATTTTTTCAAACTAACTTCCTGGCAGAATCTCCGGTTTTTTCCCCTGCTCATTTGCATGATGGATGGTTTGAAACTTTTCCCAAACTTCTTCCACACTTGTATTCCCATTCAAATAACTAACAACAGGAAAAAAAGTTTCATCCATCTTAAAGGGGCCCACCCTTTCAGGGTGACCGTTTCCTACATGTTGAAAAATTCCAATGGTGGGGGTATTGACCGCATAACCTATGTGCATAGGTCCGGTGTTGTTTGATACCAGAAGACGGGCTTCATTTAAAAGATAGGCATAATTTAAAATGCCCATATCAAAAGCAAAAAATATTCTGTCGCTATCGGGAAGGTTGAGCGATTTTAAAATTTCTATTTCGTTTTTATTTCCACCGAAAACAATATTAAGAGATGTCTCTTTTAATATTAAATTTGCAAGGTCGAAAAAGTTTTTGGATTCCCACAATCGATCTACGGAGCTGGCTCCAATATGACAAACCGCAAAAGGATCTTTTAATCCATTTTTTTCTTTGTAATCCTTGAAAAAGTTTTTTTCGCTTTCGCTGAAAAACAATTCCATTTGTGGTTGACGCGGTTCAACATCGATTTCCTCCAAAAGGAGAAGCCTGCGCTCAATGGCGTGCAGGTCTTTTTCCGAAGATTGTGAATGTTCCCCCAGTTTGGATTTGATATTGAATTTTTCGGGACACCATTTATGCCCCTGATGATTCCAGATGGGTGAAGATTTCAGGAAAGGCTTCATCCTTTTAAAATCATTGTTCGCGTGGAAAATAAAAATATGGGAGTACTCTTTGTTGACCCATAATTTCAATCCTAAGGGAACTTGTGCATACCATCTGTTTTGATAGGGGTAGATATGGTTCAAATGGGGACAGTGTTTGAAAAGGTCCATCCAGTTTTTATTGACGATCAAATCAATCTCCGCCTCGGGATGAGCCTTTTTTAATTCTCGGATCCCCGGAGTTCCCCAGAGGCAATCTCCCATTCCGGTTGTACTGACCACTAAAAATTTTTTGGAATTCATAAATATAATAAAACCAAAGAATTGATTTAATCTTTTGCGGATCCAAGGTAGCAGATTTAGAAAATTAAAAAAAGCGAGTGCTTTTTTACCTGGATTCGGAGGTGATTTCCCTAGTGGACTGAAAAATAAAGAAAAACCGCTTCATTTGCCGGTTCCATATTGTCAGTGCACCTTGAATATGTTAGTCTAAGCCACAATTTGGCTTCCTTTTTGGAAGAATTCCAGAAAATTTAATCACGCACGTTTCCGGATCAAATCAGGGGTGGCCTGCGGGTTCCTGATGCGAGTCGAAGGAGGCGGTGGTATAACCCATTAATTTTTAAGGAGAAAGAATGTCTGAAATCACGATGAAAAGCTTGCTGGAGTCCGGTGTTCATTTTGGCCACCAGACCAACCGTTGGAACCCTAAAATGAAACCTTATATATATGGGGCTCGCAGCGGAATTTATATTATTGATTTGCAAAAAACGCTGACCGCTTTTCAAGCGGCTGAAAAATATATTAGAGAAAGTGCGCGTGCCGGAAAAAAAATCCTTTTCGTGGCCACTAAAAAGCAAGCACAGGAATTGATCGCAGATGAAGCAAGACGCTGCGGTATGCATTACATCAATCAGCGATGGCTGGGAGGAACACTCACCAATTTCGCAACCATCAGGAAAAGTATTGCCAGGTTGCTGGAATTGGAAAAAATGGATGAGGAAAATCAGTTTGATCGGTTACATAAAAAAGAAGCGCTGGATCTGCGTAAAGAAATCGTCAAGCTGAATAAGTTTTTTGGTGGAATTAAAACGATGAAAGATTTGCCGGATGTTATGTTCATCGTAGATACCCGAAAAGAAAAAATTGCGTTGGCAGAAGGAAAAAAGCTGGGAATCAAAATCATAGCCATGGTCGATACCAATTCCGATCCGGATGGAATTGATTTCCCCATTCCGGCTAATGACGATGCAATGCGTTCCATCAAGCTGTTTGCTCACAGAATTTCCGATGTCTATCTGGAAGGCCAGGAGATGAAAAAATCCAGCCAGGAAGAAGAGGCAAAAGACTCTGGCTCCCCTGCGGAAGAAGAGACACCCCCGGTTTCTGATGATAAGGACAAAAGCGAAACTGTAGTGCCTGCCTGATCTGAATTAAATTCGGGTTTGAATACCCCGGCTGAAATTTTCCCGCAGAGTTGCCTCTGCGGGAGGGACAACCAAAGTCACTCAATTAATATTTACCGACCAGGCAATTGTCTTGTTCGATTAATTTATTCGATTAACTTTTTTTGTAAGGATGTTTAGGAATGGAAATAACTGCTGCGATGGTTAAGGAACTGCGCTCTCAATCCGGCGCAGGTATTATGGAATGCAAATCTGCATTAAAGGAAACCGATGGCGATGTGGAAGCGGCTATCACTTTTCTGCGGAAAAAAGGATTGGCGAAAGCAGATAAAAAATCAGATCGACAGACAGGGGATGGTGCTGTCGGCTCTTACATTCATGCAGGCAACAAGCTGGGTGTTATGGTTGAACTGAATTGTGAAACTGATTTTGTTGCGAATACACCTGATTTTCAGGAACTGGTCCGTGATATTGCCATGCATATTGCCGCCGCAAAGCCCCGCTTTGCAACCAGAGACGAAGTTACCCAGGAAATCCTCGATAAAGAAAAGGAAATCGCCGCTCACCAGGCCAAGGAATCTGGCAAACCCGATAACATTATCGAAAAAATCGTTGCAGGAAAAATGGAAAAGTTTTATGAAGAAAACTGTGTTCTGGAGCAGGCCTTTATAAAAGATACCAATATTACGGTTCAGGAATTGATCAAACAAAAAATTGCTTTACTGGGGGAAAATATCAACATCGGACGATTTGTAAGGTTTGAAATTTAATGTCAGAAGCAATTTATAAAAGGATCCTTTTAAAATTAGGCGGTGAAAGCCTGGTAAATGAAGAGGGAGATTTTGGTCTTCACCAGGAAGCCCTCGTAAATATTACGGAAGAAATCAAAGCGGCCAAAGACCTCGGCGTTGAAATAGCAATAGTCATTGGCGGTGGAAACATTCTCCGTGGTGCCTCATTAAGTTCGATTGGAATCGAAAGGGCTACCGGTGATTATATGGGAATGCTGGCAACGGTCATAAATGCACTGGCTCTCCAGGGAGCGTTGGAGAAAGCTGGGATTCCCACCCGCGTGCAGACGGCTATTGAAATTCAAGCCGTGGCCGAGGCCTATGTCCGCCGCAGGGCGGTCCGCCATCTGGAAAAAGGGCGGGTGGTTATTTTTGCAGGAGGAACCGGAAATCCATACTTCACAACCGACACCGCCGCTTCTTTAAGGGCCATGGAGATTGGAGCCGATGTTATTTTTAAAGCCACAAAAGTGGATGGAATTTACAGTTCCGACCCAAGAACAGACAAAGACGCTGTCCGTTATGAAGAGTTGAGTTATCTGGATGTGTTGAAAAAAGGCCTGAAGGTTATGGATTCCACTTCCGTTTCTCTTTGTATGGATAATAAATTACCTATGGTAATATTTAATTTTCGTCAGACGAACAGTATTAAAAGAGTTTTATTGGGTGAAAATATAGGAACAACCGTGGGAGCCTGAAAAAAATGTCAGATGATTTAATAAAAGACGCTGAGCATAAAATGAAAAGCTCGATTGACCATTTGCTTCACGAACTGGGTAAATTGAGGACAGGGCAAGCCTCGGTAGCCTTGTTGGATGACCTGAAGGTGGACTATTACGGCAACCCCACACCGTTAAAACAAGTGGCTACGCTCGGGGCACCGGATAACCAAACCCTGACCGTCCAACCCTGGGAAGCATCCATCCTTAAGGATATTGAAAAAGCAATTCAAAGTTCTGATCTGGGTTTGACTCCCAACAATGATGGGAAGGTTATTCGACTGACTATTCCTCCGCTGACCAATGAGAGGCGGCAGCAACTGGTAAAGTTGGTGAAAAAACAGGCGGAGGATTGCAAGGTGGCGATTCGAAATATCCGCAGAGATATTAACGAAAAACTCAAAAAATCAGAAAAGAGCCATGAAATCTCTGAAGATGAAGGCCGCAAGGGCCATGATGCCGCCCAGAAATTAACCGATAAATTCGTCGCAGAAGTTGATAAGATCGCCCAGACAAAAGAGAAAGATATTATAGAAGTATAGTTTCTTTTTCGAATTTGTTTTATATTGTTGCCCGGTCGTTTATTCAGGAGCCCTCTTCTTGGTCGAATCAAAGTTACAGGAAAAAATCGACCCGCATCGAATGCCCAGGCATATTGCCGTTATTATGGATGGCAATGGCAGATGGGCGCAAAAAAATTCACTCCCTCGAGTTGAAGGTCATTGGGCCGGTGTGAAAGTGGTAGATCGCATCGTCACCCTGGGTTGCAAGCTCAACCTGGAAGCCCTGACCCTGTACTCCTTTTCCGATGAAAACTGGAACCGTCCCTCCGCTGAAATCGGGACCTTGATGAAAATTCTGGATCATTACCTCAAAAAAGAATTGAACCGAATGAAAGAAGAGAATATTCAGTTCAATACCATCGGGCATATTGAAGACCTGCCTCCAGCAATTCAAAAACTGATCCAATACTCCATAGACGAAACGCGGAACAATACGGGAATGATTCTTACTCTGGCCTTGAGTTACGGTGGTAGGCAGGAAATAATGGATGCGGTAAAAAAAGTCGCGCAGATGGTGAAAGAGGGAAAAATAACAACCGAAGAAATTGATCCGCAGTTGTTCGAATCTTTTCTTTCCACGCACCCTATCCCGGACCCCGATCTGTTAATCAGGACCAGTGGTGAAAGGAGAATCAGTAACTTTCTTTTATATCAAAGCGCATATACTGAATTGCATTATAATAATGTCTTGTGGCCTGATTTTACAGAAAACGATTTTTTAAATGCCATCATTGATTATCAGGGTCGAGACCGTCGGTTCGGAATGACCCAGGAACAAATAGCAAAAGCCTGAATGGAAATTTTTATGGTTCAGGGTGCAAACCCATCTCCTCTTCTTAATTACCACTAACAAAAATATGTAATTCCACCAGGAGAAAATTTTGGAACGTGTCATAAGCGGAGTTATTATGGTTCCCCTAGTCCTGGGAATTATTTTATACGGGCATCCCTGGTTATATTTTGTTTTGATTGCGTCTCTGGTTTTGGTTGCCGCTCACGAATATTTTTCCATGATCGGCAATGCAGGGGTGACGGGGTTTATGATTGAAGGCTTGATTTTAAGTTTCCTTATCCTCGCGGCATATTTTTTTGTTCCTCAACATTTACCAGTTTTCACCTTTTTCGTTCCCATGACTTTGTTTATCGTCTGGTTTGTCAGGGAAAAAAATGTGCGGGTGGCGCTGGACTCGATTTCCTATTCCCTGTTTGGGATTTTTTATACGGCAGGGCTGGGCGGCTTTTTCCTGCTAATCGGAAATCTGGAGGGAGGCAGGCAAATGGCGGTCTTCATATTATTATTTATCTGGGCTGGCGATATCCTGGCCTATTACGGGGGTCAGAAATTTGGCGAAAGCAAGTTGATTGAGATTGTTAGCCCAAATAAAACAATTGCCGGGGCCGTTGCCAATGTAGCCGGAACTCTGTTTGCGGCCTTGCTGGCGAGCCTGCTTTTCTTTAATGAAATTCCCCTAATCCATTGTTTGATTGTGGCTTTCATTTGCGGTATCATCGGTCAGTTCGGCGATTTGGCAGAATCGCTCATAAAAAGAAATTGTCAGGTCAAGGATTCTGGAACATTGATCCCGGGACACGGAGGAGTTTTGGATCGAATCGATAGCCTTTTGTTTGCTGGACCGGCTTTCTATTGTTACTACCAGTTATTCTTGGCAACCTAAATTATATGAAAAAAATATCTCTTCTTGGTTCTACGGGCTCCATCGGCGTTAATACGCTGGATGTGGTTGAACGCAATCCGGAAAGTTTTCAAATTCTGGCCATGTCGGCGGGAAGTAACGTTGAACTCTTTGCAAAACAAATCAGAAAATTCAAACCCAGGGTCGCCACCCTCTTCGATACAAAAAAAATTCCCGAACTGAAAAAGAAAGTCGCGGATCTGGATGTCGAAATTTTATCCGGCAACGAAGGTTCGGTTGCAGTCGCTACCCTTGAGGAAGTCGATGTGGTTGTCTCGGGAGTAGTGGGAAGTGCGGGACTCCTTCCAGCCATCCATGCTCTAAGAGCAGGAAAAAATCTTGCACTGGCAAATAAGGAAACCCTGGTTATTGCAGGAGAACTGGTACTCAAAGAAGCAGAAAAAACCAACTCACAAATCATCCCCATCGACAGTGAGCACAGCGCCATCTTTCAGGCGTTGAATGGTGAAAAGAAAGAGTGCATCAAAAAAATCATCCTGACCGCATCGGGCGGGCCGTTCCGAACCTTCACCCTCGAGCAAATGGAAAACGTAACGGTGAAAGATGCACTCAACCATCCCAACTGGAACATGGGGGCAAAAATTACAATTGACTCATCAACAATGATGAATAAGGGATTGGAATATATTGAAGCCAAATGGTTGTTTGGTGTCAACACTCCGGTCGAAATCATAGTCCATGCACAAAGCATCATCCATTCGATGATTGAGTTTGTCGACACTTCTATCATGGCACAATTGGGCATCCCCGATATGCGGGTACCCATCGCTTATGCCCTGACTTATCCCGACCGGTTTGAATGCGATCTGCCCTCGTTGGATTTGGCGAAAATTGGCAATCTGACTTTCGAAGCTCCCGACTTTGAACGCTTCCCCTGTTTGCAACTGGCAATCGATGCCATGGAAATTGGGAAAACCATGCCTGCGGTTCTCAATGCTGCAAATGAAATTGCGGTGCAGGCGTTCCTCGATGAACTCATCCCTTACAAAGATATTTCGGAACTCATTCGTATGGTTATGCAAAACCACAGTCCATCCCCGCTAAACGAATTGCAGGATGTGCTGGATGCAGACCAATGGGCCCGCGAAGAAACCACAAAACTTGTCACCGTCCCCCATTAGCATGGGAGGCAATTGGTCAAACTCTTTTAGGTAAAATTTCCCTTCGGGTTTTTAGAAGTAGTTTGAATGTTATTTTGTCTTCTTATCCAAGAGGCAGGGGTGGTTTGTATTCCCGGGATGAATTAAAAATATTATGAATTCACCTATCATTCGTATTGGCAATGGCTATGATGTTCACCGTCTTGTCGCAGGTCGCAAGCTGATCCTGGGCGGTGTGGATGTTCCGCATTCCACCGGACTCGATGGCCACTCCGATGCCGATGCATTGCTGCACGCTTTATGCGATGCGTTGCTCGGCGCGGTGGGTGGAGGTGATATAGGAGCGCATTTCCCGGATACCAACCCGGAGTACAAGGGAATCTCAAGCCTGGTGCTGCTGGAAAAGGTAACGGAAATTTGCAGGGATAAGGGATTCGAAATTGCTAACCTCGATACCATCATCGTTGCACAAAAACCAAAACTGGCACCGTTTTTACCGGATATGAAAAAGAATATTGCACAGGCCATGTCTATTGACACAGGCCAGATAAATATAAAAGCCACGACAACGGAAAAATTGGGTTTTGCGGGCAAGGAAGAGGGCATTGCCGCCTACGCCGTAGCGTTGTTAACTAAAACCGTAAACTAGAAATGATCAACTCGCGTATCGTCATCACCGGAATCGGATTAACAGCCCCCAACGGAAACAACCTGAAAGAGTTTCGCGAAAACCTGCTAAACGGGGTATCGGGAGTCCAGGAATATGAAACCCGTTATATGGGGAAGGTCCTCGCCGGGGTGTGCGACTTTGACGAACTCAAATACCAGAAGAAAAAAGAACGCCGACGTGGAACCCGTGTCGGTTCCGTTTCCATTTATTGTGCAAGAGAAGCGATGGCCGATTCGGGACTCGACCTCGAATCCCTCGACCGATCACGCATCGGGGTTTATCTCGGAACCACGGAACACGGCAACGTTGAAACGGAAAACGAAGTCTACAATATCAGCAAATACGATTACGATGTGAAGTACTGGTCGCATCACCATAATCCCCGAACCGTTTCCAACAATCC
>JAYNIA010000047.1:15506-20351 GCA_038108555.1 Nitrospinota bacterium | reverse complement strand
GGACTTAAAATCCCTCGAGGGAAACCTCGTGCCGGTTCGAGTCCGGCCCTCGGCACTACCACCCTCCCGGGTGGAGGGGAACTGGGAAGAACTTCTTTGGCTAAATTAAGGCTTCTCACCAATAGTTTTGCCATTCCATAATTCAAATAAACTTTTATGATTCTAGAAAACATACCGATTGGTGAAAACCCGCCCTGGGACTTAAACGTTATCATCGAAGTCCCTTTTGGACGGGAGCCGGTGAAATATGAAATGGATAAAAAATCCGGTGCGCTTTATGTGGACCGGGTGATGCACACCTCCATGCGCTATCCCTGCAATTACGGATTTGTTCCGCACACACTTTCGGAAGACGGAGACCCCATAGATATTCTTGTGGCCTCTCCGGTGGAGTTTTTGTCTGGCTGTATTGTTCGCTGCCGACCGGTGGGGGTTTTAAAGATGACGGATGAGAAAGGAGCCGATGAAAAAATTCTCGCTGTTCCGGTGGATGCTTTGAATCCCTATTATAAAGATGTGAAAGAATACACCGATCTACCCAAAATCCTTTTAAACCAGATCTCGCATTTCTTCTCCCATTATAAAGATTTGGAACCCGGCAAATGGGCCAAGGTAGAAGGCTGGGAAAAAGCCGAACACGCCGCCCAAATGATTGATGATGCAATCAAACGAGCTTCCTCATAGTTCGGCCCCATTGAACCTGTTGGTAAAATTTGTTTAGCGAATTTCTTTTAACCCCCTAAGAAAAACCTTCCTAATCTAATAATCACTTTATTTAAATTCGCAAGGTCATTGTCAGAGGTGCATGGTCTGAATACTTTTTAATCCAATTATCTTTGTCTCTAACGGTTGTCTCTTTGGCCCAGCCACCGACATCGACTTTTGCGTTCCCCGGAACATTTTTAAATTTTAATTGTTGGCGACAATAACATGATCCAAGTCCGAATCCGGATATCTGGATTTAGAACCATTGCTGAAAGTCGCCCCATAGTTTTTTGGCAGCAAAACCATGCCCCGTCTCTTAAACCGTTTGGTAATTACTTTTATTTCGTCTGGACCAGTGAAATCATACTGGCGCCCCTCATAGTTGAACCCCATTGTATTCATATCGCCCAGAATAATCAGGTTGGCTGCATTTTGCCCCTTTTTTTGAGCCACTTTATCGAGTGATTTTTTTAAATTAAAAGCCTTATCAAACATCGCATCCCGCAACCCAAATCCTTCAGGGCTGGGCATACTTTTTAGGTGAGTAAACAGAATGGGAATGTCTTTATCGTTTATGGTGAGAGTAAGAAGAGCGCCGGGTCTAAGGTTGGGGTTGCTTCTTTTGAACTCATTCCTCTGGGAGAAAAATGCAGTTATCCCATGCCTAACCCCAATTAATATCTCCTGTGTTTGCCGACCCTCCGTAATATTAAAAACATAACCCGGCAGCAATCGGGTCATTTTGCCGTGAACCTCTTTCCCTTCCACTTCAGAAAGCCCAAAAACATCCGGTTTTTCTTTTTTAATAATTTTAGAAACTTCCACGACCCGGTTTTCCCTGGCTCGTTTGTTTTTTTTATCGATACCGCCCAAACCATTAAAATGTTCTATATTCCAAGATAGAATTTTAATATCTGCCATTTGATCCCTCCCCAGCTGATTAAATATTTGACATGTAGAATTTATAGCATGATTGAAAAAAAAGGAGGGAGAAATTTTGGCCCCATAACTAAAATTAAAATTGAAACGGGACTATTAAATGAGAGGCCACCAGCTTTAAAGAGAACTATTTAAGGGATACTGATGGGTGTATAAGAGAAATTTGTTTTTTCAGGAGGTTATTAACAAACCCTGGGTGTATTGCCATTGGATGGATTTTGAAAAGTCGAGTCGGCCGAACTGGTCTTCCAGGTTTGCTACGCATTGCACCAGCAACTCCCGTAACAATTCCCGATCCGATTCCGTCCACGCCATTGGAGTGTCCAGCAAAGCCCGTTCAAACGATGAAACCTTTTCATCATCCACAATCTTCCCTTCATCCTGGAAAATGGCCGCAATAAAAACGACCTGTAGAAAACTTTTTGCCGCTGAAACAGGAAGGGGTTCGCAGGACAAGTTTTTGAACAGGGTATGGCGGGCAAAAGCGGTTGTGACCAATGTCAAAAGCTCCAGCCTTCCACTTTCCGGAAAGTCAAATCCTCCAAATTCGGATTCCAGAGTCTTTACATCCAAACCAAGGCTCTGCTTGGCGAAGCGGATATAAAAAGTCCAGCGGTCCAGAAATTTATTGATGGCCCGCACATCGTCCAGGGATTCCGGATCGCGCCAGAGAACAGGGGCATCCTCTTCTCCTTTTTCAGCAATTTGCGGAAAAGACTGAACCAGGGCTCCCAACTTTTCCTTGTCGCTTCCTGAAATGAAATGCTCCAAAAAACTCCCATTATCCTTCAGGAACACACTTGCTTTGGTGCGTATCTGTTTGAGTTGTTCGAATCCCACCTGAAATAGTGATTGCATCCAAAGTTGAAACAATAGCGAATGGCCCTTTTCCAGATCACCCGACGCCCCGAGTTCCAGACCGATATTGATAAAACCGACCGCTTTCCTCATGGCCTTTTGCCGGATTTTCTGATCGGAAATATCCAACTTGTCTGCAACCATGACTTTATTTGCCAGGCACACCAGCTCCCAACGGATGGTATCCAGCCTTTCTTCCGAGCCCAGATTCATAACGCATTGTCCAAAAAAGTGGGAAAGCAATGCTTGTGAAAGGGGATATTGCGGTGAAAAATGAAATTTACCCCCGGGGAAATTTTCCAGCGAAGGTACTTCCTGTTTCAAAGATTCGGGATCTAAACTGCTGTATATCCCCATGGCTTCTTCAAAATCTGGAATGCCTCTTTCCGCAGTCCGTGTCAACCTCCATTGATAGGCTTTTTCCACGGTGACAGTCAAAGGGTACCAAATCACGGCTTCCAGCAACTCATGAAGGAATACAATATCTTTTTCAGCCAGCAACAAAAGTAATTTTCGAAGAGGTTTTGACTCCTTGATCTTAAAATAAACATCATAAACACCATCGGGGGAGAAATGTTCCATTCCCTCTACACCTTCATAGGAATCGGTCATTTCATCTTGTTTGAAAACTTTAATCAATGCCTGTAACAGCATCACCTTCTGGTCAAAATCTTCGGCAAAAAACCATTCCAGTGTTTCCGGTTCATCGCATTGGTCCAGAACATCCAACCATTCCACTGCTCGCCGTGGCTGGAACTTATCCCCCTGCCACCATTCCAGGTCGAAAAAATATTGCAGTTGTTCCGCAGAAGCCATGGATAGAATCAGAAGGGAATCTTCTTTTCCCAATTCTTTTATCAAATTGTAAATTTCTTCAGCAGGGATCGACCGGGTGACCTCAACCGCATCTTCACAAAGAACCAGCAAATCCCTTTGGAATGCTGTAGGCAGATTCAAAACCCTTCTGGCTTTCTCCTCAAGAGGGAGTGCGGATAAAATATCCTCCACCTTGCGGGGATGCAGTTTGATCCATTCAATAGGGAAATGTTGGGTTGAGGTTAATTCTTTAGCACTGGGGATGTTTTCTTCTGTCATTCAAATCCAATTTTCTAAATTTTTCAGGTGCAGGGAACCGGTCCAGTATAATTCCTTGGAGCATGAAATTTCAATACGATTAAAGGGAGTTTATTCCCCTAGGTCTTCCTCCCTAACGAAGCATAATAAAGGTAAGAATTCTTCCTGTTTGCCCTTCCCTGCGATAGGAGAAGTGTTTTTGGGGTGAACAATAAGTACATTCATCACTTCGGTAAATATTTTTTTCAGATACCCTGGCATCCACTGCTTGACGGGTATTTTCGGCATATAAATCCAGCAAAAATTTGCCATTTCCCACCTCTTTTACAAAAGGAGGCTCAAAAGGAATTTTATCCTTAAAAGAATCCAGACAATCCTCATCAATTTCGTAGCAGCAACCGCCAATTCCCATTCCCAGCCCCACAACCAGGTCTTCCGGCTGACAACCATACTCGCTTTTCATAGCCTGAATTGTCTTTTTTACAATATTCTGACAGGTGCCTTTTCGTCCGGCATGAATTGCTGCGGCTACTCGAAGTCGCCGATCACAAACAAGAACGGGAATACAATCCGCTGTAAAAATTCCAATTGGAATTTCCTTAAGGTGGGTGATTATTGCATCGGCTTTTTCTTTTTCGACTTGTTCATGAGTTTGAGTTTCACCTTTTAATAAAAAAACTCGATCACTATGAACTTGATTTAATAAATAGGGAATTTTGTTTTCTAAATGAACTGTTTTCATAAATTGCAGCGTATGGATTCTTTTTTTTTCAGGATCATCCTTTGCTGCAAAATCATATTGCTCAGTTTCTTTAATATTATTTATGAAACACCTTGGACTACTGGCATGTACAAACTCAGAAAATTTATCAAAACGATTAATTTGCGCCAATTCAACGGAATGTTTCATAAAAAAATTTCATTTTTTTTAATTTAAAAATAAACACGCTTCAAATGGAAACAGAATATGGGAACTACTGATTCAAAGCAATCATACAGCGTTTCAGCCCTAAATTATGCGGTTTTTTGAACCCAACCATAAATAACCGATTTAAAATTCGAAGAATAAATTCTTGAGGACACAAAAAGTGCTTCGTGGAAAATTAAAAAACCTTAATATTCGCTTGACAACAAACGCTTATATCATAAAATGATAAACGGTATTTGGGCGCTGAAACGAATACCAAATAGATGTACGAAAGGAGATCTTGATGGCAACCAAGAAAAAAGCAGCCAAGAAAAAAGCGACAAAGAAAAAAGCTGCTAAGA
>JAYNIA010000047.1:0-15406 GCA_038108555.1 Nitrospinota bacterium | reverse complement strand
GCAACCAAGAAAAAAGCAGCCAAGAAAAAAGCGACAAAGAAAAAAGCTGCTAAGAAAAAAGTTACAAAGAAAAAAGCAACAAAGAAAAAGGCTACAAAAAAGAAAGCTACTAAGAAAAAAGCAACAAAGAAAAAAGCTACAAAAAAGAAAGCTACTAAGAAAAAGGCTACAAAGAAAAAAGCTACTAAGAAAAAAGCAACAAAGAAAAAGGCTACAAAAAAGAAAGCTAAAAAGTAGTAACGAAATTTTAGATTTCTTACCGGCTCACGCCGGGTGTAGTGAACTGTCTCTCAACTCAATTGTATTAAACTTTTTCGTTTCAGCGCCCAACCAACACCGCTATTCCACAGAGACCCAGGCAAGCCATTGATTCTAAATGGGTTGCCTTTATTTTTTGCCCCCCACCCAGCCCATAACCGCCTTTAGATATTCCAATTCAGGAAAAAGGACAGGGTGATCTATCGAATGCCCGGTTTTGGATATTTCCGTTAGCTTTTTATTTGCAGCAGCCACTCCTTTATTTACTACATTAAAAAAATCGTCTACAGAAACATGTGCCGAGCAGGATGCCGAGAATAGCCTTCCCCCAGGGGCAACCAATTGAGCTCCTAATTCTGCCAGGCGGCAATAGGCATCCAATGCCTGGGGACGATGTTTTTTCTTTCTCGCAAATGCAGGAGGATCTAGGATCACAAGATCGAATTGCGAATTTTCCATTTTCAACTCCTGCAATTTTTTAAATGCATCTCCCTCGATTTGTTGAAACCCTTGCTGGCTGATGTCCGGAAAATTTAATTTCAAATTTTGGGATGAAAACTTTAAAGCCAACGCATTGCTGTCAATTTCGACCAGCTTACGGCAGCCTCCGGATATGGCATAAATTGAAAATCCACCCGTATAACTGAAAACATTCAAGACCGACAAACCGGAAGAAATATTTTTAATTTGCAATCGATTGTCCCTTTGATCGAGAAAAAATCCTGTCTTTTGTCCATTTACAACATCGGCCTTAAAAATTAAGTTGTTCTCCAGAAATTGCACTGGATGAACAGGGTCCGAACCAAACAGCACTTTTCCATCAAAGAATTCCGAGGTGGAGGGATTTATGTTTCTCGCTAGCCGCAACACCAGTTTTTCAACACTATTATCAGATTTAACAACTTCCCGGATCGTATCCAAATAATCAAACCAGCTTTTTGTGTAAACTTTTAGAACCCATGTTTTGTCGTACTTGTCCAAAATGAGTCCTGGGAAACCATCATTTTCTCCATTGAGAACCCGGTACCCGGTTGTGCCCTGATCAATCAACCCTTTTCTTAAAGAAAGTGCTTTTTGAAATCTCTCCAGGAAAAAAGCGTAGTCAATCTCTACGGGCTCTAATAAATTTAGGACACGAAAACAAAGGTCAGAATCCGCGTCCCACAACCCAATCGCCAGAAAACGGTTCTTATGGTCGTAGAGAACCGCAAGGCTGCCGGAATCTTTGACCACGTGATTTTGCAATTGATATTTAAATATCCAGGGATGCCCTTTTTTTATTTTCGCTTCCAGCGTCCTGGAAATTCTGATCTTGTTCATTTCAGTTGATGGGAATGCGTAACGTTGTCATGGAATTTAGGATTTTTGCTTGCCGGACCCGTACATGTTCTGGGGCAGGCTGTTTTGACCAATTTCTGGGGTTGGGTAAGATGGCTGCCATCCAGGCAGATTCAACCGGCGAAAGCATAGCGGGAGGGTGTTTAAAATATTTTCGTGCGGCCTGATCGCATCCAAAAACTCCATCTCCCCATTCAATAATGTTTAAATATACCTCAAGAATGCGTTTCTTATCCCAGAACAACTCGATTAGCGTGGTGAAATACCCTTCCAGAAGTTTTCGTAGCCAGGTTCGTTTCTGCCACAGGAAAACATTTCGAGCCGTTTGCATTGATATTGTACTGGCACCGATTTTTCTATCCGTTGTCAGGTTCACCGTAATTGCATATTCTATTGCGATCCAATCAAAACCATGATGGGAAAAAAATTTCTGGTCTTCAGCAGCTATGACCGCTTTTAAAAGGTTTGGGGATATGTTGTCCAGGGATTGCCAGGAAGACAGGTGACGCGTGATTTCTGTATCGCTTTCAAAAGAGCGAATCCACATCAAAGGGGTTGTGGGAGGATTTACATATCGAAAAACAAGAACGGGAATAAAACTAAGAGCTAAAAAACACAGGAAAATATCAAATATCAGGCGTCCTACTCGAATTTTTATCGGGGCTTTTTTCTTACTTCGTTTTCGCCTCTTCTTAAAGGGGGTTTTCAAGGCGGCCCTGATCTTTCTATTAAATCGAGGTTCCTAAAATAATTTCGGTTTTCCTTGCGATCAACTTTGCTTCAATAGTGAATCGTAATGCTTTACTGTCTGGTTGAAACTTGCGAGATGGTTGGACGGTATTTTTCGCGTGTAATGTCTGTGGTGTTTGGATTTGAAGGGATTATATATCCGATCCCGGTTTTTTCTATGTTGCATCTCATAATGCAAATGCGGTGCAAAGGTTCGACCGGTATTTCCTGACTCGGCAATTTGTTGACCGGCTTTTATCGTTTGTCCCGGTTTTACCAGCACCCGGCTCAGGTGCAAATAAAGGGTTTTGATACCTTTTTTGGGATGATCGATTTCCACACAATAGCCATTTGCTCGAATATTCCAGTTGGCCCGGGTAACCTTCCCGTTAAAACCTGAATATACAGGAGTTCCTACAGGAGCTTTAAAGTCGGTACCTGAGTGGCCTCCCACTCCTTTTCGGAAATCTCCAGGTAAAGAGGTGATTTCTGTATAAGTTCTCATAGGGCTTTCTGACTCTTTAATTCGCATCGCGATTTCCCTACCCTCTAAATCGAAATATCCTGGCTGATCCAGCTCATCAAAATAATTGGCCACAAAAGTTTTGCCGAATTTCTGGCTCTTGTAGGAAAGTTTCAAAATTTTGAACTGTTCGGGACCCTCCTGTTTTTGATAAACCACTTTCATCACATCGCCGTTTCGTATACTTCTGTTGACATTAAAAAACCAGGACATCAATCGTCCCATATGCGCAGATAATGCAGCACACCCGCCTTCATAGGAAATTATTTTGCAAACGGTGTAATTCAGAGAATTTCGAACTTTAAACTCCAAAGATTGTAGGACTTTGTCGCCAAACTTTTTATCATCTGATTTGGAGAATGATACCGGCTTAATTTTGGGAGCGGGTGGAACTATTTTTTCCAAAGGAATATTTTTTTCAAGGTCAAGACCTTCAACCTGCGATTCCACCAAAAGAGAGGATTCTTCTTCCATAGAAATTGCCTGGGCTACTTCTTCCGAGCTGTTTCCATCGAAAAAGAGCAGGTAAAAATTTAAACCCACCGAGACAGCAAATAAAAGGATAAACCCCAAATGCGGCAAAGGTTTTTTCTTTGTTTCTATTTGCTGGTTCTGGAGAGAGTTGGGAAAGTCCATTTTAATTCCTTGTTTTAAGTGATAAGGTAGGTGCGTTACCCTTGTGGGGACCCACAAAATAAAATCATTATATAAAATAATGCCAAATAAAACAATAGCTTCCGAGACCTCCGCCGAGGTATATCAGCCAGATGCGGTCTTCGTGGAAGAACATTCCAAAGACTATTTGCTGACCCGTGAAATACTATCCCGGCTCTCTCACATTCCGACTTATGAAATCCAAAGTTTGGAGCAGTTGGAAAAACAGTTTAAATCTTCAGCGCCGGATGTCTTTGGGGAAGGAAAAAAGAACCTGGTTTTATCTCGCTTCAACGGATCTTTTTTAAAGAAATGTCCCGGGGCAAGCCCGGGTATGGTGTGTTGCAATTATTATGTCGTAAACTTGTCAAAAAACTGTATCTACGATTGTTCTTATTGTTTCCTACAGGATTTTTTAAGCAATAATCCGCTACAGGTGGCTTACGTAAACATTGAAGACCTTCTTCAGGAACTCGAAGAAGTTTTTACTCAATTCCCTGACCGTGCCTTTCGAGTTGGAACCGGGGAAATAACGGACAGTCTGGCACTTGATACCCTGGTACCTTATACCCAATTCCTGGTTCCATTTTTCAACAAGCAAAAAAATGCGGTATTGGAATTAAAAACCAAATCCGATCGCGTTGAAAACCTTTTGGACCAGCCAGACCCGACCAATGTCATTGTTTCCTGGTCCATCAATCCCCAACAGGTTATCAATCTTGAAGAGAAGGGAACCCCGGGTTTAGAAAATCGCCTCAATGCCGCGAGACTTTGTGTAGAAAAAGGTTACCGGGTCGGGTTCCATATGGACCCAATAATATTAATTCCTGGCTGGGAAAATGCCTACCGGGAGCTGGTAGAAATCCTTTTTGATTATATTCCTGCTTCTCAAATGGAATGGGTGAGTTTGGGCAGCTTTCGTTACCGTTCATCGCTGAAACCCGTTATAAAATCACGTCACCCGGAAACCCTGTTATTCACCGGCGAGCATATGCCTGGGAAAGATGGAAAGTATCGTTACTTACGTCCATTGAGAAACAAAGCTTATGATACTGTCCGAGGTTATTTACAGGAAAAGTCGAGTGAATTAAGTATTTATCTTTGTATGGAAACGAAAGAAATTTGGGAAGGTGTCACTGGGAAAACCCCGCGCAGTGATGAGAAGCTGGATGCTTTTTTTGATCTGTAAAATTACCTGAAAATAAAACTACAGGCGCATTGGCATTACAATGCTTTTGTATTGATCGTCGTTTACAGAAGTAAACAGGCAGGAATGATTTTGATCTTTAAGGTTGAGGGTCACCACTTCAACATCCAATACATTCAAAATATCAAGAACGTATTTAGCATTCAATCCAATCGAAACCTCTTCACCATCATATTCAATAGGCACTTCTTCAACGGCTGCCCCCAGGTCCGTATTGTCTGAAACCAGTGTGAGGTTGCCTTTTTGAATCTCAAAACGCACCATCTTTGACTTTTCGTCAGCAAGAAGCGCCACCCTTTTTAAAGCATGGGTCAGTTCTTCCCGATTAGCCTGGGCTTTTAAGGGATTGTCTGTAGGAATAACCTGGCGATAATTGGGAAACTTGCCATCAATCTTCCTTGAGACAATGACCTGCTTGCCATGGATAAATGCCAAATGATTTTCATGAGACGAGAATCCGAACTTTTCATCATTATCTTCCATTAACTTTAAAAGTTCAGACAAGGCTTTCTTGGGAAGCAGAAAACTTACTTTTTCTTTAGCATCACCCTGTTTGACCGGACGACTGATTAGAGCCAGTCGATGCCCATCGGTACCCACCAAAGTGGCACTACTTCCTTCCGTTTCCAGCAACAAACCATTCAATGCCTGCCGGGACTCGTCAGGAGATACTGAGAAGAAAGTTTTGCGGATCATTTCCTTTAAAATTTTGCCATCAAACTCTATAACCACCTTATCGCTGTATTCAGGCATCGGCGGATAATCTTCAGGTGGAAGGCCCGGAAGTCGGAATTTGGACTTCCCACATTTCAAAGTGATCCAATTATTCTCTTCTTTTTTTATGTAGATTTCTTCGTTCGGCAACTCTCGGATAATATCGAACAATTTCCGAGCATTGAGAGTCACAGCCCCGCCAGTAGTGACATTGGCAGGATAGCTCCCCAAAGTTCCTATCTCTAAATCCGTAGCGCGGATAAAAATACTATCTTTTTCAGCGGAAAGGTGCAGGTGGGAAAGAATGGGCATCGCCCCTTTGGGTTCGACTATTCCCTGAACTTTGTGGACGGCGTTCAGGAGCACATCCCGGCTTATTCTTACTTCCATGTAACTCCTCTAATAACAGCATTGCGCCCGATTTCGGACTTGAAGATTTTTAGCATAATTGCAATAAACCTGTCAAAACAAATGATGATCCGCTCTCGAATTTTAATTCCTAAATATCCTACACTTAGACCCGCCTTTTTAACTCTACTATAGGAAGAAGGATAAAGACTTGAAAAGCAAGAATTTATATAAAACCATCCATGATTTTTTTACCAATAAATCTATTGACGAAAAGAATCAAAATGGGAATTATACATAAGGAAAATGCATCTTAACATTTACAGGGTGCTCCAGATTTTTTAACCTTACCAAGCTATTTCCAAAATGAAAATTGAACAGAAATATTGGAGCGAAAGGGAGGGTTGGGTCTTTGAAACGGAAGAAAAAGGATTGAAAAATGCCCAGCTTGTTTTATTGTTCGCCTCCCCCAATAATTTTCAGAACAAATACCTTTTCGAAGAAATCCGGCAATCTTACCCGGAAGCCTATATTCTGGGCAGTTCTTCCGCCGGGGAAATTTGCGGGGCTCATGTTCGGGAAAATTCTCTTTCCGTGACCGCAATTTTTTTTGAAAGAACAACTCTATCCTTCACCCATAAAAATATTAATAACGAAAACAGTTTTCCCATTGGAGAAGAACTTGTAAAATCACTTCCACAGGAAAATCTCAGGCATATTTTTGTTCTTGCGGATGGATTGAATACCAATGGAACGGAATTAATAAGCGGGATGTCCAAACACCTGCCAAAGGATGTCCAAGTCACGGGAGGTCTTGCAGCCGATGGGGGAAAATTTGTTGAAACTCTAGTTGCTTTTAATGATGTGCCGGCAAACAAAAATATCGTTGCCATTGGTTTTTATGGATCTCATTTGAAACTGGGGCATGGATCCAAAAGTGGTTTCACGCCATTCGGACCGGAACGGGTCATTACCCCCTCAGAACGCAATATCCTTTTCGAACTAGATGGTGAACCGGCATTTGATCTTTATAAAAAATATTTGGGGGATAAAATCAAAGATTTTTCGGTGCAGTGCTTTTACTTTCCCCTCTGGTTAAAAGACAAATCCATGAATGAAGGTATCGTAAGAACCATTATTGGGTTTGACGAGAAGGTTGGCAGCATAACTTTTGCAGGAGATATCGAACAGGGAAGCTCTGCCCGGTTGATGAAGACCAACGTTGACAATCTCGTATCCGGAGCAGAGGAAGCAGCCCAGGACTGCACCGTCCATGGAAATCAAAATCCGGAACTCGCTATTCTGATCAGTTGCATCGGAAGAAAAATTGTAATGAAACAAAGAGTGGAAGAAGAAATTGAAATTGTCCGTGATGTTTTGAGCCCTTCAACCCGGCTGACCGGATTTTATTCCTACGGAGAAATTGCACCCTTTGGCAAACTAAACTTTCACCGGCTCCATAACCAAACCATGTCGATCACCACTTTTTCTGAATCTTGACCATGTGATGAAGCACAAACTCCTAAATCGACAAATCAAACGCTATTTGAAAGATGAGGAAGATATCCCGCAAAAATTGAGGGATTTATTATCTGCCGTAGATGAAGCCTATCATCAACAGGATGATGATTATTCACTGCTGGAACATGCAATAGATGTTTTATCTGAAGAAGTCCATGAAAAAAATAGCCAGATAGAGTGGCTCTCCCGGTTTCCCAATGAAAACCCGCATCCTGTTTTACGCATTTCCAAAAACGGAAATTTATACTACGCAAATTCTGCAAGCCAGAACCTGCTAAAAACTTTCGGAATGGAAGTAAAAAAAGAGGTCCCTAAGTACTGGAAATATATTGTCGAAGTAACTCTGTCCAAAAACAAGAATGAAACGGTTGAAATGGAGGTGGATCAGGAGTTTTTCTCTTTAACTTTCTCTCCCGTCCAGGAAGAAAACTATGTGAATGTTTATGGATATGACATTACCGGACGAAAACTGGCAGAAAATTATCTGCTCGATCAAAATAATATACTGGGCTCCCTGGCAGCAGAGGATAATTTACAAACCATCCTAAATGAAATTTGTCTCAAAGTAGAAAAATATACCAATGGATTAAAAAGCTCCATTTTACTTTTGGATAAGTCCGGCAAGTTCCTCCATTACGGTTCGGCCCCCAATTTGCCAAAAGAATATATTGAAAAAACCAGAAAGGTGCTTGTCGGAAACAACCAGGGTTCTTGTGGGACCGCAGTTTATTTAAAAAAAAACGTCATCGCAGAAGATATTTCGAAAGATGTCCATTGGACAAAATACAAAGAAGTGCCCCTTTCTTTCAATTTAAGATCGTGCTGGTCGACTCCAATCATGGATACTGCGGGTAACGTATTGGGAACCTTTGCGCTTTACTACCACAAACCTCGAAAACCCATAAAAGCGGAACTCGAACTAATTAAATCTTCAGCAAATATCGCCGCTCTTGCGATCCATAAAAATCGCGTGCAAAAGGAATTGAAAAGTTATGCCGCTGAACTGGAAAGAAGCAACAAGGAACTGAGCGATTTTGCCTATATCGCTTCGCATGATTTGCAGGAACCTCTAAGAAAAATTTCTATCTTCAGTGACCGGGTGCTTGAAATAAAAAACTCCTACAATGATACTCAAAGGGGTTATCTCGAGCGCATGGGTAAAGCTGCAGGCAGAATGCGGACTCTGATAGAAGATCTACTGAGACTTTCCCAGGTAACTACCACCGCCAAACCTTTTGAAAAAGTCGACCTGGGTAAAATTGCCCTGGAAGTGATTGAAGACCTCGATGCTAAACTCCAGGAAACCAAAGGCAAAATCAAAGTGGGGGAACTACCCAAAATTGAAGCGGACCCCTTCCAAATGCGGCAGCTACTGCAAAACCTGATTGATAACGCCCTCAAATATCATAAGGAAGATGTTCCACCCCAGGTCGAACTCAATAGTCGATACGAAAAAAAAGAAGGTTGGATCATCAATATTAAAGATAACGGGATCGGTTTGGATGAAGAAAAATTTTCCGAACGTATTTTTGCACCCCTGGAAAGACTACATGGCCATTCCGCTTATGAGGGAACAGGAATTGGCCTCGCCATCTGCAAAAAAATAGTCACGCGCCATAGTGGGTCTATTTTTGTGAAAAGCCGGGAAGGACAGGGAGCCACCTTCACCTTCACCCTGCCAAAAGAACAACCCCGGGTTTAGGCAGTTTATTTCTTTGCTATTTTTGCCCAGGTATCGCGCAGGGTAACGATCCGGTTAAACACCTGTGATCCTTTTGAATTTTTCTGGGGGTCTACAGAAAAATATCCCAACCTCAGGAACTGATACCTTCCTTCAGCATTTTGTAAAAAGGGCTCCAAAAGTGCTTCCTGAATCACTTCGAGGGAATCTGGATTCAAACTGGACTCCAGATCGGGACATTCTTTTTCATCGGCTGGGTTTTCGTGCGTGAAAAGATGATTGTACAATCTTACTTCTGCCTTTAGCGCATGGTCGGCTGAAACCCAATGCAAGGTTCCTTTAACTTTTCGACCATCTTGAGTGGAACCACTGCGCGTATCAGGATCGTAAGTACAGCGCAGTTCAATAATATTCCCTTCTGAATCTTTGATCACTTCTTCACATTTAATTACGTAAGCGTGTTTCAATCGAACTTCACGGCCCGGAGCAAGTCTGAAAAACTTTTTCGGAGGATCTTCCATAAAATCGTCCTCCTCAATATAGACCACCCTTGAAAAAGGCATTTTACGCGTTCCAGCTTCCGGGTCTTCAGGATTGTTAATGGCATCCATCTCTTCGACCTGCCCTTCGGGGTAATTCACTAACACGATTTTCAGGGGTCGCAAAACAGCCATAACACGGGTCGCCGTTTCATTCAGGTTCTCCCGAACACAATGCTCTAGAAGGGCAAAATCCACCGTGCTGTTACTTTTTGATATTCCTATCCGCTCACAAAATTCACGAATGGCTTCAGGAGGATAACCGCGCCTCCGCATTCCAGAAAGGGTGGGCATTCGTGGATCATCCCAACCTTCGACATGGCCCTCTTCAACCAACTGCAAAAGTTTCCTTTTACTGAGGATGGTGTAGTTGATATTTAAACGGGCAAACTCAATTTGTTGCGGATGATAAATCTCCAACTCATCGAGAAACCAGTCATAAAGAGGACGGTGGTCTTCAAACTCCAAAGTACAAAGTGAATGGGTTATCTTTTCAATCGAATCGGATTGCCCGTGAGTGAAGTCATACATAGGGTAAACACACCACTTATCCCCGGTGCGATGATGCGATGCTTTCAATATCCGGTAAAGCACCGGGTCGCGCATATTCAGATTGCCGGAACCCATATCAATTTTTGCACGAAGAACTTTTTCACCTTCTGCAAACTCACCGGCCTTCATTTTCTGGAACAACTCAAGGTTTTCCTTAATGCTCCGATCCCGATAGGGACTATTCTTTCCAGGCTCGGACAGGGTCCCACGATATTCCCGCATCTGTTCCGGGGTCAGGTCATCCACATACGCCTTACCCGTATTGATTAATTGGATTGCAAACTCAAAAAGCTGATCGAAATAATCCGAGGCATAAAAAATATTATCGCCCCAGTCGAACCCTAGCCACCGGACATCTTCCTGAATGGCTTGCACATATTTCGTTTCTTCTTTGCTGGGATTGGTATCATCGAAACGAAGATTGCATATTCCGGAAAATTTGTCTGCGAGGCCAAAATTAAGGCAAATGGATTTCGCGTGGCCAATATGCAAATGGCCATTGGGTTCCGGGGGGAAACGGGTATGAACGGTAAATGAATTTACTTTTAATTCTTCTTCAATTCTATTTTGAATAAAATTGGAAGGGAGTTCGACTTCTGACAAATTTTATCTCCTATTTCTTGATCTTCGGCGGGAAACAAACGAAGCTATTATAACCGCAAAACCGGTTTTTCAGTGGAACGGATTTTACCAATAGGATTTCCCACTGGCAAGAAACGAAAATTGGTTTCCCCTTCATGCCCATTTAAGGTAAAAATAGGTACACTCTGACTCATTTCATTTTTGAAACAATCAAAATGCCGGTTAATCGAAGGTTTACTATTCTTACAGTTTTTATTGTTTGTGTGTCTGTCAGCTTCTGGCTGATTTCCCGTTATCCGGCGCTGGATACCAAAGCCGCACTTTCAGGAATGGAAGCCTTTGAAGACCCTCTCACCAACTCCGCCCATTTTCATGCTTCACGAAATGCGGATTTCATGACACGGGTTTTCATCACTACTTTGAACTGGTACGAAACCAATTGGCGTGGAATGACTTTTGGTTTGGCCCTCGCAGCAGGATTTTATACACTTTTAAAACATATCCCCAGGCGCCGGTCTGACAAACGCTTTCGCAACAGCTTTATGGGAATGTTTGTTGGAACACCACTCGGGGTCTGCGTCAATTGTGTGGCTCCCATTGCCAAAGGATTGTACGAAGCGGGAAGCAAAATGGAAACTGCATTGGCGGTCATGTTCAGTTCACCAACTTTGAACATCATCGTATTAACCATGCTTTTTTCCATTTTCCCCTTTTACATGGCTTTGGCAAAACTGCTGGCGACCTTTGTGCTTATCCTGATAATCGTCCCCCTGATATCAGAAAAGGAAAAAGTTTCTCTGGATAATTCTGCTTGTGAAATTGAAACCACCTGCGATATTTCAGTCGAGTCCTGGCCACAAGCCTTTAAAGGAGCATCTCTAGATTATTTAATGGGCCTGAAATACATCTTCGTCAGAACAGTCCCCCTCATGCTTTTAGCAGGGTTAGTTGGTGCCATTGCAAGCCATGCGTGGAGTTTTGACCAGTTGATCGGCGTCCCCATCAACCTGGTTAACCTGAGCCTGATTTCGTTCATGGGCACCCTGATGCCCCTGCCCATCGCCTTCGATTTGATGTTGGCTCAGGCACTGATGATGTCGGGACTCGCACCTGCCTTTGTCACCACCATGCTATTCACACTGGGAACATTCAGCATTTATTCGGCGATGATTGTCGCCCGCACCTTTTCTCTTTTCCTCGCTGTAAAACTTTTTTTCATCGTTTCTATCATTGGAATTGTCCTGGGCTATATCTCTAACGGATTTATCGAATATCGACACATTCAATGGCTGGCACAGTACGATCAGGTGGTAAGCAAAAAACCAATCGCCAAACAATCTTCTCAAATCAATAATTTTTCTCTAGCTCCAAGAGTTCGGCATGCATCCCCCATCATTCTCAGACAGGACGACATCATTCTACATGCCATCTCTCATAAACCACGGGACAAACAAACCGGCAAACCCTTCTCTATCCAAAACGGGAATGAATGGGGAATCACCTATTCCAATTCCCTGACCCCGAGTGTTTTCCTCGATCCACTGTTTTTCGGGCGAGGCATCGCTTCGGGCGATTTCGATCACGATGGATGGACTGACTTTGCCATCGCCACGGATAACGGATTCGAGCTTTATCAGAATCTATATGGAAAGAAATTTAAAAAAGCATTCAGCAACATTTCTGAACTAAAAGGAAAACAGGCGATAAACATTGCGCTGGTAGATTTGAATAACGATGGCTGGCTGGACGTTTTCCTGACAACTTTCAACGAAGGGAATTTTGTCGTTCTCAATCCCATTCCATTTGAAGGCAAAATCACCGTTAAAAAAGTTCCCAATGGGGAGGCTCTTGTCACAAGCGCTACCGCATTTGCTGATATAGACCGTGATGGATTCCTCGATCTCGTTAACGGAAATTATTTTCTCGGTATTTTGACCCGCAAACCCGTAAAACAGGCAACCGACCAACTGGTCTTCAATCGAAATCTTGACTTTAAGATTCAGGAAATCGAAGGCATCCCCGGACAAACTCATTCCACTTTGCTTTCAGATTTTAATATGGATGGAAACCCGGACCTGGTGGTTGCCAACGACTATCGGGTTTCCGACACTTACTACCTAGGGAAAGATGAGGGCTCTTTAAAAAAGATACGGCATCAGGACAATATCATTCCCCTCACCACACAGAACTCCATGAGCATTGATACCGGGGATTTCAACAACGACCTGATTCCGGATATCTATCTGGCGAATATTGGCATGTCGCGAGGACTGGATGTCGTCTCAAATATTTTTGGCGACACCATGCAAAATGCGGGACTGGATTTTTGCGAATCGGGGAAAAGTGTTCTCGATAAAAAATCCTGTTACCAGCTTGTAAAACTCGCCACTTTGTTGAATCCTGAAAAGCAGGATATCACCGAAAAATGTTCGTCCCTGGGCGACCCTGAAAAAATTCAGGAATGCATGGTAATGCGCATGGTACTGGTAGCCACCACCCGAAAAGATAAATCGCTTTGTGAAAAAATTTCCAGTCCTTACCTACTGAACAACCTGGTATGCAAAAAATATTTTGAAGCGAATCACCTGGAACTTTCCAGGGATGAAGAAATTCCCATGCAAACCCAGTTCAATCTTCTTTTATCCGGCGGAAACGATCACAAATTTACAGATGTTTCAAAGCAAACGAAAATTGCCACTGCGGAATGGAGCTGGAACGCACGTTTTGCAGATCTGGACAACGACCAATGGCAGGACCTCTATGTCGTAAATGGGGTGCCCATCACTCAGGAGTTTGCTGCCAATAATTTCTTCCACAACCTAAAAGGGGAAACTTTTGAATCGGCTGAACAGGAATTTGGATTGGATGATTACGACCACAGTTCCTCATACACCTATATGGATCTGGACCGCGATGGCGACCTCGATATTATTTCAAATACTCTGTATGGTCCTTTCAAGGTGTATACTAACCATGAAACCGAAAATAACAGTGTGACTATCAAACTGAGGGATGGAAAGGCAAACCGATTTTGTCTGGGATGCAAAATAGTCATCCACTATGGGGAAAACGGGGACAGGCACCAGTTCCGGGAAATAAAAACCGGCGGCGGATTCCATTCCCACGATGCCCCGCTGGCACATTTTGGGCTGGGGAAAAATGAAACCCTTAAGAGATTGGAAATAACCTGGTCGACCGGGGAAACAACTCGAATTGAAGGTGACTTTCCTGCGAACCATGAATACATTGTTCAAAGGGGAACTATTCAATGACCCGGAAAACCTGTCCAAAGTGTGGAAAACAGTTTGAATGTGAAAACGATTCACCCAACCCCTGTCAATGCGATGGGGTACCGCTAAACAAAAAACAACTGGACTATATCAAAAACAATTTTGAAAACTGCCTTTGCCTGAACTGCCTGCACCAGTTAAGTGAAACAATATGAAAAGAAAGATTGGCATTCTTTTTTTCCTGGTTCTAATAGCAGCTACCGCATGGAGATTAACCACCTATGAAGAACCCATGCATGCGGAAGACTATCTTCAACTGGGAATCGAAAAAGGCGCTTTGGGAATGCATGAAGATGCCATCAAAGCGTTTAAAAGTGCGCTTAACGTGAACCCAAATTACATTCCCGCTTATTTGAGTTTGGGGAACGCATATGGTAATACAGGACGCTATGAGGAATCGATCGCTTCCTACAAGGAAGGAATTCAGTTGAATCCCCGGCATCCCGAGGTCCCGCAAATGGAGATGAATATTTCCTGGGTCGCGAATAAAATGAAAGACAATGAAACCGCCGTCCTTTACGCAAAAAAAGCCATTCAGTCTTATACGGACCGCAACGATTATGCAGGGGTGGCCATGGCTGGTTCCCGGCTGCGCATGATCGAAGAAAAAACAGAGAGCGCAAAAAAATAATCTAATGTCACTTTGGTTACTAGTCGGATTGGGAGGATTTGTCGGAGCGATCTTGCGTTATTTTGTCAGTGGCTGGGTCCAAAGTGGATTCGTCACTTTTCCAGCAGGAACGCTTGCAGTCAATTTCCTCGGCAGTTTTATTCTCGCGCTGGTCATGTACGCCTCGGAATATCGCGGACTGTTTGGCGAAGAGGCACGGGTTTTCCTGACCATTGGCGTTCTGGGGTCGTTCACAACCATGTCCACCTTCAGTCTGGAATCGATGAAACTTCTGGAGAAAAGCGAGCACATGATGTTTGGTCTCAACCTCGTCGGCACCGTTGCATTATGTTTGCTGGCGATTTATCTCGGCAAAATATTAATTGTTGGAATGGGGATGAAATAAATTGAAGAAAGAATCTGATGCAATCATGATGAGAATTTTCATCGGCGAATCTGACAAATTCGAAGGCAAACCACTTTCAGATCATCTGGTAGAGTTTTTCCGCCAGCAGGGATTGGCAGGTGCCACTGTTTTTAGAGGGATCGGTGGATTCGGCAAATCAAGCCAGTTACACACAACCTCCATATTAAGATTGTCCAATGACCTACCCATCGTAGTGGAGGTTGTGGATCGAAAAGAAAATATTGAGCGCGTGAAACCGCAACTGGAGGAATTTCTCCAGGAGGGGATGATCACTGAAGAAGAGGTGAAAATCATCCGTTACGAGAGTAATAATTCTCCGTAAAATAGAGTACAATACTTGCCCTGAAAATCATGCGCCTGTAGCTCAGCTGGATAGAGCAACGGACTTCTAATCCGTAGGTCGCAGGTTCGAATCCTGCCAGGCGTGCCATTT
>JAYNIA010000046.1:6046-22093 GCA_038108555.1 Nitrospinota bacterium | reverse complement strand
ATATGATCAATGCGCTTGAACGGCTTAAAGCCGCGCATGAAACCCCGGAACTGCCCGATGAAATGGCAGCGCTGGCATTTAATGCCGGAAAAGTTTCAGCGCTATTTTCCAGTCATCCCCCGCTGGATGAACGTATCGCTGCATTGAAGCGATTGAACCTCCCCTCCCGCCCGGTGGGGTGATTCGATTAATTATAGGTACATTCATCTGTTTTCGGTTGCATGGTAGCTCTTGTAGCGACCACCAATCCGCCGACCCAGCCGAAAAGTGCCAGGGAAAGAAACACTGTATTATATTTATTTGATCCGTATCGTCTAACAAGGACAATAAAATTTTATTTCTGACTATTTGATTTATTAGTGGTTGATTGAGATATTTGCTTTAGACTATCGAACCTGCTAAATAGATGCATTAAGTGCTTCCTTTTTACTTGGAATTTAAATGAGAAAACGTTTAAAAAAGAAAATTTTTAAAAAGCGTTATCCGATTTTAAAAGCCCGGCTTGATGAGTTGCCCGGTAAGGATCGGGAAAACCAGGATGTTGTGTTGAAGGAAATGATCAATGTCTTCAACATCGATGAGAAGATTTTATCCCGTTGGAAAGGTAAGACCCCCGAAGAGATTTTCGGCAAAGATTTGATGGAACAGTAGATCCCTGAATTAAATATCTACATTTTTTGGTTTTTTCAGTCCCAGCTTATTGATTCGTTTCCACAAAGTACTTTCTTTTACCCCCAGCAACTGGGCTGCACTCCGATCCCCGGATATTTTCCAGTTTGTCGCACTGAGAGCTTTCAGAATGTTTTCCTTGTTCAAATCCTGTAGGTCGCTTTCCTTCGAGACAACGATTTTTTCTGAATCTGTGAACTGGGGAAATTCCTGTTCCATGTTTCCCATGAGATCATCCAGGACCTGGGTGAAATTGTCGGGATCTTTCCGGCACAGAATGACAGCGCGTTCCAGCATGTTTTTCAGTTCTCTCACGTTTCCCGGCCAGGAATAGCTTTTCAATTTTTTTCGATCCGAGGAAGTGGGAGTAATAATCGGAACTTTATATTTTTCACAGAAAACCCTCAGGTAGTAGTCAAAAAGAAGATCAATATCCACCAATCGTTCTCTCAGGGGTGGGATGTTTAAATGGAAAACATTCAGCCGGTAAAAAAGGTCTTCCCGGAAACGTCCGGCTTCGACCTCTTTTTTTAGGTCCCGGTTGGTTGCAGAGATGACCCGGACATCGATAAATCGGGTTTCACTTTCTCCAACCCTTTCAAACTGTCCTTCCTGTAATACGCGCAACAGTTTGCTTTGGAGGTCCAGGGGGATTTCTGTGATTTCGTCCAGAAACAGGGTGCCTTGGTCCGCCAGTTGGAACCTTCCGACCCGGTCGCTGACGGCCCCACTGAAAGAGCCACGGATATGGCGAAAAAACTCACTTTCAAAAAGTTCTCGGGGGATGGCGGGACAATTTACTTTCACGAAGTTTTCATTTCTTCTTTCACTGTTATCGTGGATCACCTGGGCGATCAATTCTTTCCCTGTCCCGGTTTCTCCCTGAATGAGAATGGCAACATCGGTATCTGCCACCAGATGGATCTTGTCCTTGATTTTTTTTATTTTGGGGCCTTCGCTTACGAATTGGTCGTTGACCAATAGACCACTTTCATCTTTTAAAGAAAGGGCTTGTCATCAAAGTGATTTTCAGACAACTCGTTGGTAGGTTTCCTTACATTTTTTTGGGTGGCCATTTTCTTTGCCCCAGGTTGAATTGATTCCCTGTTTTAATTATTAGATCATTTATTTGAGGAAAAGATACAAAAAATAATCTTTGTTGAATTGGTTTATAAGGTGGTTTCATTAAAGAAATTTAATCATTAAAGGCAGGGTGAAATCAGAGTTATTCCAAAAATCAAAAGGCCCCGGAAGTTCACTCTCCGGGGCCTCGTCCTACTCTCACTTTTAACTTGGTTCTATTAGAGCAGGTCCAAGTTCAAAGCGTATTTTTTCTCTTGTTGGGAATTTTATTAGATTCCCTTTACTGCCATTTCTTCAACAAATAACCCTGGATTTGCCATTGCCGCATTTGAAAAAGCCAGGAATCCTGCAAAAAACATTGCCACCAAAACTGTGATTTTGTTTACTTCGCTATATGTTTTCATTTTATTTTTCCTTTCAAAAATAGAACCAAGAATAAATTTATTAATTACCTATTGCCTAACAGTAGTACAAAATCCATGCCAGACTTTTTTCCGCCTCAACCCTGCTTTATTTGGCTTAAAATTGATATTTCAGGGAGGGGGAGTAGGAAGGTTGTAAAAAAAATTTTACTTGTTGAAAAATATTTTTCTAATTTCTGCACTGTCTTTCTTGCGGTTAACTTTTTAAGGTTGAACAACTAGAAAGGGAAAATTAAAAATTGTTAATCTGTTTGTGGATGTTGGTAAGAGGTTATGCAAAAAACTAAAAAGGCCCCGGAAGCTAATTATCCGGGGCCTTTCCTTCCTACTCTCACTTTTCCCTTGGTTCTATTTGAGTAGGATCCAAGTTAAAAGTGTATTCTTTATTTTGTTGTCTTTAATCTTTATGTATCCCTTTAACCATTCTTTCTTCATCAAAAAGGCCTTTGTATGTGTCCCTTGTTGATGGAAAGACCGTGTTTCCATGAACTGCATCCTTTTCACCCGTTCCAAGGCCATGAATATGCTCAGGTTTATCTGCGATCCCCTTAGCGGCCCTTTCTTCAACAAAATGATCCACATTAGATCTCATTTTTGGGGAGGAAAAAGTTCGATGGTGGGTTAATCCTTTTTCGCCCGTTCCCAGACCACTGCGATGCTCAGCATTTTCTGTGATTCCTTTCACTGCCATTTCTTCTTCAAAATGGTTAGAGCCAGCAAGGGCTCCGTTTGCCAAAACAAGGAAACCTGCCAAAAACATTGCAACCAAAACCGTGATTTTTTTTACTTCCGTATATGTTTTCATTTTATTTTTCCTTTCAAAAATAGAACCAAGAATAAAAAAACTACCAATTGGTTTTAGTATTACAAAATCCATGCCAGGAAATTGGGTGTCTTAATCCTTCTTTTATTCGTATAAAATGATGTTTTTTTTTGATTGGAAATTGATCGGGTAATTTTTTTTTAAACTTTTAAAAAATTTTTTTACCTCTTTTGGAATTAGAAAAAGATATGTTGATCAAGAGCTGCTGAATCTGGTTTTGAAACGGGGAACCCTTTATCGGCGCAAAAAAGAGCGACTTATTTTCTGACGTATTGATTTATTGGCCTTTATTGGTACCTGTTGATTTGGAGTTCGCAAAGGGTTATAAAATCCATTATGAGCAACTTTGTTCACTTGCACCTTCATACTTCCTATTCGCTGCTCGACTCTTCCATTCGTCACGAACCCCTCATAAAAAGGGCTGTGGAGTTTGGGATGCCTGCAGTTGCCATGACCGACCACGGCAATATGTTTGGGGCCGTCGAGTTTTACAACACAGCTAAAAAACACGGGATCAAACCCATTTTAGGGTGTGAGGTCTATGTCGCTCCGGAAAGCCGACATGAAAAAAAGTCGAAAGACAATCTGCGTGATGCGTCTTACCATCTGATCCTTCTCTCGGAAAATGAAACGGGATACAAAAACCTGCTTCGGTTGATTACCAAAGGTTATCTGGAAGGGTTCTATTATAAGCCCCGTATTGATAAGGAGTTGTTGTCGGAATATTCAGAAGGATTGATTGCCCTAAGTTCCTGCATTCGTGGGGAGGTGGCACATAATGTCAATCGTGAGAATGTGCCCCGTGCTACGAAAGTTGCAGCGCAATATGCGGAAATTATGGGTCCGAATAACTTTTTCCTGGAACTGCAAAACCATGGATTGGAAAATCAGGATCGCATAAATAAAGAAATCATAGGTATTGGCAAAAAGCTCGATATTCCGATCGTGGCGACAAACAACTGTCATTATTTAAATAAAGAAGATTTTCGTGCCCATGAAATCCTTCTCTGTTTGCAGACAGGAAAAACCATTAGCGATCCATACCGAATGCAGTACCCCGCGCCGGAGTTTTATTTCAAATCTCCACAGGAAATGATGGAGCTGTTTAAGGAAACTCCCGAAGCCATCGAAAATACTCTGAGAATTGCCGAGCGGTGTGAATTGGAATTGGAGTTCGACAAGCTCAATCTTCCTGACTACCCGGTGCCGGAATCCTATACCCTCGAAACTTATCTCGAAGAAATTTCGCGAAAGGGACTCCAGGACCGTTTTGAAGAGTTGGAAAAGCTGGGCATCGATTTCGATAAGTCGATTTACGAGAAACGGCTGGAAGAGGAATTGGGGATCATTCAGCGCATGGGGTATCCCGGCTACTTTTTAATCGTATGGGATTTTATCAAGCACGCAAAGGAACAAGATATTCCTGTGGGACCGGGACGTGGATCGGCAGCCGGCAGCGTGGTTGCCTATGCCTTGAAGATCACTGACATTGACCCGATGCAATACGACCTCCTGTTTGAGCGGTTTTTGAATCCAGAACGCGTGAGCATGCCGGATATCGATATCGACTTTTGTATGGATGGACGCGATGACGTTATCAAATATGTAACGGAAAAGTATGGTGGCAACCAGAACGTAACACAGATCATCACCTTTGGCAGCATGAACGCCAAAGGGGTGATCCGGGACGTGGGTCGTGTCCTCGATATGACCTACGGCGAGGTGGACAAGCTCGCAAAACTGGTTCCCAACAAGCTGAACATCACTTTAGATGATGCGTTCAAGGAGGAAAAACAGTTTGCAAGTCTGCGTAAGGAAAATGAAAAAGTAGGGGAGTTGCTGGATATTGCAAAGAGTCTTGAAGGATTGCAGCGCCATTGTTCCACCCATGCGGCGGGAGTGGTGATTTCATCAAAAGCACTGACTGAGTTTTGTCCTCTATATAAGGGAGGAAATGACGAAGTCGTGACCCAGTATGCGATGGGCAGTGTTGAAAAACTGGGCCTTCTGAAAATGGATTTTCTTGGTTTGCGTACGCTGACGGTGATCCACAACGCGTTGAAGCTTATCAAGCAGTCCCAGGGGAAAGACCTCGACATCAGCATGATTCCCTTGGACGATCCTGAAACCTATAAACTTTTATGCGATGCGCGAACGTTGGGGGTTTTCCAGTTGGAAAGTTCGGGTATGCGTGACCTTTTAAAGAAACTCAAGCCGGACTGTTTTGAAGACATCATTGCCTTGTTGGCGATGTATCGTCCAGGGCCTCTGGAAAGTGGAATGGTCGATGACTATGTCAAGCGTAAGCATGGAACGATGGAGTTGAAGTTTGACCTGCCGCAACTAAGGGATATTTTAAAAGAAACTCAGGGCGTGATTCTTTATCAGGAACAGGTAATGAAGATTGCCAGTGTGCTTGCAGGATTCAGTCTTGGCGATGCAGACCTGTTGCGCCGCGCGATGGGTAAGAAAAAACCCGAGGAAATGGCCGCGCAACGGGAAAAGTTTATGGCAGGTTCCGAAGTCAATAAAATCGACCTGAAAAAGGCGGAGAAGATTTTTGACCTGATGGAAAAATTTGCAGGTTATGGTTTCAATAAATCACATAGTGCGGCTTATGCCCAGGTCTCCTATCAGACCGCGTATCTCAAAGCACATTATCCTCTGGAGTTTTTTGGGGCGTTAATTACCAGTGATATGGACAATACCGACAAGGTTTTGCGCTATATCCACGATTGTCGGGAAATGAAAATTACTGTGCAGCCTCCCGATGTGAATTTGAGTCACAGGGATTTCTCGGTTTCGGATAACAAACTTGTGTTTGGGCTGGGCGCGATCAAAAATGTTGGCAGCAAGGCCATCGATAATATTATCGAAGCACGAAAGGAGTTGAAAAAATTTAACTCCTTAAGCCAGCTATGTGAGAGCGTGGATTTGCAGCTCGCAAACAAGCGCGTGTTTGAAAGTCTGATAAAAAGTGGGGCTTGCGATTCCCTGGGCCAGAGTCGGGCTCAGATGTTGAAAGACCTGCAAGCCTCCATGGAACAGGGGCAGAAGAAACAGCGTGACCGGGCGCTGGGGCAGACGAGCATGTTTGATACTTTCGAAGAGGATGTTGCTCCGGAAAATGGCAATGGAACTCCTGCAGAAGAATGGAGTGAAGCGGATCGATTGAAATTTGAGAAAGAAAGTATCGGATTTTATATCACCGGCCATCCTTTGGACCGGTTTACCAAAGACCTTTCCTGGTTCACTGATGCTACTTCTGCTTCAGTTGCGGAATCCGGAAGCAGCAAGACGGTAAGCATCGCGGGTATTCCAATCAAACATCTTCCGAAGACCACGCGCAAGGGAGATAAAATGGGGATCATTACTTTGGAGGATTTGCATGGCTCCATTGAAGTAATTTTATGGCCTGAAATCTATGCAAAAGTGGAATCGATTTTACTTGCTGAAGAACCTATCCTTGTAAAAGGGGAGGTGGACTCAGAGGGCAATATGCCGAAGGTGATCGCCAAGGAAGTTTTTCCTTTAATCCAGGCCAAACAGAGGTTCCAGGGCAGGGTGATGATTCACTTCCGTACTTTGGGATTGGAAAAAGAAACGCTATTGGCCGTGAAAGATATTCTGGCAGCGAATAAAGGAAACAACGATACAAGATTGCATTTCATATCTCCAGACAATAAGGAACGCGTGGTCACGGTTTCTGAAGACTTGCGCATTCAACCTTCCGATGAGGTTATCGAACAAATTCAATCCCTGCTTGGCGAAGACGCAATCCTATTTGAATAGGAGGCAAACCGCCGAAGATTAAAAGGGCGGTATCACTTTCTTCCCAATTTATATCAGTGAGCTCTTTTTTGTTGGATCAGGTCTAAAATTTTCTGTGAAAATATTGGGACTTGTTCCTCGGGAACATAAAATGGCATTTTTAGAAGAGTCCCATCTTGTGAAGTTATTTCCACGAGGGTTGATTTGAATATTCCTGCAAAAATTCCGGGTAAAAAGAATGTGGAATAAGAACGGACCGATGAAATTTCGCCCCATTCAATGGCTCCATTTGAATGGCCTGGAAAATGCCATTTGGAATAATGCCCTGAAATCCCTTTCGTTCCTAATACCGTAAAATATTTTCTACGGAACAGATCGCGGGAAGAGGTCAGGAGTTTTAGTGCTTTGGTCAGACCCCACAAGAGAACCAATCCAACCACAGATACCAACAATTGAAATTGAAATTCCATGGATGGGGTAGTCAGAATGATGAACATAAAGTAGGAAATAATGAGCATAAAAAGAATGATTGGAGCCAACATGAAAATACCGTAAAATCCTGCCCCATAGAGAGGGAGTCCCAATGGAAGGATGACAATGACATCATTCCCAACGGGTAAAATCATATCCGAAGCAGCCTCGTCTTCATGTTCAGCAAGAAACTTGAGTCCGGTTTGGTAATCATTTTTTGTCCAATTTTCCTGATTCATGTCCGGTTTGTGAGATAATAGATTTAAAAAGGTAAAAGTTAACAAAAAGTCCTCAGGGGCTGCATGATACCCAAGGAAACATGGAAGTTAAAGAATTTGCTTTAAAATATTTTAAAGATAGCCTGCCCAATGGCCTCACGGTAGTTACGGTGGAGATGCCGCATATCCATACCATGGAAGTTTCCATGTTTGTGCGTGCCGGATTGCGTTTTGAAAACCTGAGAAATAATGGGATATCCCATTTTCTAGAACATATGATGTTTCGGGGCAATAAAAAATATCCCAATTCAATTGCACTGAATATGGAGTTTGAAAGTATTGGTCGCGATTTAAGAGCTTCCACATTGGGAGAATACACTCAATATGGGTTCAGCCCCCATGTGTCGCAGTTGGAAAAGGGACTGGAATTATTTGCAGAGTTTTTTTCGTCACCCACTTTTCCCGAGATTGAAGTTGAGCGGGGAATTATTCTTGAGGAATATTTTGAAGAACTCAATGAAGAAGGGGTCAATGTTGATATCAATAATCAGGCTTGCCAATTGCTTTATCCCGAAACGCCCATGGCCTGGCCTACGATTGGAACGGAAGAAACCATCAAATCGATAAAAACAGACATGTTGCAGGAGTATTTTGAAAAGCACTATGTGCCGGGAAATATGGTGTTGGCTTTTGCAGGTCCCGTTGAACATGTAGAGATGATGGATCTCACCAGGAAATATTTTTCCGGTTTATCCAATGGAACAGAGCCTATCTCCAAAGATCATTTTATAGGAACCATTGACGAAAGCCAGGAAAAGCCGGGGCTTCATTTTCAGGAGGATTCTGACAGTCAAATAGAACTGCAGATTTGTTTTCGATCTTTTTCCTACAACGACCCCGACTTTCTGGTTTTGACATTAATCAGTCGAATTTTTGATGATGGTTTTACTTCCCGCTTGCAAAGGGTACTGAGGGAAGAAAAGGGACTGGTATACTCCGTGGAATGCCGGGCCACCAGCATGTCAGACCTGGGGACCATAGACTTTGATGTGACGGTGCGCCCGGAAAAAGTCGTAGAGGTGGCAAATATTCTGCTTAAAGAAATAAAAACATTTGCGAAGGAAGGGCCCACGCAAAGCGAACTGGCTCATATAAAAAAGAGATACTTTTTTGATCTTGATGCCGAGCTGGATGACCCCTACAGACAACTGGTTCGTTATGCATTTCCCCATTTGTATTCCAGGGAAATGTCAGTGGAAGAAGAAAGGAATCTCATCGATTCTGTAACGGCAGAAAAAATGTTGGAAGTTGCAGAAAAAATTTTTGAACCTAAAAAACTCAATTTAATTCTTGTTGGTCCTTACACCGCACCCTTAAAATCCCAGCTTGAAGGATTGATCAATCAATTCTAGTTGTCTCCAGGAAAAATGAAATTTAAAAAGTATTTTTACAATACGCTAATTTATGTAATTTTAATTTCTTTATTGGGTTGTTCCGCCAATATTGAAAGCTGTTTGGAAGAGGGCAGTTGTGGTCCGGCAATTGAGGTTGCCAATGTTGAGGGGAATTTGCCGACTGATCCTTTTGATCCCTATTGGAAGGGCAAGCAGGCGGTAACTACCATTGAGTTGGGACCGCAAATGATTACAAATCCGAAATGGCCCAATCCATCGACCAAGCAGGTATCAATTCGCGCGATTACGAATCGTAAGGAACTTGTCATCATGCTTGAATGGGAAGATGAAACGAGGGATGGAACTTTTGAACATTCTTCGCTGTATGTAGACCGGGCGGCTGTGATGTTTCCTGTTGAAGCGGCTAGTGAAGCCCCTTCAATCACAATGGGAGAGCCGGGAGTCCCCGTGAATATCTGGCAATGGAAATCCATTGGAGGTGAGAAGGGACAACCGGGAGTGAAAGAGAAAAAAGCATTGGTTTTTCATACCGTTGAGGATTTAAACGCAGAAGGATTCAGCACTCTGACATTTCAAAATCAACAAAATGTTAAAGGAACAGCGATTTGGAAAGATAATACCTGGCGTTTGATTTTTAAGCGTCGCCTTGTAAACGATGACATGAATGACGTCCAGTTTCGTCAATCGGTTTTAATGGCCGTTGCTGTGTGGAATGGCTCGAACAAGGAGTTGAATGGTCAAAAGGGTTTGGCAGGGTGGATGCTGTTGAAATTTAGTTAATGGAATTTGTCTTCCCGTATTTGTTTTCCAGAGTCGCATGAAACTTTTTCCAGGGGGCTTGGAGCGCAGGAACCAGTTTTTCTTTAAGTTCATTGGGGACATAATTTATTTTATCCACCGGCCAGTCTTCTACATTTCTGATATCCAGATTATCCTTTTTATAGGGTTCCAACAGGGCTTCCTCAAATCCGTAGACCAGAGCCGATGAGTAAACCCTGTGATATTGCTCTTCGATGCTTTCCTCAGAATGCAACCCATTTATAAATTGATTGAAAAGGTTTTCGATGATCGGTTCTGCGTGTTCGACAAAATCAGGGGTTAATGCAGCGTGTAGTGTGACATAGGTGATGAGCACATCTTGGAGTAAAAACTTTAATTCCGAACTCTCCTTTTTAGGTGGGCGGGTGTTTATGTTTAATAGTTCCTTTAACGTTTTAATGTTTCGGATCATATCGTAAATAATGGATTCTTCCCAACTGGCTTTATTCCAAACGAAAAAAGCCCTGACGTAATTGGCTCGACCACGGGTATCCCACATCTGCAAGGCAGTGGTGGGTCTTATTCTATTGGAGTAGGGGATTAACTCGCCCCATCTTGGGTTGACGAGGTCCAGACCGTACCTGCCAAATATTTCCCTAAAGTTTTTTTGGTAAAGCTGCATTAACTTTTCAAAGTTTTCCTTTTCATCGAGAGGACTGTTCTGAGGAAGGCTGACAATTGAATACAATCGCACAACATTAGTCCGGGCTTCACCGTCATCTAACGCCACCATATAGGACCCACCCCACATTCCGGCGGAAATAGGGGTGTCCAGATTATGGATTTCTTTCATTTGATGAGAAATCTGGGTGGCGATTTCCCTAAAGAGATTGTGCAGGTAATAAAGATTGACGCGTTGATTTTGCGAGTAGAGGTGGCCCGGAAGAATTTTATAATGCATGTTCTCTAGTCCGTAACGGCACCCCTGCTGGCAGAACTGACGAGTTTAGCGTACTTGGCCAACACACCTTTTTTGTATCTTATTTCTTTGGGTTTAAAATCTTTTTTCCTGTTGGCCAACTCCTCATCGGATAACTCAACATTTGCCTGATTATTTTCAATATCGATTTTGATAGTGTCCCCATTTTTTATCAGTGCAAGAGTTCCTCCCACTTGTGCTTCTGGGGAGACATGACCAATTACAATTCCGTAGGTACCGCCTGAAAACCTTCCATCAGTTATCAGGGCAACTTTGTCACCAAGCCCTTTACCAACGAGAGCTGAAGTTGGGGCTAGCATTTCGCGCATTCCCGGTCCTCCTCTCGGACCTTCAAAGCGGATGACCACAACGTCTCCTGCTTTTATTTTGTCTTCAAGTATGGCATCGAGACATTCCTCTTCAGAGTCAAAAACGATGGCCGGTCCCGTAATATTTCGTGTTTTTACTCCTGAAATTTTTGCAACTCCACCTTCAGGGCAAATGTTTCCTTTTAGAACAACCAAATGGCCTTCAGTGGATTTGGGGTTATCGAGAGGTAAAATGACATCCTGATTAGCCGGTGGCTGATCGGGGATGTCTTTCAGGTTTTCTGCAATTGTTTTGCCAGTTACCGTCAGGCAATCTCCATGAATCATACCTGCGTTCAACATCATTTTCATAACTTGAGGAATGCCACCCGCACGATGTAAATCCACAGCCACGTATTTCCCGGAAGGTTTTAAATCGCAGAACAGAGGAATCTTTTTGCGAATCGATTCAAAATCATCAATGGATAGCTCCACACCCACCGAATGAGCGATGGCCAATAAATGCAGTACGGCGTTGGTGGACCCTCCAATCGCCATGATAACCGCTATTGCATTTTCGAAGGCTTTTCGGGTCATGATGTCACGGGGAAGAATGTTTTCCCGGACCATGTTTAAAAGAGCCTTTGCGCAGAGACCGGTATTGAGCTCCTTTTCCTTGTCTTCATTTGCCATAGTTGAGCTGTAAGGCAAACTCATGCCCATAGCCTCAAATGCGGAAGACATGGTGTTTGCCGTGTACATTCCTCCGCAAGAGCCAAACCCCGGGCATGCGTGTTTTTCAATTTCGGTCAATTGGTTTTTATCGATGGTCCCAGCACCATATTGCCCAACTGCTTCAAAAACACTGACGACAGTTAAGTCTTTTCCATCCAGATGGCCGGGTTTGATGGTTCCCCCATAGACAAAGATTCCAGGAATATTGAGTCGTGCCATTCCGATCATGGCACCGGGCATATTTTTGTCGCACCCGCCAATACAAATGACGGCATCCATACTTGCCCCACGGCAAACCGTTTCGACGGAGTCGGCGATGACATCGCGACTGACCAGGGAGCATTTCATGCCTTCGGTTCCCATTGAAATTCCATCACTGATGGTGATGGTTCCAAAAGTTTGTGGCATTCCACCTTCTTTTCTTATCTGGTCCGCTGCGATATCCGCCAGTTTTCCAAGACCTGCATTGCATGGGGTGATATCGCTTTGTCCATTGGCCACGCCGATAATGGGTTTTTGGAAATCGTCATCAGAAAAACCCACCGCACGAAGCATCGCCCGATTCGGGGCTCTTCGATCCCCCTGGGTAATGGCTTTGCTTTTAGAGTTTAACGAATCCGGCTTCTCTGACATAAATGACTCCTTGAATTAAAAATACAAATACCTTTGTTTTTATTATGAGATGATTAAAAGCCGGATTATATTCCCGGCTCTTCAATTCGGTTCAATACGGGACGGTGGAAATATCCCCCCCCGTTATTGGAATGTGAGATGGCGTAGTATACAGGATGTTCCATTGATTTTAAATGGGCATTAGACCCCGAAATTTCAATTTTATGACGGAAAGGAATGATGGGAGTTTTTCTATCCTTTTTCCATGTCTTATCAGAAATTAGAGACTTTTCCGATAAGAACGCGGGTAGGCGATAGGTGCGCTGGGAATAGAGATAGTCGAGTTTCAACAGGTCTTTTTCAGAACTGGTTGGGTTTGGAAAAAATGTGTCCTGAAAAATTTCATATTGTCTGTCCAGCCCTACTGGGTTCATAAATAAATGGTTTGTCTCATGGTATTCCAGGAGCCTGTCAAAAAGAGCCACGGAATCCATTCTCCGCATAAGGTTGGCTATGGAAAAACGGAACCTTTTCGAATTATAAAACCGGTCAAAAATGTCCGCGAACTTTTTTAAATAATCTACTTTTTCTGCGCTCAGGTCCTTATTGGAAATTAATTCGTAAGGAGGTGTGGATTGGAATTGGTATTCATGGGAAGCAATTTTGCTTTTTATAGGGGCACCGGGAAGAAATTTCAGGAATCCCAATTGCAACTCATGGGGTTGGAGTGAAAGCACCTCACGAAATGAGCTCCATGTTTTTTCCAGGGTTTCTCCGGGAAGTCCAAAAATTAGATCGCAGTGAAAGTGGATCCGGTCTTGAACGAGCAGATTTTTGATCGTGTCGAATAGCTTTTGATTGTCCTGCCTTCTCTGAATGTTTTCCTGGACAGAGTCATCTGTCGTTTGAATTCCAATTTCAAATTGAAACATTCCCGGAGGGACGGTTTTCAAAAAGTTTAATATTTCTGGGGTGAGAATATCTCCAACCACTTCAAAATGAAATTCTGATCCTGTGAATTGTGAAAGCCATTCCATCAGGTCTTTCATGCGGCCCGGTTTTAAATTAAACGTCCGGTCAACAAATTTGATCTTATTAACACCGGCACCAATTAAATTTTTTATTTGGCTGTAGACAATTTCTTCATCGAAGTAGCGTACCGTTTTGTCCAGCGCGGATAAACAAAAGGAACAAAGATAGGGGCACCCGCGCGAAGTTTCGAAATAAATGATGCGGTTTTTAAGTTGTGGATAATCCTCTTCAATATATGCGGGTTTCAGTTCAGGAAGATCTGCCCCGTAGGTGTTCCATCGATCCAGCGTTTCTTTCGAAGGAAATTTCCCGCAGTTGATAAGTTCAAGATATTCGAGCCATTTTTTTTCACCTTCTCCAGAGATAACGGGATAATCTGCCGAGGTCTCAGTTTCAAAAGAAACTTCCGGTCCTCCAATTACGATTTTTAAATCCGGATTTTGTTTTTTCAGCCGTTCGATCAATTCGAAGCTTTGACTTCGATTCCAAATATAAATGCCCACACCCAAAATATCCGGTTTGTGCTTTTGGATTTCAGAAGCGATTTTCCAGACCGGCTGGTTGATAACAAACTCCTTGATCCAGACATTTTTATGCCCTGCATCGCGGGCGGCATTTCTTAGATAGCGCAGGCCGAGCGAGGAATGAATAAATTTGGCATTAAGTGTTACCAGCCCAATTGACTGTTCCAAGGGGAATCCTTTTATCTGGAGTGGTGTGATATTGTGAAACTAGAACTATTTTAGAATGGAAAAGGTTTTGTGGAAAAATTTAATTCCTGGAATCCTCAAAAACCGTTTTTATCTTTTCTTCAAGCTCTACCACCTTAAAAGGTTTTTGCATGAATTCATCCACACCTGCCTCATAGGCCTCCAACATCTTGTCTGCATTGAAATCAGAAGTAACCATTAAGACCGGAATCAATTCTGTCTTTTCATTACTTCTTATTTCCCTGACCAGTTCAATGCCATCCATTTCAGGCATATGAAGGTCTGTAATAATTAAATCTACTTTATACTCGTCAAGTTTAGCTAGAGCCTGATTTCCGTCTGCGGCATTGATGAAATTAAAATCTCCGAATCCCAGTTGCCGCAATTGTTTTTCAATTATATGGCGGATAACCATTGAATCATCCACCACCATAACCTGTTTGGCTCCGTATAAATTTTTTTCCAGGGTTTGGATAATTTTTTCTTTGAAGTAATTCGGTTTAAAAGGTTTGAAAATATATTGGCTGACCCCGGCCTTGAAAGCGTCATCGACTTTTTCTTTCTCATTTTCAGAGGTAACCATGATGAAAGGCGTGTTTGCTAAATTCGGATAATCCTTTATGGTTTTTATTAGTTCCAGCCCATCCATTTTAGGCATGTTCCAATCGGAAATAATCAGGTCGACCTTTTTTTCATGTAGTAAATTGAGCCCAGCAGAACCATTGTTTGCTTCAAAAATGTTATCCGCTGCAAAACCCATTTCTTCAAGGTTTTTTCTAAGAATTTCAAGAACGACAGGGGCATCATCAATGATCAATGCATTTTTTTGCTCGTAATGGGTTTCCATAAATGAGACGTCCTTTAGCGCTTTTAATTAGCAAGAAAATTGAGTTATTTAATTGGGTGCATCTTCTATTAAAAGCGTAAAAGGGAATCTTGTCTACCTTTATATTTTTTAACGGTTTAACTATTAACTTTGGCAGGTTTTGCAATAAAAGGTGGAGCGGCCTGAATGAATTTTCCGGGAAATAGGTTGAGAGCATTTGGGGCAGGGTTGGCCTTCTTTTCCATAAACGGAGAGGCTGACAGAAAAATAGCCTTGAGATCCGTTTGGATCGAAAAAATCCCGCAAAGTGGTACCGCCGCTGGAAATACTTTTATTGAGGACATCACGAATGCAATCGATCCATTTTTCCCATTGGGAAAGGGTAATTTTACCCGCTTGTTTGGTGGGACGAATTCCCGCATGGTATAGAGATTCGCAGGCGTAGATATTTCCGATTCCTGATATTTTCTGTGAATTCATGATGAATGATTTCATGGGAGCTCTCGATTTTCTAGCCAAGGCCTTCATGGTTTTTCCTTTCATCGCATCCGAAAAAGGATCGCACCCCAGCTTGTCGATCAATGGATGTTTCCCGGATTCTGGAACCCATGAAATACTTCCGAAGCGTCTTGGGTCTACAAAATGTAAAAAGTTGTTCGTCGAAAATTTAAAAATGGCATGTGTGTGTTTCTCCTGTGGCTCCATGCTTTTTTGCAATGCCATTCGTCCGCTCATTCCCAGATGCAAAAGCATGGAACCTTTTGGAGCCTTGAAAAGGAGATATTTTCCCTGTCTAGTTATGTCCGAAATCGTTTCGTTGAGTAATCCCTCTTTTAAGGAATTTTGTGGAATAGGAAATCTGAGATCCTTCCTGAAGAATTTTATCTGAGAACAAACCTGATTCTTTACGAGGGGCAGAAGCGCACAACGGAGGGTTTCTACTTCAGGCAATTCTGGCATCAGCAGTTAAAAACTTTCAGAACCCTTAAAGTAAATACTTAGGAATCTTTATTGTTTTTATTATCGGCAGGTTTTTTTGCAATCACTACTTTGGCTGATCTCAGGATTCTTCCATTGAGAGTGTAGCCCTTGGAATATTCCTGGATGACTGTGTTTTCTTCATGTTCTTCAGATTCCTGCTGGTTTAACACTTCGTGGACATTTGGGTCAAAGGGTTTTCCCAATGCTTCAATCGGCTCGGCCTTTTGATTTTT
>JAYNIA010000046.1:0-5946 GCA_038108555.1 Nitrospinota bacterium | reverse complement strand
TTCAAACGAATTTTTTCTTCAAGCTGTTCCATGGGAGTCAGCTCTTTAACTTCTTCTTCCTCCTGGTTTTCCTGACCTTGTTCGCTTGAAGATTCTTCGGTTTCCTGACCGGTTTCTATGATTTCTTCTTCCTCATTTTGATTTTCGTTTGCTGTTGTTGCCATAAAACTGTTTTATACTCCCTGATTTTCAGATATTAATTTCGATACCTTTTGCGCGGTATAATTGACAATCGAGATGATTTTCTTGTAGTCCATTCGCTTTGAACCAAACACTGCCAAAGTGCCTGCCTTTTCATTTCCTATCTGGTAGTTTTGTGCAATCAGACTACAATTGTCCATTTCTTCTTGAAGATTTTCCTCGCCAATTAGGATGGTCATGCCCTCATGGTCGAGACATGAATCCAGCAAATTGATCAATTTGGTTTTTTCTTCAAGCGTTTTTAACAGTGCTTTGATTTTTCCTATATCCGCATTAAATTCGGGTTGGTCAAGAAGGTTCAATGCCCCTTGTACCAACAGCTCATTGTTGGTGTCTTCAAACAAAGCTGCGGAAAGGTCGTGGGCTTTTTGTGCCAGTTGGTTGTAATGTTCTTTTTCAAGTCGCAGTCGGCGCAACAATTCTTTTCGGATCCATTTAATAGATTTTCCGCTGAATTCCTCATTCAGATAATTGGAAATTGAAGTGAGCTGGTCCTGTGTCATGTTTGAGTCCATGGGAAGGACTTTGTTTTGCAGTATTCCCTGCTCTGAAAAAAATATGGCTAAAGCCGCCTGGGGAGCTACTTTTGTAAACTCAATATGTTTAAAACAGGTGTTTGAAAACCCAGGGAGCATAACCAGTCCTGCTTGATGGGAAACAGTAGATAAATCATCGCATGCATTTTCAAGAACACTTTGCAGGTTTTGGTTTCCCGTAGGATATTTGAAGTTGCGGGTTTCTGCCAGGCTTTCGGCTTCCATGAGAAAATTTTGGGGCCGCGTCAGATGATCGACATAAAAACGATAGCCTTTGTCTGTAGGAATTCGACCTGCAGAAGTATGCGGCTGGCTTAAAAACCCGTTATCTTCCAGGTCAGACATCGCATTCCGGATCGTTGCCGAACTCAAATGCTCGGGATGATTCTTGGCGATGGTCCGGGAACTGACAGGCTCTGCCGTTTCAATGTATTTGTCGATGATTGCAAGCAGAACCGACTTGCTGCGTTCATCAAGAATGGGTGAGTTCATAGTGTTATTTTTCTATTCAAATTACAACCAATATATAAGGTAGCAATGGCAAAAATTAAAGTCAATGAGGATTAGCGTTTACCCCTTTCCTAAATAACTTGGTGGGTTTAGCCGGGAGTGGAAATGGGGGCCAGGTCGGGTTTTTTTTCTACAATTTGTGTCCCAATGCCGTCTTCTGTGAAAATTTCCAGTAATAAAGCGTGTTCTATTCGTCCATCAACAATATGAGTTTTATGCACACCGGATTTTAATGCATCGAGACAACAATTGACCTTGGGCAACATACCATCTTTGATGACTTTTTCTTTAATCATGGTTGCCACGTCTCTTTTGGTTAAACCCGATTGAAGTTTTCCGGATTGGTTTTTTACTCCCTCGGTGTCTGTCATCAAGATAAGTTTTTCTGCCTTTAAAGCTGAAGCAATTCCAGCAGCAACAAAATCTGCATTGATGTTTAGAGTTTCACCCCCTTCACCTTTCCCAATGGGTGCGATGACGGGAATGAACTCGTTTTTATCAAGCGTTTCGAGAATTCGGGGATTCACGTAGGTGATCTCACCCACCAGACCGAGGTCAATGATTTCAGGGCGGTCTGTTTCGGGAGAATGCTTTTTACCTTTTTTATGACGTTTCGCCATAATCAAATCGCCGTCTTTTCCTGTAATACCAACGGCATTGCCTCCGTGGCGGTTGATCAAAGAAACAATTTCCTTATTTACTTTTCCCCCCAGAACCATTTCCACCACATCAATGGTTTCCTTGTTAGTTACCCGCTGGCCTTCAAAGAATTGTGATTCAATACCTAGAGCTTTTAAAGTCTTGTCGATTTGAGGACCCCCTCCGTGAACGATCACCGGATTGATGCCGATGTATTTCATCATCACAATATCCAGTGCAAAGTTCTCCTTGAGTGTTTCGGAGACCATGGCATTACCTCCGTATTTAATAACGAAAGTTTTCCCATAAAATTTTTTGATGAAGGGCAACGCCTCCAGCAGGATTTCGGCTTTTTGAATGAGTTTTTTCACGGCAGGAATTAAAGAATGTATCGGCTCAAATCTTCGTCTTGAATTATGTCTTTCAATTTTTCACGAATATAGGCAGCGTCAATAGTAATATTTTTATCTTCCAGGTCTGGAGCATCGAATGAAATATCCTCCAGGAATTTTTCCATAATGGTTTGCAGCCGGCGGGCTCCAATATTTTCCGTTCGAAGATTGACCTGGGCTGACATTTCAGCGATCTCCTCAATGGCATCTTCCTGAAAGGTTAAATTGACCTCTTCGGCTTTTAATAGGGCGGTGTATTGTTTGACCAACGCATTTTTCGGTTCCGTCAAAATCTGAATGAAATCTTCTTTTGTCAACGAATCCAGTTCCACACGGATCGGAAAACGTCCCTGAAACTCAGGGATCAAGTCAGAAGGTTTGGATGAGTGAAATGCACCGGCAGCCACAAAAAGAATATGGTCCGTTTTCACGATTCCATATTTGGTGTTTATTGAAGAACCTTCGACAATTGGTAAAAGGTCCCGTTGAACCCCTTCCCGAGACACATCGGGAGCGCTGCCCCCCTGGTTGGAGCGGCTTGTGATCTTGTCAATTTCATCAATAAAAATAATTCCGTTTTGTTCGACCCGGTTTAAAGCTTCTTGTACCACCGAGTCTTCATCCAGTAATTTTTCTGCTTCTTCCTGACAAAGGACTTTAAACGCTTCGGGCACTTTCAGTTTTCGTTTCCGGGTTTTGTTCGGCATCAATGAGCCGAGCATGTCTTTCAAATTGTTTCCCATCTCTTCCATCCCGGCACCGGATACGACATCGATCATCGGGGGACGTTTTTCGGCAACATCCAATTCAACTTCCCGATCATCGAGATTCCCGTCTTTTAGCATCTGTCGAAATTTTTCCCGGGTTTGCTCGTAATGCAATTTGCCGTTGGGATCGGAATTGAATCCCGTCTTTCCTGAATGTCCTGGAGGCGGGGGCAAGAGCAGATCGAGCAATCGTTCCATGGCTTGTTCACGGGCTTTTTCGCGGACCTCTCCCTGCATTTCTTCTTTAATCAGGGTTTTGCTGAGCTCGACCAAGTCACGAACCATGGACTCGACATCCCGTCCCACATAACCCACCTCGGTGTATTTCGAAGCTTCCACTTTGATGAAAGGGGATTTGGAAAGTTTTGCCAACCGCCGGGCAATTTCAGTTTTACCGACCCCTGTGGGTCCGATCATAAGAATGTTTTTAGGGCCAACTTCATCGCGCAAATTGTCTGCAAGTTGTTGCCTTCGCCACCGATTGCGCAAGGCAATGGCAACCGCGCGTTTGGCATTGGTTTGTCCAACAATAAATTTATCCAGCTCCGCGACAATTTGCTTCGGAGTTAAAGAAGCCATAAATCCACCTTTTTTGGCTTTCTGTTCGGGCTGGGTCATTGTCATTTCGTCCATAAACTACAATTCCTCAATCGTGAGGTTCGAATTCGTATAAATGCAAATGGATTCGGTAATTTTCATAGCCTCTTCCACAATTTCGCGGGCGGAAAGATCGCTGTGGGCAGTTAATGCCTTGGCAGCAGCCAGGGCAAACATTCCTCCCGAGCCAATGGCCAGAATTTCATCATCCGGCTCGATCACATCACCCGTTCCTGATAAAAGCAGGAAGTTTTCTTTATCGGCCACAATGAGCATGGCCTCCAGTTTGCGCAACATTTTATCCGTTCGCCAGTCTTTGGCCATTTCAACGGCGGACCGGTAAAGGTTGCCCTGGAATTTTTCCAGTTTTTCCTCGAAACGGCCAAACAGGGAAAACGCATCGGCTGTTGAACCGGCAAATCCACCCACTACTTTATCATTAAATATCCGCCGAACCTTGCTGGCGGTGTGTTTCATGACCGTGTTGCCAAGACTGACCTGGCCATCTCCGCCGATCACGATTTTGCCCTTGTGGCGGACCGCTAAAATTGTCGTTGCATGCATCATAGGGGGTATTGTACTGGTAACTCAGGAAAAATAAAGAGTTATTCTGGAAGAGTTTACTCTTTGGCGCGGGGGTGAGCCTGGTCATAAGTCTCAACAAGTTTGTCTATCGTCAGATGGGTGTATTTCTGGGTTGTGGATAGGCTTGCGTGACCGAGCAGTTCCTGGATGGATCGTAGGTCGGCTCCCCCCTCCAGCAAATGGGTTGCAAACGAGTGGCGAATGGAATGGGGAGAAACTTTTCCGGGGAAATTTCCCGTGGTGACATACTTGCCAATAATTTTTCGTACCCCCCGGGTGGTAATTCCATTGCCGCGATTATTAAGAAAGAAAAATTCGGTACTAATTTTGGTAGAAATCAATTTTTCTGAACGCACCTTTTTGTAATTCTCCAATGCCTCCACACATTTACGTCCGAAAGGAAGTAGTCGTTCTTTCCCGCCTTTACCAAGGACTTTGACCATTTGCGACCCCAGGTTGATATCTTCCACCTTCAAAGAAACCAGTTCGCTGATTCTCACTCCGGTGCTGTAAAACAATTCCAGCATGGCACGGTCACGCACTACCAGGAACCCTTCGCCTTTGGGTAAATCGATCAGGCGAAACATTTCATCAATCGAAAGAAAGGTCGGAAGCCTGTTTTCCCTTTTGGGTGCCGGGACGGTTTTCACCACATTGTTTTCGATATAACCCTCGCGGCACAGAAAGCGGAAAAATGAACTCAGCGTGGAAAGCTTTCGCCGCATAGTGGAAGGTGAAAACTTTTTATCGTATAAGTAGCCAAGATAGGAACGGACAGCCAAACGGTCTATCGATTCTATTTTGAAATCTGAAGATTCCCCTGCGTGGCCGGACTGTTTCAGGAATTCCCCAAACTGGGAGAGGTCGTTGAGATAATTCTCCAGGGTGTGGGCAGAGGCATTTTTCTCCGCCACCAGATATTCCGTGAATTCCTTGATATAGCGTTCCACAAATAACCTCTTATTAATCAATATTATAAAGGTAGTCCAATAGGGGAGGGAAGTCAAGGCTGGGATTTCACTGCCAAGTTCGTCCAAAAGGTGCTTTTCGCTGTCATTGCGAGCGTCAGCGTGGCAATCCAGTTTCAATTGATTTTCCTTTGGATCGCCGCGTCGCCATAGGCTCCTCGCGATGACAATCAAATTATTTCAGACCTGCAAATTCCAAGGCCCCAGCATTTCTCATTGAAACTATTTTGTATAGAGTCCATAATTTTCTGCACTCATTTTCAAAAACTTCCATCTAATAAAGTAGAAATGCCAATCACTCAGGAAAAGTTATGACCGATTCAAGACAGGAAGATTTCAAGAAAATATCAGAAATTCAACAACGGCTGGATATTCTGGTGGAACATGTGGAAAACCGCAAGGATGCCCTTGAGGAGGAAATTCAGGAGCATCTTCATGAGTCCCTGGCGAATGCGCGTGATTCTTTGGAACTGATTCAGGAAAACATCGCACCCAAGGTGGAGAAGGCCATCCACACGAAGATGGAAGAGATCGACCGTAAAATGCGGCGGTTGAATGAAGACAGCCTGGAAGCGGTTCGGGAGGAGTTGGAAAAAGCCACACCGGAAATTTCTGAAAAAATTCTCGAAGACCTCGACAAACTGGTGGCTGAAAACACCCGGTTTGTGAAAATAGAGATACTGCAAGAGGTGAAGGAAGAACTCAAGAAAACCATCCAGTCCTCACTCACCCCCCTCGAAGAAAAACTGGA
>JAYNIA010000045.1:13491-23123 GCA_038108555.1 Nitrospinota bacterium | reverse complement strand
CCGACGAGACTCGAACTCGCGACCTCCGGCGTGACAGGCCGGCGTTCTAACCAACTGAACTACGACCCCGCGGTCGTATATATATGGTAGGCGGAACAGGGCTCGAACCTGTGACCCCCGGCTTGTAAGGCCGGTGCTCTCCCAACTGAGCTACCCGCCCAAGCATTGTGAACCTCTTTGGAAGAGGCTCGGAGTATATAAATGCTTACCACACTCTGTCAAGCGATTTCCCCTACCCAACAAATATGCTTCCTTGGACCAATTTCAACATCATGAAATACCTGATCCGGATTTCCTGTTTTTCACCGTACTGGCATGTAAACAATTGACAGTTGGGGACTTACACTATAAGATGCCTTCCTAAGGTCGAAAGAAGATTTCCACCTTTCTGCAAAAGTTTTGAATTTCCTGTTTGCATCTGAAAACCCCTGTTTTCCCTACCATGACCGAAAAAATCATGGCCGCCTTGGAGGGCCTTTCCACTGACGAACTGATAAAAATACGAAAAGACCTTGATCAACTCATTAAAAAAAAATTTGATAACGATCTGGGAAAACGTCAGGGCCACAGAGCAAAAGTTAAAATTTCCGGCAATGTTGAAATCGAAAGAGAAAAAGAATTTTTTTACAAGCTTCATAAAATTTTAATAACTGAAATGTCCGTCAATGGCATGGTATTCACCATCAAGGGAACCGTTATTGACGGCGATCTCTTAAAAGTTTCATTCAGAGTTCCCTCCACAGGAGAGAAAAAAATTATTGATTGTCAGGCGGTACGAGTTTTAGAAACCAAACCAGGAACGATTCCCGAATTTGAAGTGGCCGCCATGGCGGTTACTCAGGATGAAGTAAAAAATTACAAAGACATGTTAAGAAAAAGAGGCAAGTGATTTCCCAGCAATCATGAATTCTTCAAATATAATTTCACACCTGATAGATTTGATCGGTAACGTGGCAGACGCCCATACCGCCGCACTTTTTGAAGTAAAAGACGACCATTTGGTAATGAGGGAATTTTTCACCCTCAGCCATCATTTGGATAGAAATGCCTCTATCAAAATTGGCGAAGGCCCCATTGGAAAAACCGCAGAAAACGGGGAGCCGCAACTGATAGAAAATATTGACTCGGATATTGGAGGAATTTATAAAAAACCAGAAGACCTGAAAGGGTTCCTGGCGGTTCCTGTTGCTTCCGGTGATTTGTTGGGCGTGCTGGTCATTGACACCAAAACCAGCTATCAAATTTCCATAAAGCTTCAAAAGATACTCTCGAATTTTGCCGAACAAATTGCTTGGCATTTACACCATGAAAAACAGGGACAAGTTTTTCAAGATACCCCTTTACCCAATTTAAAAGAATTGAATTCCTATTGCCGGTTTCTTGCGGAGTCACCCGATCGATCTTCAGTCGCAGATCGATTGACACAAATTCCCTCATCCATTGCTTCTTATAAATCCATCGCCGTCATCTGGTTTGAGGAGAACCAGAAAGAAGGCCGCATCATGGGCCACCGCGGATTCACCCACAACCTATCCGAAACAGTGGTCCGTTTTGGAAAAGGACTGGTGGGTTCCTGTGCAAAAAATCGATCACCACTTTTGCTGCATTTTAATTCAGAGAGAAAAACCATCCTGTTTTCTGAAGATGAAAAACCCGAAGGACTGCTATCCGCACTGGCACTTCCAATTCAACTCAATGACACCTTGTATGGGGTCTTGTTGGTGGGTTCCGATGAATATAAAGGTTTGGGAACAGACGATCTGGATAAACTTTCCCTCATTGTTTCTGCAGCAGCATCGGCACTGTTTTGTTCCGACACCAAGGACCGCTGGGTCTACGATAAAAACCTGGACCCTGTGACCGGAGTCCCCAATCACCGGTTCCTGACTGAATATAAACTTGCGGTTTCAGAAGAACTATTTAAACCCAATCAACCGGTTTATTTTTATTCTCTACAAATTACCAACCTGGGCGACCTTTATCAAAATAATGGGGTAGATCAAGGGGATGCATTTCTCAAACAAATGATCGCCCTGTTAGCCAAAATAATTCCCTCGCCAAAATTTGTTTTCCGGTTTTCAGAAAACACCTTCGTATTGATGTTGATGAACCGAAAACAAAAAGAGGTAAAACAACTTGAATCAAGGTTGAAACAAATTTTTGAATACAATCCTTTGCACGTGAATGGAATCGCCATGCAGGCCAACATGCAATGGGGTCTTTCCATTTATCCTGACGACGCCAAAGACTTGTTTGGACTGATAAGCCTTTCCCGAAATCGACTTTCCCCAAAAGTTAAAGAAATGGCATGATAATAAAATTATTCAATAAATTGTTCGGGTTTATGTCCAAAGATATTGCAATGGATCTGGGCACCGCAAATACCCTGGCCCACTTGACCGAACAAGGCATTGTCCTGAACGAACCCTCTGTGGTAGCAGTGAATGTCGACGACCACACGGTTGAAGCCGTTGGCTTGGAAGCAAAACAAATGTTCGGAAGAACCCATGCCCGCGTCAACACCATCCGTCCCATGAAAGACGGAGTTATCGCGGACTTTGATGTAACGAATAAAATGATTCAATATTTCATAAAAAAAATATTGAACAAATACCGGTTCTTCAGACCAAGAATGGTTGTGGGCGTTCCCACCTGTATCACCCAGGTAGAAAAAAAGGCGGTCATCGATGCTTCCATTATGGCAGGCATCCGCGAAGTCCATTTAATAGAAGAACCCATGGCAGCGGCTATAGGAGTAGGCATACCGGTTCATCGCCCCGAAGGAAATATGGTCATCGATATTGGCGGAGGTACCACCGATGTGGCTGTCATTTCCCTATCCGCAATTGCTTATGGAGAATCGGTTCGTGTCGCTGGCGATGAAATCGATGAATCCATCGTCCGTTATATGCGGCTCCAGCATCATCTAAACATCGGCGTGTTTGAAGGGGAACGGGTAAAAATGGAGGTGGGGAGCGCTTTTCCTCAACCGGGAAACCTGACCACGGAAGTGAAAGGACTCAATGTTAAAACCGGTGTTCCCATGTCCATCACCATTGGCGATGATGAAATTCGCGAAGCGCTGAAAGAACCACTGACCACTATCGTGACATCCATCATGCGGGCTTTGGAAAAAATTCCTCCCGAACTTTCTGCGGATATCCACTCCAACGGCATTTACCTGACGGGAGGCGGAGCCCTCATTCGCGGACTCGACAAAATGATCGAAGAAAGAACCACGCTCAAGGTTTTTATCCCTGAAGATCCCCTCCTCAGCATTGTAAAAGGTGCAGGCGCTGTTCTCGATGATTTCGAGAACATGAAAAAAGTCTGTATCAATTAAATCCATTCCTGTACAATTTTTCCATAGTTAAAGAAGAGACCTTTGCATAAGTTTTCAATAAATACGAGTGAGATCCTTCGATAAACTCAGGGTGACATTAAAAAAACTGCTGTTGCCGTCATGCTGAGCTTGTCGAAGCATTTCGGGATTAAGAAAAGGTCTCTTTAAATAAATTTAAATTATTAAGGCCCTTTTTACTTATTTCGTTTATCACTTATGAATTCAGCGAAAAATCGATGCTGCGTGGAATGTGGAGTTTCCGTATCATCTTCACCTACATTTCTGGAATATAAGGGACAGGAAATTTTTTTGTTTGACCCGGTGATATGCGCACCCTGCCTGGAAAAGTTGTGCGAAAACTATTCCACTGAATGCGTTAACTGCGGGGGAGTCATACCCCCCTATTCCAATGTGGGAATTTTAAAGGCAGAAAACGGACAAAAGCAGTACATTCACATGACCACACAATGCAACACACCGGGGAATGCCTTCTACGGTTACTGGGGAAAAGGAACGATCAGCGAATATGTCCAAATAGAAGCCTGCTCCTGACCGGCCAGCGACCAGTTAAGATCACCAACCCTAAGCGGACATTAATTAGACAGGTACCAAAATGTTAGAAAGTTACTTATAATTAGGTTGGCTGTTCCCCTTCCAAACAATCTGTATCGTTTGAGCTTAAAACCTCAAAGATGCTCTCTGTTAATCTTTCCTTAAAGTGGAGATTATTATGTCGGTGATATGGCGAGATGATATGAGCGTTGGCAATGAAAGCATTGACAACGACCACAAATACCTCATTAGTATTTTAAATACTATAGAAGCCGCAATTAACTGCAGGGTTCATGTTAAGACATTAACCATGTATTCTTTAGCCTTGAAGGAATACACCGAGGAACACTTTGATAGAGAAGAAAAAATTCAAGTTGAAATCGACTTCCCTTTTCACGAAGGACATAAAAAAGAGCATAAGGAATTAGTTTTGAGACTCAAACATGTCATCGCCCAATTTTCAGGACAAAATGATGATGAGGCTTACCGAGAAACCCTTCCAAGTTTAGTGGGAATTCTCAGAGATTGGCTTATCCACCACATTCTCAATGAGGATATGCGGATGAAAGAGTATCTTTTGAAAAAAGCTTCCTGAAAAATATTGCAAAAACGGGGTCGGTTTCGATATGATCTCCAGAATCATTAAATAGAAAGAAGAGTCAACCATGCCGAAAGTACGATTTGAAAAGGAAAATCGCACCATTGAAGTGGAAGATGGAGAAAACCTCCGCGAAGCTGCGATCAGGAACAAGTTCAGTATCTACCCCCACATCACAAAGATTCTCAACTGCCGGGGGCGGGGACTGTGCACAGCCTGCACTGTACAGGTTTTATCCGGAAAGCTGGATCCACGAAATGAGACGGAAACCGAGAAACTGGCTAAAAAACCCGATGATTTTCGCATGGCCTGCCAGGTTGCTGTGACAGAGGATCTGGTGGTGCGTACCAACCCCTGATTCCAGCCCTGAAATCATCCAAAACCATTTGACAACGAATCTGGAAGACTCCAAAATACTCTATGTCTCCACTTGAGAAAGAGCAAATTGAGGAAATCCATCGGCACGCCGAGGAGGAGTATCCTTACGAATGTTGTGGGATTGTGGTAGGAAATCCCGACCACAATGATGACAATGTTGTTCATCGGTGCGAGAATATACAAAACAAGCTGCACGAAAAAGATCCCCAAACCTTTACTAGGGATGCCCGTACAGCGTATAATATTAGTGCATTAGAGCTACAAAGGCTTTTAAGCGAGGCGAGTTCGAAGGGCCGGGTGTTTAAGGTTTTATACCACTCCCACCCCGAGCACGATGCCTATTTTTCGGAAGAAGATACGCGAATGGCCCTGTTTGATGGTGAAACACCCATTTATCCGGGCACGCAGTATCTGGTTGTTTCCGTTTATAGTGAAAAAGTCCGGGACCAAGCCTTATTTGCATGGAACCCGGAAACAAAAACTTTTGAACGAAATCCCATCTAATCGGGAATTCGTTATATGGAGATATGTTATGGCGCTGTTAATCACAGAAGATTGTGTTAACTGTGGTGTATGTGAACCCGAATGCCCGAACGAAGCAATTTCAGAAGGCGATGACATTTTTGTTATCGATTGGGAACACTGCACAGAATGTGTGGGTTGGTACGAAGAAGCACAATGCGTAGAAGTTTGTCCGGTAGATTGTATTCCAAAAGACCCCGACCATGTAGAAACGGAAGAAGAGCTTTTGGAGAAAAAGGAAAAACTCGTCAACGGTGGGTAACGGACGATAATCCCCGACCCGTCCCATCGCAAACTAAAAGTGTGCTTTCTTCGGTTTAAAATTCTCGGGATTCAACCACTTGCTTTATGGAATCTATGAAAGAAGAAGTCGAAGAAGTCCTCGAAACCTTGCGGCCCATGCTAATGCAGGACGGGGGTAATGTGGAATTGGTCGATATTGAAGATGGCGTGGTAAAACTGCGTCTTGTCGGTTCTTGCAGTTCCTGCTCCAGTTCCACCATGACCTTGAAAATGGGAATTGAAAAAGCGCTTAAAAAAGCCATTCCCATGGTACGTTGTATAGAGCAAGTCGAATAACTCCGCTCACAAATTGAACATCGTTTTATCCATTACCTCGCTTTGTTTTAAGCGTACAGACCCTTAGTGAAAATCCCATTACACAAAATAATTTTCCAAACCATTGTGCTGACACTTCTGTTGTTTTTTTCCGGCCCTGCTTTTGCACAAATTGAAGAAGGGGTTGACGCACCGAATTTCACTTTAAAAAATCTGGAAGGCAAAGAAGTCAGCCTGCGCGATTTTCGCGGAAAGTATGTTCTCGTAAACTTCTGGGCAACCTGGTGTGGACCCTGCAAAATAGAAATGCCTTCACTGGAAACCCTGTACCAAAGGTTTAAAAACAAAAACTTTGTCCTTTTGGCTGTTTCGAACGATATGTATGGCGCTACCATCGTGAAACCTTTTGTAAGGGCACATAAATTAAATTTCCCCGTCCTTCTCGATCAACGTTTAAAAGCCAGCAACCTTTTTGGTGTGGTCAGCCTTCCCACCACCTTTATGATTGATCCAAAGGGAAAAATCATTGGTGCTCTTTATGGTGCAGAAGACTGGGCAACCCCCAGTAATATTCTTTATTTCGAAAACCTTCTCAAGTAAAGGATAAGCACTTGCTTCAGCGCTTAAAAATATTTTTCATTATTCTTGCCGTCCTCTCCTTTCCCGCAATGGGATGGGCTCAATCATCCCATTCCCTGGAAGGGGAAATGGTTCATATTCCTTCCGGACATTTTCTTTTTGGTACCAATAAAATAGATGAGTCCGCTGAAGCTCTGTCACTGGGAATCCCCAAACCCTGGTATGCAGATGAAACACCGCAACAAAAAATTTTTCTAAAAGGATTCTACATTGACACGTTTGAGGTCACGAACGAACGCTATAAAAAATATGTAGATGATGTGGGTGCCCTTGCTCCAGATTACTGGAAAGAAAATAATTTTCCGAAAGGAACAGCAAAAGAACCTGTCACCTGGGTGACTTGGTTTGATGCCTCCAATTTTTGCCAATGGGCCAATAAAACGTTACCCACTGAAAAACAATGGGAACGTGCCGCAAAAGGAACCGGGGGCAATGAATATCCCTGGGGAAATGAGTTTCAACCGGATTTCGCAAACCTTTCCAAAAAGGCGGGCAGCAAGAACAAACCTGTTGCGGTTGGCAGCTTTCCAAAATCGGCAACAAAGGAGGGAGTTCACGACCTGGTAGGTAATGTTTGGGAATGGGTGAAGGATGACTATAAGCCTTTTAAAGGAAGTACCTATAAAAGTGAATATTACGACTCAGGATATAAAGTTTTACGCGGACACTCGGCCAGTGATATTGGTCATTTTCCGGGAGCCATGTATGACAACGCCATAAAAATGTTTGCCCGCAGTGGCCATCGGCAATTTGCAAACCCGGATGAGCCGGGTCCTGATTTGGGATTTCGTTGTGCCAGCGAAAATAAACCGGCAATAGTCAACACGGGATTGTCCTTTGCCAGCAAAACAACATCAGCGGAGTCATCCAAAAAGGTTGAGTCTGTTGCCAAATCTTTGTTGGGAGATTCCGCCCCTAAAGAAAAAGCTGCGTTCAATCCTTTCGCTCCAAAATCCAATCTACCCGATTCGGGAATTCTTGTTTTAACCCTGCTCGCCTTTGTCGCGGGGGTATTCAGTTTTTTATCTCCCTGTACTTTGCCCATTCTCCCTGCTTATTTTGCAGTGACAGCGCAAACCGACCGAGCACGTATGGGAATGATGTCTCTCGCTTTCTTTTTCGGGCTGGCAACGTTGTTTGTTGCCATGGGGGCTTCGGCCAGTGCCTTGGGCCAATTATTGCGCGATTATATGTTCCAGATCTCGCAAATTGGTGGCGCAATCGTTGTCATCTTTGGCGTCATGACCCTTTTTGGAAAAGGATTTTCCGGGGCCAGTTTCCAGGGAAAACCCGCTTCCACATTTATCGGCTTCTTCCTGTTTGGGGCTACTTTTGCTCTCGGCTGGACTCCCTGTGTGGGACCGATTCTTTCAAGCATTCTCATGCTTGCCGCTTCTGAAAAAACAGTGCTTCAGGGAATGAACCTATTATTCTTTTATGCGGTTGGGCTCGGCCTGCCACTGATCCTTGTAGCCACATTATGCGGCAACCTTCCCAAAGACGGCTTGTTCTGGACCTTACTACGAGGGAAAGGTTGGGATGTTACAATCGCTGGAAAAACCATTTTCCTCCACACCACCAATATTTTCAGTGGAATTCTTCTTATTGTTTTAGGAATTGTTCTTGCCACCGGCTATATGACTTATATAAACAGCCTCATTCCCATCGAAGTTCAACTCTGGTTCAGCCAGATTGAAGAAAGTGTCCTGCACTGGTTCACCCGCTAACGTGGGAAGCAGTTAGATCATTCTCCAGCAACCCAAAATATTTTTTGCTTTTTCCACCTAACAGGCAAAACCCCTTCCAACCGGGTGTTTTTCCACTAATGCATTGAAAAATTGGCTTAAATTTTGTTAAAATATTTGGTTATGAAATACATCGCCAATATTTTAATCATTTCTATCCTTGCACTTTCGGCATGTTCCGGTGTGGGTTCGGTAACCAAAAAAAGATACCAAAACGCCGAAAACACGATTGTACTGATAGATTTGACTGCCCGCAGTTTTGATCTACAGGATGCCGGTTCTCAATTGCAAGGTGCGATTGAAAAAGCAATACAAGATACAAGTTATGCTCTTGCAGGGGAAAGTGCCCGCTACCGCCTTAAATATAAAGTCCTCGAATATGATGAGGGTAACCGGGCCTTACGAATCGCTTCCATGGGGTTTGCGGATTCGGCCAAATCGGAATTAAGGGTCAAAGTCGCCCTTTTTGATGGTCGCCAAATGGTGGGAGCCTGGGAAGTGCATTCCTGGGTAAAAGGAGGTCCTACAGGCGGTACTGAAGAAAAATTATTTGAACGCGCCGCAAAAGAAATTACCAGTCACCTTAGAGGCGACTACTAACTTCTTTCTCTCACCCTGCATTCTTCGCGCAACGAAACCCTATAAAATTTAATTTTGATTTTGGTTCCATCCAGTTTCTGAAATAGGTGGGTGAAAATTTTATCGTGATATGCGTCTGTAGCAATCCTCCCCGAATCACTTTAAACAAGCCTTTTTGATTTTCAGGTTGTCCGGGATAAGTATAAGCTTCTCCAATCCATTCCCAAACGTTATGCCCCATTCCATAAACGCCATAGGGACTGATCCATTCCTTCCTTTTGTCCACCGGCTCCGACATGAAACCCGAGAAACCATTGTTGGGATGATCGACAAAAATACTCCACGGCCATTTTCTACCATCAGTGCCTCTTGCAGCTTTCTCCCATTCAACTTCGGTGGGCAACCGTTTGCCTTTGGCCTTGCAAAAATCCAGAGCCTCTGAATAGGTAACATGCGTGACTGGGTAAAGGCCCGACTTTGGTGAAAAAGAATACGTGGGATTAAACTTTTTATATTGCTCCCGACTTACTTCATAGCGATCAATAAGATACGCATGGGATGTTACGGTTTTTCCCAACCGGGTTCGCGGTTCTTCTTTATGTCCCATGATAAATTCTCCGGCCGGGATATAAACCATCTCTTCAGGAACCTGAATCCCGGATGGAACATCTACTTTAATCTGTACCACTTCGTGAGAATCGCAAGCACAAAGGAAAAG
>JAYNIA010000045.1:0-13391 GCA_038108555.1 Nitrospinota bacterium | reverse complement strand
CGTTTGTCGAAGAAATGAAAAACTTCACCACCGTTGATGGGCAAGGGCTTTTTCTTGAAATCGAGAGGGTGGTCAATTCCCGGTTGAATGGTTCCATCTACCGAGTAAGGCCCGCTGTTAGACCAATAATTCCTTTTTCGGGTATCCAGGAATTTGATGCTCGTGATGTACTTGATATTCTTGTACCCGTATTTATAGGGAATAATCAATCGCAACGGGTAACCATGGTCTTTGCTCAAAGACTTTCCATTCATACGTAGCACAAACAAAACCCGGGGACGCAATAATTCCTCTACGGAAAAACTTTCATAGTAAGAGTCGGCGGATTGGATATAAACATATTTTGCTGTAGGGTCCGGCTGTACTTTTTCAACCAACTCGGAAAAACTGAATCCTTCCCATTCCGCTTTCGCCGACCAGCATTCCACACATTTGAGCCGGGAGACTTGGGATTGCATTTTGAATCCGAACAAATCCTCGTAACCGAGTCCTATGGGATTCTTGACCATCCCCCCAACGGCGAGTCCCCAGTTTCCCATGTCCACCCCTAGAAAGGGATTCGCGCTGCGAATATGGAACCCTGGAACATCGCGGTTTTGAATGTATTGCCTGGGAACGTTTTTATCGTTGCGGTAGTCTACTTCGGCAGAGGCCCGACCGGGAAGAAAAGTAGAAAGACCAGCAAAAGAAAGGAGCCTTAAAAAGTCACGACGCACAAAACTCAAGCCTTTTTTTTCCTCCACTTCATTTGGCTTGTCGTTTTTCATAGCTTTATTTCATTCTATTTCAACCCCAGGACATCCTGCATATCATAAATCCCTTTAGGTTGATTGAGTATCCATTGTGCTGCACGGATAGACCCTCTGGCGAAGGTCTGTCTGCTTTGGGCGCGGTGAAAAATTTCAAAATTTTCTCCCATACCGCCAAACAAAACCCGATGCTCTCCTATTATATCCCCAGCGCGCACGGTATGGACACCAATTTCCTTTGGAGTTCGTTCGGTAAGTCCTTTTCTGCCATACACCCCCACCTCTTCGAGATTGCGATTTAAAGAATCGGCTACGATTTCAGAGATTCGGACGGCAGTTCCACTGGGCGCATCTTTTTTAAACTTATGGTGGGCTTCGACAATTTCAACATCATAATCGTCACCCAAAACACGTGCTGCATCTGCAACGAGCTTAAACAATACGTTCACCCCGATACTCATATTGGGTGCAACTACGAGAGGAATTTTTTTTGCAATCTCAGAAATATCTTTTTTTTGTTCTGCAGAAAATCCAGTTGTTCCTACCACAACGGACTTCCCACTTTGTGCGGCTGCGTTGAGAGTAAACATGCTGGAAGCCGGGGTTGTAAAATCAATAGCAACATCGCAGGATTCGAGGGCCACTGCGGGATCATCTACAATGGAAATTCCTTTCTTACCAATACCTACGACTTCTCCAGCATCTTCTCCTATCAAATCGCTGCCCGCGCGCTCGGTTCCGCCACCCAGTTCGACACCTTCCGTATCTTCAATGCATTCGGCAATCGTTTTGCCCATACGCCCGGCTATCCCTATTACTAAAATCTTAGTCAATGTCTTTACTCCTGTACGGCGACCGCCGCTTGATAATAATCAATACCCGTTACAACAAACGGATACGGTAAAACTTTTTACTTTAATTTGCTAATATGCCACTCCCGATAGGGAGTTATACCAATGAGTACTCTTCAAGAACCGTTTGCAAGGCGGCCAGATTGTTTTCTGAGGGAGGACAAAGTGGCGCACGGAATTCATTGTCGATGCGACCCATAATTGCCAGCGCTGCTTTAACAGGGATGGGATTGGTCTCAATAAACATGATGTCACTGAGCTTCAACAAATTATAATGTTCTTTTTTGGCAGTCTCCATATCCCCTTCAAGGGCAGCCTTGCAAAGCCGGGCCATTTTATCGGGAACCAGGTTTGCCGTGACTGAGATCACACCTTTGCCCCCTAAAGCCAATATCGGCCAGGTGAGCGCATCTTCCCCTGAAATAACTTCGAAATCAGGTCCACACGACTGAATGATTTCACTGACCTGAACCAGATTTCCGGAAGCTTCTTTTATTCCTACAATATTTTTTATTTTGGAAAGTCGCGCAACCGTCGAGGGTAGCATATTGACCGACGTTCGCCCGGGAACATTATAAAGTACTATGGGAAGCTTTGTTTCTTTCGCAACTGCTGCAAAATGCTGGTAAAGACCTTCCTGTGTGGGCTTATTGTAATAAGGCGTTATCAGCAATGCGCCATCGGCACCAATGTTTTGCGCACTCAATGTCAACTCAATGGCTTCCTGTGTTGAGTTCGAACCGGTTCCGGCAAGCACAGGTACCCTTCCCTCACAGGTTTCCACAGTAATACGAATAACCTCTTCGTGCTCCTGATGATTTAAAGTGGCGGACTCTCCTGTGGTTCCACATGGAACTATACCGTTGGTTCCATTTTCAATGTGGAATTCGATCAAACCTTTTAGGGCTTTCGCATCCACCTTACCGTTTTTAAACGGAGTGATTATTGCAACAAATGATCCTTCAAACATAATTTTATTTTAACTGAAATTAATATTCGCCGAGGGTTCCTTCATAGGAAATACGGGTCAACCCTTCAAGAAAAACATCTGATCCGTTAGAAGGATCAAAATCTACTTTCAATATCTCACCGCCCCGGGTTTCTACCTTTACAGGGGGTTTTACCATATTTTTATAAGAAGAAAGTAACGCCGAAGCTACCGTTCCCGTACCACAAGCCAAGGTTTCGTCTTCCACTCCCCGCTCGTAGGTTCGGATTTTCAAATCGTGGTCGCCAACCTTCTCGACAAAATTCACATTGGTTCCTGCGGGAGCAAACACATCATGGAAACGGATTCCATTGCCCACTTCTTTGACATTCACGTTTTCAACATTGTCAGAATAAATGATAGCGTGTGGAACCCCGGTGTTTAGACTGTCGATTTCATATTGCGTTCCATTAAAGTCGGCCACAATATCCTGCTTGAGGTTTTCCGGTGCTGTGAGTTTGACCCTCACCATCTTTCCATCCACTTTTGCTTCGATGATTCCGGCAATGGTCTCCAGTGTTAATTCGTTGGGTGCTATTCCCTTCTCAACGGCATAGCGGGCCACACAGCGTCCTCCATTTCCGCACATCTCGGCAGAGGAACCATCGTCATTATAAAAATCCCATTTGATATCGGCTTTATCGGAATTCTCAACAAATATTACGCCATCGGCACCCACAGACATTTTGCGGTCGCAAACGCGTTTGACAAAATCGACCTTTTGGGAGTCTTCCATCACCGGCACTCGGTTGTCGATGACAACAAAATCGTTCCCGCTTCCACTCATTTTTGTAAATTGAATCGCCATCTGCTGTCTTACAGCCTTTCCTTAAAATTTTGCTAAATTACTGGGTTAATATGGTTTAGATGCAAATTCCCCTGAAGGGATTCCCATGAGGTCCGGCAATTCTACCACCCTCTAACGTGGGGAGCAACTCACTAGCGTGAGAGACAATCCACTGGCGTGGGAGGAGAAGAATTAATAATTTATCCTTCTCTAAGCTAAAGAATTATAGAGTTCTATCATTCTGTCTGCTGCTTTTTCCCAGGAAAACTTCTCCCGGACTGCCGATTTGGCCGCCTGGGCTCGGAACTCAGCACCTTGCGGGTCCTCAATGGCATCCAAAATAGCTGCAGCCAACGCATCGGAGTTATTCACAGGAACCAGTTTCCCGGTCACTCCATCTTCAATATTTTCCGGGATAGCTCCTCCTTGGGCTGCTACTACTGGCAATCCGGAAGCCATTGCCTCCACCACGGACAAACCAAAACTCTCGATCCGCGATGGGAAAACTCCCAAACCGCATTTAGCCGCCAGGTTTTGAATTTCCTGTTCACCCAACCAACCGGTAAATTCAACATTTTCATTGAGACCAAGATCGATTACACGGGCTTTATATTCCTGCAACCGGTGGCCCTCGCCAACCAAAGTCAGTTTCAATTCTTTAAACTTTTGTGTGACCGTTTTTAAAGCGACAAAAAGTTCCGGCAGACCTTTTTCATCTTCAATTCGTCCCCAGAACAAAATTCGGTTTGGGTCAACATTGTTTCTTTCCACCTCAAACCAGGAATTTTCAATTCCCGGAGAAATCACTTGTACCTTTTCAGCGTTTCCCATCCCTCTGGCAATCAGGTCTCGTGAAAATTGACTGAACGCCACCACACGATCGGCTTCCAACATCGCCTGTCTTAATAAGTAAGTATTGATACTTTTTAAAAACTTTATGGGATTGCGCATTCCCGAAAACATTCCCGTGGTGGGAATATTTGGAGCATGTGACGTAAATATATAAGCCGCTTTTGTTCTTGCTGCAATATTTCCTACCGCATAAGCTTCTTCTGCATTGCCATGAATCACATCAAACTTTTCCTTCCTGGCCAATGGAGCCAGAACTTTCGGATAGGAAAAAATGTTCAGGTTGACGGTTGCAAAATCATGATGCTCGGCCCAATGCACTTTATAAGGAACTTCCACCTCGAATTTTTCATAAGGTTTTTTAGAATACAACGCGTGTACCTCATGGCCCTTTTTAGAAAGGGCACAGGCAAGGTGATTTACCGCAAGCTGACCGCCACCTTTAAACTCCGACCACGGAGAAGAGTTGATTGTAAGACAAATTTTCAAAGGGATTTTCCCTGGCGAAATGCAAGATTGAAAAGTAAACCACAAGGGAATTATATCACTAAAATATTTCACCTTTTTGCACACATAATCAGAGAGTATGCGTGATATTTTCCCTATGAATTCGTGCCCGGCACGGGTGTGCCATAGCAGTTATTGAATTTCAAGGGGTTGGATAACAACCAATAAAGTAATTGAAAATAAACATTAAAAAATTTTAACTGTGATTTATTTTCTAAGGTAGTAAGATTGTTAAATGTACATATGTAGGCCGTAAAAAAATGACTCATTCCAAAAAAAGAAAAATTTATTTAGTTTTATTTGTCTTTTTTGTAAGTCTGGTTTCTGCAAATATATCCGCAGCATCTATGAATCACATGGATGACTCAAAATGCATGACTCAAACCACTTGTAATAATTGTTTTATACCTGCAACCATAAATTCTTCAGGTTTAAAACTCTTCTTTTCGAAGACCTCGCAAATTTTTCGCGAGCCTATTTCTTTGCAATCCTGCTTGGATGCTCCTCCTTTTCCTCCTCCAAAAGGTTAAATTGCCTTTAAGTTTGTCACTTATTTAAATTACGCGCATGAGTTGTGCCTGGGCTCAGCAAATTTGAGTCTATAGGTTTGTCCTGTTTGCCTTAGTTGGAAGAGGTACGACTGCATTGCGCCTCATTTGATTTCAATATAAAGGCATCGGGATATGAAGTTAATCATTTCATTCATTATATTTGTAATTATTGGGATTACTGCATCTTCGGCTTTTGGGGCCATTGTCGAATATGAATTGGATATTAATTATAAAACCATAAACATTAGTGGTAAGAAAGCAAAAGCCATGGCCATTAATAACTCAATACCTGGCCCCACTCTTCGATTTCGAGAAGGAGACATAGCCAGAATTAGCATTAAAAACGGGATGGATGTTGAAACATCTGTTCATTGGCACGGTCTTCTTTTGCCAAATCGTCAAGATGGTGTTCCTTATGTAACCAATCCGCCCATTGAGCCTGGGAAATCAAATTTATATGAATTTCCAATTAAACAGTCAGGAACCTACTGGTATCACTCCCATACAAGTCTGCAAGAACAACGAGGAGTTTACGGATCCATTGTTATTACCCCAAAAGACGGTGAAAGGATCTCTTCGGATCAAGACAAAGTAATTGTCCTGTCGGATTGGACGAATGAGAACCCAAATGAAGTTTTACGAACTTTAAAAAGCGGTAACGATTTTTACAGTATTAAAAAAGGAACGAACCAAAGCCTGTTGGGCGCAATAAAACGAAATGCAATCTGGGATGTGGCTAAGAGAAGCTCAATGAGAATGCCACCGATGGATATTTCCGATGTAGCTTACGACGCTTTTTTAGCCAATGGAAAAAGAGAAATAAAAATTCCAGCCAACCCGGGGGAAAAAGTTCGGTTACGATTTATAAACTCTGCTACTGCAACCTATTTTTATCTTCAATTTGCTGGGGGTCCGGTTCAAATTATTTCTACGGATGGGAAAGATGTGAAACCTGTAAAGGTCGATCGTTTTCTTATGGCCATAGCAGAAACTTATGATCTGCTAGTTACAATTCCCAAAGAAGGTTTTCATGAACTACGCGCAACCGCCCAGGATGGATCAGGACACACATCCATTTTTTTAGGCAGTGGGAAGCGAATATTGGCACCCGATGTCCCGAAACCAAACCTCTACAAAATGAAAATGCCTATGCAAAAAAGCATGGACAAAAAGGTGGGCTCCATATCTAAAATAAATGTACGCCCTTTGTCTCCCTATAAAAAGTTGCGTTCTATTAATAAATCCAGTTTGCCCCGGGAAAATCCCCAAAGGGAAATCGTTCTTACTCTGACTGGGGATATGGAACGCTATGTATGGTCTATGGATGGAGAAACTCTTTCAAAAGGCAATACCATTAAAATTCGCCACGGAGAAAATATACGGTTTGTGTTGATTAATAAAACAATGATGCACCACCCAATGCATCTGCATGGTCATTTCTTTCGAGTGCTTAATGGTCAGGGAGATTACTCTCCTCTAAAACACACGATAGATGTTCCTCCTTTAGGAACCCAGGTAATTGAATTTGAGGCCAAGGAATATAACGATTGGTTTTTTCATTGCCATATTCTTTACCATGCAAAATCTGGAATGGCGCGAGTTGTTCGTTATGAAGACAAGGAGCTGGATATAGATTTGAGGAAAATCCGTCACAAACTTTATAAAGATACATGGTATGGAAATAGTATTGGAAAATTCCAATCTCATATGACAGATGGACTAGCTGTATTGAGTAATACCCGAAATATCCTTAGTGTTGATTGGCAATTGGGTTGGCAACGAGTAAAGAAACCGGATTTTGATGTAGAACTGGCTTATGACCGGTATTTTAATCGCTTTTTCAATCTTTATCTGGGATTAAACACTTTAAATGAATACGAACGGGGCATTTTTGGAATTCGGTATTTGCTACCCTTTAATATTGAAAGTTCATTTCGAATAGATACTAAGGGTGAACTCCGCATAGAACTGGGGCAAAATTTATATTTAACAGAACGAATTATGGTATTTGGAGAAACTGAGTATGACACAGAACTAAAAGAAGAGTGGTTGTTGGGAAGTAAATATATCCTTTCTAAAAATATTTCAATGATCGGTCAATACCATTCAGATTTTGGCGCAGGTGCTGGGCTGGAGTTTCGCTATTAATTAGTTGGAATTAAGAACATTTGAGGGGGAGTTTCCTTGGCGAAATGCCAGCTTGAAATGAAAAACACGAGAGGATTTATCACTAAATTATTTTTGCCCCTGATCGATCGGATAAATCGTAATTTCGCAAATACAAGTAGTTACATTAAGGAACAATCCGAGTTTTAAAAAGTCTTCCATCGATTATTGCCAATCCCAACCAAATCACAGCCATTCCTGCAAATTGCCTAACCTCCAAACGTTCGTTTAAGAACAAAGCACCCAGGACAATCGCGCTGACCGGAATCATAAAAGTAACAAGACTGATGTTCACCGCTCCAGCAGAGGCCAAAAGTTTATAATAAAGAATGAAGGCCAACGATGTTGAGAGAGCCCCCAAGCAAAAAATAGCCACCCAGGTAGTTAGGCTCGGGAGAGGAAGTGTCCATGGGGAGTCGACAAACAAAACCAGTGGGAAAAGAATGGCCATCGATGCGGTCAACTGGCCTGTGGCAGCTGTGATGGGATTTATTCCCATCGTTTTAAATCTTCGCCCATAAACAATAGCAATTCCATATAAAAAAGCAGCAGTTAAAACGGCAAGTTGCGCCCAAGTATTAACACTCACCCCTTCTACAAAATCCAAGCCTACTATTAAGGTCACCCCTAAAAACCCTATAACAAGGCCCAAGAGCCGGTTCTTACTGATAAGTTCATCTTTTGTTAAAAAGTGAGCTAGCAGGAGGGTAAAAAATGGAGTGGTGGCATTTAAAATTGAAGCCAATCCACTCGCAATATGATGCTGGCCCCAGGTAATGAGTGAGAAGGGTAAAACATTGTTGATCAGGCCGATACTGAAAAACATTTTCCAGATGGCTTTGTCCCCGGACATTTTTTGACCGGTCAACATCAAAACCAACCAAAGAATGACAGAGGCCAACCCGACCCTTAAAAAGACAATGGTAAACGAAGGAAGTTCTTTTGTGCTCAGTGCAATGAAAAAGAAGGAACCTCCCCATATGATGGCGAGCCCAATCAACATCGTCCATTCAAACAATGTCATGGAATGATGTTTATTCAATAGAACCTTTTAAGGTTAGAGGTTGGAAAATTTTATTCCACTTCTGCCACACCGGAGGGACACTCCACTTCATCTCCAATTTTCAACAAAATAAATAGCCCCCAACATTCCCCCCTTTTATAAAGGCTTTCCACTACCCTTGTATGTTAAGGAACCACTGGTGTATTCCGAGCCGAAGGTAACCGCAAGGGTCAGTGTTTGGTAAAAAGCACTTTCAAGTTGTTCCCGTGTAAGTGGACTTAAAGGATGAATAAATGCAGCGTATAAAATTCCTTTATTCAAAGCGTAGCGGGCATCTAAGGCGGAGTGAAAATTTGCGTTCATGGCTTTTTCAAATTGCTCGGAGGTGATATTTCCCTGCGCAGCGATAGGTACAATGATTCTCATGCGGTCGTGGGTTTCGTCATAGATGCAGGTCAGTTCCACACTCTTGAATTTCAACATCACCATACCAGGAACGGCTTTAGATTCATCTGCTAAACTTCCAAGAATTTCGACCATAGTCTGTGGAGTCATCAATGGCCGATTTTCCATCGGTTCGGTTGCTTGAAGTGGAGAAACAACAATCACTAAAAAAATATGGCTGATAGAATTTGAAATATTCGCATCCAGATCTCCTTTATTATGGAATACTATCCAAGAATCAAGTCCTTTACTCTATCATAAGTAAATCCGCAAACTTTTCCCGATAATCTATTAAAAAATGGATAGGTAAAATGTTCAAAACCATTGGTGGCTTTATTCTTCTGGGTGTTTTATTGACCGTTCTTTTCTTAAACACCCATTTTACCCTTCTCGGCTCCGGCTTCCTCATAGGAGATGGAAAACATGTTTTCACCTATGCAAATCTGATAAAAGAGGCAGATGTCATTACCGTAAAGTTTCCCAACGAAGACGATATTTTGGCTGAGGTATTACTAATTGACCCTTCCAGCAACCTCGCAATATTGGAACTTCAGAATAAAGTGAAAGTAAAACGGCAACCTCTCAATATCAGCCCCAACGGTTTGGGGTCCAAAAGCGAAACGGTATTTACCCTGGGCTACCCCTGGACCAATACACTTCAAGACCAACATGTATTAATTGAAGGTTCGGCGATTCAAGCACCCCTATTGATTGATTTAAATATGGAAATTGAGCCTGTACATAGTGGAAGTCCCGTGTTCAATTCCAAACATGAAATTGTCGGCATGGTCCTGATGGATTCCCATGCCAAATCCATATTTCCGGTTGAAGGCACTCACCCTTATGCCATTCCAGCAAGATTGTTAAAAAACACTTTAAAGAAAGCAAAAATTGATGCAACCCCACACCAAAAAGAGAATCTAACAAGAGAAGCGTTTATTTCGAAATCCAGAAACAATGTTGTTCTGATTGAGGCCAGGTAAATGCAGGCCCCTGATGAAACATACATCTTATATGGAATCTTATTCGTTTTTATTTTGCTGATGCTTTTGTTTAACATTGCCAAACGTCTTGGTTCTTCAAAAAATTTTCCGTCACATAGCGATAAAGATAACGAGTGAATCCACAATTTTCATTTGACAATACTTATGCCCGTAGTCTGGAGGGCATGTTTTCCTACGTCGATGCTGAACCGGCGGTTTCTCCGGAATGGTTGCAGTTTAATCATTCATTAGCTGAGGAACTCGGGCTAGATGCGACTTCTCTAGATTCAGAAGCCGGGCTGGCAATTTTCGCAGGCAATGTTAAAGCAGAAGGATCACAACCCATTGCACAAGCATATGCAGGCCACCAGTTTGGAGGATTCTCCCCACAATTAGGCGATGGACGCGCACTCCTTCTCGGCGAGGTGATCGACAAAAACCAAAAACGTCGTGATATTCAGTTGAAAGGCTCCGGTCGCACTCCATTTTCCCGTGGAGGCGATGGTAAAGCCGCTGTGGGTCCTGTACTTCGAGAGTACCTGATTGGCGAGGCCATGCATGCCCTGAGGGTTCCTACCACACGAGCCCTGGCCGCAGTTTCTACCGGAGGACAGGTTTTTCGTGAAACGGTTTTGCCAGGGGCCATTCTTACCCGGGTTGCTGCAAGCCATATTCGTGTAGGAACTTTCCAGTACGCGGCGGCCCGCCGTGATGAAGAGAAAGTGCGAAAACTTGCTGACTATGCCATTGCCCGACATTACCCGGACGCGGCAAAAGCTGAAAATCCTTATTTGGAATTCTTCGCAGCCGTTGCTGATGTCCAGGCCAAACTGGTGGCTCAATGGATGTGCATTGGATTCATCCACGGTGTGATGAATACCGATAACATGACCATCTCTGGTGAAACCATCGACTATGGACCTTGCGCTTTTATGGACAGTTATTCCCCAGGCACCGTATTTAGCTCTATCGACCATGGGGGCCGTTATGCATATGCCAATCAACCTCAAATTTTAATCTGGAACCTGGCTCGACTGGCCGAACCGCTGATTCCCCTTGTTGATCCCGATCAAAAGAGGGCCATTGAATTACTTACCGAGACCATCGAATGCATCCAACCCCTATACGAATCTCACTGGCTGGCTGGAATGCGATGCAAAATTGGATTAACGACAGAAGATTCTTCCGACCAACAACTTGTTAACGATTTGTTAAAAGTAATGGAAGGGGCTGACTTCACCTTGGTCTTTAGAAACCTCTCACAATCGCTACTCGGTAACAATGAACCCGTTCGAGGCCTTATTAAAGAACCCGAGGCTTTTGATGATTGGGAGAAGCGATGGAAAAAAAGAGTCGAGCAGGATGGCATTGATACAGAAACAAAGGCCAGGGAAATGAATAAGGTCAATCCGATCTACATCCCTCGGAACCATAAAGTAGAGGAAGCCCTTGCTGCTGCTGCGAATGAAAAAAATTTGGTGCCATTCTCAAAAATGTTGGAAGTGGTTAGCAACCCCTTCGAAGAGGTTCCAGGAAACGAAGCCTATGCGGAGCCTGCTCCAAAAAGCAACATTCCCTACCGAACTTTTTGCGGAACCTGATAACACTGAAACGGTAGTAGCCTTCTGGGTGTCAGTTATTCAGGAAAGAAAAAATCTCCTGCCCAACTACTTGCTTAAAATTCAAAACCTTTTCACCCTGTAATTCAAATACATAGCTTTTGGTCAAAAATTATTTTTAAATTTTTCTATGTAAAGGAGACAAAAATGCTACTATTTATTTCAAGTTCTCCCTTAGAAACCAAAGATTCAAAACTTTTATTATGAATAAAAGAAAGAAATCTATCGCTTCTCGCAGGGAATTTTTAAAATATGGAACTTTAGCTACTCTTGCTTTTCTTAATCCCTCGGCATCAAATTGGATAACCTCCGCTGAAGCCGATCCTTTAGGCGAATTGTCCATTCCCGGTAAAAATGGTTTAAGAATTTTAAATAACCGACCCTTAAACGCTGAAACTCCACCTCACTTTCTCGATGATGAAATAACACCTTCCGACAGGCATTTTGTCAGGAACAATGGACTTCCCCCATCTTTCGAAAGTGATATGGAAACAAAAGAGTGGACACTCACTGTGGACGGAGAAGTTCATAATCCATTGGTCTTGACTCTTGAACAAATCAAACGGTTCAAACAATACACTTACGCTTTGCAGATAGAATGCGGAGGAAACGGAAGAGCGGGATTCAGCCCTACTGCAAAAGGCAATCAATGGACTTATGGTGCCATAGGTTGTTCAACCTACAAAGGGGTTCGACTGGGAGATGTACTGCGCTCCGCCGGTTTGAAAGATTCCGCCGTATACACTGGTTATTATGGAAACGACCTACACTTGAGTGGGGACCCAAACAAAGTACCCATTTCGCGGGGAACCCCCATCAGCAAAGCAATGGATGAACACACCCTGATCGTTTGGGAAATGAACGGCAGGCCTCTTCCGCTCTTGCACGGATATCCATTGCGAGTGGTTACTCCCGGTTGGCCCGGATCAACCTCAATAAAATGGTTGCGACGAATTTTTGTTCGTGACCGGGAACACGATGGACCCAAAATGACGGGTTATTCTTATCGGGTACCTCGTAATCCAGTTCCCCCCGGCGCGCATGTCCCTGAAGAAGATATGAAAATTATTGAATCCATGCCGGTAAAGTCACTGATCACTTTTCCCAAGTCTCGCCTCAAATGGAAACTTGGAAAAGCACTCATGGTGAGAGGGCATGCCTGGGCGGGAGATCGAAGCGTGCAGAGTGTTCATCTATCAATTGATTTTGGAGCAAACTGGCTGGAAACAAAGTTAGCTCCAGCTGTCAATCCATTTGCCTGGCAAAACTGGAGCGCTATGATTGAGTTTCCGAAAAAAGGTTATTATGAAGTATGGGCAAGAGCTATGGACTCTGCGGGAGTGATGCAACCCATGGTGGTTCCCGGATGGAACCCAAAAGGTTATTTAAACAACGCCATGCACCGAATTGCCGTTTCCATAACCTGAAAAATCACATTCCCAATGATAAACCTCATTAAAGAAAAAGGATCTTTGTTTGTTTTAATACTTTTTACTTTAATGTTTTTCAGGCCAACTTTGAGCTACAGTGATGATCCGGATTTTCAGGGGCTAAAACCCGGACAAGGACGTGACCAGGTTTTAGAAAATTGTACCGTTTGCCATTCCGCCGCCATAATTTTACAAAACCACATGACTAGAAAAAAATGGGACCAGACCTTGACCTGGATGCAGGAAAAACAGGGATTGTGGGATTTGGAACCACCGCTCAGAAAAAAAATCCTCGATTACCTTTCTACCTATCAGGGACCCAAGAACTCCACAAATCAAAATCCCTTGGGCCACAAATACACCTACAAGCCTAATCCTTTATAGTCATCCTTCAGGAATTTTTTTATCCCCTATCTCAATGTCAAAAAGATGTACATCTTCTCGCGTAGGGTTGCAGTCGATAT
>JAYNIA010000044.1:0-23281 GCA_038108555.1 Nitrospinota bacterium | reverse complement strand
TCGCCATAATCCGTCAAACTTTTACTGAATGGAATCGGGCCATCCGGGCTTCCATCAATAAACTGCTTCACCCTTGGGTCTTCGCTGTTTCTAATCTCCTCAGGAGAACCTGAGGCGATAATTTTTCCTTTGAATAACATAATAATTTTATCAGAAATTCTCATGGCGCTCGGAATTTCATGAGTGACAACCACCGAGGTGATTCCCATCTTCCGGCTGAGGTCGATAATGAGTTTATCGATCACGCCAATGGAGATGGGGTCGAGTCCGGCTGAAGGTTCATCATAAAAAACGATTTTTGGATCAAGAGCAATGGCCCGGGCCAAAGCGATGCGTTTGATCATACCTCCAGAAAGTTGCGCGGGCTTAAGGTGCTCGGCCCCCCTTAACCCCACCATCTCCAGTTTCATTTTTACCATTATTTGAATGGTGCTTTCATTCAGGTCGGTATGTTCTCTCATGGGAAGCGCGACATTGTCTTCAACCGTTAAGGAATTGAACAAGGCACCGCTTTGAAACATGATGCCAAATTTTTTTCTGACACCGTTTGCCGCTTCTCCTTTTAACAGGCTGACCTCTTCGCCATCGATCCAGATTTCCCCGGAGTCGGGAGTATAAGCACCAATCAGATGTTTGAGCACGGTGCTTTTTCCACTGCCACTACCGCCAATAATGGAAGTGATCTGTCCCTTTTCCATTTTGGCATTGAAATCATCGAGCACGACGATGCGCTTGTCACCTTCACCAAAAGATTTCCTGAGATGTTTGATTTCTATCATCAGAACACAAAGAAAAATAATGATGTAAATACCAGATCCGCAATGATCACAAGGATCATAGACACGACCACTGCGGTGCGGGTGTTTTGTCCCACCTTTTCCGCTCCGCCTTCAATGATGAAAGCCATGTAACTTCCAACCATCACAATGATGACAGCAAACACACCACTTTTTATTAATCCCGTAACAACATCTTTAACCTCCATGGCATCGAGGGAGTTGTTGATGTAAACGACGGGATCAATTCCCAAAGTTGTTATGCCGATCAGGAATCCACCAAAAATTCCCATAAGGTCGGCCATGACCGTCAGGCACGGCAGCATGATTAACAGTGCCAGGAAACGGGGAGTGATCAAAAATTTGACCGGGTTTAACGCCATGGTTTCCAATGCAAGCACTTCATCAGAAACTTTCATGGTTCCCATTTCTGCGGTGAACGCCGCGCCTACGCGACCGGCCATTACCAATGCCGTCATTAAGGGTCCAAGTTCCCTCAGGATTGCAACACCCACCAGGGCACCGACGAATTCCAGAGCCCCGAGTCGATTCAATTGATGCGCTGATTGGAAGGCAAGGATAACGCCTATCAAAAACGAAACCAGAAATACAATGGTAGACGATTTAACACCGACCTCTTCCATTTGGGTCCATACTGGACGCCATTTAATTGGCTTTCCTCTTAACGGTTCAATGAAAGTGCAATATAAAGTCGATCGGGTCAGGTAGTAGAGGCCGCTGATTTCACGGAAAAAATCCGCAGAAGCATCCACGAGTCCATAACCCCTTCTTCCAATGAAACCAAAAAATGATCTGACCATAATTTTTCGTTGGTGTCCTCACGGGCAAATAAAGTGCGCAAACTTTTATCGCGACGCTAAAGATCAGGTTTGACGCAATTTAGTTAGGGCCAGTTGCCTCCCCCGCTAGGGGGCGAGGGCTTCTTCTTTTGTGTCGAAAACTTCGAATACTGTTAACAGACGTGCTATTTCGAACACGTCCTTGACCCCGGGAGTCATGGAAGCCAACCGGAATTTGCTTTGGTTGCTATGGCTCCATTGCAGACCTTCCACAAGGGTTGCGATGCCGGAACTATCGATGTAGGAGACCCCCGATAAATCCACAATGATGGCTTTATTATTGTCTTGAAACAGAGGGGTAAGCGTATCGCGGACTTTGGTAGAGGAGCTCATGTCGATGTCTCCCTGAATTGATACCGTTACGGTATTGTCCGCCGGGTGCTCTAATTTCAATTCAATGCTCATTCCTTATCTTTCTCCTGACCCGATGTTAGCTCGCATTTTAATTTCTTAACCATAGTCAGCAAGGTACCCTTTGCACGTTCTGTACAGTAGCTGACTTCATCCATTATTTCGTTTATGAAGTGGGTTCCCAATCCCCCGGGCTTTATGGTGTCGAGGCAGCGCGGTTTGATTTCGCTGCTATCGCATTGTTTTCCGTAATCCCTGATTTGGACTTTGAAGTCTTCCCCATCGAAAAAAAATGTTGCTTCGATAGGTTCTTCGCAGGGACCTTCATAACTATGTTTAATTACATTGGAGCAGGCTTCATCCACGCAAAGGATCAATCGCCTTGCCGTTTCTTCAGGAACTTCATGGGTATCCAGAAGTTCCTGGAGAACTTTTCTTATCAAACCAAGATATTTGGGGTGACTCGGTATGGAAAGTTTGATGGGTTGGGACATACGGATATTAAAAATTAATGGTTTAAGCAATCAGTATACCTTGAATCCCCGTTATTTCAATCATATCACTGCCGCACCACCAGTGGCAATATGGAATAGAGCCCTGGAGAACGAGGGAAGGCCTGAATTTTATAAGCATGTTTTTGTATATCTTTAGTTTGAAAGTTATTTCTTTAAATTAAGCATTAACAAAGCTAAAATAAGATTTGGGCGCAACTTTGAACCCTACACGGCAGGGGATAATTTCTCCTTACACGTTTAGAGTATTTTTACGACTCTTCCCTGTTGATTAGGGTAAAAATGGGTTTATTTGGATTATGATAAGAAAGCAAGACCTGAATAAAAACTGGTCGGATTTAGGTTCCGTATTAACAGGTTCTTTGCCCGAAAATTTGAAGAAGGATGAAAGTGAATGGTGGAGCTATCAATGGAATCTGGTTGTAGGGAAAGAAATATCAAAGATTTCTTCAATTGATAAATTCACCAGAGGAACATTGCATGTCCGGGTTCAGGGGGCAGAATGGTTGCCTTCGCTAGAGAGTTTGAAAAATAAGATTATTCAAGAGCTAAATGGCAAAGCAGGGAAGCAACGTATTAGTAAAATAAAACTGATTACCAAAGCCATTGGTTAAAGTATAAAGATTACAAGTAATTATGAGGAATGTTTCAATGGATAATCTCTTTTCACGGAATATTGGGAAAAGGAGCGGGTTGTCCGCAGTAATTTTTCTTTTACCCCTCACTCTTTTGTTCCTTAGTAGCTGTTCTACGATTCCCAGCAATATAGAAACCAAATCACCAGATTTAGACCTTTCTATGTCCTATGCTGCGAAAATGTATGAGCAGAAAAGGCAACTTTCCAAACCTTTGGACAGTAAAGATCCCAGAGCCTATTTCCATTACCTCATGTCCCTGGAAGCCGAGAAGAAATACCAGTTTGAAGAAGCGGCTGCCCATTATGAAGAAATTGTAAAATACGATCCCGATACCGAAGAGTTTTTTGAAAAGCATGTTCGCCTGTTATTAAGAACCGGCAAGTTGGACGAAGCCCTTAAAGCAGGCCAGGAAGCATTAAAAAAGTTTCCAAAAAATAAAGCCATTCATATGGATCTGGGCGATATTCTCGCCAGTCAGGGGAAATCCTTTCCCGCCATTTATCACTACGAAAGAGTGAGCCAGCTGAATCCTAAAAACGCTCGTGCCATTTTTTTAAAGGGAACGGTTTTGGAAGAGCAGGGTAAATGGAAAGAGGCCAGGGATATGTATCAGCAGGCCGCGAAACTGGAACACAGTAATCCTTTGGGCCAATTCTACCTGGGGCGGGCTTTGCTTCAAAATAATGAACTGGAAGCTGCTGAAAAAAGTTTTCAAATGGCAGTTATTTTGAAACCAAACCTTTTACAAGCTCGAAAATACCTTGCCTGGGTTTACGAAAAACTGGGGAAAGAAAAGGAGGCACTTAAAGAATACAGACTCTTGATAAAACTGAAGCAGGACAATCCTTTTATTAAGAAACGCATAGAGAAAATTCAAAATTCCTCCTCTCAAGAGTATCAAAAAGAAATTTCAAACCAGAAGGGAATTCCTGCAGAGCTTTCCAAGCAACCGAATGTTCACATGAGAATTGCCGCCATTTATTTTGAGGAGACCCTTTATTTAAGAGCCTTGGACGAATTCCAACTGGTTCTGGCTGCCGATGATCATAAAGATCCTCATGTGCTCATGACCCGAATTTATGAAAATCAGGGGCGATTAGACAAAGCAATCGAGCAATTTGAATTGCTGAGGAAAATTGAACCGGAATCAATGGACATTCTCAGATACGCTGCCCGTTTATATCATCTTGCTGACGACACGGAATCCGCAATCCAGCTTTTACAAAAGGCGGCCGAGCTGGAACCAGAAAATGATCAAATTTTTCATTCCCTGGCGTTGGCATATATGTCGAGAAAAGAAAACGATAAAGCTGTAGAAAGTATGAAAAAAGCTTTAGCTCTCAACCCGAAAAAAGACTCTTACTATTTTGAGTTGGGTGCCTTGCTGGAAAAGGCCGGAGATTTTAAAGGTGCCATTGAGAACATGAGAAAGGCCATCGAAATAAATCCTCTGCACTCCAATGCGCATAACTTTTTGGGATATATCTATGCCCTTGAAGGTCGCGACCTGGACCGTGCTTTGGAGCACCTTACTAAGGCCCTCACCATACAGCCCCGGAATGGATATTTTTTAGACAGCCTCGGGTGGATATATTTCAAAAAAGGAGATTCAGAAAAAGCCCTTGCCCAGATTCAAAAAGCCTTGATTTATACCGACCCAGACCCCGTCCTTTACGACCACCTGGGAGATATTCTGTTTTCTCTCAAAAATTATGATGAAGCCAAAGGTGCCTGGAAAAACAGCCGATCTTTAACGCTTCACCAGAAAGGTGATCTGGGGGGTGAAATGCCCAACCCGAAAACCCTCCAGGAAAAAATTGAAAAAGCAAAAAAACTCATCCAACAAAGTTACTGACAAGGCCACGCCTTGAGGAAAAGTTTGCAGAAAAAAGGTATAGGCCAAGCGGCGCTTTTTAACTTTCTTGGCATCAAACGATTAACCCCTATGGGATATCGCCTGCTAATCGTTGGTTTTTTATTTTTGGGAGCCTGTCAGTCCTCCGTTGAAAAAGCCCCTCCGCATTTTTCATTAAATTCCATCACTCCCGATTACATATTCAAAAGGCTTCAAGCACGAGCCAATAAAATCTACAACGTTAAATCATTTGCACGAACCACATTTATCGGCAAAGAAGTTAAACAATCTTTAAAGCAGACTCTTGTTTTGAAGGGAAACGGGTCCATCAGGGTAGATACTTATGGATTGTTCAATCAGGCGATGGGAGTTTTCATCCGGTCCGGAGGGAGCATGCAGTTTTTAGACCCTGCAAAAGGAAGAGTGTATACAGGGTCGGATGTAAAGAAGCTATTAACAAAAATTCTTGGTACCCAAATTGATTTTCGCGAACACTTGAGAATTTTTTTCGGGCATATCCCGCATTTTGAATTTTTAAAAGTAGAAAAATCCAGATTAACCAGTGACAAATCCCAATATATTCTTCACACAAAAGACCAGGAGGATGGCGGTGATGTCATCCTGAATATTGATTCAAGAAGCCTGCTGCCAACAGAGATGACTCGTTTTGAAGAGGGGCAATTGAGATATTTTGTGAAGTGGGAGGAATATGCAAAGATTGATTCTATCGATTGGCCGCACCTGGTGACACTTGAGTTTCCTGAAAGGGAAGAATTAATAAGATTGAAGTATAAAGATCCGAAATTGAATACAAAAATTTCTCAGGAAACTTTTCAATTGCTACAAACCGGTTCCGAAAAATAATTATGGCTTCCCCAAAAAAACTTTTTTTTAAAACTCCCGCAAAAATTAATTTGGGGTTACACATCCAAAGAAAAAGGGAAGATGGGTTCCACGAATTGGAGACCCTGTTCCAGATGGTGGGGTGGTTTGATGAGATTGAGATGGAGGCGGCCCCGGAAAAAATTGAATTGAACTGCGATACCACCGGCATTCCCAATGATGAAAATAATCTTGTGATCAAAGCAGCAAGGTTGCTGCAAAACCGTTATCCCGAAAAATGCGGTGGAGTAAAAATCAAACTTAGAAAAAACATCCCTTCCGGAGCAGGATTGGGTGGAGGAAGTGGAAATGCCGCCGGTACACTGCAGGCACTCAATGTTTTATGGGACTTGAAAATACCCCAAAAGGAATTAATAAAAATGGCTGCCGAATTGGGCTCAGATGTCCCGTTTTTCCTGATGTCCCCGTGCGCCATTGGAAAGGGAAAAGGAGAAATCCTGGAACCCGTAGAAAACCCTATAAATTTATATATTTTAATGGTTTATCCGGGTTTCCCCATTGCGACACCCTGGGTCTATGGCAATCTAAATTTGAAGTTGACAAAGGCCGAAAATAATATTAGCATTTTGACAAATTTTCTTAAGCGCTCGGAGTTTGCCCAATTGGGGGCAGGCCTTTATAATGACTTGGAAGCCGTTGTTATTAAAAGGTATCCGGAGATTTTGGAGATAAAAAATGAGCTGCTGAGTTCAGGAGCTGGTGGTGCGCTCTTGTCGGGAAGCGGCTCGACTGTTTTTGGTATTTATGACAGTCCCGAAATCGCAAAAGAAGCGCTGGCCAGATTTACTGGGGAAAAGTACAGGGTGTGTCTGGCTAAAAGCATCACTCGCTTTTCTGAATTTTTTCCAGAAGAAATGTTAGCGGCTTTTTAACAATGGCCCGGCCATTGATAAGGGGCCTTTTCGTCTTTACCCCTTTTGTAAACCCCTTGCGGGGAATGAAATGTTTATGGTGAGGTGAAAACCTCCTTGGGGCGTCGTCAAGTGGCTAAGACACAGGATTTTGATTCCTGCATTCGGAGGTTCGAGTCCTCCCGCCCCAGCCAGATTTTTTAAGGATGCTGAATGTTTTCCAGCGATAACAAGCGTGTACTGGTTTTTTCCGGTCGAGCTAATAAGAAACTAACGGAAGAAATCTGTGAGTACATGAAGGTTCCGTTAGGAAAAACGGTGATCCGGGATTTCTCTGATAAAGAAATCTATGTGCGGATTGAGGAGAATGTTCGAGGCGGAGACGTTTTCGTTGTTCAGTCTACGTGTTTTCCGGGCAATACCAATTTAATGGAGTTGCTGATTATGATTGATGCTTTGCGTCGTTCATCAGCAAAAAGAATCACCGCCGTGATTCCCTATTACGGTTATGCCCGGCAAGATAGAAAAAATGAACCCCGGGTGCCCATCACATCCAAACTGGTTGCTGATTTAGTGGTTACCGCAGGGGCAGATCGTGTTCTGACAGTTGATTTGCATGCAGGTCAAATCCAGGGATTTTTTAACATCCCTGTGGATCATTTGTTTGCCATTAATGTTTTGATCGATTACATCAATGCGCAAAAACTGGAGAACCTGATTGTGATTTCACCCGATGCAGGCGGGGTGGAACGAGCTCGGGCCTATGCAAAACGGCTCGATAGTTCTTTGGCTATTATTGACAAGCGCCGTGACATTCCCAATGAAGCCAAGGCAATGAATATCATTGGTGATGTTAAAGGAAAAATTGCTTTTATTGTAGATGACATGATCGATACGGCAGGTACCTTGATGGAGGCAACTGATGCCTTGCTTTCAGCCGGTGCCAAGGAAGTTCATGCCTGTTGTTCTCACCCGGTGCTATCGGGGCCGGCGGGAGACCGTATTGCAAATTCACCCATTAAATCGGTGGTGACTACAAATACAATCCCATTAAATGGAGAGTTGGCAAAAAACCCGAAAATTAAAGTTCTATCAGTAGCGAGCCTTTTAGGAGAGGCAATTTTAAGAATACATCAAGAAACCTCGGTCAGTTCCCTTTTTGATTCGACCCAGGAATAACCCAGGTTCACTTACAGAATATTTTATTTTAATGATTGGAGTTTAGAATGGCAGTTTTAACCGGAAAAATAAGAGAAGCAAATGGCAAGTCTGCAGCTCGAAAATTAAGGACAGATGAATGCATCCCTGCGGTGGTTTATGGCCTCAAAGACAATGTGAGCTTGTCTGTAAACCCAAAAGAAGTGAACAAGTTGATTGAAGCCAAAGGCCGCAATGTGCTGATCGAGTTGAAAGTAGATGGCGATTCGGCAGATAACAGAAACGTGGTCTTAAAAGAATTTCAAACCCATCCGTTAAAGCAAGGCTGGCTGCACATAGACTTTCTCGAAATTGATGTTTCTAAAAAAATTAAAGTAAAAATTCCTGTATTTCTGGTTGGGATTTCTCCTGGGGAAAAGCAGGGAGGGCATGTAAACCACATCATTCGTGAATTGGAAATCGAAAGTCTGCCGAAAGACATCCCTGAAAAACTGGATGTGGATATGACAGCAGTAGAACTAAACCAAACCATTCACGTTTCTGATCTGGACCTGGGAGATGCGGTAACAATTTTGAATGATCCCAATGATGTGATTGTTAATGTTCACCTCGAAAAAGTTAAGGAAAAGGCAGCAGGTAAAGAAGGTGCAGAAGGTGCAGAAGCTGCGGCTCCCGCAGAATCTAAAGATGACGCCGGGAAGAAAGAGGACGGTTAAATTTAATTGTGTTTTTAATTTTAGGCCTGGGCAATCCCGGGCCACGTTATGAGCTGACACGACACAATGCAGGGTTTCTGGTGATAGAAAACCTGGCGGATAAATATAAAATAAAGTTGGCTCAACATAAATATCGTTCCCTTTACGGAAAAGGGGAAATTGATGGGCTCCCGGTTGTTCTTGCAAAACCGATGACCTACATGAATGAAAGCGGAAAAGCGGTGAAAGCGCTTCTTTCCTCTTTAAATCTTTCCCCCGAACAAATCCTGGTTACACATGATGACATTGACCTTCCGCTTGGAAAAATAAAAACCAAGTTTAAGGGAGGAGATGGCGGTCAGCTGGGTATTCGATCGACAATAGAAACATTGCGAACCCGCGAGTTTTGCAGGGTCCGCATCGGGGTCGGGCGACCTGAAAATAGGGAAGACATTGTGGATTATGTGTTGTCCCCTTTTGAAGAAGAAGAGTCGGACCTTTTAAATGATGTAATGAATAAAGCGGTGCATACAATTGAAGCGGCGCTAAAAGAACTCAATAAACGAAACAACCCTACGGAGGAATAAAAAGAATGTTATCGGAACACAAAGGAGAAATTGGCTTCATTGGTTTTGCCATGGTGGCATATCTGGTGATGGCTTCTTTTGACGCATCGCAAAATTTTGTGTATTTGGCTGTCATTTTCGGATTTTTTGGTCTGATCATCGCATGGAAGCTTTTCGAAGGTGTTGATGACGAGTCTCCAGGAAATGAAAAAATGACAGAAATCGCGGACGCTATCCATGAAGGAGCCATGGTGTTCCTTTCCAGGGAATACAAGATCCTCGGCTACTTCATTGGTGGAATTTTTCTTCTCCTGCTCTTTTTGATTTCCATGCAAAAAGGTTTATGGATCGGATTTTGGACTGCAGTCTCATACGCAGTGGGAGCGGCATGTTCCATGCTGGCAGGATTCTTTGGAATGAATGCCGCTACAACATCCGGTGTTAGAACCTCTCAGGCTGCGGTTGACGGCGGACAACCCAAAGCGCTTCTCGTTGCTTTTAATGGCGGGGCGGTTATGGGACTTTGTGTGGCAAGTCTGGGTCTTCTTGGTGTTGGTGGGTTGTTCCTCTTATTTGGTCGAGGCGACTCATTCACCGTTATCAGCGGATTTGCAATGGGTGCAAGTTCTATCGCACTGTTCGCTCGTGTTGGCGGTGGTATCTATACCAAAACAGCGGATGTCGGTTCTGATCTCGTAGGTAAGGTTGAAGCGGGTATTCCCGAAGATGATCCACGAAACCCCGGCGTTATTGCAGATAACGTAGGAGACTGTGTTGGTGACACTGCTGGACTGGGTGCAGACATTTTTGAATCGTATTGTGGTTCCATGATCGCTGCAATAGTCATCGGTGCCAGTATGACGACCCTTCGATTTGAATATATGGCTCTGCCCATTATGATCGCAATGGTAGGTTTGATTGCCTCCGTTATTGGTATTCGGGCAATGACTTCTCTGGGAAGTATGGATCCTTCCGCTGCTCTAAGGAATTGTACCTTCATCAGTGCAGGTGCCATGCTTTTCGTAGCCTTCTTCCTTATCAAGGTTATGGGGCTTCCTTCAGGAGTTTTTATCGCACTACTGTTTGGTTGTCTTGCGGGTATTGGTATTGGTTTGATAACGGAATACTACACGGCGAGTAAGCCAGTCGTTCGTATCGCGGAATCCAGTAATACGGGTGTTGCAACGGTAATGATTACCGGTATGGCCGTGGCAATGGAAAGTTGTGTTATCCCTGTAGTGATTATGGGGTTGACCATTTATGTCAGTGCGGAATCTGCAGGCCTTTATGGAGTTGCCCTTTCTGCAGTGGGAATGCTGGCAACCGTAGGTATCACCATGTCGGTGGATGCTTATGGACCTATCGCAGATAACGCAGGTGGTATCTCGGAAATGGCTGGACTGGGAGAAGACACCCGTAAAATTACCGATGGATTGGATCAGGTCGGAAACACGACTGCTGCTATTGGTAAGGGATTTGCTATTGGCTCCGCCGCTCTTACGGCATTGGCCTTATTTGCCGCATTTACCCAGGCAGCAAATATCGGATCCATTGATATTACCAAGACCAATGTAGTTATTGGTATGTTCCTGGGCGGCGTGGTTCCTTTCTATGTTGCTGCCCTGACCATGACTTCTGTGGGAAATGCAGCTATGACCATGGTTGAAGAAATTCGCCGACAGTTCCGTGAAATTCCAGGTTTGATGGAAGGAACGGGTAAGCCCGACAGCGCACGTTGTATCGACATCAGTACCCAGGCGGCATTAAAAGAAATGATTGCACCGGGTGTTGTTGCTTTCTTAACTCCAATTATTATCGGTTGGCTGCTTGGCGCCGAAGCTTTGGGTGGAATGCTCATGGGTGCAACTCTCGTTGGAGTATTGCTGGCGTTGTTCATGTCCAATGGCGGTGGGGCTTGGGATAACGCTAAAAAACATGTGGAAGCCGGAAACCTGGGTGGTAAAGGTTCTGAAGCTCACCATGCGACCGTTGTTGGAGATACGGTAGGTGATCCATTGAAAGATACCTCTGGACCGGCAATGAACATCCTCATTAAGTTGATGTCCATTGTTTCACTGGTAATGGCGCCGTTTTTTCTCTAGACGCTTTAGTTTTTTAAAAAGGGATGGGGGGATTCCCCCATCCCTTTTTCTTTTTCAGGAGATATTAATTGCTTAAGTTTGGCATCCACGATTTCATAAATGCCCAACCCATACTGGCTACCTTGAGGAATATGGGTGAATGGATAAAGTTGGATATAAACACAGACACACCCGCTCGTTTGGCAGAACAACTCAAGGAAGGCAAGCTGGACTTTGCTATGATCCCTTCCATTGAATATCTGAAACAGGTGGATACACTACGTCTGTTTCCGGGAATTTCTATTGCCTCGAAAGGTCCTGTGGGAACGGTTTTACTGGTATCTAAATGCCCCCTGAAAGCGATCGAGTCCCTGGCGGTTGATAAACGGTCCCGAACCTCTTTGGCATTGATGAAACTGATGTTCAGCAATGAATTTTCGAAAGACCTTAAATGGGTGGAAGGGGAACCCAATCCTGAAAAAATGTTGCAGGAACATGATGCCGCCCTCATCATTGGTGACCCGGCTTTAGGGTTTCAAAAAGAGGGAACTACAGTTTATGACCTCAGTGAGGAATGGTACCAGAGAACGGGAAAAACTTTTGTGCATGCGGTGATTGCTGCAAGGGAGGGAGTTGAAATTGGGGAAAGGATCGTAGAAATCTTTCGTGTGGCAAAACAGGAAGGGTTAATGAAAATCTCAACCATTGCCCGAGTCCAGGCCCGATTAACAGGATATTCCGAGCCTTTACTGGTTGATTATTTAAATAATAAAATTCGTTATAACTTGGGTGCGGAAGAGTTGGATGGGTTGGATTATTTTCAAACGCTATGCCAGTCGTCAGGACTCGTAGAAGAAAAGCTTCCCTTTGAATTCGCCTTTGATGAGGGTTCAGCCTAATTTTTTTATTAAGTAATCTTTGGCTTTTTCGAACCCTGTTTTTATCAACTCGCCAATCTTTGAAATTGTGTCTTCAATAAAATCCAGATAATTCTGAACAGCTTCACTCCTTTCAGCTTCCTCTTGTTTTTCATGCTTAACAGGAGGTGCTTCGTGATGTGAAGGTTCCTCAACCGGCACTACCGCGTGTTGTTTCAGTTGTGGAGCAGGTATTGCAGGAGGTGCAGGTTCTTCAATTTCCTCTTCTTCTTCAATTTCTTCGGGAACGGGTTCAGGTTCCGGTTCTTCCTCAGTAGCTTCTTTTTCAGGCACAACCATTGTGGTATTTCCTGAAACTTTGGCAGGAGGCTCCTTCTCGTCAGTTTTGGGTGCGGGTTCCGAAGCCGAGCCACTGATATGTTTCTTATCTTCACTGACTGGGGGTGGTGTCTTTTCAACCACAGGCTCTTCTTTTGGTTTGGGTTCCTTTTTGACTATTGGAAACCTTTTCTGAGACGCGGGAAAATCCTCTTGAGTTTCTTCTACCTCTGATACCCATTTTTGAGCCGAGGGCGAATCAGGTTTGGATTTGAGCAACCCCTGTTCCTGTAGAAACGATTCAGCCATTTGATAATAGGGTTTTACCCATTGAATGACTTTAGGGGGTAGTTGATTGGTATAAAAAAGGAAGGTCCCGCCTCCTCCTAAAAGTATAAGAAGCAATAGAACCAATCCGCAGCCGCTACCCTTTTTCTTTTCCGGGATTAATACTTCACCCTCTTGTTCTTCAAAAGGAGAGTCGGATTCGGCAGAGTTAGTGTCTTCAGTAGAAGGATTTTCTTCACCTTCTAAAGTGTTTTCTTCTTGTTCGGGGGTGTCGTTGTTCTCTTCGGAGTTGTCGGGATCTTTGTTTTCTTGCATGGGAGGAAATACCTGGAACTAATTCCAGGGGCCTAACCAATTATGGTAGCTTGAACAGGTTATGACACAAACCCAGTGGCGGTTCGCCACTAGTGGATTATTTTGTTTAACGGGTATTCAACAATATCTTCTGCGCCGGCTTTTTTCAGGTCGGGTACAATATCCCGAACCATTTTTTCTTCCAGTATTACATTGATGTCAACCCAGTTTGGGTCGCTCAATTCTGAAACGGTTGGTTTTTTTCCTGGAGGAAGAATTTTAATGATATCTTCCAGCTTATCTTTAGGAGCGTTCAGCATGAGCCCCACTCTTCCATTGGCTGCCATGGCTCCCTGCAGCATCAGAAGCAACCGGTCCACTTTGTTCCGTTTCCACGAATCCTGGCTGGCGGCCTTGTTCATAATAAACCGCGTGGTGGATTCCATCAGGGTGTCAACAATTCTTAGATTATTTGCTTTGAGTGACGACCCGGTTTCTGTAACTTCAACAATTGCATCAACCAGTTTAGGGGCTTTTACTTCAGTGGCTCCCCAGGAGAACTCTACATTGGCGGTAACGCCATGGCCCTTCAACCAGTCTGTGGTGAGGTTGACGACTTCTGTGGCGATCCGTTTTCCCTGCAGGTCCTTTACAGATTGAATGGAAGAGTCGTTGGGAACGGCTAGAACCCATCGTACGGGTTTCGCCGAGACTTTTGAATAAACCAGGGGAGCAATTTCCTCAACATCGGCCCGGTTCTCCAGAATCCAGTCTTTCCCTGTCAGGCCCGCATCAAGAACCCCATTTTCAACATAACGGGCTATTTCCTGTGCTCGAATCAGCATGCATTCGATCTCATCATCATCGATGCTGGGGAAATAAGAACGGCTTTTGATTCTAATGTTGAATCCTGCCCGTCCAAAAAGTTTTACGGTAGCTTCTTCTAAACTGCCTTTTGGGATTCCCAGTTTTAATACATTGCCGCTCATGGATAAATTCTTTCCTTATTAGTATGATGTTTGATGGTAAATTCTTTATTTTTTATAAACTTTATCTGGATCAAAAACTTTCTCTTCAATTATTTTTTCGCCACCATTTACTTTCGTAAAAAAGCAACTGGTATAACCTTTGTGACATGCAGCTCCCCCCACCTGTTCTATTTTCAGGACTACGGCATCATTGTCACAATCGACCAAAACCTCTTTAACGATTTGGACGTTTCCACTTTCTTCGCCCTTCATCCATTGTTTATTGCGGGATCGGCTATAGAACCATGCTTTTCCGGTCTCCAGAGTTTTTTCCCAGGCAATATCATTCATGTAAGCCAGCATTAATACTTTTCCGGTTTCAGCATCTTGAACCACTGCCGGTACCAACCCATCCATTTTTTCAAAATCCAGTTTCATACCTTTGCGCCTCTGCTAAAACGGTTTGAATATTTTAAGAAAACGAACCCTAATTGTTAATATCCACCCTGATTGTAGACAGATATTACAAAGCATTGAGTGAAACTCTGAAATCTAAAATATAATTGATTTTCTGTCAACCTTATAATAGCCTGTTTACAATCGAATTAGTTCTTTTTGTGGGTGTTATTTTACCAATTTTATCAGCCTGAAGTGTTAATTTCATAATTTTTAAGGGTTAACGCTGTTCCATTAAATATAAGGGGCCCAAATGCCATCAATTACCCATTTTGAAATATATAAACCTGCGGAACCCTGTACCCTCACCGGGGATAAACTCCGCGAAACCATGGAAAAAGTTGTCGAAGAAACCTTGAGCGAAGACGGTAAAGAGTTGAACTTAAAAGGCTATTGTGTTGGCCCAAATGGAATGACCATTATTACCCGGGATGAGCGGGTTGCCAAAGTTCGCAGACTCAATCTGGGGGGAAATCGAATTGGTGATGAGGGGGTTAAATTGCTCGCTGAATCTGACCTTTTCGCCAAGGTCAATTGGATAGAATTGGGAGGAAATGATATTGGCCCGGAAGGCGTTCGCCATCTGATTCGATCAAAAAACCTGAAAAAGGTCAAATCCCTGAATCTGTACCGAAATTATATTAAGGATGAAGGGGCCAAAATCATGGCGAAGGATAACGAGCTGGACAAGTTGGAAGATCTCGATCTGGCTCAAAATGAAATCGGTGATGAAGGAATTCTCGCATTGGCTACTTCTAAAAAGTTTCCGGAATTGGTGAGTATCGCTCTGGATAACAATTTTGCTTCCACAGAAGGAAAAGAAGAGGCAAAGGTGGGACCCAACTTTAAAAAACTTCAATCCTTAAACCTGTAATTAATCCTATGCCAGAACCATCCAACCAGGAATATGGAAAAGGGTATTTTTTGATTGCCAACCCGGTTTTGCCCGACCCTAATTTTTCGCGCACCGTGGTATTGCTTTGCAACCATGACAGCGAGGGATCTTTCGGGCTGGTGATTAATCGATCTGCGCCAATTAATTCCAAAGAAGTTTTTGAGGGAATGGGGATGTCCGGGTTTCCTTCTGGAAAAATATATGTTGGTGGACCGGTTTCACCCTCACAGGTATTTTATCTTTGCCGATCAGAAGAACCATTGCCAGAACTGGAAAGCATTTGCGATGGGGTCTATCTGGGAATGAGTTGGGAGCTTCTCGATAATTTAGTCACTCGCTTTAAAAACCCTGAACAAAATATCCGGTTCTATCTGGGTTATTCAGGATGGGGTGCCGGTCAACTGGCTGGAGAAATGACCCGCTTGAGCTGGTTGACATCGCAGGCATGCAGCGAATTTGTTTTCCAGGAAAATGAAGATGACATTTGGGCAAATGTTGTACGCTCCCTTGGTAAAGATTACGAATACCTCATTAAAGCACCCGTAAACCCTCAATGGAACTAGCTACCAGGCGTAGGGCCAATAGGTCAAAGCCCAAAAAGCTAGAGGCTATCGAAAAGCCTTTAATTATAGGTTCTTTGCCTTCCACCAGAATGGATGGGCCACGCTCGAACAGAATGAAATAAAACTTTGCATAATTTATCCCTATTCCAGCCTCCGGCAAGCCAACAGGTATATCAATCTTCGCCTTCTCCCCAGTATTTAGGCCTCCCGGTTGAAGAATATTTTGCCAAACGCTTTCCTTATCAATCCAAAAAAGACTGGATCGCCCAAATAAATAATGGCGATATCTCTATAAATGGAGAGAAAGCTCACATCGGTTATATTTTAAAAGAAGGGGACCGCATTGTTACCAATGCAGGGTTGCGACAGGAGCCCCCCGCAAACCGTAACTTGAAGGTGGTTTATGAGGACTCACAGTTAAGGGTATTCAATAAACCTGCGCCTATCCCCGTGCATCCGAGCGGGCGATACTTTCAAAACAGCATGACAGAAATTTTGAAAGAGTTGTACCCCCAAGAAACACCCAGACCGGTACAAAGGTTGGATGTAACGACCACCGGTCTCATCGTTTTCGCCAAAACCCGGGAAGCCGCAGCCGTTTTGATGAACGAGTTTAAAAGCTCGCGTGTAAAAAAAGAATACCTGGCTTTAGTGGAAGGGGAACCGGAAAAAGAAAATTTTTGCATCGATGAACCGATTGGCGTTTTGAATGGATCGCATAGAGGGGTAGGGGATCAAATAAAAAAAGCAAAGTCGGCTAAAACAGAAGTTCAATGGCTAGCTTCAAAGGAGGGACTCTCACTTTTAAAAGTGATGCCTCTTTCTGGAAGAACCAATCAAATCCGTGTACACCTTTCAAGTTGTGGGCTTCCCATATACAATGACAAAGTGTACGGTAATGGAACGGATGATAACTACCAGTATGGTTTGCACGCGTGGAATCTGGAGTTTAATTATCTTGATCGGATCATGGGGTTTTGTGTCGACCCGCCTTCCCATTTTGAACCATTAATGGAAGCTGTAATAATCAAATGAACACCCTGACCACCCCTGTAATAAAAGAAGAGGCGCAAAAGACCGATGGACTTTTTGCCAGAGCAAGAAACGCCTTTTGGCTTGCGCCTATGGCGGGCATCACCGATGTTTGTTTTCGCGAATTGATGGATGAAATGAATGCAGGGGTTCTGATCTCAGAGCTGGTTTCTGCAAAAGGCGTGTTCTACAACTCTGAAAAAACACGAAAAATGATGCGGGTTCATCCCAATGGGAAATCCATTACTGGAATTCAACTATTCGGTGAATCGGCAGAGGATATTGTGCAGGCTTCCGAGCTTGTCGAATCGATTGGTGCCGACTTCATTGATATCAACCTGGGATGTCCCGTAAAAAAAGTGGTAAAGAAAGGTTGTGGTGCCGCCCTTTTGCGTGATCCATCCCACCTGGAAAATTTTCTGGCCACCATAAAAAAAGGCATCCGTCTTCCTCTCACAGTAAAAATGCGTACGGGTTGGAATGAAGAAGAGCTGACCATTCATGAGTGTGTCAAAGCCGCCTACAACTCAGGTTGCGAATGGGTTGCTATTCACGGTCGCACCCGAGCGCAGGGATACGAAGGTAAAGCGGATTGGAATTTGATTGCTGAAGTTAAAGAACAGGCGAAACTCCCCATCATCGGAAATGGCGACATTCGTAATTCAGAGCAGGCAAGGAAAAGACTGGAAGAGTCTAAAGTGGATGCGGTGATGATAGGACGTGGTGCTTTGCGGAATCCCGGAATCTTCAACGAGTGCATTGGTCTGGATACAAAAAGCTCCTGCCTGGAAATCATCCGTCGCTATCGAAAAAGTTTGCAGGAATATTACGACACACGTTTTGCTCTGATCATGTTACGCAAATTTTCTGCCTGGCTGGCGTTTGGGAATCCGGGTGCCGCAAAATTCAGGAAGAGTATGTTCGAATGCCTCACTACGGGCGAGGTCATGGAAAAAGTAGAAGAGTTTTTTCAAAATAATATCCCCCTCAAATTCGATGACGATGAAGAGTTTATGATGGGCGGTCATGGCTAGCGGCCCAAAGGCCGCGGGTAAGGGGCAGGGAAACGTCTGGTTGAAATTGATCGGGACTTCATTCTGCCTTCAAAGCCATTATGCTTCTAGAAGTTGAATTTTAAATAATTCCCCCTGATAAGGGGGATTAAGGGGGTTTCCTTATAACTTTCCTTATTTCATGACACCATATTAAAAGATATAAAGCATTTAAGTGAATCCTAAAAAACCAAAGACATTTAAGAAAACGCATTCGGATCGAGACCGGGCCAAGCATAAGAAGAAGGAAGAGTTTACTCTATATGGCTGGAACGCATGTATGAGTGCGTTTGAGAAACGCCCCGAAAGTTTATTGCGATTGTTTTTCAGTCGAAGCCGTGCCACGGAATTGAAAAAAGTAAAGAACTGGTGCGCAGAAAAAAAACTTCCCTTCCGTCAATTGGATCAGGAATCCCTTAACAAGGTTGCCTCGGGGACTCATCATGAAGGGGTTGTCATGGTGGTAAAGCCTCTGGCATGTGAATCTTCACATAAACTGATTCGCGGCAGCATGCCGGATAAAGGATTGGTTGTTGCCTTGGATGGAATCGAGAATCCACACAATCAGGGAGCTATTTTAAGAAGCTGTGCGTATTTTGGAGTCCAGGGATTGATCGTTCCCAACGCAGGAACCGTGACCGGCATTACTCCGTCCGCTGCACGAATGGCGGAAGGGGGATGGGAACGGGTACCGGTTTATAATAGTAGCGACCTTTCCTCTTCTTTAAGAGACTGCCGCGAACGCGGATGGTCGGTGGTGGGTGCCGACCCCGCCGCAAAGGAATCTATAAATTCGGTCAATTTTTCCTTCCCCATGGTTTTGGTTCTGGGTAACGAACAGGAAGGGTTGTCGGATAGAGTCAAACGCCGTTGCGATTCTCTTGTTCATATTCCCGGCGCAGGTGAAATGCAATCTCTAAACGTTTCGGTCGCTGCCGGAATTTTGCTGGCAGACCTGGACCGATTAAGAAACAAAAAGAAAAAATAATATTGCGATGAAATTTTTTGCCCAGCTGCATCCTTTAATCGTTCACTTCCCCGTTGCCTTGTTGACCAGTGGAGTGGTGTTCGAAATTTATGGGAAACTGAAAAAAGACGAAACGGTTGAAACCGCTGGGCGATTCAACACCCGCTTCGGATTCTGGTGCATCTTCCCGGTTCTTGTGGTCGGTTTTTTAGGGATGCTGAGCCTGGAAAATACGGAAAAGTTTAAAGACTTCCTCTCCGGTCACCTTCGATACGCGTTTCTCACACTGGTTGCCTTTCTTATAGCTATGATTTTTTCACGCTACTTCCCAAATCGAATGGGACAGGTCGTATATTTTTTAGCTCTTGTAGCGGGTCTCGTCTGTGTGCTGGGCACAGGCTATTACGGCGGCGAACTGGTTCACCGCTTCGAACTCCCCCACTCGGCGTGGGGCCAATAGGTCCATACCCCAAATGCGGGCAATCATTGTCTGTCCTTTAACGATAGATTACTTGTATACCACCCTCGTAAGAGGGTCGGCCGTGGAGTCCTTAATGAAAGACTAGTTGGTAACCGGAAAAAAGGCAGATGCACATGGTGATCAATCCCACCACATAAAATCCTTTAGCGGTTTTTGAAAACGAGTTAGTGTAGGAGTATCCCACTGCAAATCCATAAAGAATGGTGAACAGGAAAGAGTAACCCTGATGCCCTTCAACCTCGACGGTGGTGCGCAGGCTGATATCGACCGACATCATTCCCGAAAAACTGGCAACGACGGCTGCCAGCAATCCCAAACTTAAATTAAAACTCGCTGCGGATTTCAGTTTCGCATCATCCTTCTTACTTGTGAGGAAAAGCAGGACCAGCCCCGCAACAAACAGCGCCGGGGGAAAATGGGAAATGAATGGATGAAATGAAACGGAACTTATCAAAGTGAGGACTTAATGAAAAACCCCCTGTATCCCCCTTAACAGGGGGAGTTAATTTAATGAGCCCCCTGACAAGGGGGTGTGGGGGGTTGTTTTAGAAAACTTGTTTCCAGAAGCTTAGAGGCTTTGGCCGGTTCAAGAAAGTAACGACCAGTTAGCCACAGGGCTTGCCCTGTTAGATGTCTTTTTTGATATCGCCGGAGATATCCAGATCCATTTCGGAGAGGTTGACATCGACATCGACTTTAGTAGCTGCACTCACATCCTGTTCCAGGGAATCGATATTCACCGTTTGTTTCAGACCTTCCGCTTCGTCCATTACGTCCTGCTTGAGTCCGCTGAAGGTTTTCTGGAACTCTCCCCATCCTTTACCGATGGCTTTCGCGAGTTTGGGAAGGTTTTGCGGGCCGATCACCACAACGGCGATCCCCATAATTATCATCAGCTCAAAAAATCCGATATCAAACATTCAAAGGCTCCTTAATTATTCGGGTGGGGCTATTTTAGCAGAAACCACCTCAAATATCATCAGTTGAAGGAAAACTATTTTACAGTTCCCTGGCGGCAGGGCTTGAAAAATCAGTCCATTAAGGTAGACTGAGGGCAGTTTTATGAAAATCATACGCGGAACCAAAAATATAAGCGGTCCCTTTCCCTACCCCGTTGTGACATTGGGTAACTTTGACGGGGTGCACGTAGGTCACCAGATACTTTTCAAGAAAGCAGCCGAGATTGCCCGGGAGAAGGGGGGCACCTCCATCGCGTTCACGTTCGAGCCGCACCCGCTGAAAATCATTGCCCCCGAAAAAGTTCCCCCCCTGCTCACGCATTTTAATAAAAAAATGAAACTCATCGAAGCCTGCAATATAGACAGCGTCATCTGTGCCGACTTCACCCGGAAGTTTGCCGACCAGCGGCCGCGCGACTTTTCCAAAGATATCCTGAGTGAAAAAATTGGCGCGAAAGAAGTGGTGGTCGGATTCGACTACGCATTCGGCAAAGGTCGAGAAGGCACCATTCCCTACCTGAAAAAAATGGGAGAAGAGTTCGGCTTCATCGTAAACGTGGTCGACCCGATCCAACTCGATGGACTCACCGTTAGCAGTTCGCATGTGCGCGAAGTGATCGAAGCCGGAAATATGGAAGCCGCAAAAAAATTCCTGGGAAGATACTACTCCATCGTGGGACCGGTAGTTTCAGGATACAAAACCGGGCAGGCGATAGGTTTCCCCACTGCGAACATCGACACCAGCAAAGTGCAGATTCCCGGCACAGGAGTTTATGCCGTGCGCATGATCTACCAGAACAACTCCTACGATGCCGTGGCGAATATCGGGTTCAACCCTACCTTCAATCGCGACCGGTTGAGCGTCGAAGTCCATATCTTCGATTTCAATCAGGTGATTTACGGCAAGGAAATCGAGGTGGAGTTCATTTCCCGCATCCGCAGTGAAATAGCCTTCAAGTCAAAAGAAGAACTGGTCGATCAGATCAATAAAGATATCGAGAAAGCCAAAACCATACTGAAGGAATCCCATTGAAGAAGGTAAGGCAATCAATAATCGGGTTGGTTATCGCCATTGCGGCGCTTTATTACACCCTGCGAAACGTATCCTTTGAAGAGCTGGTCAACTCGTTGAAAAACGCCGAGCTTATTTATACCCTTCCGGGCGTGCTGATTGTAGCCCTGAGTTATGTGACCCGAGCTTACCGCTGGCAGATATTGCTGCGTCCCTTTAAACAAATACCCGTCAAAGAAATCTATTCGCCGTTGATGATCGGGTTCATGGGCAACGTGCTACCCGCACGGGCGGGGGAGTTTTTGCGTGCCTACCTGGTTGGCAAGAAAAACGGAATCACCTTTTCAGGAGCCTTCTCAACCATCATCGTCGAACGCCTGTTCGACCTCGTTTGCCTGATGGGCCTGTTCGTGTGGGTGTTTGTGTTCCATGCCGATGTGTTTGATCCCAACCTGACCTTTTCCGGGATACCCGTACAAAAAATGGCGATCGGGTTCGGCCGCGTCTGCCTGATTCTGGTTTGTGGACTGCTTGTATTCATGTTCCTGCTCACCTGGTATGAAGCAAAAGTAAAATCGTGGATCAACTGGTTCACCCGTCCTTTGCCCGAGAAATGGAAAGAGAAAATTATATTCATGGTGGGTGAGTTTGCGTTAGGTTGCCAGATCATTAAAGACAAAAGTGCATTGGTGCAAATCATCATCTATTCCCTTTTGACCTGGTTTTTAATTGTTGTCACCTATTACCCCTTTTATTACGCCTTCGACCTGCAAAAAATCACGCTCGAGTCCCTGTTGATATTGACCGTGATGGTCTGCATCCTCATTACCGCGTTACCCACACCAGCTTTTCTGGGGTCTTACAACGCGGGTGTCCTGATTGCCCTGCACGACATCATGGGCGAGTCTGAAGTGACCGCCGTGAGTTTCGGGATGGTGGTTTGGGCCTTGTCGTTTCTGGTGATCTTCGCAGGTGGATTTTACTTCATCTTCAGCGACCATATGTCCCTCAGTTCCCTGATGAAGGCCGAAGAAGAGGCCGAACACGAACTCGAAGAAGCCGAACATTCCGCGATAGACCACAAATAACCAGGCCACGCCCGGTAGGTAATTAACCCCCCACATTCCCCCTAGGGGGAGGTTTTAAAATTCCCCCCCTGACAAGGGGGGGCAGAGGGGGGTTGCTTGTTCGGTGGTTGTCACCCTGAGTAAAAATCGAAGGGTGATTCTGGGTGTTCTCCCTCCTTCCCAAGGTACCCTTTCAGGGCATGAAATTTTAGGTTGTTGATAGCACAAGGGCCGGGGGGGGCCTGTCATGCTGAGCCTGTCGAAGCCGTGATAACTTACCAAAGCTCGCGTGCCCGGTACGGGTAAGAGGATTAAGGTGAGGGTGAGAATAAACCCCCACATCCCCCTAGGGGGAGGATTGAAATTAGTTCCCCCCCCTGACAAGGGGGGCAGAGGGGGGTTGCTTGTTCGGTGGTTGTCACCCTGAGTAAAAATCGAAGGGTGATTCTGGGTGTTCTCCCTCCTTCCCAAGGTACCCTTTCAGGGCATGAAATTTTAGGTTGTTGATAGCACAAGGGCCGGGGGGGGCCTGTCATGCTGAGCCTGTTATCTTTGCTCTCCTCTTTTCCGTGATATTTTTCTATTGCCTTCGTCCCCGAAGGGGTAATAGGGAGGAGTTGGAGGAGGGTTGGATCTAAGGGATTATTTGTTGCTTCTTATCCCTTGAAATTTTTCAAGGTGACCTTATAATACAAGACTTCAACAAGATGGAAGTAAGCCGAAGTGGCGGAATTGGTAGACGCGCATGATTCAGGTTCATGTGTCCATTAGGACGTGGAAGTTCGAGTCTTCTCTTCGGCACCAA
>JAYNIA010000043.1:0-23677 GCA_038108555.1 Nitrospinota bacterium | reverse complement strand
GGCATCAAGTCGAAAATGATATTCGCATTTGGTGCAGACTTTTAGATTGTCTTCAAATTCGGAAACAAAAATCTGTTCATTGCATTTTTTACATGTGACCCAAAGGTCTTCGTCTTTTGTAGACTTTTTGCCAATTAACTTATCTAACCAGGACATGGGGACTCTTATTGTGGGGTTTGAGCAGGAGGTGTCGTTTCTTCTTCGGCGACGGCATCCTTATTTTTCATTAACAATCCAATGGGGCCGATCACCGTATAGGTGATGCATAGTATAAAAAGGGCAACCCGTGGAATGGTTGCAAGAACATAAAAGAAAAGAATTACGAACAGAAACCGCGAAAAAGCGACACGTTTTTTGAAATCCAGTTTTTTAAAGGCCGGATACTTGATGTTGCTCACCATTAAAAAGGCCAATAAATAAATTACCATGACCATGATGAAAGGATTAATCCTGGCGGCAAATAAATCTTCAAAAGCTATAACTATTGATGCCACAACAATAGCCGCAGCGGGGCTGGGCAAACCAATGAAATGGGAACCACGGATATCAGGCTTGGTTACATTGAAACGGGCCAGTCGCAGAGCGGCACAAAGCAGGAACAGGAACGCCGCCATCCAACCCAGTCGCCCAAAGGGTTTCAAAACCCAGGAATAGGCAAGAAAGGCCGGAGCCATTCCGAAGGTAATAATATCTGCCAGGGAATCGTACTGCATCCCAAAAGCACTGGTGGTCTTGGTCAACCGGGCAATACGGCCGTCCAAACCATCGAAGATCATACCAATGACAATTGCCCACGCCGCCTGGTAATAGTCTTCGTTTAATACAGCGACAAAAGCATAGAAGCCACAAAACACGTTTCCTGTCGTGAACAGGCTGGGGAGTATATGGATTCCTTTTCTTGGTTTCATCTTATTTTGCAGTTATTTTAAAAATCCAATGATTGAACTGCCACCACTTACTTTATCACCTTCTTTGACTTTTATCACGCTTCCTTCAGGAAGGAAGATGTCGGTCCGGGAACCGAAACGGATTAACCCAAATCGTTCTCCCAGTTCATAGTCATCTCCTTCCTTAGCATAACAGACAATACGTCTTGCAATCAGCCCCGCAATTTGTTTGACCAGAACCCGGGTTGATCCCGTATCAATCACAATGGCATTTTGTTCGTTATCCAAAGATGCCTTGTGGCTGGCAGCATTCAGAAACTTGCCTTTATTGTACCGCGTTGCCACAATTTTACCAGCTACCGGGACGCGATTCACATGAACATTGAAAACATTCAAAAAGATACTGACCCTTGTGTAGTTGTCATCCGGCAACAACGGGTCATTCTCCTCAATGATTTCTACCACTTTGCCATCCGCAGGGGAGACAACAACATTGGGCTCCTGTGGAATAACCCGCTCGGGATCACGAAAAAACCAGCAGCAGAAAAGGAATAGTCCCTCGACCAGGCCTCCCGCCCAGTAAAACGAAAATGTAAATAAAACCGCAGCTATAAAAGCCAGGGGAATAATGAATATAAAGCCTTCTTTGGCTATGGGACTGCGCATAAAGTTTTGCCCTTACTGCAGTTTTTTGCCGACGAAAGGCATCATCTTGCGCAACTTCTCTCCCACCTGTTCTACCCGGTGCTCTTTTCCTTGTCTGAGCAAAGCATTGAACATGGGCCGATTGGCTTTGTTTTCAAGAATAAACTCTTTGGCGAAACTGCCACTTTGAATTTCGCCCAGAATTTTCTTCATCTCAGCACGGGTTTCATCGGTGATGATGCGTGGTCCTCGGGTGACATCACCATAAGCGGCTGTCGTACTAATGGAATAACGCATATTGCCGATTCCGCCTTCATAGATCAAATCAACAATTAATTTTAGCTCATGCAAACATTCAAAATAAGCCAAGTTTGGATCGTAACCCGCATCCACGAGCGTGTCGTAACCGGAGCGAATCAGTTCGGTAACCCCTCCGCATAAGACGACCTGCTCACCAAAAAGGTCGGTTTCGGTTTCTTCTTTAAAGTTGGTTTCCAGAACCCCTGCGCGTGTTCCACCAATTCCTTTTGCGTACGCCAGTGCGATTTTCTTAGCGTTCTTGGTCGCGTTTTGGTGGATGGCCATGAGACAGGGGACACCCGCGCCTTGTTCGTAGGTTCTGCGTACCAAATGACCCGGACCTTTTGGGGCCACCATGAAGACATCAACATTACTGGGAGGTTCGATCTGACCGAAGTGGATATTGAAACCATGACCGAAGGCAAGGGCCTGGCCTTTTTTAAGATGCGGTGCAATATCGTTCTCATACATCTCCCGTTGTTTGTCATCGGGGATCAAGATCATCATGATGTCTGCTTGCTTGGCGGCTTCAGGTACGGTGACAACTTTCAGGCCGTCTTTTTGAGCGCGCTTCCAAAAGGCGCTTCCCTTACGCAGGCCGACCATGACGTTCATGCCGCTGTCATGCAGGTTACGAGCATGGGCATGGCCCTGGCTGCCATATCCGATAATAGCGATGGTTTTTTTCTTGAGAATTTTTATATCCGCGTCTTTGTTGTAGTAAATCTTAGACAAAACTTTTCTCCTTATCCTTTAATTGGTTGTGAGCGATTTATTTCCTCGGCCTATAGCAATTCTTCCTGAACGTACAACTTCCTTGATTCCCATGGGAGTCAAGAGTTCAAGAAAGCTCTTAATTTTGCCCTCGTCGCCGGTAATTTCTATGGTGTAGGTGGTGGAACTAACATCCACCACTTTAGCCCGGAACAGATCCACTATTCTTAGCAATTCTTCCCTGACACGGGCTTCAGCGTTCATTTTTACCAAAACCAGTTCGCGATCGACAAAATTTTCCTCTGTCAAATCGACTACTTTGATAATATCAACGAGTTTGTTCAACTGTTTTGTGATTTGTTCAACTTTAGCGTCATCGCCAATGGTGACGATTGTCATGCGCGAAATTTTGGGGTCCGATGTTTCGGCAACGTTCAGGCTTTCAATGTTGAATCCGCGTCCACTGAAGAGTCCTGATACGCGTGACAGAACACCGAAATGGTTATTCATTAATACGGAAATGGTATGCTGCATTGTTCCAGAAATCTCGTTTAAAAGTTATAGGATATTGCTATCCGATTGATTCTATTAGAAATAGAGGCCATTAAACCTCTTATACTAGCAAAATCAATGCTTTTTTACTATTAAGAATTGCCCAAAAACACTAATTTGAGGACATCGGGTGGGAAAAAAAATCGATTTTAACATTGCTGAAGTAGTAAGGGAACTGAAAAAAGCGGTTAAAGGATTCCGCACTCCAAGCGTCACTGTCATTGCCCGAAAAAACGACCCGTTTGCGGTCCTCGTCAGTTGCATCATCAGTTTGAGAACAAGAGATGACGTGACGGAGCCTGCATCGGCAAGATTGTTTGACCTGGCAAAGTCTCCTGCCGAACTGGTCAAACTGTCCAACGCAAAAATTGAAAAAGCCATTTACCCCGCTGCATTTTTCAGAAACAAAGCCAAATCACTCAAAGAACTTTGCAAGACCCTGGTAAATGAATATGAGGGAAAAGTGCCGGATACGTTGGAAGAGCTTCTCAAATTAAAAGGGGTAGGGCGAAAAACGGCCAACCTGACTCTGATATTGGGGCACGACAAGCCAGGAATCTGTGTTGATATCCATGTCCACCGGATCTCAAACCGCTGGGGCTATGTCAAAACCAAATCACCCGATGAAACGGAAAGGGTGCTCCGCGATATTCTTCCGAAACAATACTGGAAAGGTTACAACGACCTGCTGGTGTCTTTTGGACAAAACCTCTGCAAACCCGTCTCGCCGTTTTGCACCAATTGTCCCGTCGAAAAGCATTGTCCAAAAATTGGCGTATCAAGAAACAGGTAGTCCAAGCTCAGCGGTGGGTTATTTTTCTGTTTGACCGGCTTTTTGAGACTTTCCTGGAGGTTTTGGTTTTCACTGTCATTGCCGATGATCGTGCCTTTTTCACTGTTCCCTGCCTTTTTCCCACTGGACGGCTGACATGCTGTAAATAGGCTGCCCCGGCGGTAGTAAAAAATGACGATCGGTTCACCCCTTCGGTGCGACTAACATGTTTATCCACCTGATTCGACAAATCTTTGGGGATAGTTATATCTACCCGTACCCGTTTGGATTTCTTATCGATCAGAGGAACCTGTACCGCTAACACCAATCCATCGAGATTGTCAGGCTCTTCCAGAATTTCATCGAGACCCGTGGCTTTTGGTAACCGCTCGCCATCTTCAATCATCCCTGCGACATGCAGATCTAGAGCGGCTACAGCGTTGGCTTGCGCTTCCTCTGCTGTATCTCCTGCGGTGATGCACCCGGGGAAATCGGGAAAGTCGACACCGTAGCAGGAACCTTTTTCTTTCCTGATTAAGCCGATATAGTGTTTCATTTTATCCATCCCGCCTGTTTATAAATGCTTCGTGCCGTTCCAGTTGGTAAATCCTTGGCAGGGTGTGGCACGGTGACCCGTCCTGGTTGTTCCCCGTGTTTAAATTGCACATGACTGCCGACCCTGTTGACTTCAAACCAGCCGTCTTTTTTAAGCTTCTTGATAATATCACGGCTGTTCTTTATCATGTGTATAAAAATACACAATGTTTTGGCTTCTGTCAAGGTGAGGGGGATAGGAGCGAAAGTGTGTAGCGGGAATTGTATTGGAAAAGTTAAAACAATCTGCTGGTGTCGTTTGGACAAAACTTATGCAAACCCACATCCCCATTTTGCTCCACTTGTCCCGTCGAAAAGCATTGTCCAAAAATAGGCGTGACGCGGAGTAGGTAAGCTACAAGCATTTCAGATGCAGCGGCGGGTGTTTTTTTTTAGTATACTTACTGATCTCCCCGCGCTTAATTTCCTCATTTCCCCTTGCTGATCCAAAAGAGTAAACTATGAGAGTTAATGGTCAAAGTAATTTATAGGGGCGCTAAAAAATGGAAACCGAGACTGTAATCCTTAAAGGGCATATTATCGATTCGCTCATTTTGCCGAAAGTTCTGGATATTATTCTTCAAGGAGGGGGAACTTTTGAGATAAACCATTTGGATATTGGTGTCACACGTGAGGATACCACCCTTGCTAAAATTGCTGTCCATGCCGAGTCCCCCGATAAACTCGAAGAGATTCTCGAGGCAATTCAGGCGCATGGAGCGGAAGTGGAAACTTTATCGGATTGCACGACCCAGACAGCCCTCCAGGACGGTGTTCTTCCAGATTCGTTTTACACCACGACCCACCTTCCCACACAGATTCGTTTAAATGGACAGTGGGTGGATGTTGAATCCATTGAAATGGACCTGGCCATTCGTGTCCAATTGGATCAAGCTATTGCAATTCCTATGGCTTCAGTTAAAAAGGGAGACTTCATTGTTACAGGGCACCAGGGCATCCGTGTTTTTCCCCTGGAACGTCCGAGGGGTCGTGATGCGTTCTCATTTATGGAGGCACAGGTTTCATCTGAAAGGCCGAGCAAACATATTATTGCCGATATCGCCAGGCGTATGCGTTTGATTCGGGATAATCGGCAAAAGGGAAAAGAAGATCCTGAACTTGGAACGAAGGTGCTGTTTGTGGGGGGACCCGCCATTGTGCACTCAGGAGCGCGGGAGGTTCTCTCGTGGCTTATTGATGAAGGGTTTATTCAGGTTTTATTCAGCGGGAATGCTTTGCCCGTTCACGATATGGAAGCTGATTTATTTCGTACTTCATTGGGATTTGGACTGAAGGCCGGGTGTTTAGCGCAACATGGGCACGAGCACCACCTTCGCACCATCAATAAAGTTCGCAAAGCGGGAAGCATCCGCCAGGCCGTGGAATCCGGATTGATTAAAGATGGAATTATGGCTTCTTGCGTTCGGCAAAACGTTGACATGGTTTTGGCTGGCAGCATCCGGGATGATGGCCCCTTGCCGGATGTCATTACGGATACAGTAAAAGCCCAAAATGAGATGCGGGCTAACCTTTCCGGGGTAGGGCTGGTGTTGATGGTTGCGACCACCTTGCATGCTATTGCCACAGGAAACTGCTTGCCTGCAAGGATTCCTTCCGTGTGTGTCGATATTAACCCCGCTGTCCCAACCAAACTGAGCGACCGGGGAAGTTTTCAATCTGTAGGCCTCGTAATGGATTCATCTTCCTTCTTGAAAGAGCTTGCAAGAGAACTGGGCTGGCGGTAAAGGTTAAAGACGTATGCAAACCATCCCCATATTCGAACTGAGCCTGGTGTTTATACCCACCGTGTTCCTTCTTTTTGTCATGTATCGCTGGCAGCTCAATGCTCTTTCCGGTCTTTATGCAAACGGCCGAATGCTTTTGCAATTACTCTTAGTGGGTTATTTTCTCACCTATATTTTTGAGACCAACCAACCTATTGTCATTGTCCTGGTGGTTGCCTTGATGATTGCCGTTTCCTCGTGGATCGCATTAAGGTCGTTTGAGAAGAAGAATCTGAAAACTTATGTCATTCTTTTGATTTCAATTGGTGTTCCAGGACTCTTCCTTCTGGGCCTGGTGACCCAATTTGTTTTGCAAATGCAGAAATGGTTTGAACCCAGCCTGGTCGTGCCCATTGCCGGGATGATCTTTGCAAATTCTATGAATACCGTGAGCCTTGCTGCAGAAAGGTTTGAGTCGGAAATTAAACGTGAAGAGGATTTTACCCGGGCAAGGAGGATTGCGTTGGAGGCCTCTCTCATTCCCCAAATCAACAGTTTTTTTGCTGTGGGACTGGTTGCATTGCCCGGAATGATGACGGGGCAGATTTTATCCGGCGTTGACCCTATTATTGCTGCTCGGTATCAGATTATGGTGATGTGGATGATCTTTGGTTCAGGAGGGTTGGCAGCCGTCTTTTACCTGGTCTTGCGGATACGGAACTTAAACTGAAGAAAAAAAAGAACATAGATGGGAGTAAGAAAGACTCCCATCTATGTTCAAGAGGAGTGATATTTTTTTAACTTAGAAAGAAATATCCCACTGCAGGCGGAATCGAGTTTCGTCAAATTTATCATCGAGACGTCGGTCGTCCAGAGTTAAATAAGAGAAGTCTGCGGTAATTTTATTACCGTGTCCTGCGATGAAATAGTTAGCCGCCCAGGTGAACTCTTGTCTTTTGTTCTCCTGAATGGTTCGTGTGCTGTTGGGTTCGTCAACGAACGCATAGCGGAAAGCGAGTTCCAGTTCTTCTGGAATGGCCGCGTTAATTTCGTTGAAGAAATAACCCACGTTCACATACATACCTTCCATTTCGTGATTTTCCAGGGTTTCAGCATCATCAATAATTTTCCAATGATATTCACTTTGCAGAGAGAAACCCTGATACTTGTATGCAACTTCCGCTAAATACTGGTTTATATCGTATCTTTCCGTATTTGTCGTATCAACTGCCAAGCCGTCCAATCCTCCACAGCCGGATGAACTCCATCTGCTACAGCTACCTTTATTTCCAGCCCAGGCACCTGCGATTGACAGGGTCGGCTTTTCATGACGTTCAACGTCTGACTGTCTCCATTTCAAATCCCTTCCCAATGGATTCCATTGAAGACGTGCCATTTTCATCATACTGTCACTATTATTTTGTACGGACCGGCCTTCACCGTTAAAAATACCTGCGTAATATCTGAAGTCAGCAGCGGTACCTTTGTTCAGCCGACCTTTCACCATAACACCGACTTGACGATCAATTGTAAATTCTCTGTTTACAATAGAACGTTCAACGAAAGTTTGTCGCCCTGAAGAGTCAACACGCTCCCTGTTGTAGTTGATTTTCCATTGACCCACTCGGAAACCAAACCATTCGTAAGGTTGTACATCTATTCTCCAGTCAATGACTCTTCCTGATGAGTTTGCTGCGGCGGCAGAAACTGACCTTGAAGGTTGGAGGTCAATTTCAAAATAATATTTTACGTATTTATAACCATGTCCCCCGATTTTCATTCGAACCCGTCGGAGTTCAAAATCTTGCACTGTTCTTGGTCCTGAAAAATCTGATTCTTCTGTTGGATCACTTCGATTACCAGAGGAAAACCTCATTTGCGCACGCCATTGCAAATTGGTTGAGAAATCTCCATCTTCTGATTCAAAATGAAACCCTTTTTTGTGATAGTAGGGCTTTTTGGTTCCCTGCTTTTTAACCCCATGGGCGTCATAATTCCTTCCGCCTGATGCTTTGTCCGACGCAAACGACAAAGACGGAAATAATAAGATTAACAACACTGCAATGAAACGCATTTCTCACTCCTATTAAAATTATTAATGGTGCTTTAATTAAAAATAATAATTTTCAATTATTAAAAACGCCCCTGATCTTAATTCTTTGAAATATATAATTTTTAAACGGAAAAATTTTAAGGATGGAGTGAAAAGTTTATGAGGATTTTTTAAAGATTATCGGATCGAGATTATTGCTTTATAACGCTGATTAGTAGGGGGTTCAGTTTGATTCTTTACAACTTCTTTATATTTTTATTTGAGAAAATTATTTTGTACTAAATTAGGCCTTAAGGATTATCTAGCCTGTTTGGAACGGTTAATCAAATAAGTATGTGAAAATTTTAATTGAAAAGAATCATTTGTAAAGACAGCGTGGAAGGAATCAAACACCAACTGTCTTTTTCTGTAGGGCGATAAGCTCTTTAATTCCTTTATCGGCGAGTTTCAACATGGCATCCATTTGTTTGTCGTCAAAGGGGACTTGTTCTGCAGTGCCTTGAATTTCTACATAGCCCCCGGAGCCGGTTTTAACCACATTCAAGTCGACATCGGCATTCGAGTCTTCTGTGTATTCCAGGTCGAGTAGTTTTTTTCCTCCCACCATCCCTACACTGATGGCGGCCACGTAGTCTTTTACGGGGAGATCATCAATTAATTTTTCTTTTTTGAGTTTTTTCAAAGCCAACACCGCTGCCATGAAGGCTCCGGTTATAGAAGCGCAACGAGTTCCACCATCCGCCTGAATGACATCGCAATCCAGCCAAAGGGTTCGTTCGCCGAGTTTTTCAAGATCGATAACGGTTCGCAGAGAACGGCCGATCAGTCTTTGTATTTCCTGGGTTCTACCAGATAATTTACCCCGTGAAGCTTCGCGCTGGGTGCGGCGGTTTGTGGAAGCGGGAAGCATGGAATATTCAGCGGTGACCCACCCACTCTCTTTTCCTCGAAGAAAGGATGGAACTTTTTCTTCAACGGTTGCCGAACAGATGACTTTGGTATTTCCCATTTGTATGAGAACGGAGCCATGCGGGTGCATGATGTAGTTTTTGGTGACTTTGATTTTCCTGCATTCATTTAAAGCTCGGTCCTCACGCATTTTGTTTCCTTAATGTAAATGGGTTTCTTTCGAACAAAGTGCATAAACTAACAGTAAATATGAAATATTTCAACTTATGATAGTTGGGATGGGGGAGTGAATGTAAATCGGTTCACAGGTCGACCTTGGGTTGTAACTTATTCAATTATTTGGTACTATTTAAACCATTCCGAAAAGTCTTAATTTCTGATTAATTTGCTTGAGCTTTTTATGGACTCGTATTTTGAAAAAGGCGTACGTCTGAAAGGCACCCTTTGGGTTAAAGGAGCGGTCCACTTCGATGGCGAATTTGAAGGGGAAGTTTTTTCCTCCAGCCATTTTGTGGTGGGCAAAGCCGGTAAAATATTGGGAAATATCAAAACCCATAACGTGACCAATAAAGGATTCATTCAAGGAAATTTATTTGCGGAGAATAAGGTTGCTCTGATGAATGACAGCCGACTGGCTGGAGATATTTCCACCTACCATTTGATTATTAATGAGGGGTCGAATTTTGAAGGTCGTTGTAAAATGATTGACGCCCCTCCCAAAACCATAAAAGAAGAAATTGAGACACTGGAGCGTCCCGTCCCTTCCACTGCCAAAGCTTCAAAGGCTTCCAAACCTGCCCAACCCACTTCAACTGAGCCTGCAAAAAAATTGTCCAAAAAAAATATGGCTATTGCAGCTGGAGTAATCCTGGTTGCCTGGATGGTGTGGTTCTCACCTGGTGTTTCCAAAGATGATATTGGGTTGTTGGTGGACAAGGGATACAAACTCGTAAAAGAAAACAAAATTTCTGAGGCAGAAAAAGTTTTTAAGAAAGCCTTAGACATTTCGCGGTCAAATCCTCTGGTATATGCAGGTCTTGGAGATTTATATTTTGAGACCCAAAGGTATAACGAAGCATTGGTGCAATTTGAGCGGGCGATTGAACTGAACCAGGCCAACAGCGGATACCGTTTGAAAAAAGCCAAAATAATTTCGGCTAAAGGGCAATTGAATGAAGCCGTCGATGCCTATAAACAGGCGATAGAAATTGAGCCGGAAAATGGTGATGCTTTTTATCAACTGGCCATGCTTTATAAGGAACAGGGTAAACTGGATAAGTTCCGCGAGTCCATCAAGCTGGCAGCGGAAAAGGATAAAAACTCTTTTAAACCCCATGAAGCCTTAGGGTTGTTGTATGGGGAAGAGGGGAAATATGATCAGGCTCTCCAGGAAATCCGTACCGCAATCAAATTAAAGAAAGATGAACCCAGCCTTCACCTGACTCTTGGCAAACTGTTATTGGAATCAGATCAGGAGGCCGAAGCCGTAAAGGCGTTTGAGGGAGCTGCGGACTTATTCCCGGAAAATTTTGCAGCACAAATCAGACTGGCGGATTGGTATTTTGTAAAAGGAATGTTGTCGGAATCTCTGGAGAATTATAAAGCCGCAGAGGCTATCGATCCCAAAAGCTCCACTGTGCAAGCCAAGCTCGGACAAATTTATCTGGACAAAAACCAAAAAAATAAAGCCCGCATAGCTTTTGAAAAAGCCATTAAGCTGAATCCCAACGATGCTGTCAGTCATTATCAATTGGGAAAACTGGTGGCTGCAGAAAAAAAGTGGGATAGAGCGCAATCTTTACTATCCAATGCGGTGTCTTTAGATGTAGCCCATGCACCTTCCCATTATGAGTTGGGCCAGGTTTTGCTTGCGAAAGGCAAAGTGGATTTGTCAATGAAACAATTTGATAAAGCCCTGGAACTGGCACCCAAAAATCCTGAGTACATCATGGGACGGGCCTCGGCTCTAGTTGAGAAAAAGGAACTGGATAAGGCATTGGAAATTCTCCTGGCTGTTTCAAACAAGAATCCCAAAAACCCTGATCTTCTTTATGCGGTGTGTAATGTTTATACAAAGAAGGGCTACTTTACGGCTGCAACGGGTTATTGTGAAAAAACATTGAAATATAAATCCAAAGACTACGAAGCTATGAACCGGCTTGCCTGGTTATATGCTAAAAAACAAAACAACCTTGCAAAAGCCCTCGATTTGTCAAATCAGACTTTGAAAGCATTCCCAAAGCGACCGGAATATATAGATACATTATCTGAAATTTATTACGTGCAAGGAAAGAAAGATAAAGCGATTGCAAAGATAAAAGAAGCGTTGGATCTGGTCCCCAACGATCCTTACTATAAGCAGCAACTATGGAAGTTTAAGAACGTTAAGGCTAAAAGTCCTCCGGCATAAATCTAAAGTTTACCAATCCCCTTTAAAGTAATATACAAGGTGTAGGCTATCAGTAAAACGGTTCCGCTTTTCTTCTCTAAAGAAAATTTCCCCAGCAAAGTCAAAACAAATAACCCACAGGTTAATCCGGTGGTAACCAGTAAGTCGGGATGAATGGGTTCGCTTATATTTAACGGCTGGATTAAAGCGGTAATTCCTAAAACCATCAAAATATTAAAAATATTACTGCCAAAAACATTTCCAATGGCCATTTCTCCATGTCCCCTCCTTGCGGCCATTGTCGAAGAAACAATTTCAGGAAGGCTGGTTCCTACAGCAACTATCGTGATACCAATGAACCACTCGCTGATACCCAAACTTTTAGCAATAGATACTCCTCCGGAAACCAGTAGCTTTGCACCGCCGACCAGGCCAATGAGGCCAATGACAATCAATAGGAATTGAAATGCGGGGCCTTTATCTGCAAATAACCTGACTTCCTCCTCAGGCTCCGTAGAAAAATCTTCTTTATGGCTAAAGGATCTCCAAACATACAAGGCAAGAAGGACAACCATTACGCTTCCTTCCATTCGATTGATTTGCAGGTCCCAGGCAATGTATAGAATTAATAATGCGGCTAAAAGAAAAGGTGGGTATTCCCTTTTAAACCTGAAGGGCGCGATGGATACTTGCGTAATGAGGAAGGTGATACCCAGTACAAGCCCTATATTGGCAATATTGCTTCCAATTACATTACCCATTGCAAGTTCTGGTGCTGAATCCAGCGCTGCCAGAACTGCGACGGCCAGTTCCGGTGCCGAGGTGCCAAATGCTATTACGGTTGCACCGATGACAAATGGGCTTATTTTTAAGTAGCGGGCAAGACGCACACTCCCAGTTACTAAAAAATCTCCTCCATAAAAAAGGAGAGCAAGTCCTGCAACTATTTTTACTAAATCCAGCAAGGGTTAGTTATCTCAAGAGAATAAGTACAAAAACAGAGGGGCATCATACCATCGTAATAACTTTGGGAAAAGAGTGGAGAATACTACTTAATGATTGATTTTGGAAATCCCGCCCGCCCAAGCTTTTCCTGAGCCAGTTTTGCTTTTTCTTTATTGGGAAAAACACTCAATTGCACCAGATAGGTTTTCTTGTTGTTTCGCGTTACCACATGGATTAATGGGGAAAAGCCTTTATCCTGAAGTTTTTTCATAGATGCTTCTGCATTTTGCTTTTTGGAAAATGCACCAGTCTGCACAAAGAAACGCGTATTGCTTTTAACGGGGGCGGTTTTAAGATTTTTGGAGGGTTTGGTTGTTTCAGCTTTCTTTTTTATAATTTTACGAGCGGACGCGGGCGCTTTCGCCTTTTCAGTAGAAACCGGTTTCTTGCCAAAGGTTATTTTAGCAGGCTCCACATTTTTTTGAGGCGGTTTAACTTTTTCCAATGGGATTTGTGTGCTTCCATCTTCAACGATTGGGACTTGTTGGGCCAGCTTTTCTTCGGCAGTTTCCAGCGCTGCAATTTCGGGAGTTGCTATTTCTTCAGGGGGTAATTTATTTTCCTCAGGACTATTGATTTGCATATAAACCAGGGCCAAAAGTCCAAGGCCAAACATTGAGATCGAGAAAACCCGGGAGTTTTTCGAACGAATTTTCTTTTCCGCCTCCATTTCCGCTTCGATCTCAGCATCTTCAATTAGGTCATTGATGTGCTTCTTATACTTATTGGTGTCATTTTGATCGATTTCGGGAGGAGTTAGTTTTTCTTCTGTATCCATCATGGTGGGCGTGCCCCTGGTTATTTGGATTGAAAATTCGTTGTTTTAAATTCAAAGATGTTAGAATATGATCCTGATGCAAATGTATGCAATTCCATCCGCACCTAGAGAAAATATATCTAATAACTCCTTAATTGTCAATAAGATATGCCAAACGTTGACCTGACAGTAGACCTTGGAAGCCTGGTTTTGGAAAATCCTGTTATAGCCGCCTCGGGCACTTTTGGCTATGGCCTCGAATTCAGAGATTTTCTAGACTTGGATAATTTGGGTGGATTTTCTACCAAAGGGCTTTCCTTAAAACCGAAGGTAGGCAATCCGGTTCCAAGAGTCATAGAAACCGCTTCCGGTATGCTCAATGCAATAGGATTGGAAAATATCGGGCTGGAAGCATTCTTGGCGGACAAAATGCCGCAACTCGAAAATTTGAAAACCAGGATATTTGTAAACTTTTTTGGAGATACAACTCAGCAATATGAGGAAATGGCCTCGGCTTTATCGAAAGTGGAGAGAATTGATGCTTTAGAGATGAATGTGTCCTGTCCCAATGTTGAAGAGGGCGGTTTGCAATTCAGTTCAGACCCGGTGATATTGAGACAAGTGGTAGAAGCCGTTCGGAAAGTGACTTCAAAATTTCTGATCGTTAAACTCTCTCCAAATGTGACAGATATAACCCTGCTGGCAAAAGCCGCCGAAGATGCCGGGGCGGATGCTCTGTCAGTTTGTAATACTTTCGTAGGTATGAAAATAAATCTGGAGACAGGAAAACCCTATCTCGCCAATCGAACCGGTGGGCTTTCAGGGCCCGCCATCAAACCCCTTGCACTTAACCTGGTTTATGAAACAGCGCGCTCAGTTAAGATCCCTGTGATCGGAATAGGGGGGATATCCAACAGCGATGATGCTATTGAGTTTTTGATGGCCGGAGCGAAAGCGGTGCAGATTGGAACCGCAAACTTTATTGATCCCATGGTTACCGTTAAGGTGATTGACGGGATACGTGACTGGTGCCAGCAAAATCAAATTTCAAAATTGTCAGAAATTAAAACGCTGGGTTAACCGGAGATTAATTCAGGTAAGTCCTGGGAACCCTTTTCCCAACATTGCATAAAAGTTCGTAGGGAATTGTATCGGCCTTCTTTGCCATTTCTTCCACCTGAATGCCTTCATCTCCCTGTTTGCCAAAAATAACGACTTCATCTCCTGTTTGGACATCTGGAACTTCTGTCACATCGATCAAAGTCATGTCCATGCAAATGGTGCCCACCTGGGGAGCCCGTTTACCCCTTATCAAAACTTCCATATTATTGGACAGCCGTCTTGGGAGCCCATCCGCATATCCTATAGGGAGAGTCGCAATCAAACTGTTTTTTTTCGTAAAAAATTTCCTTGAATAACTTAAAGGTTGTCCTTTGAACACCGACTTCAAGAGTATGATCTTGCTTTTCCACTGCATGACAGGTTCAAAGTTTTGAAGATTCTCTTTTTGACAAATATCTTGCACAACAGGATTTAAAACAGGAGAGGGCAAAGCCCCATATAAAATCAGACCTGGTCTCACCATTCTGGAACGACTCTCCGGAAATCTAAAAATGCCCGATGAATTTGCAAGGTGGGTAAGCGGAGGATTGATCCCCGATTCCTGTAGTTTTTTGAGGGTTTTCTGAAAGAGTTCTATTTGGTCGTGGGTTATTGAAAGATCTTCATCATCAGCGGAAGAGAAATGGGTGGATAGTGCCTCAACTTCCAGATTGGGTAGCTGCTTAATTTTTTCAGTTAAAGTCAGCAGATTTTCAGGATGAACTCCCAACCGGTTCATACCTGTGTCCACTTTAATATGTACTTTTACCGTTTTATTTTGCTTTTTTGCTTCCCTTGAAAGGGTTTCTGCTAATTGCTGGGTACAGAGGATTGTGGAAAGGTTGTGTTGAACCAGGTCTGCAGCTTCATCCGGGAAAATGCTTCCAAGGATAAGAATCGGTTCTTTGATGCCATTCTTTCTTAGCTCAATCCCTTCTTCAATGACTCCTGCACCAAGAAACTTTATTCCGGACTCAACCGCGGCTTTGGCGCAGGGCAGGGCACCATGACCATAGGCGTCTGCTTTAATGACGGCCATGATGTCTGCTTCAGAACCCAGAATAGCTTTAAGGTTTTCAAGGTTGTGTTTGAAGGCCTTTAAGTTTATTTCAGCGCGAGTCGCTCGATGGTGAGCCATAAATTAACTTGGGATGGGAAACGATTATTCTCTTCGGGTTCTTCCAGTATTGGATAGTCGACCACTTCTTTTGACCGGGGGGCCGGCAGTGCGCACGGCTCTGCAGCACATATTGTCTTCATCCTTGGCTTTTTTTCGAACCTGGTAAGCGCGGTCGCTGTAAAAATTGTAGGCCATGGCATTTATCCCAGCTTCTTCCTGGCACCAGTAGTTGGAACCACAACCTTCGGGAAATTTGTAATCCAGGTGCACAATGTCACCATTGAAGTCAGAGTTTTTGCTGTCGTGATCATAAAGGTTTCTGCATTCCTGACTTTTTGGAAGACGCCAGTCCTCGTGCCCTGCGTATTTCTGCTCATTCAACCATGCGATATAATTGTTTGCACCTTTCCAGGAACACCATTTATCCCGCATTTGGTAGCTGTCTTCTTTGGTCCACATCAGGTTGTAGCGTGTGTCTGATATGGTTCCGTCTTCATTATCTCTGAACCGTTCTTCGTCTGACATGATTGTTTAAATATACTTGGAATGATGTAGTATAATTTGGGCCTCCTGATTTGGAGACACGGTACTTTATAATAATATTAGGCCCTATGTAAGGGCAAAAATTTTTTATTAATTTTTTCCGGGTTAAACTCGTTTTTTTTGGGGTTGGAAAATTATGCCGAAAATAGAAATTGAAAGTTTTTTCTACGATTTAATTCATTGCAAAGACAAAATCCTCGCGACTTTTGACAAATGGGATACTAAATATGAAGAGGATGAACGCGGAGCTCTGGTTGCGGGAATTCGTGAATGTGAGGATGCAGAACTCATAACCTTACTGATGAATATCCAGAAGCTGGCTTCGGGATATGAGCAAATTAAAGATTTGATGGATAAAGCCGAGCAGGAAGAAGTCGACGCAGCATTAGAAGATGACGATCCAGATGATGAAGACTTCTAAGTCTAAGCGCCGGAAAAATTTACAACCGAGTCGATTCCATTAGCTTGTCAGCCTGGGGAGGTAAAAGTCCCAGATAGCCATTGTTTCGTTCAATAAGCTCCAGTACCGAATAAGCCTTCCCGTTTTTTATCTCTGGCTTGGTAAAAATTTGTCTCAGATTGGCCTGAGGTTCTCCGTTGATGTCGCTGGAAAACTCAATATTGAGTTTTGAGATAAAAAAATCTACGGATTCTTCTATACTTTCCACCCGTAATGCTATGTGGTGAAAATCATTGTCACCAAATTCATCTACCCAATCTTTTATCAGGCTTCCTTCCCCTTTTTCTCCCTCGTAAGACTGGTCTATAAAAACCATGGGCAATCCACTTAAGGAATAAATTTTTCCCCACCAGTTTTTAAATTCCAGTGAGTCTGTATATACATATCCATATCCTTTAATCTCTTCCGCTTTTTTATCGATATTATAAGTTCTGAAAGTGACGTGATCGATCATTTGAAACCAGCCTATTCCTGCTAGTTGGACATGGTCCATTATTTTCCTAGCTGATTTATTTGATTTTAGGTAGGTTTGGCAAAGTCTGCGAATGTAACTTTTGGCATCCATATCTATCCTCAATTTTTAGACTCTTATATTAATTTAATCCCAAATTAAAAACTCGCAAGTGAAATAGCTAAATGTCTGTACAGGGAATATAATAGTACTAGTAAGAATTTTTCGGTGATTGCCATGGGAAAAAAGATAAACTCAATTTTGGTTATTGGTCTGGGTAAAGTGGGTGCTCTTGTTGCTACTCTACTGCACGAAAATGGATACACCGTTACAGGATTGGCAAAACAGATCAATAACGAAATTCCAATAAAAATTATTCAGGCAGATATCTCCGATAAGGACCAGTTGAAAAAATCATTGGAAAACCATGATGCGGTTGTAAGTTGTCTGCCCTATCAATTGAATCTTGGTGTTGCCCTGGCGGCTCACGAGGTTGGAATTCATTATTTTGACCTGACAGAAGATGTTCCAACGACCCAGCGTGTCCGCGAACTATCAAAAACATCAAAAGGCCTTATGGCACCACAATGTGGTCTTGCGCCTGGATTTATTGGAATTGTGGGATCGGACCTCACCCGTGAAATGGACAAATTACGAAGCATAGAATTGCGAGTGGGCGCTTTGCCTAAACATCCTCGGGGACTTTTGGGATATGCTTTTAACTGGTCACCTGAAGGGGTTGTAAATGAATACCTGAATGATTGCGATGTTATTAAAGAAGGAGTCCGTGCTCGTGTTCCCGCAATGGAAAACCTTGAAACCATTGTTATTGATGGAGTGCAATTGGAGGCATTTACAACTTCAGGAGGCCTGGGGACGATGTGTGAAACCTTTGAAGGAAAAGTGTCCACCCTGAATTACAAAACCATTCGCTACCCCGGGCATTGTGAACTCATGCGTTTCTTCTTCAACGAACTGCATATGAGGGATAAAAGGGAATTGTCTGGCGAGATATTGGTAAATGCCAAACCTCCTGTGAAAGCCGATGTGGTTTATGTCCATGCTGCTATTGAGGGTTGGAGAAAAGACAAACTGGAGCGAAAGGAATTTGTTAGAAGTTATTTTCCCAAAGTAATAGCTGGGCAGGAATGGAATTCGATTTCCTGGACCACCGCCGGTTCTGTGTCTGCGGTTATAGAAATGGTTGCAAGGGGGGACCTTGCCAGCCAGGGATTCTTGAAACAGGAGGATATTCCTCTTGAATCATTTTTTAATACTCCAACAGGCTCATTTTTCAAGTGAAGAAAGAAGGTGGAATATGGCAAAAATTCCTGTTTTTAAAAACTATATTAATGGCAAATGGAAATCATCCTCGAGTGGGAAAACTTTTGACAATATAAACCCCGCCAACACCAGTGAAATTATTGGCCGATTCCAGTTGTCCAATGCGAAAGATGTTGATGAGGCTGTTCAAGCCGCAAGCGCAGCGTTGCCAAAATGGAAAAATATGCCAGCCCCTAAAAGGGGAGAAATTCTATTTAGAGTGGGGGAACTCCTCGTAAAAAATAAAGAATCTCTGGCTCGGGATATGACCCGGGAAATGGGGAAAATAATTAAAGAGACCCGTGGCGATGTTCAGGAAGCCATAGATATGGCGTATTACACCGCAGGGGAAGGACGACGGATGTTGGGGGAAACCGTTCCTTCAGAATTAAACAATAAATTCAATATGTCCATCCGCATTCCTGTGGGTGTTGTGGCTGCAATTACTCCCTGGAATTTTCCAATGGCCATCCCATCCTGGAAGTTGATCCCTGCTTTAGTATGTGGAAATACTGCAGTAATCAAACCTGCCAGTGATACACCACTTTCGGTTTATAACCTTGTTAAAATTTTTGAAAAAGCCGGGCTTCCACCGGGAGTTTTGAATATGGTCACAGGTTCCGGAAATGAGGTGGGAACTCCTCTTATGGATCATCCAAACGTGAATCTGGTTTCGTTTACAGGTTCTACGGAAACAGGTAGCGTAGTAGCTTCGCATTGTGCCGGTAAAATGAAACAATACTCTCTTGAAATGGGCGGAAAAAATGCCGTCATCGTGATGGAGGATGCGGATTTAGATCTGGCGGTAGAAGGGGTTTTGTGGGGAGCTTTTGGAACGACCGGACAACGTTGCACGGCCTGCAGCCGGGTTATTGTTCATAAGAAAGTTATAGAGAAGTTTACCCGTATGCTGCTTAAGCGCATCAAAAAGTTAGCCGTGGGTAATGGGCTCAATGAAAAAACCGAAATGGGTCCACTTGTCAACGAAACCCAGCGGAAAAAGGTTCTAGAATACTGCAAGCTCGGTGTGGAGGAGGGAGGTAAGCTTTTAACAGGAGGTAAATTAGTTCCGGGAAAAGGAAAGGGCTTCTTTTTTCAACCTACGTTATTTACAGATGTAACACCGAAAATGCGAATTGCTCAGGAAGAAATTTTTGGTCCGGTCCTTAGCCTTATTTCATGTCGAAACCTGGACCATGCCATACAAATAACTAATGACTCAAAATACGGTTTGTCTTCCGCGATATACACGCAAAATGTAAACCGGGCGTTTAAGGCAATAGAATTGTTGGATACCGGAATAACTTATGTGAATTCATCCACTATTGGAGCTGAAATTCAGCTTCCTTTTGGAGGAACCAAAGGGACGGGCAATGGGCATCGAGAAGCAGGTACGGCTGCCTTGGAAACTTTTACGGAATGGAAATCTGTATATGTGGATTACAGCGGTACTCTGCAAAAAGCCCAAATCGATGATTAAAAGATTCTTCTATTGTTGGAATTTTATTGCAGGTTAAGTGGATGGCCGGTGGAGGGATCGATGATGAGCCGGGTGAGGGTATTTTGTCCTCCAATCCATAATGAGTGGTCCTTGGCAGCTTCCAGGCTAAAAATGAATTTTGATTTGAGGCCATTGATACGGGAAAAATTTTGAAAAACTTTTCCATCGAAACGACTCAGACCATTATTAGTCCCTATCCAAAGATTCCCTGACAAGTCTTCTTCTATTGAAAGGATGAAATTTCCGGGCAATCCTTCTTCAGTCGTAAAATTTCTGAAGGTGAAGTTTTTGGTGTCGAGTAAACTCAATCCTCCTCCCCAGGTCCCAACCCATAGCCTGTTTTTCTTATCGAGGTGCATGGAGACAATGTAATCGGGTTTGTAATCTGCAGTCTGAATGTTGGGAATGGAAGGCGAGGCCTGAGTCGCGTGGTGTTGTCCTTGAAACATTGACATGATGTTTGCATTTGCACCTTTTACTTTTTCATAGGGTGCGCTGAGGCCGTTGGTGTGATTGAAATTTTTCCATTTGCCTTTGAAAAAAGTGGAAATTCCGGATTCCGTGCCGAACCATAAGCGGCCGGAAGGTTCAACTTCTACCGCATAGACCCAGTTGTCAATCAATCCACCTTTGGTATTTTCTACCGTATATGCTTCCCATGAATGGTTGGAATTAAGAGTGGATTGATTGATTCCACTCCAGGTTGCGACCCAGATTTTTTCAGAGTCGAATTTAACATCATACACAAATGCGTCATTCAGTCCGTTGGGGGTGTTAAAGTTTCTCCAGTTTTTTCCATTGAAATGGCTCAGTCCCCCACCATAGGTTCCTATCCATGGCAAGCCGTTTTTATCAATTGTTATTGAGAAAATGCCATTACTGAGTAATTTGTTTGTATTGTCGTAGACTTCTATCTCCTCCATTCCCAAGGTGTCATAGCGGAGCAGGCCTTTGCTTGTTCCAATCCAGAGATAATTTTTATCAGCTTTGAGAACTTTTATATTGCGGGTATTGATAGTGAATGTTTCTTTTTTAAATATATGGGGATAGGGTTCCCCCGATGTTTTATTTGCCACGGGTTTTTCAAATGCTCCCGCATTTCCAGTCAGTAAAATGAGGCTTCCCAGAATGAGAATTGCCCATCTTATCGGTTGCGGTATGGAGTGGGATTTTGCTAGCATGACCGTTTTTCCGGTTGTGTGAAAAATATTGGAGGTTCTTTAAAATTAAAAACTATACAACAATCATTCTATGTTTGTCATTCCTTTGGGGTTGTTGCGATTGTGATAAGAAAGCAGATTCATTTTCCCCAACAAAGGTTTCCGTAAAAGACCAAAAGGAAATGGTTCTTATACCTGCGGGTGAATTTATCATGGGTACCAATAAGGTCGATGAAGAAAACACTCACAAAAAGATTGGAGCCGTAAAACCTCTTTATCTGGATCAACACCCGGAAAGAAAGCTGCTTTTGGATGCATATTATATTGACCGTTATGAAGTTACTAATGAAGAATATAGCCGATTTTTAAACGCAAATCAGTTCACGGATTTGCCGGCCCATTGGGAGGAAGGAACTTTTCCTGAAGGGCAGGGGTTGCACCCGGTAACACAGGTGACCTGGTGGGAGGCCTGGTCTTATTGCCAGTGGAGCGACAAACAGCTCCCGACAGAAGAACAGTGGGAAAAAGCGGCTCGAGGCCCTGACGGCCTTCCCTTTCCATGGGGAAAAGAGTTTATCAAGGGAAAAGCAAATGTAGGAATTGAGGGAGACCGAAAACCGATGCCCGTCACCTCTTATCCCGAAGACTCCAGTCCTTATAAAGTAATGGGACTTTCGGGCAATGTAATGGAATGGACGTTGGACTGGTACCTTCCTTATCCGGGGAATACCCGGAAAGAATTCCGTTACGGGAAAGTTTTTAAAGTGTTAAGGGGAAATGGTTTTCAAAAGGCGGGTCACTATTTTCTGGAAGCCTATCGTTATTCCTTTGCCAGAACCGAAGCGAACCCCAATGACTTTTTTGAAAATGTCGGTTTTCGTTGTGTTGAAAACTTGGCTTTTTAGTTGGGTAGGTTTATTGGGCGACTTTTGCCTGGAATTAAGTTAATATAAGGTTCAAAGATTATGGAAGTATTGCTGGTCATCATTGTCTTTAATGATGGCCTTTTTTTTTGCAGCCTAATTCAAGAAAGGGGTCTGTTATGAGATGGAATAAATTAATAATATTCACAGTTTTGATTTCTACGCTGGGAATATCTGCATCAAACCTTGAGGCTGCAGGAGCAAAAAATGGAGATAAGGTGACCCTAGAATACACCGGAACTTTGAATGATGGAACAGTATTTGATGCATCAAGCAATCATGACACTCCTTTGGAATTTGAAGTGGGTGGTGGTCGTGTGATTGCCGGATTTGATAAGGCTGTGAAGGGCATGAAAGTAGGTGAGGAAAAGAAGTTTACCATTCAACCTGCTGAAGCTTATGGGGAGTTGAACCCCCAACTGATTCAGAAAGTTTCCAGAAAGGAGCTTCCAAAGGACAGAGAACCCAAGGTCGGAATGGGACTTATAATGGGCGCGCCGGGGGGAAGGCAGATGCGGGCAATTATTACTGAGGTGACTTCGGATTCTATTACTTTGGATATGAACCATCCCCTTGCCGGCAAGGCTTTGACCTTTAAGATCAAGGTAATTAAAATTTCCCAATAACTGATAAATAAAATACGAAATTTTAAGTTTCGACTCATGAAAGGATCATCATGATTAAGAAAAACTCTGTAGTTAGTTTAAGCTATGTCCTTAAAAACTCTAGTGGCGCAGAGTTAGACAAGGCTGATAAAGATAAACCCTTTGCCTATCTGCATGGATTCGGACAAATGATTCCCGGTCTGGAAAAAGAACTTGATGGATTGGGTGTTGGAGATAAAAAGGATGTAACGGTTCCACCGACAGAAGCTTATGGTGAATTCAATCCTCAACTTAAGATTGAAGTAGACCGTGCCAATTTCCCTCAGGGGGCAGATATCCAACCGGGAATGCAATTTGAAGGTCAGGGGGATGGGGGAACACGAACCGTATTCACTGTCAAAGCAGTAGTGGGGGATAAGATTCAAGTGGACGGAAATCACCCTTTAGCCGGAGAAACCTTGCATTTTTCTGTAGAGATTACCGGTGTTAGAGATGCTACGGAAGAGGAATTGAATCACGGCCATGCCCACGGTGAAGGTGGGGCACATCACCATTAACTGGCGAGGATAGTATTTTCTAGATTAGCATCTTTAGTGATAGCTTTAGCCAGGTTTGCATCGACAAGATAGGCGTCTGACAAATTCGCTTTTGTGAAATTGGTTCCGTGCAAATTGGCCTCGAGGAGGAATGCATTTTTAAAATTTGCGCCCTCAAAGTTTGCATAGGTCAGATCAGAACCTTCCAAATTGGCTTCTTCTCCCTGCATACCTGCACATTGCGCGTCTTTCAGGTCGGCTCCAATTAGATTGGAGTTGGCCAGGTTTACCTCCGAAAAAGTGCAAGAATTTAGATCAGCGTATTTAAGGACAGAACCTTTCAAATCCACTTCCGTCATTTTAGAAAAGCTCATGTCAGATCCCCGAGCGTTTATTCCCCCCAATCTACATTTAGTAAATATTGCCTGTTTGAGAAATGCATAGAGCATCCGCGAAAAGGCAAAATTAGAATTATCTATGGTCGTGGAATAAAAACTGGAATGTCCCAGATTGGAACCCTGGAAATCACAGTTTTCCACTTTGGCTTGTGAAAAATCACATCCGGTAAGATTGGCGTTTTTAAAATTGCAATCAACAAGAGTGGCTTCTTCAAAAGTTGCACCTTCAAGGGCGGCACTTGAAAAGTTCACCCC
>JAYNIA010000042.1:1278-23834 GCA_038108555.1 Nitrospinota bacterium | reverse complement strand
GACAAAATCGAGTCCATAGGGAGTCATTAATAAAACACGGTCTCCGGGTTTCATTCCACATTGAATCAGACCTGAGGCCACCTGTTGAGTGTCTTTATCGAGCTCCCGAAAGGTTTTTTGCCGCCGGTTGGACAATTCAATCAAAGCAGGGGAATCGGGTTTCTCATCGGCCCAACGAGCAAGCCGGGCTGAGATATTGCATGTGTCGGGTTGGCTCAAGGTATTTTAAGGGCTGCTTTTACCAGAGGTAAGGTAACCTTTTTTTTCTGGATATAGGATTCATGATTGAGGGTGGAGATGGCTTCCTGAATAGAAATGAAATCTCGGGGAATTCGTGACAATAAAAAGTTAACAATATTTTCTGGCAATGTCAGGCCAATGTCTTTGGCAAGTTTTTGTATGATTTTAGAGGTCGTGTCATCATCGATAGGTTTGATTTCTGCCAAAAGGCCCCATTTAAACCTGGAAGTCAAATAACTCTCCGCATTTTCTATTTTTTCTGGAGACACACAACTTGTGAATGCCACCTTTCCACCTTTTTCGATTACCGTATTATAAATATGATAAAGCTTTTCCTGCGCGGCAGTAGATGGAGCTATTTCTTCAACGTCATCCAAAAGGAAATAATCCACATCCATTAATTGAGTTTGAGGGTCTTTCTCTGAATTCTTTGTTTCTGTTTTTTTAGAAAATTCTGCGCCCTCAATATAGATAACACGCGCTCCCTTTTCTGCAACCAGGTTTCCAATTGAGAGAAGGAGATGGGTTTTCCCAAGGTTTTCCTGGCCAAACAAAAATAGCGAGTTGTAAAGGGTCTGGTTCGGGTTGCAAAAATTCATGGCCGAATCATAAGCAAAACGGGAACCCTGGGAGATTACAAAATTTGAAAAGTTAAACTCTGGACGGGCTGGAAAGTTAAGAAGTAATTGTTTGGAAATTTCGTTGGGCATGGTTATTTGTTCTCCATAAAATGCCCTTTTATTTGGGGCCGGCCTGAATTTCTACCGTGGTTCTTCTTCCCAGGTTTGTGGTTATGTTGACCGAGCTTGCCCAACCCTCCTTTTCATAATTCAGGGTGTAACTGTCATGCTTTATGGAATTGACCAGAGTCCATCCGTTATTCACCATTTCATTTTGAAAGAATTTAATGGTGTTTTCCAGGCTTTCCCATCCGGTATAAACGAGCCTCCCTACTTTGACCGAACCTGATCCCGATTCATAAATAAATGATCTTGAATGGTCCTGAGAAAAATTTGAAGGCACAGGAATATCCGAAAAGGGGTAAGCGGTTGGAGGGGGTGGTGGGGGTGCGGGCGGGCCATCTTTCTTTTTGTTCAGGCCTAAATCCCATTCAGCGCACCCGGAGAACATTAGTATTAAGATCAAATAAAGTGTGGCAGGTTTAACCATTTTTTGCCCCTCCTAAATACACAACCAGTAATCCCGTCATCATTAGAAAAAAACCCGCTACTCTTAAAACCGAATCAGGTAACTCAAGCAATTGTTGCATATACAACTTCATTTTTTCTGGGAAGCAAAAGTAGGGGATGCCCTCGAAAACCATCATTAAACCCAATGCGGAAAGAAAAAGACTCATAACCCGGCAAGAATTTGTTTTTTACCATTTAAAAGGTAATTTATGACCAATTAGAAACTATGCTTTTTCAACGGACTCGTATTAACCGATGGTAGCGGTCATTAGGAGGGCCTATATTCTGCTCGATTATCATTTATCTGCAATTTTGAGTCAATACCAAATAGAAAATTAAACTTTGGACAGGAATCTGCCGTGGAAGGTTTTGAGGTTGTAAATAGCGAAAAAAGCATTATATAATCACTAGGATTTCTCTTTTTTCCCTTCAAATGTCCGCTATTTAAGTTGGATTATTAATTAGGGTAATCATTGCCTGGATTAAAAATTTTTAATCTCCATTTAACTACAAATTAATATCCACCAAATAAGGTTGATATAAGCATATGTGTTTATTAAAAGAATTCCCAAGCACAGATGATTTATATGCGAAAATAATTTTTAAGCTCGTTTAATTGAGGGTTAATAAAAATGCACAAATCTTTTCATCTTCTATTTCGTTCTACTGGCGCAATTTTCCTTTTTATTCTTACTTTGGTTTTTATCCCAAACAATACCTTTGCATTGAGCAGCGCTGCACAACCCCTCTCAAGCAATTTGTTCGTAGATATTGCTAAAAAACTCAATCCGGCAGTTGTTAATGTCAGCACCAAATCAAAAAGGGAAAATGCCCACAGAAATTTTGGGAGTCCCGGTGGAAGTCGACCTGGACCGGGTCAGGGGCGATCCCCCGATCCGTTCCGCGATTTTTACGACCGATTTTTTGGTGAGCGACCTAACCAAAAACCAAAACAGGGTATGGGTTCGGGATTTATAATTGATAAAGAAGGTCATATTCTCACCAACTATCATGTGGTCGAAGATGCGGATGAGATTGTTGTTTTAATTGAAGAAAATGAGAGCGAAAAGGAATATTCCGCGACCCTGATTGGTTCGGATTCAAAAACGGATATTGCGCTAATTAAAATAAATCGCGATGAGAATACGCCTGGTGAATTCCCCTATTTGAAATTGGGAAGCTCAGAACATCTGGAAGTTGGCGAGTGGGTGGTTGCCATTGGAAACCCATTTGGTTTAAGTCATACCGTTACCGTAGGTGTTGTCAGTGCTTTGGGAAGAAGCATTGGTGCAGGCCCCTACGATGAATTTATCCAGACCGATGCCTCGATCAACCCTGGAAACAGCGGAGGTCCCTTAATCAATATCGAGGGAGAGGTTATAGGAATCAACACTGCCATTATTTCCGGAAACACCGGTGGAAATGTTGGGATCGGATTTGCCATCCCAATCAATATTGCCAAGGGAATTTTGCAGGACCTGAAGGAAAAAGGATCAGTGACCCGGGGTTGGCTGGGGGTAATGATCCAAAAAATCACTCCGGAACTTGCCAAAACTTTTGGTCTTGAAGAGAGCCAGGGAGCCCTGGTGGGCGATGTCATACCCGATGGGCCTGCATTCAAGGGTGGGGTCAAGCGCGGCGATGTCATTGTAAAGTTTGATGGCCAGGAGGTAAAAGATATGGAGGACCTGCCAAAAATAGTTGCTGCAACTACTCCCAATTCGATGGTCGATGTGGAAGTGATTCGCGATGGTTCTTCAAAAACTTTGAGGGTAAAAATTGAAGTCTTAAAAGACAATCAGACCACTGCTGTTGCAAAGGCTGATCCTTTGGGAATGCAGGTTCAGGATATTACTCCGGAACTGGCTCAAAGCCTTCAATTGGAAGATAGTGAAGGTGTGCTTGTATCGGATGTTACTCCGGGTGGAGCAGCTGCAGAAGCGGGATTACGCCGGAGCGATGTTATTGCAGAAATGAATCGTGCCCCTGTAAAAAGTTTGGCAGATTATCAACGTTTGTTGATGTCGGTTAAAAAAGATGCATCGGTTCTTTTCCTTGTTAAAAGGCAGGGAACCACGATTTATATTGCCGTTAAGGCAGGTTCATAGACACCTCTCTTTAAATAAGTGGGGGAAGCCATTGATTCCGGGCTTCCCCCGTCATTTATCAGAAATTTCTTTAAAATTAACGTGCGCGTTCATTGGTTTTTGTTTCTTTTATGTTTCGTGTTTGTTGATGCGTCATCCAGCCTGGCGACAGAGCTGGGTAGACGCAGAACCCCCCTTGTTGTTGCTATAGAGAAAGTTAGCCCCGCCGTTGTAAATATTTATACCTCCGAAACAGGTCGGTCCCCGCGTAATCCTTTCAGGGATTTTGGGAATAATTTTTTTGACCAGTTCTTCAACGACTTTTTTTCACAAAATCAAATTAATAAAAAAAGCCTGGGCTCCGGTGTCCTTATAAATAAGGAAGGATATATTATTACCAACGAGCATGTGATAGCCCGGGCTTCGGAAATTCGGGTGGCTTTAAGTGATAAGCGGGAGTTTGATGCCCGGGTGATTGGAGCCGATATTAAATCAGATCTGGCCATTATTAAAATAGACTCCGATCAGTTTTTACCCTTTGTAGCTATGGGCCGTTCCGACGACTTGATGATCGGTGAACAGGTGGTTGCCATTGGAAACCCTTTTGGCCTGCGACATACCGTCACTACCGGAATTATTAGTGCCTTGGACAGGAATATCAGGGCTGGTGAAAACAAGGTTTACACCGACTTTATCCAGGTGGATGCATCGATCAATCCGGGCAATAGTGGCGGTCCGCTTTTGAACATCAATGGATCGTTAATTGGAATCAATACTGCGATCTATCAAAAAGCGGAGGGTATTGGCTTCGCCATTCCTATCGATGATGCCAAGCGTATCGTGGATGAGTTGATTCGCTTTGGAAAGGTGCGTCGTGGTTGGCTGGGGGTTTCGGTTCAGGAAATGAACACGCAACTCTCCCGTCATTTTCAACTCGATCGAAAAAAAGGCGTTTTGGTAGTCCGGGTTGCAGAGAAAAGTCCCGCCGGTATTGCAGGTATAAAGCGGAGCGATATTATTCTTGCCATCGAAGGCCACGAGGTCGCCAGCAAGTCGGAATTCAGAGGGAGAATGGCATCCTATACGGTAGATGATAATGTCCGCTTTTCCATACTCCGTGATGGCAAGGTCAAGGAGGTGATGGTTCGGGTCATTTCCATTCCTAAAAAATTTATTGCAGCATTTTCACGCGACTGGTTGGGTCTCCAGGTCCAACAAAATACGCCGCAGTTTGCAAGGACAAACCGACTGGGAACCAGTAAGGGAATGGTAGTTATAAATGTCGTTCCTAAAAGTCCCAGTGATCGAATTGGCATCACCCCGGGCGATGTTATCCGGCAAGTCAATCAGGATCCTATTGATACGGAAGAGGATTATAATAAATCCATTGCTGACCTCAATAATCCGGACCGTATTCTTATGCTGGTGCAACGGGGGCGACAGGGATATTACGTGACGCTGGAACCTTAGAATGAAAGAAGCGGAAAAAAAGGAAATTCAGTCCCTAAGAAAACAGATTCATAAATACGACCACCAGTATTACGTTAAAAACTCTCCTGAAATTTCTGATAGAGAATACGACTCTCTCTATCAGCGTCTAAAAGAACTGGAAGCCAAATACCCGCAATCGGTAACTCCTGATTCTCCGACCCAGCGGGTAGGAGGAAAAGTGGAACAGCGGTTTAGGCAAATCGCCCATCCGGTTCCCATGCTCAGTCTCGACAATACCTACAATGTGGATGAGGTTCGTGCTTTTCACCAGCGAGTCTTAAAAGGCCTCCCTGATGTTTCAGAAAACTCCATTGAATATGTCGTGGAATTGAAGTTCGATGGTCTGGCTGTAGCTTTAACTTATGAAGATGGAAAACTGGTGCGTGGAGCCACCCGTGGCGATGGAAAGATGGGTGAAGACATTACTGCAAACCTCAAGACCATACGTTCCATCCCTTTGGAAATTTCTACGGACCCGTTCAAAAAAATTGAAGTGCGTGGGGAAGTTTATATGCCGAGAAAAGAATTCCAAAGGATAAACACCCTGCGTGAAGAGGAGGGCGAAACCCCTTTTGCCAATCCCAGAAATGCTGCAGCAGGTGCTTTGAGGGTGCTTGATCCTTCCATTACGGCTTCCCGAAAACTGGGGATATTTATTTATACGGTCGGTTTTTTAGATAAGGAAGTAGGCCAGACTCATTTTGAATTGCAGCAAACCCTGGCCTCTCTTCGTTTTCCGGTCAATGAGCATAACCGTTTGTGTACCCGCTTTGAAGAAACTTTGGATGTCATCGAAGAATGGCGGGAGAAAAAAAATGATCTGGATTACGAAGTGGATGGTCTGGTTATTCAACTGAACTCTTTAGCCCATAGAAAACGATTGGGCAGTACCTCCAAGTTTCCCCGGTGGGCGGTTGCTTACAAATATGAAGCCGAGCAGGCAGAAACGGAGGTTCTGGAAATTGTTTGCCAGGTAGGCAGGACCGGGTCTATCACTCCTGTGGCAAACCTGGAGCCGGTATTTGTTTCCGGATCAACGGTCAGTCGTGCCACCTTGCATAATGAGGATGAAATAAAGCGAAAAGACATTCGGGTCGGTGACCGCGTTGTTATCGAAAAGGCAGGAGAGATCATCCCGAAAGTGGTTCGTGTGGTGGACCCGAAAGGAAAGCGCCGGGCTCCATTTAAAATGCCTTCCATTTGCCCGGAATGTAAATCAGAAATTTTTCGGACTGAGGGGGAAGCCGTGTGGCGGTGCGTCAATGCAGCCTGTCCGGCGCAATTAAAAGAACGTCTCAAACATTTTGCCGCTAGAAAAGCCATGGATATTGATCATATGGGGCCTGCCGTGATTGATCAACTGGTGGAGTCGGGTCGTGTGAAAAACTTTTCTGACCTTTATACCCTGAAACATGAAGAAGTCGCCGGTCTTGAGAGGCTCGCGGAAAAATCTGCGCAAAACCTCCTAGACGCCATTGAGAAAAGTAAGACGGCAGGATTGGCCCGGTTGCTTTTTGGGTTGGGAATAAGGCATGTGGGTCAAAGGGCGGCTTCCATTCTTGCGGAAACTTTTCGTTCTTTTGAAACTTTAAAAAGCACTAGTTTTGAAGAAATGGAATCGGTAATGGAGATCGGTCCGGTAATCGCTGAAAGTTTAAAAAGTTTTCTTGACCAGGACACCAATTTGAAGGATATAGAAAAGTTGTCCCGCTTGGGAGTCGTTGTTGAAGAAAAGGGAGAGGCGCGAAAGGAAGGAGCTTTGGCGGGCAAACAATTTGTCCTTACCGGGACGCTTTCAGAATTTTCCCGCGATCAGGCCAAAGAAAAAATTGAAGCGTTGGGGGGACGAGTGACTTCCGCCATCTCGAAAAAAACGGACTATCTCATTGCAGGCAGGGATGCGGGATCGAAACTGGCCAAGGCCAAAAAACTTGAAGTCCCTGTTCTTGAGGAAAGTGAGTTCCAAAAACTGATTGGATCGTCTTGAAATTTCTAAGACGTTGACCGGGCTCTGGAGGGAGGTCGTCTTCGCTGAGGTCTTTTTGAGTTGCGCGGACGATTGTTGGAATTGGATTTGGCTTTCGGTGCGGGTGGGCGACGACGCTTCCTTTCCGGCGGTTTTCCTGCTTTTTCTTTCAGGAATAATTCTTCTTCAGCCCATGAGACGGGAATTTTCTTTTTCAGATAAATTTCTACACGTTCCAGATGCTGCGCAAAATCCTCACAACATAAAGTAATAGCCGTTCCTTTTTTCCCTGCCCTTGCTGTCCGGCCGATTCGATGGACATAATCTTCCGCATCCTGGGGAAGGTCGTAGTTTATGACGTGGGTGATATCATCCACGTGGATTCCACGTGAAGCCACATCGGTAGCAATCAGGATGCAGATATTTCCTTTCTGGAAATCCTCCAATACCTTAATGCGTGCTTTCTGGTGCAGGTCTCCGCTTATTTGTCCCGCGTTGTATCCATTGTTATTCAGTTTCCATTCCAGCTGTTCCGCTTCAATCTTGGTGTTGCAAAAAATCAGTATTTTTTCGCCTTCTTCCCTTTTTAACAATCCCAGTAAAAGGTTGAATTTTTCATGTTGTCCTACATGGTAAAGCGACTGCTTGATTTCATCGACGACGGCCTTCTCTGGTTCAATCACTACTTTGACCGGATTGTTCATATGCTCATAACAGAGCTCCATGACTCTGTAATTGAGAGTTGCGGAAAATAACATGGTCTGTCTCTTGTGGTAGGGGGAGCAACTGCGGAAGAGGTAACGCAGGTCTTGAATGAATCCCATATCGAACATACGGTCGGCTTCGTCAACGACCAGTACTTCAATTCGTTTCAGGCTGAAGAACTTTTGTTTGTAAAAATCAATCAATCGCCCCGGTGTAGCGATGAGAATATCCACTCCGGATTTGATTTGATTTCGCTGTTTTTCATAGTCGACGCCTCCAATGATGCAGGCAGATTTAAAGCCACAATATTTTCCCAGTAACATGGCGTCTTTTTCGATTTGTCGTGCGAGCTCTCTAGTGGGTGCCAGGATCAATGCGCGAGGACCTTCCCTTCCTTTGGGAGCGGGATCGGGTTTGTTTTCTGTCAAACGGGTCAAAAGAGTTATAAGAAAGGCTGCGGTTTTTCCGGTTCCGGTTTGTGCCTGACCTGCGAGATCTTTCTTCGCCAGGGTGATAGGAAAAGATTTGCTCTGAATGGGAGTGCAGGTTTTGAACTCCGCAGCACGGATTCCTTTCAAGACGGGTTCGGGAAGGGGTAAGGCTTCAAAATTAATGAGTTCCAAATGAAAACTCCAGTCGTTCCTTTGGTTGCGGGAAATAGTTAAGATTCAAGGGAAAACTACCTTTGAAAAATTAATTTTTGCCATCGGCATTTATAGGAGGGAGGCCTTAAATTTCAATAGCTTGCTGCTCAATTTATCTGGCAGAGGTTATTATGATGGGCTGGCCGGTGTTTTGCAACCCCAATTTCATTTTGCTTGACTTTGGAGGGAGGGAAATGTTTAAATTCCTCCTCGATTTTATATCCGGTTACCGCCCCGACCGACAATCTCTCCGAACGAAACCCAACTAAGTTTTCTTAGATTTTTCAAAGGTTTTCATGTCCAAGGGGGGCTGGATTGAAGGATGACAGCGAGGCTCGATCTGGGCACTGAGTTTATAAACTGTCATGGTTTGGAATTAAAATATCTGCCCCGTTTTGAGGTGTTTTTGTGATCGAACATGATGTGGTGATCGTAGGTGCCGGCCTTGCAGGAATGCGCTGTGCCCTTGAAGTTTGTAAAGAGCTCGATGTCGGTGTATTGACCAAGGTTTACCCCTCTCGCTCGCATTCCGGGGCAGCCCAGGGTGGAATTGCGGCTTCCCTTGGGAACTCCGAGCCGGACAGTTGGGAAGAGCATATGTACGATACCGTCAAGGGCGGTGATTTCCTAAATGATCAGGATGCTGTTGAGGAATATGTCAAGGCAGCTCCCCGAGTCATCTACGAACTGGAACACATGGGTTGCGTTTTCAGCCGTACCCCGGAAGGAAAGATAGCTCAACGGGCTTTTGGGGGCCATTCCAAACCCCGCGCCTGTTTCTCTGCGGACCGAACCGGTCACGCTATTCTGCATGCTCTCCATGAGCAATTGATGAAAAACTCCAAGTCGGTAAAAATTTATAATGAATGGTACATGCATTCCCTGGTGATTGATGGCGACCGCTGTAACGGAGTGGTTGTCAGTAATATTCAAACTGGAGAAGTTGAAGTTATTCGGGCAAAAGCGGTCGTGTTTGCAACCGGAGGATATGGACGCGTATTCAAAATCACTTCCAACGCTTTTGCCGGGACCGCAGATGGGGTTATGGCCGCTTTTGAAGTGGGAATTCCAATTGAAGATCCCGAGTTTGTACAGTTTCATCCCTCCGGACTTTACCGGCAGGGCATTTTGTTTTCTGAAGCGGCCCGGGGAGAAGGTGGCTATCTTTTAAATGGCAAAGGCGAACGGTTCATGGAAGCCTATGCTCCTTCACGAATGGAGTTGGCTCCACGCGATATTGTAGCGCGTGCCGAACAAAGTGAAATGGATGCGGGACGCGGCGTCAACGGCGAAGACTGTATCCACCTTGACCTTCGACATTTGGGCGAAGCGCGAATCATGGAACGCTTGCCGCAAATCAGGCAATTGGGAATCGACTTCATTGGTGTCGACTGTATTACCGACCCTTTACCTATCCAACCCACAGCTCATTACTCGATGGGAGGCATCCCTGTAGATAAGGGTTGCCATGTTCAACTGGACTCAGAGGGAACCCGGATGAATGGGTTTTTCGCGGCGGGTGAATGTGCCTGTGTTTCCGTTCATGGCGGAAATCGGCTGGGAACAAATTCCCTTCTCGATGCCGTGGTGTTTGGCGAACGTGCGGGTAAATCTGTCCTCGAATATGCCCGGGGAAAAGATTTTGGGAATGTAAACGAGGGCCAGGAAAAAGCAAGGGTCCTGAAGAAGTTTGAGGATATTTTCCAAAGAGATGGAAGCGAAAGTTACAATGACATTCGAAACGAAATGAAAGAAGTCATGATGACCAAATGCGGTGTTTTTCGCGATGAAGAAAGACTGAAAGCCTGCATTGAAACCCTTAAAGACCTGAAGGTACGGTTCCAAAAAGGTAAAGTAACGGATAAGGGTAAGCTGTTCAATACTGAAATTTATGAAATCATAGAATTGGGGAATATGCTGGGTATGGCGAGTTTGATTGCTACAGCAGCATTGAGACGCCAGGAAAGTCGCGGTGGACATTTTCGCACCGACTTCCCGAAACGCGACGATGACAAGTTTCTGCACCATTCCATGGTTTATGGCACACCGGATGGATTGGAAATAAAAACCAAACCGGTGGTGATCACAAAATATCAACCTGAAGAAAGAAAATATTAATGGCAACATTCAGGATCAAGCGGTTCAATCCGGAAAAGCAACCCGAACCTTATTTCGAAGAGTTCCAGTTGGATATTCCCCATGGGGCGACTCTTCTGGACTGTATGAATGAAATTAAATGGAAGCTGGATGGCAGCCTTTCCTACCGGATGTCCTGTCGCAGTGCCATCTGTGGTTCCTGTGCCGTTAAAGCAAACGGCCACGCTTTGCTGGCCTGCCAACGCCAGGGAGAGCACCTGTTGCAGGATGACGATACGATCACCCTGGAACCGCTTGGGAATATGAAACCGGTCAAAGACCTCGTGGTCGATTTCACTCCGTTCTGGGACAAGGTTAATAAAATTAAACCGTATCTGGAACCGAAAGAAGAACCTCCGGAAAAGGAAAGACAACAGTCGCCGGAACAGTTTCGACTCATCGACGACTCCAGTACCTGCATTATGTGCGGGGCCTGTTATTCAGACTGTAACACCCTGGAAGTGGATGACAACTTTCTCGGGCCGGCTGCACTGGCAAAAGCGCAACGCTTTGTTAGCGACTCCCGCGACTCTAAAACCATGCAACGGGTGCAGGACCTGAGTGAGCCGGGAGGAATTTGGGACTGTACTCACTGCGCCGAATGTGTGGAACGCTGTCCGAAACCGGCGCGTCCATTCGATCGCATCAAGGAAATCATGACCGTGGCATTGGAAAAGGGAGTGCATAACAATAACGGCGCACGCCACGCACTGTCGTTCACCAACTCGGTTAAAAGGAGTGGTCTTCTTAATGAAAACAGGATCGCCCCCGAGTCAGTCGGTATTTTTAATATCCCCGGATTGTTGGGACTGATTCCCATTGGTCTCCGAATGCTGCTCAAAGGAAAAATTCCACCGATCTTTCACAAATCGATTGAAGAGGTTGATGACGTCAAACGTATTTTCAAGGAGTTGAATCAATGAAGTTCGCCCTTTTTACAGGTTGTGTCGCCAAGGGGGCGACCCGGGAGTTGATGCTCTCCACCACCAAGGCTGCTGAAGGTCTGGGTTTTGAATTTGTGGAAATGAAAGCCGCATCCTGCTGTGGCGCAGGAGTGGTTTCTGAAAAAAGTCCTTTATTGGCAGATGCCCTGAACGCACGTTCGTTTTCCATCGCCGAAAAACAGAATCTGGATATTGTCACCATTTGTTCCACCTGTCAGGGAACGTTGAAAAAAACCGAAGCGTATCTCAATGAAAGTAAAGAGTACAAGGAAAAAGTCAACGACATCCTGGAAGAAGGCGGACACCAGTACAACGGTAAAACCAAAATCAAACATTTTGCCAATATCCTCGCAACCGAAGAGGGTATGGCGAGGCTGAAAGCCCGCATCAAAAAACCGTTGACCGGTTTGAAAGTCGCTGCGTTTTACGGCTGCTATGTTCTGCGTCCGTCTGAGAGATCGGATTATGAAAATCCCGACAACCCCACGGAAATGGAAGATATCTTTGCAGCACTCGGTGCGACGCCGGTCTATTATCCCAGCCGTGTAAAATGTTGCGGGTTCCCAATTGTGATGATGAATAAAGACGCATCGTTGGGAATGTCCGGCAATGCGTTGCAGGATGCCATTGACAACGGTGCCGATGTGATTGCGACGGGATGTCCGTTGTGTCACCTGAGTCTCGATTCCTACCAGCCGGAAATCGAATTATTGCAAAAGAAAAACCAGTCCATTCCCATCCTTCACCTGCCACAACTGGTGGCCCTTGCGCTGGGTTACACACCGACGCAACTGGGCATGGATACCCACATCGTCTCCACACTCAAAATCAACCAGATTCTTTCCGGTTCTTCAGCTTCCGCACATTAACCGGCGAACCGCTGGCTGAAATATTTTAATGATTATGATCCGGATCAAGGCTGATAAGGAATAAGGTACCTACCCAGACAGGCAGAGTTGCTAAAACTTTCAAAAAAACGACTGCTACATTTTTTGCGTTGATTTTGGAGCAACCCTTATTTGACCCATATGATTGATCATCAGGATCGAACTCCTCATTTTCATTTTCTTCAACCTGTTGGCAATTATTTTCATTTGAATTATTCTCAATTTTATCTTCAGCTATGTCCTCAGGTAAAACTTCATTTGCCAGTGCCGGTTGTGCTGTTAAAAAGAGGGACAAAAAAATGACTAGTGAAATTTTGGCTTGAACAAAAAGTTGTTTTTGAAGTATTTTCATATCTGCCGCCCGATTAAATTGGTATGGGTATTTAAGCATGGAATATTTAAAAGTTAATGATGATTTTTATTAAAATTTATTAATGATTGTCATGTTTTCGAAGTAAGCTTTGAGGTAACTTTTATTTTAAATCCAACCCTCCCCCGCCCCCTCCCTATTAAGGGAGTGGAGTTTTATAAATGGCAAAGATATTTAACAAAAGTTCGGTGAAAGACAGAAGAAAGTCTTTGCGCAAGCAAATGCCTCCCGCTGAAGTCGCTTTGTGGCAGGTATTACGCAACAAGCAAGTGCAGGGTTATGTTTTTCGTAGGCAATACAGTGTCAAAAATTATATTTTAGATTTTTACTGCCCAAAAGCTAAACTCGCCATTGAAGTCGATGGGGATTCTCATTTCACTGACACAGCAACCCACGCAGATAAAGCTCGTCAAGAATTTATCGAAAAACTTGGAATCAAATTTCTTCGTTTCACCAATGATGAGGTTTATGAAAACATTGATGGAGTTTTAGAAGAAATTTTAAAAAAATTACCTCCCAATGACAATGGAGGTTGATGGACAAATATCTCCCCTCCCTTCATAGGGAGGGGACGGGGGAGGGTTGGATGTTTTTTTTTATTTCCTCAAAAAATAAATGGGTGTAATCCACACCCCTCCGCGGCTACGCCTTGCCTCCCCTCATGAGAGGGGAGGATTATTAGAAATTTTCTTGTTTTCCTCTACTTGTTTGCTTCCACTCAAAGCGTTACCATCCCAATGTGGAAAGCCCATTCAAAAAACAGATTGTAGTCCTTTCGGCAGGCCTTCTTGCGTTTGTTGCCATCCTATTGATGCCACCCCTGGGGGGTATGACGGATAGTCCACAACGCATGCTTGCTGTAGTCGCCTTGATGGCAATCTGGTGGGTGGGGGAGGGAACCTCACTGGCCGTGACCGCCATGTTGCCGCTTCCCTTGTTTCCTCTTCTCGGCATCATGCCTAGCAAACAGGTTGCCCCCAATTACGCCAATCACCTCATCTTTTTATTCCTTGGCGGATTCATGATCGCTCTTGCGATGGAGCGATGGAATTTTCACAAACGGCTCGCGTTGTGGATCATCTCCGCAATGGGAACGGAACCGAAACGAATTGTCCTTGGATTCATGGTCGCCACTGCATTTTTGTCGATGTGGATTTCCAATACCGCATCAACGATGATGATGCTTCCGGTAGCCATGGCAGTGGTCAGGCAAATCGCTTCCAGTGCTTCTTTAAATGGAGAGAAGACTTCCGAATCGCAAACCCGAATTGAAAACGGATTGGGCCTGGTTTTGATGCTGGGTCTCGCTTATTCAGCCAGCATCGGGGGTGTTGGAACGCCCATTGGCACGCCGCCGAATATTGTGTTTGCAGGATTCTATAAAAAACTGTTTCCAGACAATCCCGAAATCAGTTTTTTTCAATGGATGACTTTGGCTCTTCCCATTGTTCTGGTTTTTATTCCCATCACCTGGTTTTATCTCTGCCGTTTCGTTTCGCCTTTTCCCATCCATCAAATTGAAGGAGGTGAAGGCAGAATCATTCAACAGGAGCTGCAAACCCTGGGTTCCATGAGCCGGGGAGAAAAAATTGTCGCGACGGTTTTTTGTCTCACAGCCCTGCTATGGATTTTCAGAAGACCCATCGAGTTGGGTGGTTTTGTAATTCCCGGGTGGTCGCAATTGTTTTCCCATCAAAAGTTTCTGAATGATTCTACGGTAGCTATGAGCATGGGATTGTTATTGATGGTGATTCCGGTCAACGGTTCGCAAGGGTTAACCCTGAATGGCAAAACGGAATGGTTTGCGTTGGACTGGGATACTGTTAAGACAAAAACGCCTTGGGGCATTTTGATTTTGTTTGGAGGTGGTTTCGCCCTGGCCTCAGGATTTGGAGTTAGCGGACTGGATAAATGGATCGGCTCACACCTTTCTGCTGTTGCTGATTGGCCGTTGTGGTTGACGGTGCTGGCCATTTGTCTTGGTGTTACTTTTTTAACCGAGTTGACTTCCAACACGGCAACCACCACCATGATCCTTCCCATCCTTGGTATGGCGGCAGTTGCTGCCAGCATTCATCCTTTGTATCTGATGGTTCCTGCAACCCTGGCAGCTTCGTTTGCGTTTATGCTGCCGGTTGCGACACCGCCCAACGCGATTGTTTTTGGCAGTGGTTGGGTGAGCATCCCGAAAATGTCTAAAGCGGGACTGATCCTCAACCTCATTGGCGCGGGTATAGTGACTACTGCTGTACTGGTTTTAGTCCGTGGATTGTTTATTGATGGATAATTTGCTTCACCCTGACAAGGGGGATTGAGGGGGTTGTTTTTAATTAATTTTTTTGGGGTTCATAAACCCCCCTGAGTCCCCCCTTATCAGGGGGGTTATTTTTTAGCGTCTCCATCGTAAAACCGGTTGGCGTGCGGCGTGAGCTTCGTCGGGACGAGATACTTTTGGCAAGCGCGGGGCTGCGTGAAAACTTTCCGGATCTTCCTGACCTTTTTTGGCGATGGACTTCATGGCCTCGATAAACATATCGAGGGTTTCTTTCGACTCCGTTTCCGTCGGTTCGATCATCAACGCTCCCTTTACGATCAACGGAAAATAAACCGTGGGGGGATGGAATCCATGATCGATGAGTTCTTTAGCGAAGTCCATGGTGGTGATACCCTGGCCTTTGTCATTGAAAACACATTCATGCAGGCTGGCTCCGGTAAACGGAAGGTGAAACGTATCTTTTAATCTTGCACGGATGTAGTTTGCATTTAGGACCGCTGATTGTGCAGCTTCCAGTATTCCTTCGGGACCCAGCGTCCGGATGTAGACATAGGCTCTCAGCAGCATTCCAAAATTACCGTTGAATACTTTCAGTTTGCCAACGCTATTGGGTCGGTCATAGTTTAAAACATATTTGTGACCCTGTTTCTGCACCACGGGTTTTGGAAGATAAGGTTCAAGAATATCTTTGATGCAAACCGGACCGGCTCCCGGTCCACCTCCACCATGAGGGGTCGAAAAAGTTTTGTGGAGGTTGATGTGCAATACATCGATTCCCATATTACCCATCTTGACGATTCCCATGACCGCATTGAGATTGGCACCGTCACAATAGACCAGCCCGCCTTTGCTGTGTACGATTTCGGTGATTTTTAAAATATCTTTTTCAAACATGCCCAGAGTGTTCGGGTTGGTCAGCATGATGGCTGCGGTTTCTTCATCCATAGCTGCTTCGAGTTTTTCAATATCGATCAGCCCTTCCGGGTTGGAGGGAATCTGTACCGATTTGTATCCACAAAGAGTGGCACTGGCCGGGTTTGTGCCGTGTGCTGAATCGGGCAATAAAACTTTTTTCCGGGGATTGCCCTGGGCTGCGTGGTACGCCTGGATCATCAGCATACCGGCAAACTCACCCTGTGCTCCCGCTGCGGGTTGCAGGCAGGCGTGGTCCATACCACTGACCTCTTTCAGACATTCCTGCAGTTCAAACATCAATTGCAGGCTTCCCTGGGAATCCTCATCTGATGAAACCGGATGGTGTCCTGCAAAACCCGGCAGGCGCGCCAGGGTTTCATTTATTTTCGGGTTGTATTTCATAGTGCATGAGCCCAGCGGATAAAAATTCGTGTCAATGCTGAAGTTCCATTGCGACAATCGGGTGAAATGGCGAACGACATCGAGTTCGCTCAATTCCGGAAGTTCTTCAATGGGTTCACGAATTTCATCGGTCGGTAGCAGAGTTTCCAATTCGACCTCAGGAACATCGCAGGCGGGAAGGGAATAGGCTTTTCGTCCGGGAGATCCCAATTCAAAAATGACAGATTCTTCAAAAATCAATCCCGGTGTTGCGGTGGTCGATTTTTTGGCGTCGGTTATTTTTTCAGTATTCATGAGTGCTTGTCTCTCAGAAACTCTTCAAGAGTTTGGATAACAGTTTCGGGTGAAAGGTTGTCTTGATGGCGGTCATCAAGAACGATGCTTTGAGGATGCCGTGGGCCCCATCGTTCGATTTCTCCATGTTTGAATATAACGCACGCGGGTTTTTCAACTGCTGTGGCCAAATGCATGATGCCCGTGTGGTTACAAAAAAGAAGATCGCATTGTTGTATCAAAAGCGCAAGTTCTTTTGTTTTAATCAGTGGTAATAATCTGGGCTTGTATTTCATTTTTGCAATATCCGATTTCAAACCTTCTTCCTCTCCCGGCCCATTAATCAACCAGATATCGGCTATTTTATTTTTCAGGATATGTTCAATGACGATCTGAAATTTTTCCAACTGCCAACCCCATTCGGCAATCCGTGTACCGGTTTTAACCAGAAGAAGCGGCCGTTCTTTTTTTTCTGAATTCAAAATTTCAGAAACCTTTTTGTTTTCCTTATCGTTAAAGTAGACCCTGGGCTGTGAGATTATTTTTGGGATCCCCATATGTTCCAGGAGCGCCAGGTTGTTTTCGATTTCATGCCTGGGAGGGGTCTCAATGGGGAGAGTGATGTGGTACTTCCATGGGTTTTGGTGGTGAAGATAACCCGCTAACATTTTTGCGTTGGACATGAGAGTGAAAAAAGTAGCGGTTGCACTGAACTTTTTGTTGAGGGTGATTGCGAGATCGAACTTTTCCCTTCGGGAATCACGAATGGCGCGCCAGAACCTTCGGCGCCGCATTAAAATTATTTTGTCCAGGTTGGGATTGTTTTCAAGGATTCCCCCCTGGATGGGGTTCACCATAGCTGTTATTTTCAAATGTGGAAAAGAAGTTTTTAAAGACTCATAAACCGGTGTTGATAAAACCACATCCCCGAGCCGGTCAGAGCGAACCACGAGTATTTTGGAGATTTTTGAAAAGTCCAGGGGAAGGGGGGCCGGGGAAATATTTTTGTTGGCGAACAGGCCAAATATTTTCCAGAGGGTATTTTTTATATGGTATTCGACGGATCGTAAAAACTTCTTCATGCTTATTTAAATTGATTTGGAGAGATGGTCGATCCGGACGTATCGATTGCAGGTTATAAAGTGTCTTGGTTCCCGTTATTCCATGGGAAGGGCTTCGTCGATAAGCATGACGGGGATATCATCCCTAATGGGAAATCTCACGCTACACGGTATGCAGTCGAGACTTTCTTCGTTTTTTCCCATTACAAGGTCGCCTTTGCATTTAGGACAAACAAGAATCTCCAGTAACTCTTTATCAATTCCCATAGGGGTTACTCCGCTAAATTAATTCTTTTAAGGTTGGATTGTACTGCTTCAAACACTTCTTCCACGGCAATCTGTTTCATACAATCGTTGGTTCCCAGCGGACATTTTCTTTTCCAGCAAAAACTACAGGACAACAATTTATTTACGGTTTCATTGTTGGCCCCATAGGCTCCGTTTCTCACAGGGTCCGTGGGTCCAAATAAAGAAATCGTGGGGATGCCCAACGCTGCACAGAGGTGGAGCGGTCCCGAATCACAACTTACCAGTAGTGCAAGGTGTTTGTAAAGGGCTATGGACTCCTGAATTGTGGTGGGAGGGGCGATCCAGCATTTTTGTTTCATGGATGCCGCAATCTGTTGTGTTTTTTGTTCTTCCCCGGGGCCCCATGTCAAAAGTATGGAGCAATTCATTTCGACCGAAATGCGGTCCGCTAATTTTGCAAACCGTTCCAGTTCCCAAAGTTTGCTTTCGAATCCGGCTCCCGAATTAATTCCAATGACGGGTTTGTTGGTTAAGTCTGTATTTTTTTGAAAAAAATCTTCCACTTTTTCGTTCTTGATTTCAGGAAGAGGGAAATTCTTTAATTCGTTTTTAATTTTCAAAGCAGATTGCAATTGAGCAAGGTACATGTCAACGACATGAATTCCGCCGGCCATATACGGTGCTTTTTGGTTGGTAAAAACCGCGCTTATTTTTTCTTTACAGTTTTTCCTGTGGAAGCCGGATTTTACCGGGGCTCTGCATAACCAGGCAATGACACCGCTTTTTACCAGGCCGTGTAAATCAAAAACCACATCAAATTTTTGTTTGCGCAATCGTTTAATAGTTTGCCAAACTTCTTTTAAGGTTTCTGTATTCAGGTTTTTACGCCAGACTTTTGTGCGAATGGGAATGACTTCGTTAATATCTGGATTATTTTGCAGAAGTTCCTGGTAACGCTCTTCAATGATCCATGCGATAAAAGCATCCGGGTTTTCCTGGCGCAGGGTGCTGGCGGTGGGCAGGGCATGGACAACATCCCCCAAGGCACTTAACTTGATGATAAGGAATTTTTTTTGATTTGTTGCGCTCATTCCGTAAGGACGGTCAAGGTTTGATGTATTTCAATATCCTGCCATAGATCAGGTAACCGAAGTAGCCCATAACACTTCCAAAAATCATCCCTCCCAAAACATCGGATGGATAATGCACTCTTAAATAAACTCTCGCGTAACAAACGATCAGGGCCAATGCAAAAACCAGTAAGGTGGTATTGCGAAAACACAGGCTTAAGAGAGTTGCTGCGGCAAAGGAGTTCACCGCATGGTTTGAAGGAAATGAAAAACTGTTGGAGCAACTGACTACACCAATGATGTCTGGCGGAAGAACATGGCAGGGACGGATTCGTTGAATTCCCTCTTTTAAAATATTATGACCGATCGCATCTGCGAGGCCAATGGAAATAGCTGCAGCGATAATGAAAGCCAATCCCCGCCATTTGTATGTTGTCATAAGTGCAACGAAACTTAATATGGCAGGAACGTAGAAGTTTTCCTTTACGGTGACAAACAGCATGAACTTATCCATCATTCGGGATTGAAAATGCTGGTTGATCCAGTAGAATAGCGAAAGGTCGAAATCGAGGATGGTGAGGGTTCCTTCGTAAAGAGGCAAATGGGTTAATTGGTTAATTTTATGAGGCTTTGGCCATTGAGTCAACCCCCGTTAAGGGGAGGCGCAAGGTGTGAATGGGAAAGATAAAAGAAAATGCGGTGATCTTGTTTGCACGCGATCCTGTTTTGGGTCAGGTGAAAACCCGTCTCAGTTCCTCTCTTGATGATAAAACCATTCTAAGGCTCTATACCTGCTTTGTTGAAGATAGTTTGGAAAAAATTCTTCAGGTAGACAGCGCTGATCCTTTCGTTGGAATCTTTCCTGAAAATCATTCGGGTTTTTTTAGCGGAACTGAGAGTTCCGGTATGAAGCTGTTTTTTCAGAAGGGGGATGACCTGGGGGAAAAGATGCGTTCTGCTTTTGCCGACCGGTTTGCCGAGGGTTACAAAAAAGTAGTCATTATAGGTTCGGACAGTCCTTCTTTGCCTGTGGCGTATATTAAAAAAGCGTTGGCTTCCGAAAAAGAATTGGTGTTGGGGCCTAGTACGGATGGCGGTTATTATTTGATAGCCATGACCGGAAAAATTTCTGAAGTGTTTTCCCGGGTTTCCTGGGGCACGGAAAATGTTCTGGATGAAACTTTAAAAACTGTAAAGAAGGATAATATTACTCTGGATCTATTACCGGTTTGGTACGATGTGGATTATCCCGAAGACTTAAAATTTTTAAAAACGCATTTGGGACTTGTTGTGCATTCGGGCCTGGGTGAGGGTGGAAAGACCAAAAATATTCTTGATAAAATTTCAATTTAGCAAAGGTGTGGTTTTCAAATGAAGATTAGTAAATATTCAGAACCGGATTATACGAAGGTAGTCGATGCTTTAGTGAACCGGTCCAATATGGATTTGTTTACTCAGGACGAAACGGTTCGAAAAATATTGAATGACGTGAAAGAAAAAGGGGATGAAGAAGTGCTGCGGCTGACACACCAGTTTGATCGCCATAACCTGCCACTGGAAAAAATCCGTGTCACGTCTGAAGAAATTAAAGCGGCTTATCAGGAGTTGAACCAGGAGGAGCTGGATGCTCTGGGTGAGGCTGCGAAAAGAATTCGTTTGTTTCACGAAAGGCAAATGCAGGACTCCTGGACTTATGAAGAAGGTGGGATCACTTTGGGGCAACAGGTTCGGCCTTTGGAGGTTGCAGGGATTTATGTTCCCGGAGGAAAGGCTTCTTATCCTTCTTCGGTACTTATGAATGCGATCCCCGCCAAGGTGGCCGGAGTGGAAAGAATTGTCATGTGTTCGCCTTTTCCCGATGGGCAAACGCGACCGCATGTTTTAGTGGCTGCGGATTTAGCCGGGGTAACGGAGATCTATAAACTGGGTGGAGCGCAAGCAGTAGCCGCCATGGCGTTCGGGACAAAAACCGTTCCCCGTGTGGACAAGATCGTAGGGCCCGGAAATATCTTTGTGGCTTTGGCAAAGCGGTTGGTTTTTGGAATTGTGGATATCGATATGATTGCTGGTCCCAGTGAAATATTGATTGTGGCTGATCATTCTGCCAATCCGGCGTATGTGGCTGCTGACCTTCTTTCTCAGGCGGAGCATGATGAAGATGCCGTTCCGGTTCTGGTGACACCCGAAGAAGGTTTGGTGGAAGCCGTAAAAATGGAGCTGGAGAAGCAGGTAAACGAACTGGACAAGAAAGCAATTGCGGAAGTTTCCTTGAAAAACAATTGTTATTTGCTGGTGACCGAGTCTCTTCAGGACGCCGTGGATCTAGCCAATAAAATTGCCCCGGAACATCTGGAGCTTTCTCTGGAAAATCCTGAAGAATGGGCCGGGAAGATACAAAATGCGGGGGCCATCTTTCTGGGGCACTATACCCCGGAGGCCATGGGGGATTATCTTGCAGGCCCCAATCACGTATTGCCGACGAGTGGAACGGCCCGGTTCTCTTCTCCCCTGGGAGTTTATGATTTTATCAAGCGTACCAGTTTGATTTCCTATAATCGGGAGGCTCTTCAAAATTGTGGCAAAACTGTAACATTGTTGGCTGAAATGGAGGATTTGGGAGGGCATGCAAATTCTGTGAAATTACGGATGCAGGAACCCTGAAAAAAATCCTAAAAAACATTATATTTTAAGGGCTGCGAGGGTCGATTTTGACTTGACACATAGTGAAGGCTATGATCTAATCACCATCATTTTGGGCACTTGTGCGCCAAAAAGGGGTCCATTTAAGGGTGTTTGAAAACCCTTATAAATGCGTAAGTTACGGACTTTGTTGGTTTTATTTTATTTGCGTTTTAAAGCAATTGTAAAGATGGCCCGTCACCTGGAGGGGTTCTGGATGACGAGTTTTCTGCTGGTTGCCAATTTTTTTGGACCTGTGGAAACGGAAACAAGTTTAAGTGAGTTTATATATATAGGTACCTAATCAAGTTTTGTATTACTAGCAACGGATCCTGATCAGATCCAAAAGGAGGTTAAAGCTATGTTGGGGAAAAACACTCGTAGTATCGGGGCATTATCACTGGGATTGGTGATGGCATTGGCCATTTATCTGATGCCGGGAATGACCGGAATTGCCGATGCCAAAGAGGCATTTGCAGAACAGGTCTTCGCTGAGGAGGCTTTTGCCAAGGAAGTTCAGGCGGAAGAAGCTGCTGAAGGTGAAGGCGAGCCGGAAATTGAGTGGAGCCAGGACGTTTTCTATAAGGACTGGGAGGGTAATCCACTAAAAGGGCCGGTAAGCGGTTTTCCGGCACCGGATTTAGATACACAAAAGGACTACAATACATATGAGTTTGCGCCCAGCCGAATTATTATTTGGGTGGCAAATCAGCAGCATCTCTACTTCGGTAGTTTTGTATTGGCGGTACCGATCTTCTGTATGATCATCGAGTTTATCGGAATTCGCGTTAAAGACGAAGATCCGGTTATGGCTGCGAAATATGATCGCTTGGCTCATGACCTGATGAAAGTTAGTCTGACCGCTTATTCATGGACGGCTATTCTTGGTGGTGTTCTTCTCTTCACGTTTATCACTTTATTCCCTGGGTTCTTTAAATACATGGCGGGTATTTTCCGACCTGTAATGCATGT